>CAYZPA010000010.1:0-99478 GCA_964479855.1 uncultured Pirellulaceae bacterium
TGTTTTGTCTTTGTTCTCACAATAGTCAACCGCATGAATTAACTCATGAACTAGTACCGCTTCAGCCTCATGATAAAAAGTGGAAACACCAAAATCTGGGTTATCAATTCCAACCAAGATTGTTCTCGAGGGGACAAAACGGAGGGGACAAAACGGGGACAGGGACAAAACGGGGGGACAAAACGGGGGGGGACAAAACGGGGACAGGTCCAGTTTACAGCGGAACAAAACGGGAACAGTTCGGTCACCCGCATTTATGTTCCGTCCATTTGCTTTGGGCGAACCACTGAATGCCTGTCGCCTCTTCAATTTGGCTGCTTTAGATCCAAAAATGTTGCGACGGGTGACTTTTCAATGCAAATTACAAGCATTGGCGCAGCTGCGACGCCAACACTGCTTTTTCGTCAGTGAGCCGAAAGTCAATTCAACCTCGCGGCGGTCGTAGCGGTTGTAAGAGCAACCTGAATCACGACCCACGCTAAACTCAGCCCGATTCCGCAAACACGCTCGCTCCCGGAGCATGCATGTAACCGAGCGAACGCCGATCGGCCTCACGCTGTACCGATGCGCCACCCTTTGATTGGTTGAGTGGGAGCGAATTGTTCTTGAACGCAAGCCTTGATGCGCGAATTTTGATTGACCGCGAAATACGCTAAACACGCGAAAGTTGCGCGCGGCGATCGATCATGTCTTTTCGCGTATTTGGCGTTTTTCGCGGTTCAAAAAAACAGGTTGAAGTGAACGTCCGTGCCATCCCAATAAGCTAAGTCAATAAATCAGCCTGCCCCGGCCTCCCCCTTTGTTTCTTATGAGAGGTCGGACGCGAAATACTTCAGTCTTTCTCGTTCACGCACCGAATTTGTTTCTCTCGTCCAGCGCAGCCATTTCGCAATCGCAACGGGGACAAGCTGAAGATTCTTTACTGGGACACCGATAGCCCTGCGATCTGGTATAAGCGGCTAGAGCAGAGAGCGTTTCAGTTTCCCACCGGCGCGGTCTTAAAGCAACGGTCCAAACGAACACCCCTTCAATTCGAAACTAAAGCTTAAAATTGACATTCCAATCTTCAATGTTTATTCGCAACGGTTCGGGAGCAGCAGATCCAAGATTGAAACGCAGTGCAGGAAACACAACGCCGGACTGCTGTGACAACACATGAACGTTAGCCAATCAAAGAGGACGTCTTAGCCGGAATTATTCACGACGACAGGCGTCTGGTTTGGCCTTTGAGGTAATTCTCCAGAAGTGGCTACAACTTTTGCAAATTCGTTAATCTCACGTCATGGATGAAAACTGTCGAAACCACAAACCTCGAGCAGTACCTGAATGAAACAGGCTTTCTCCATGTCGACGCTAACGCCTCGTGAATAATCCGGGCTTAGAAGGTACAGCCTTCAATCACTTTACCAACACGGCATCAATAAAGTCTTTCAACCGATTCCAGTCGCGGATCACGTGCTGCTTCGAAGACGATTCGAAATTGTGCACGTTGCCGTCTTCCTGCATGTAATGGTACGTAACCAGATCTATCGAATCGTGCTCGTAAGCGTCATGCAAGCCGTTGGTATGTTTGTCGTGATCGTCGACGAAAACGATCGCTTTGAAAGACCTTGACTCGGTCGGCTGCTCGGCGGAAACGACAGCTCGGGCCAACAACGCTTTCAACATGTAGCCCTTGTGCTGGCCGGCCGTCATATAGATCCCATTCGCATAAGAGACACTTCTTGGCTGCTTCAGAACTTCCGCCACGATCTGTTCAGACAATCCATGTCGGTCAGGTCGAGCGGTGTCGAAAGGTTTGAAAGTTCCACGTTTTTCGACGATTTCCAATTCGTTTTCTGCGGCATCAAATTTGTACCCGTTTCGTTTGAGCTCCCTTTCTGAAGCATCGCGAAACTCGGGACCACGCGACGTCAAAACGATCGTTGCAACGCCTTTGGCCTGAATGCCTTTCACCATGTCGGGCAATTGTGGCTCAGGCGCGTGCATGCCGCTGAGCGCGAACAGAGTACCCTGCACCGAAAGCAAACCGCCGAAATCGCTCGCCACGAGGTCTGCTGATTCTGGCGTATCATCCAACAAGCCGCTCTGCCAGTTGAACCACTGATCACTTCCAAGATCCTGATTCATCGCCAGCAACGTGTTGTCGATGTCCACGACCAGCAAAATTTCATCCGCCGCGTAATTTTCCAGCAGCTCATCGACACGAATTTTTACTTTGACAAAATCAGACGTGTCATGCTTTTCGCGAACATGCGTCGCTTCTTGCGTTTGCTGCGACAACACCGGGCCTGTCATGAAAAAGAAACAAACAAGCAGCGTTGCGATCGAAGCGAAGAATTGAATACGTTTCATGATTGATTCTGGCGATTGAATTGGGCGATGAGTCAAAGGTTTATAGCCCTCGATCATGGTGTTGTCAAAATAAGTGAACGTTTCATAACGGTGTCCAAAATGCATGAAATGCCGAGACTCAAATTACCAATCTAAAAAAGCTGTATGCAATGATGCAGTCGTCGAATTCTTAAGCAGTTCGAGCCTTCGAGCCGTGGGTTGCGCCGGCTTGATCGCGGTGAACCGTGGCTATCGCCAAAACGGCTCAATGGTCACAGAAACACAGCATGCCCAAGACGCCTCAGAGACACGTGCCACTGAAAGCCATGGCCAAATCAACAGTCTGATACGCGCCGGCACCGACGATTCACATTCTGCCAGCGTCCTAACTTTCTTCTTTCACCAGCCAATTCAAATACGCTTCAAGGAAGCCCTGAATTTCACCGTCGAGCACTTTTTGAAAATCGCCGACGTAGTGCCCGGTGCGAGCGTCCTTAACCCGTTGGTCTGGATGCAGGAAGTAATTTCGAATCTGTGAACCGAATCCGACCTGAGCTTTATTCTTGTAGGACTCCGCGTTTTCGGCTTCACGTTTTTCTTCTTCAACCCTCGCCATCGCGGCTCGCAACATCTTCCAGGCCTGAGCACGATTTTTGTGTTGCGAACGTTGAGACTGACACTGCACCACTGTATTGGTTGGAATGTGAGTCAGCCGGATCGCGCTGTCCGTTTTGTTGACGTGCTGCCCCCCTGCTCCGCTGGCTCGATAGGTATCCACACGAACATCGCTCTCATCGATTTCGATATCAAACGAATCTGAAATTTCTGGCGTCACGTCAACCGCCGCAAAACTTGTCTGTCGTTTTCCTTCAGAGTTGTACGGGCTGATTCGAACCAGACGATGGACTCCTCGTTCGCCTTTTAGATAGCCGTAAGCCATCGGGCCGCGGATGGCGATCGCTGCGTTGTTGATTCCCGCATCGGGATTGTCGCTTCGGTCGAGCAGTTCAACGGTGTATTCACCTTTTGCTGCCCACTGCGTGTACATCCGCAGCATCATTTCGGCCCAGTCGTTGGCATCGGTGCCGCCGTCGCGCGCGTGAATCGTCAGGATGGCTCCGCAACTATCGTGCGGTCCGTTGAGCAACGCTTTCAGTTCCAGCGCATCGAGCTCTTTTTCCAGACGGGAAACTTCGGCTTCGAATTCGTCGGCGATAGAAGGATCTTCTTCTGCCATTTCCAACAGCGCATCAAGGTCTTCGCCGGAAGCCGTTAGCTCTTGCATGGGAGCCAGAATCGACTTCAGTGATTTCAACTGTCCAACGACTTCCTGAGCGGCTTCCTGGTTATCCCAGAAATTCGCGGCGGCCATCTTTTCTTCGATGACAGCAGATTGTTTCAGTTTGTTGTCGTAGTCAAAGACTGTCCCGCAGCTGGGTAATGCGCTGACGAATTGAGTTTGAACGATCGACGAGTTCCGTATCCATGGTCTGCTTTCACAGAAAATTCAACTTTTGGCTTGCGAGACAGATCACATTAATCTGTGCCGGTCCAGATCATAGCGTCGGACCAAAATTCGGCTAAGGGGTTCGAGCACGCTCTGGAACTCTCGCGACCAGCCCCTATTATTGATACCGCCCTACGACTTGCCGGCAATTTTTGTGGGGAAAGGTCGGCTTGGTTGACCCGCCGATAGCGGCAACTTAGAGTACATTCAGCAAGGTTTTTGCGGATTTTTCGTCTCCTCCGCTTCCGCACACTCCTTCGGCCGTGGGCCCCGTCCACCGCTCTGCTCACCTAACGGATATCGACGATGAAAACAAAAAACAAAAACGCCCCAGCAGATGCTGGCAGCAACGACGATCACGACACCGAGAGTGTTGGCAACGGTGACGCTTCAGGGGTCGATCTTAACGGAGCAGTTCCAGCGGCTCCCGTCGTGGACGAAAAAATCGAAGACATGATCAACCGCTTCACGCAGAAGCGGGCTGACAACCAAGTCGATCGATATTTCCGCGCCTTGGTAAAGCTTCAGGGAAGTGACTTGCACATGAAAGTTGGCAAACCGCCAATCATTCGTGTCAACGGTACACTCAAGCCCATGAACCGGGAGCCAGTCGAAATCGAAGAAATGGCTCGACTGCTGTTCCCAATGATGACCGAACGAACCCGAAAGATCTTTGACGAAGAAGGCGGTGCTGACTTTGCCTACGTCGTCGAAGTCGATGGTGTCGACTGGCGTTTCCGAGTCAACATGCTGCAGCAGCTTGGAAAAATCGGATTGGTTGCCCGTCGAGTGAACAACTTTATTCCCGACTTCGAAGGTCTGTACCTGCCGCCATCGATCGAGAGCCTTTGTCACCACGAACAGGGCATGATTTTGCTGGCTGGAATCACCGGTTCGGGTAAATCGACCACGATCGCGTCGATGTTGAACTACATCAATCGCCAATATTCGAAGCACATTCTGACGCTGGAAGATCCGATCGAATTCGTTTTCACCGATGACAAATGTTTGATCAACCAGCGTGAAGTCGGTATCGACGTCGTTGACTTTGGCGTCGGTATGAAGCATGCCGTTCGTGAAGACCCCGACATCATCCTCGTCGGTGAGCTTCGTGACGAAGAGACTTTCATGACGGCGATTCATGCTGCTGAAACGGGTCACCTTGTTTTCGGCACGATTCACGCTTCGACGGCTCCTTCGACGATCGGCCGTATTCTGGACCTTTTCCCGGAAGAGATGCACGGCGCAATTCGCAGTGCGATGGCCATGAACATGAAGGGAATCATCGGCCAGAAATTGCTCAAATCGATCAAGCCGGGTGTCGGTCGAGTTCCAACCTGTGAAATCATGACCTTCAATCCGACAATCCGAAAATTGATTCTGGAAGGGAAAGATCACAAGCTTTCAGATGCGATCCCAATGTTCGCCGAAGAAGGAATGCAGGACTTCACGATGAGTCTTGAAAACCTCGTTCGCGACGAACTGATCGATCGTCCAACCGCTTTCCAGGTCGCTCCGAACAAGGAAGTCCTGAAAATGAAGCTCAAAGGTATCGACGTTTCAGCGCCTGGTATCCTGTAGCCTTTCATCCTGCTCCGGTCACGATCCTTGCGAGCGTTACGACTGTCACTTGCTGGAGCGAATCAATTGGGCGGAAACGCCCGGTTTTTGCCGACACTTTGGGTGATTGGCATTTAGAATAGAGGGCCGCCGTCTGCGAATTTCGGACGGCGTCTCTTTTTCGTCATCAGGTCATTTCATTCTCGTTGAACCATTTTTTCAGAAGGAAACTGAATCAGGAATGGCTTGTTTGTCTCCCGTTTGCCTGACCAACTTTCGACTTACTGCACCGTCGAAGCGGCTATTGGTTTTTTCACTCAGTTTATTGCTGCTGCTGATCGTGTCTTCGGATGCCAGTGCTGCGGATGGATTGCTGGCGGCCCGTACAGCTGGCGGCTACCTTTCGCTGCTCAAAATTGGCTTGGTTGCGATCACGTTCTTTACTTGGGTTTACCTCGCAGACTGGGTCAATCAGGATTCGATTCGAATCGGTGAACTGACGGGGCTAAAGCCTGAGGTATGGAATCCGCTCAATCTGATGCTGCATTTGCTGGGATTCTTCGCGGCGATTTCGATTCCAATTTTTTGGGTCGGATTCCCGATCTACGTTTTAGCAAGCCTGTTTCCATGGGCACTTTATCGATTACTGCGAAGATCAGGAATCAAAAAGGATTCGACGATCAAGCAAAAGCTGAACCCTGACGCTGGCTTGCAGATGGAGCAGCTTTCCCAGGACATCGGTGCTGAGCTGGACTTCACTGCCGCCGGCGCGGACGACACCGCAAAACAGGCGAACTTGATTCGAGCTCGCCAATCACCGGGATTTATTGTCGTAAAGGACTTGCTGATCGACTGTTTGCTCAAACGAGCCGACACGATGCTGATCGATTACACGCAAGCTCAAGCAGCCCCCAAAATCCTGGTCGATGGAGCATGGCATCCGATGCCTCCGATGGATCGCGAGATGGGTGATTCCGTTCTGGTCAGCATGAAATGTCTTGCCGGAATGAACCCTGCGGATCGTCGCAGCCGACAGTCGGGACGTTTCGCGTTGAAATCACCTGACCACGGTAAACGTCAGCTGGATATCGTGTCCCAAGGCGTTCAGAATGGAGAACGCGTTCAAGTCAAATTCATTGGTGACGCGGGAGATAAACTTCCGCTGAAACGGCTTGGAATGCTGCCCGGCATGCAGAAACTTTTCATTCCAGCACTGAATGAACCCGGCATTTGCATTGTCTCGGCACCCAAAGGCGAGGGCCTGACAACGGCATGGCAAGGCATGTTGCTGTCTGCGGATCGGCTGACTCGCGATTGTATCGGCCTTGTTTCCAAAGAAAACGAAGAAGAGACGGCGCTCGAGAACATCGTAGTTCGCTACTACGATCCGGCAGGCAAATCAAATCCGACTCAGAAAGCCGCGCTCGATGCCGCTCTTTTGACGCGACCGGATTCCATCGCGGTGCCGGACGTCACGTCCCCCGAAGTCATGGATACGCTGACCAATGGAGTCGAAAGTCAGGACACATCCGTTTGGTTGCAAGCTTCTGCCAAGTCTGCCGTTCAAGCCTTGATGCAGCACTTTTCGAACACGAAAAACCCGGTTCGATTTGCACAAGCCGTTCGTTTCGTGACCAACCAGCGACTTGCCCGACGGCTCTGCGGCGACTGCAAGCAGGAAATTCAGGTCAAGCCGGAACTGATTCAGCAGCTCGGCGGAGATCCTCGAAAACAAAAAACGATCTTCCGCGAGTTCCGTCTTCCGCCACCTGAGCAGCGTGTGGATGCCAATGGACGGCCTATCGAGTTTCCAACCTGTCAGACTTGCGGCGGCTTGGGGCACATCGGTCGAATCGCCTTGTTCGAGCTACTTTCGGTGAACGATGAAGTTCGAAAAGTGCTGGTCGACACAAGAAAACCGGAATCGGTAGAAGCAATCGCCAAGCAGACCGGCGCGAAAATTCCGATGGCTTCTTCTGCATGGAAACTTGTTTTGCTGGGCGTGATTTCACTCCAGGAAGCTCAACAATCACTCAAGAAATAGGATCCGTTTTCGTCCATGGATTTCGACACACAAGCAGCTCCGGTTAATTTCACCGCGTTCGGTGCCACGGACGAGGAGCGCGAAGACAATCTTCAAATGGTCAGCAATTCGCCCGGCTACGGACCCGCGACCAACATCGTTGCAGAAGCGATTCACAAAGACGCCGACGTTACCGTTCTGGATTTTACGCCCCAACAAGTCAACGTTCGCTTTCGAATTGACGGGCTCTGGCATCCCGGGCCACCAATCGATCGTCAAACCGGCGACTACATGTTGGTCGTTTTGAAACAGCTGGCAGGCACGAACTATCAGGATCGCCGATCCAAGCAAACCGGCCACTTCAAAACCGAGTACTTACGCAGCAAGCAATCTTTCGAGATCGTTTCCCAAGGCGTGCACAGCGGCGAACGGGTCGCTTTGTACCTGTCTTACAAACGCCCGCCGATGGAGACGCTGGAGGATCTGGGGATTCGAGCCAGCATGGTTCAGCAGATTGTTCAGCTGATGAAGATGGAAGGCTCAGGCATGTTTCTGGTGTCCGCCATTCCGGGCGAAGGTTACACGTCGGCATGGCGAGCCGCGTTGGACTCCTGCGATCGCCTGGTGAAAGATTTTTTCGTCATCGAAGACAGCAAGAGCGTCGAGCCGGAAGTCATCAACGTCAGCTCCGTTCCGTTCCACAGCGACCGAGGCGAAACGGCGATGACGCCGCTGCCACAGTTGCTGCTTCGCGAGCCTGATGTGCTTGCTTTTCCTGATTTGCCTAGCGGAAAACTTCTCGACAGTCTTGTGGATACCTCAATGAATCATGAGGTTCCGATTTACATCCGCCACCCCGGTAAAAATGCGATCGATGCACTGCTGCGTGTGCTGGCGATGAATCCTGATGCTCGCAAGTTTCTGAATTTGCTCAGCGGCGTGCTATGCATGCGAGTCGTTCGAAAGCTGTGTGAAAACTGCCGCGTTCCCTATCAACCGCATCCGCAATTGCTTCAAAAATTGGGGCTGCCGGTGGGTCGCATCGAAAAACTCTATCGACCTTTCATTTTCAAACCCGGCATGCTGGATGAGAACCAGGAAGAGATCGAGCCATGCGAAATCTGCAATGGAATTGGATACAAAGGCCGCACCGGCATTTTTGAATTGCTACAGATCACAGATGAGTTCCGTGATGCTGCCTTGAAGAATCCAAAGTTAAACGTGCTCGCTGCATTGGCCCAGCAACAGGGGCATATCGCGATGCAAAAAGAGGCGGCCGTGGTCATTGCCAAGGGCACGACTTCTGTCGAAGAACTCCAACGAATGCTTCAGTCATAAAGAACAACCATGGTTATCCTTTTGGTCATCCTGATCTTTTTCCTGATCGTCGGTTCGACGTGGTGGTTCGGATTCTGGAACAACTTTATCACGCTGATCAACTTTTTGATCTCGGCACTGATCGCGTCAAGCTTTTTTGAGCCTGTTGCGGCACAGATGGCTTCGTCGATGGGTGACTACTCAGCGCTGGTAGACTTCCTTGCCGTTTGGATTCTGTTTGTTGTCACATTTATCGTTTGCCGCAGCATGACGGACGTTTTGTCGAAGAAGAAAATGAAGTTCGACATCGTGACAGAGATGGCTGGACGAACCATCTTTTCGATTTGGATCGCGTGTGCGTTTATCGCATTCACGCTTTTCACGTTTCACATGGCTCCGTGGCATCCGGATGCTTTTCAAAAAGATCCCGACTCCGCGACGCTTGGCATCGGTCCGGATCGGATGTGGCTGGCGTTCATCCAAAGTCGTTCGCGTGGAGCGTTGTCAGCTTCGCGAGAAGCGAACTTTATGCTCAAAGGCTATCCGAAGTCCAAGCATCCTGACGACGAAGCACTCGACGTTCGCGTATTCGATCCCAACGCGAAATTCATTGATGATTGGCACAAAAAACGGAAGCGACTTTCTGAAAAAGATAGCTTCCGTGGTTAGTGCCTTCGTAGCACGCCTCTCTGAGGACTTTCTTTGCGTTGCCATTTCGGCTTGTCGATTCAATGAGCCGTTCTGGCGATAGCCACGGTTGCAGGGCCATAGAGATTGCAAAACCGAGGCTATCGCCCAAGCGGCTCACATCACTGGAAATGCTTTCAAAAAAACACAACCTCTCCGAGGCGTGTTACTTTGATCATCGGTCATCTCAAACCGCGCCGAGCCACCCATCTACCTAACAACACGTCGACGGCTATTACCCCAGAAGTGCATCGGTCGGTTCGGACGTTCTTCGATCGGCAATTGCCTGATCCAAGTGCGATCGTCACCACGAGCGATCACGTAGGGATACCAGCCATTGCCCTGCTCTGCGGCCGCCACGTAAGACCGCTTTCCAAACCGCGGCGCATTCTCCGCCGCAGAAGGGAATTCCACCATCGCAGCAACTCGAACGGGACGATTTGCTCTCGAACCCAACACCTGGGCATCTGAACTAGATTGAATCGTCAACAGAAACAGGGACGCAACACAGGCAAGGCAACGTGTGCACATCATTTGAAGTGACTCCACAGAAATTTCCTCGCTCGAAATTGTCGCTACAATGAGCGTCGGTCTCGATCGGGGACTGATGCAAAAAAGGTGATGGTTCAATCCATGTTGAACTTGCATCGAGCCTAATCGCAGAAGCTGCCGATTGAAACTTTTTTTTGAGCTTCGAACCAAACTTTCTCATTCGCAGAAACCGTGTTGAATTTCCTTGCATTAAAACTTCGCAATCGCCTCGCACGATTTTTGTCGGTGTCGCTGACTTTCATTCCAATCGTCTTGTTGGTCAGCACGCCCTACTGCTCCTTGTTGCAGGCGCAGACTTCCAAAGATCAGGGTGTTGAATTTCGCGTAGACGGAGATAGAGACGACTCGAAGCAGAACAAAACAGGAACTCGCAAGAACCGACCTTTCGGTGCAGCGACACCAACCAATATTCCGTCACCTCGACCAGAGGGCTGGGTGGTCGACCTGACTAACACGCTCAGCAAGGACGAAGTCGATCACATCAACCGCGTCTGCGACGAAGTCAATCAGAAAATCGGTCGAGAAATGTCCGTTGTTGTGATTGATTCGACCAACGGCAGGCACCACCGCACGTTTGCGACCGAGCTATTTAACCACTGGGGCATCGGTGGAGCGTTTCGCAACAATGGCGTTTTACTGATGGCGGCAATCAAGGATCGCCAGGCAGAAATTGTGCTTGGCAAGGGCATCGATTCGAAAGAGCAAATTCGCGTCGCCCAACGAATCATGGACGATACCGTTGTGCCAAACTTTCAAGCCGATGATCCGGGCAGCGCTCTGTATGAAGGCATTCGCGCCTGTGCCACTCGAATTTTGATGATCAGTGAACTTGATGCGCCGACGGAACTTCCGGGTGTTGCGCTCAAACGGGAACAGCTAAAAAAGTACCGGCGTCAAAAGCAGCGGCTTCCGTTTCTGCTGGGAGCCTTTGGTTTGGCCGGCGTCGGTCTGGTTTTTGGAGGCCGTTACTGGATCCGATATCGGCCTCGACACTGCGAAATTTGCAACGATCGTCGAGTGTTATTGGATGAAGCAAAAGACGACGATTTCCTTGATCCGCCTGAGCGACTGGAAGAACAAATTGGCAGCGTGGACTACGATGTATGGGCTTGTTTGACGTGTGAGAAAGTTCTGAAGATCCGGTACGGAAAATTCTGGACGCGGTTCTCTCATTGTCCACAATGCGAATATACGACTCGCTCAAAAATCACCCGGACTCTGGTTCAGGCAACCACTTCCCACGGCGGAAAAGTACTGGTTGTCGAACGTTGCCAAAACTGCGACTACTTCCACCAGCACACTTATCACACGCCACGCGTTGTAAAGTCGTCCAGCAGTTCGTCGAGCTTTGGTGGGTCCTCCGGTGGCGGAGGCAGCGGCTTTGGCGGTGGAAGTTCATCTGGAGGAGGTGCCAGTGGAAGTTGGTAGCCAACAAACCATCGCACTGGAAATTTGCATCGACTCGTTCACGTCCGCAAAGGCGGCGCTCGATGGCGGTGCTGACCGACTGGAAGTATGTAGCGCGTTGTCGGCAGGCGGTACGACGCCAAGCCATGGCTTGATCGAACAGTGTATTAACGAACTGGATCTTCCTTGCATGGTCATGATTCGACCACACGATGGCGGGTTTGTTTACGACGCTGACGATGTCGAAATCATGAGCTCCAACATCGCCGCAGCCAAAAAACTGAACGCTGATGGTGTTGTTTTTGGCGCGTTGTCTTGCGAAGGACAAATCGATCTGGAAATCTGCCGCCGGTTGCTGGACGCCGCCGCCGGAATGCAAACGACGTTTCATCGCGCCTTCGACTTGGTTTCGGAACCGTTAAAAACTTTCGACCAGTTGCAGGAACTGGGTTTCGATCACGTTTTGACTTCTGGGCAGCAGACGAAAGCGATCGACGGCGCCAAACTGATCGCTGAACTGACGAAACGTTCCAGCGTTACTTCTGTTTTGGCAGGCTCCGGTGTCAGTTCAGAAAACGCGGCGCAACTTGTTCGTGAAACCGGTGTGCGAGAAATACACGCCAGCGCTAGCATTCCATGGCCGACGAAGACTTCGGCAACCACGGTCTCTTTTGGAGAAAACCGCCGGGTTACGTGTACCGAAAAAGTGAAAGCGATTCGGCAACAGTTGTTGTCGCTGTAAATATCAACGCTGTTTTTTTCGCTTGGCAAACACAGAAGGCAAACGACTTGCTTAAACGAACTAGAGTTTTAAACGAACTCAAGTTGTTTCTTTTCCAGAGTCGCTTGATATTTTTTGGTTTTCTTGAATGACTTCAGCTTCTTTTCAAGCCATTCCCTGTCGACCGTTTCATGAGTTCTCGCAAGAACCGCCAGCGCAAACGCGTCGTCGTCTCCGAACCGATTGACCGAAAAACCAATCCCGCTCTTGATGGGGCAGCCAGGCCAGCGTGCGTACCAGCGAGAATAATGGTAGGCCTTCCCATTGCGAACGTTGTAGTTGTAAGAGGGCCAAACTCCAACAACGCCTGACTGGTTCCGTTTGCTCACTTTGTCGCGCGATGTCTCTGGAGCCGGAAGTTGCTCTTTCATTTTGGCAACCCATTTTTTAGCCGCTGCTTCCGCCTTTTTCCAGCTTCCGTATTCTCGCAGAGTGAAATTTTCCTGGTAGTTGACTCCCTTTCGCATCAGGCGAGCCATCACACATTTTGAAGAAACGTTTTTTGTCGTGTGCATTGATCGATTGAGTTCTGGAATGGATTAAACGAATAGTTTAACCAAACCAGACGAAAATCAATCACTTTTGCCAAATTCTGTCTGTGATTATTTTGCAACCGCTATTTTGAGACTCGACTGGTGCTCTTTACCATTCGATTGCCTCCTTCGGCGTCGTACACCGCATAGTCGAAGCCGGGCTGAATGCAGTGTCCTCCAACCCGGCCCTGTTTATCGACGGCGATAAAGCCGATTTGGATCTCTTTCCAATGAGGATTCTTTTCGATGACTCGCTCTGTCGCCAGACGGCAAGCATCCTGAGGCGAATTTCCCTGCCGCATCAGTTCGACGACCAAAAAGCTCCCTACCGCACGGATGACGGCTTCACCTGCTCCAGTCGCCGTCGCGGCGCCGACTTCGTTATCAACATAAAGCCCTGCTCCGATGATCGGAGAATCCCCCACTCGGCCAGGTAGCTTCCACGCCATCCCGCTGGTCGTGCATGCGCCCGAAAGGTTCCCCTTCGAGTCGACCGCCACCAAACCAATCGTATCGTGGTTCTCCATATTGATGCCTCGTGATTTGACGGCATCGGGATGTTTCGCTTTCCACTTTTTCCATTCCGCAATCGAGCGCTCAGTCAAAAGGTTTTTCTTTTTGAATCCGTTTTCCAATGCAAACTGTTGAGCTCCCGTTCCGACCAGCATCACGTGAGGCGTCTTTTCCATCACCATTCTGGCAACGGAAATCGGGTTCTCAATTTCTTTCAGGCAGGCCACCGATCCGCAGTCACCTTTTTCGTTCATGATGCACGCGTCGAGGGTCACTTCGCCTGACGCGTCCGGCCATCCACCAATCCCAACGGTCGTCACGGCGGGATCGGATTCTGTGACCCGAACCCCAGTTTCGACCGCATCGATCGCAGCCCCTCCGCCGGAAAGCACTGTCCAAGCCGCGTCGTTGGCAGCCAGTCCGTGTTGCCAAGTGGAAATGACGACTGGCCGCATTGGTTCATCGGTGCTGAAGCTTTCCGATGCCGTCACGTGATTCAAAGCAGCTGCCGTAGCCGTCGCGGTTCCAATAAATTGACGTCTGGAAATCATCTTTGGCTCCTTGGTTCTTGAATTCGGATTATTTACGATGCGTGGGCGTCGACATGCAGAAAGCTTGTTTCATTGGGGCATTGTTCCAAGTTTATGGTTTCGACAGTTCAAACACGACGTGAATTGGTGAATCTGAAAAAACTGTCGCCACTTCAGGAGAATCGCCTCAAACATCAAATCAGACGCCTGTCGTCGTGAATAATTCCGGATAATGTAGCCGAAACATGCTGGCGTGGCCTACTTTCGCCCCGGAAGCCCCCGCAATTCGCTCAACAACCCCCGACTGGCTGAATCAATGTTTGGATGGTTTCGAAAACGACGCCGCAATAAAATCCTGAATCGGCCATGGCCTGAAGGCTGGTCCTTGCATCTACAACGCAATGTTCGACTGACGTGGGAGATGTCTGCGGAAGAGACACTCGCTCTTCAAAAACGAATCAAAATTTTCGTTGCGGAAAAGCACTGGGAAGGCTGCGAGGGCCTCGAACTGACGGACGAAATGCGAGTCACCATCGCGGCTCAAGCCTGTCTGATGCTGTTGGGTGTTGAGGATTTTTACTTCGACAACGTCAAATCCGTTTTGCTATTTCCAAAAGCATTTCAACGAAAGACATCCGACGGCGTAAGTCACGGCCAGTCTCAGCATCGCGCCGGCGAAGCGTGGCAGGGTGGCCCCATCGTTCTTTCGTGGAAAGATTCACTTCGAGGCGGACGCAACGAAGACGATGGTCAAAACGTTGTCATTCATGAGTTCGCCCACGCGCTCGATGGGCTCGACGGCGAAATGGGCGGCAATATCATGTTCGACGATCCGACAACGGCATCCGCCTGGAAACAGGTGGTCGACATTGGCCACGCGGAACTGGTGCAAGCCAGCGAATCGGGTCGAAGAACGGTGCTGGACCATTACGGGGCGACCAACAAAGCAGAATTTTTTGCTGTCGCGTCAGAAACATTTTTCGAACAACCTCGCGAGCTTGAACGAGAACATGGCGAACTGTTTTCGCTGTTGAAAAAATATTACCGAGTCGACCCCTGTCAGTGGCAACGAACACGATGATCGATCGAAGCCTGATAGAAAAAGCACTCGCCTGGAACCATCCCAAAAACTGGGTCTCGTCAATGAGCTCGGCGTCGCTCCGTCGGCCTCGCAAGCGTCCAGCTGATCTGGCCGGCAAGGAACGTCGTGCCGCCGTCATGCTTTTGCTTTTTCCGGGTGCGAAGAACGACGAATTACAAACGGTTTTGACACGTCGCCCCGAAACGCTGCAGCATCACCCCGGCCAAATTTCACTGCCCGGAGGAAGACAGGAACCGGGTGAACCAATTCAAACGACGGCACTCCGCGAAGTCGAAGAAGAAATCGGCGTGAATCGCTCGCAAATCACGGTGCTGGGAACGCTGACTCAAATTTACGTTCCACCCTCCGACTTTACCGTGACTCCGTTCGTAGGTTGGGCCGATCGCGAGCCAACTTTTCAACTGCAAGAAGACGAAGTCGCCGAGTTGATTTATGCTCCGCTGTTACCGTTCATGGATTCAGACAATCGCAACCTCTCGCCTGTGGATAACGACACCCAAAATCGCGATGTGCCGTGGTTCGCTGTCGCCCGCAAACAAATCTGGGGCGCGACCGCGATCATTATCGATGATCTTGTTCAACGCATCGAAGCGGTCAACGCCACGATGCGTTTGAAACCCTGAAATCCCCATTGCTTGCGACGCGGTCTTTGGAGACGCTATTTTCGGCGACGGCTAACCAATGTCAGCATTCCCATCGCCGCAACGATAAACCCGGCGGTGGGTTCAGGAACGGCTCGTAGTGTGATCCCGTCGATCAACATGCCATTGGAATCGTTCGTCATCGAAGCCCAAACATAGATCGCCTGTCCGTTGCTCGGCGGAGCTACAAATGTCGCGGTTGCCGTCATCCACGTAAGGTTATTCCAATCCTGGACTGGAAATTCTGAAAACGTGTTCGTGTTTGGATTTGTGACGGTGCCGTCGTCAAATGACATGGCGAGTTCTGTTGTTCCAAAATTCCCAGCGGTGTCAAAACTGGATAGCTCAGCGACGGGCTTGGTTGTCAGAGTGCTTGATCCGCCTGAGTTGTTTTCGTCGAAAGCGGCGAACTTATACGACAGTTCGTAGGTGATTCCTTCCTGCAGCACATTGTTGAAACGATGTCCCACACAAATCGTGTCCGGGTCGTCGTACGGTCGCAGCCAAAACATTCGGTCGCCTTCGTACGCTCGAGACGAATCCTCGACCCACTTGCCAGATTCCGTGATCAAGTCATCGTGAATCAATGTGAAAAAGGTCGCCTGGTTGGGAGCCGCTCCCTCAGTGGCCGAATTGGCTGCGCCGACAAAGCTGTCGACGGGATTCCATCCAAAATCTGATTCGAAACCTCCGTCTTCCCAAAGGTCAGCGCGAGCAGTGGATGGATTCAACGTTGCGAGCGACAGAAAAATTGCACAAATGGCAGAAGCAAAAATTCGGGAGGCAGGAACTTTCATGATCAGTCCTTCAATCACAATTTGGGCTCGGCTCTGACATGCCATCCGTGACACGGGATTCAATCCGAGTTTCCAACTCCAAGTAGGGTTGGCATCAAGATTATCGGGCTATGTTCACAGCTTCACCAAAGCAACCAAATGCGAATGCATATCGCAAACACTCACACCAACCAATGCATTCATCCAAGCCTTGCCAAGCGATGCAAGCCGAACCAACAATCAGAACAAGCGGTAAACTCACCCACCTAAACCGGAATTATTCACGACGACAGGCGTCTGATTTGATGTTTGAGACGATTCGCCTGAAGTGGCGACAGTTTTTGCAGATGCACCAAATGCACTTCGTGGGTGAACTGTCGAAATCACAAACTTGGAGCAATATTCCAATGAAATAAGCTTTCTCCAGGTCGACGCCCACGCATCTGAATAATCCGGGCTAAAAGCGAACTTAGTCGCGATGTTCGCACCAGGCGCGGACCTCACCGTCCTCATCGATTTCCACCGAAATTTGATTTGGATTGCAGCAAACCGGGCAGTCTTCGTAGTACTGCTGTGACGAACCTTGGGTCAAATCGATCGGAACAACGATCTCTTCTCCGCACGAATCGCAAATGTAAGTCGCGTCATCATCCATTAAATTTCTTTGTTCTGTAGACCTTCGATTCCGATTTGTTCCCATCAAATGCGGTTGCGATTACCCGGATTCCAGCGTCAATTTCAACAAAGGTCTGACGCCCGACCATTCCATCGCTCAGCGATCTGGTTGCGAATATCGGTTTGCCAGACACATCGGAAAATCGTACGTCAGCGTTGGGAATCGTTTTGAAACCATCAATTTCGCTCAACGGAATCCGACCCGTTTTCGAAGCAACGGTTTCCAAAGATCCACCACCTCGCGGTTTTTCAGTCGGTGGATCGATCAAGTTTCGAATTCGCATTCCGATCGCGGCATCCTGCATACTGGGATCGAATTCCATTTCCAAAAAGTTCCAGTAGTACGGAGCATCCTTGGGATGTGGATCCAGCGAAGGCGTTGAAAACTTCGCATGGTAGAGCGCGTGAATTTCGAGGTCGCGTCCGTCGACATCTTTCATTTTCGGACCGAAACCCGGGATGCAACCGCGACCACCCATCCGCCCAATCGGACCAAAACTGCACTCAATGACTCGATGTTCTTCGTTCGTCATGACGCAGCCGTTGTGCACATCGCCATAAACCGAAACGACTCCTGTTCGTGCACCCAGCAATTCCAAAACCCGATCGGCTCCAGCTTTCACCCAACCCGCGTAGTCCGCAGTCACGCGATCTCGCTGGGAAAATTTCATGGGATGATTCATGCTGGGCGAGTTCTTGCCATATTTTGCGCCAGTCCAGATCGTGTGCATGCCAGAAATACCCGTCAGGCAAATCAGCGGCGACGAATCGGTGGCCAGTTGTTCCTGAAGCCACGCAAACTGCTCTTCTCCAAGCAAACTTCGCGTCGGATCGGTTCGATCGTAGAGACTTTTAAATTCACCCCAACCCGCATCGTCCCAGATGTCAACGTCCTGACTGCTTCGCCACAGCCTTGAATCGCAAACGATTAAGGTGAAATCGCGATTCGGCATTTTCCACGATCGCCATTTTTTTGGATTGATCGTTGGATCGACTTCCTCGGCACCAGTCGTCAAATGATGCACGATTTGAAAGTTACGACGCATGTAGTCGCGATCCTGCCCAAGTCCTTCAACGTTTCGAATCGCGATCTGTTCCGGGCCTTTGATGTCATCCATCCCGTAATCATGATCACCCGGATTGATCACGTTCCAATGTCGCATCATTTGCCAGCGACTGGTTGGTCCGCAAATTGAATGGGCCACAATGTTGTAAGCGTCGTCGGTACTGGGCGGATACATCACCAGTTCCATGTACCAAACGTCATCCTCCCAAACCATGATTTGAAAATTGTAGTCGTCCAAATGTTGGTAAGATCCAACGGTTGGCTGGTCACGCAGGATCCAGTCATCCCTCCGGCCTGACATTTTCCATGTGCCGTCGACAGTTTTTTGCAAGCCTTCATTGATCGCGTGGCAACTGAGCCCGCACATTTTGTAAGGTGCGATTAGTTGAGGAAGCCGACCCACGTAATTTCCCGATGAAGGCACGTCGCCAACAAAACCCGATCCCGGCCCACATGCATCAGTACCAATCCGACCGTCGGTCGTCACATCAACGCCGTCTTTCCAGATGGTGTAATACAGTGTCTTTTCCGCCGGATTAAATGGCAGTTTGACCTCGATAACCGAAGTATTGCGGCGCCATGGGTTGTTTACGATTTTGGCTGCACCGCAAACTGAAACCGAACCCCAACCTTCTGTCGGATTTTCCAAATCGGAAACCCGGATTTCTACTCGCTGGCCGTCAGAAGCAAACATGCCGATGAACCGCACTTTCCAATTTCCGTCTGCGTCCTGAACGAGCGTATCCCCCAGCGGATAGCAACTGAGGCAATCAGAGACTCCTATTTTCCTCGGAGCGTTTTCTTTTGGATCAACACGAAATTCATTAACTTCGAAATCTAACAGCCCTTGCGAAGTAATACCAACGTAACCCTCCACAAGATCCGCCGGGACCTGCTGTTCAATCACCGTCGTTTGTCCAGCGATCGTCAAAAAGCCTTTGACAGTTGCGATTTTATTTTCGGTTGTCACATCGATTTTGAAATGGCACTTGTCACCGAGTGCAAGCTTCACGGAGTCCTCTGATTTGGACAACGCTTGATGTTTCTTTCCAACAAAGATCAAACGCAGCTTTTGATCGTCCGCCCAAACGAAGCGAATCGCGTTGGTCAGTTTGGTATAACTCTCGTAGACATTCTTTGAACCGATCACCAATCCAAACTGGCCAAACCCATCGGTGTACATTTTCCATTCAGGATCATCGCCCTCAGCTGGCTCTGTACGATCCGCATGGTAAGTGAACGTTGCCGAGACAGAAAAATCCTTCTTCAGTTTCCACTGAGGCGAATAAATCAATGCTGGCAAAAGTGAAGGATCGTATTCCGTTTCGAACTTGAACCCGTGAGTCACTGCGTGAAAAGGAAAGCCTGTTTTGCGAGCTCGATCGCCGTAATTGGTAAGCCGTTTCCTGAGAGCTCCGTTTTCGATTTTCCAAAACCCCGGATTTAGCGTCTGCCACGCATGTCCGTGAAAAAGCGAATCGCTTTGATCGACGAATGACAATTTGGTTGCGGTCGGCAGGACGGGCGTGACCGTTTTGGCGACGTGGGTGTTGCTTACCGAACTCCCTGCCAAAGCGATCGCTGCGGATGCTGCCATCATTTCGCGGCGATCCATTTCGAAATTCGACTGCTTGGATCGATGCTGTTCTTTATTGGATGCCATTTCGATTCTTTCGCATGTGTTCGGGGCGCCTGAAACGGGTCACGATTTGTGCTTGCAGGTAAATTCCCACAGCACGCCGCGAGTATCCGCTGGCTCGATAAAAGCCGCTTTGCCAGCATTGGGAGCATCGTGTGGCTCGTTGGGCCTGACGGACAATCCGCTTTTTTCAACATGCCGCATCGCATCCTGAATTTCTTCCTGCGTCTGCCAGCACAAATGATGCAATCCCTCTCCTCGTTCAGAGATGAATTTCGCGATAGGATGGTCGTCAGACAGAGGCTCGACCAATTGCAATTCTACATTGCCCATATCCAAATGCGTTAAACGCACTCCCGGACCATCGAGAACTTCGCTGACAAGAACCGACAAACCTAACTTGTCACGATAAAATTGCAGTGCGTCTTCTGTGTCCGAGACCGCAATCGCGATATGATCCAGCTTTTTAAAAAGCATCGAAATCCATTCGTAAGTACTGAAACAACATGCCAAAAACGACATTTGAGATTGCCGTTCTGCCGGGCGACGGCATTGGCCCCGAAGTCACCGCCGAAGCCGTTCGCATTGTCGAAGCCGCAATCACAAAAGTCGATGGTATCTCACTGAACTTCACTCAGCAATCTGTTGGTGCTCAAGAGTTCCTCCGCAGTGGCAACCCGCTTCCAGATTCTGCCTTTGACGCGTGCCGAAGTTCTGACGCCGTTTTACTTGGAGCGATGGGAATGCCAGATGTCCGTTGGCCGGACGGACGCGAGATGACACCTCAAATCGATCTTCGGGAACGACTGGATCTGTATAACGGACTGCGGCCGATCTATCTGTTTTCGGCAGACGATTCTCCACTGAAAAAATATGCTGCGGGCGACATCGATTTTTTGCTGGTTCGGGAAAACACCGAAGGCCTGTTTGCGGCGCGAACTCAGGAACAGGAACCGACTCGCGATCGAGCGACCGACACGATGTTGATCACTCGAAAAGGAAGCGAACGAATCTTTCGTGCCGCCTTCTCGGCCGCCATGAATCGACGCAAAAAAGTGACGCTCGTCGATAAAGCAAATGTGCTTCCATCCATGGTGCTGTTTCGAGACATCTTTTTTGAGGTCGCAAAACAGTTCCCGGAAGTCGAAACCGAAGTCGTCTACGTGGATGCAGCGGCTCTGTTTTTGGTGCAACGCCCTGAAACGTTCGACGTCATTGTCACCGAAAACATGTTCGGCGACATCCTTTCGGATCTGGCCGCCGGTATTGTTGGAGGCATGGGTATGGCGCCGTCCGGAGACATCGGTGACGACTGTGCGGTGTTTCAACCTTCGCACGGGACGGCTCCCGATATCGCCGGACAAAACAAAGCCAACCCGGTCGCAACGATCCTTTCTGGAGCCATGATGCTTGAGTGGCTGAATTCGACCGCTGCTAACGAAGCAGGCAAACTGATTCGTGACGCTGTCACAAAAATACTGGCTGACCCAACGGTTCGAACAGGCGACATGGGCGGTTCCAAAAGCACCACTGAAATGGGAGACGCGATCATCGCCACGCTGCTGGCAGACTGATTTTGTGATCGAGAGAACTGATGGGACTGATTGATCTTACACTGACGATGACGAAGGAAATGCGCGGTGTCGCGTGGGAATCCGCTAAAACGCTCGACGTTGATGGCTGGAACGCTCGCACCTTGCATCTTTATTCACACTGCGGCACGCACATGGATGCTCCGCTGCATTTTGGTTGCGGCGACCAGGCAACCATCGACAACACGCCCATGTCGCATCTGCTGACGACGGCTTATGTTGTTCGACTTCCTGAAACAAAGCCAGCTGACGTCATCACGGTTGAACAGCTGGGTTCACTGGCTAAACAGTTCGTCGCTGGAAATTCTTTGCTGCTTCATACTGGCTGGAGCAAACATGTGGGAAATGACGGACTGTATCGTCAGAAACTTCCCCGAATTTCTGAATCGCTTGCTCGGTGGTGCGTTGACGCCAAGGTCGCAGTTTTGGGTGTCGAACCGCCCTCGGTCGCGGACGTCAACAACCTTCCAGAAGTCACTCAAATTCACAACATTTTGCTCGGTGGTGGAGTCACAATCGTCGAAGGACTAACCAATCTGGAATCTCTGCCAGACGAAGCGTTTCTCTTTGGAGCTTTTCCATTGAAGGTCTTCGGTGGGGACGGAGCACCATGTCGCGCATTCGCAAGCACCGAGGACCTGACGATTCAATGAAGCGAAGTTTACTGAAAAACATCGACGAACTTGGCCATTTGCCAGAATCGTGGCCCGAAGCATTGACCGAATGCAACCGGAACCATCTTGTCGAAAATGGTCCGACGTTGGTTGTGTTGGACGACGATCCTACCGGTACCCAAACGGTTTATGACGTTCCCGTTTTGACTCAATGGGACGACCATGCGGTTGAAACGATGGTCCATCTGTTGCAGCAGTACACTCCCGTTGTCTTTGTGCTGACCAACACGCGAGCCATGAACGAGGAAGAGACTCGTTCGATAAACTTTCGAATCGTGTCGCAACTGAAGGAAGTTTCCGAACGTGCTGATCGTCAAATTGAGATCATCAGCCGCAGCGATTCAACTCTACGAGGCCATTTTCCGCTCGAAACCGACGTGATCGCGGAAGCTTGGCCCGAACAGGCTGACATTGTTTTGGTTATGCCTTTTTTCGCTGAAGGCGGACGCGTCACGATCCATGGACAGCACTACGTTACCGAAAACGACAAATTGATTCCCGCGCATGAAACTCCTTTCGCTCATGACGCCGTATTTGGATTTCAAAATTCGTGGCTACCAGACTGGATCGAAGAAAAAACAGCGGGCGATGTCAAATCCGATGATGTCGTCCTGATTCCAATCGGAATCATTCGAGAGCAAGGTCCTTCTGCGGTCGCAGCGATCTTGAACGCTGCTGCGAAAAATGCAGTCTGCGTCGCGGACAGCGTTACCGACCATGACGCCGAAGTCGTTGCCGCAGGAGTCGCTCGATGCGATCGCGTTGTGCTCGCTCGTTCCGCAGCGTCTTGGGTTCGCGTCCGTGCCGGATTGGCGAAACAGGATTTACTGTCTCCAAAACCGGCCTTTCCTGAACTCAATAGTCATGGAGGGCTCGTGATCGTCGGATCTCATGTCCCTAAAACGACGACTCAATTTAAACATCTGCTTTATCATCGACCCACAAGCGTCGCCGTCGAAGTCTCGGTTGCCGACCTGTTGGATGATCCGGAATCGGTCATTTCGCAATCGCTCGAAAGCGTCTCTTCAAATATCAAGAAGGGACGAGACGTTGTTCTATACACCAGCCGTGAACTGATTGTTGCTGACGACGACCAGTCAAATTTGGATATTTCCAAAGCCGTATCAGCCTGTTTGGTGGAAATCGTCAAACAGCTTTCGACTTGTCCGCGATTTCTGATCGCCAAGGGAGGTATCACTTCCAGCGATGTCGCGACCAAAGGACTTAACATTAAACAGGCCGTGGTTGCCGGTTCAATCTTGCCGGGAGTCCCCGTTTGGACCCTTGGGTCAGAATCAAAGTTTCCCGGTTTGAGCTACATTGTTTTTCCAGGCAACGTCGGCGGAGACAATGCTCTAACGATGGCCGTGGAACGATGTAGGATTAATCGATGAGCAATGTATCTGACGAACGAAAACTGAAAGGCGTCTGTGTTGGAGCCGGTTACTTCAGCCGATTCCAATACGAATCGTGGTCGCGGATGAACGATGTCGAAATCGTGGCGAACTGCAACCGCACCGTCGACAAAGCACGAGCCATGGCTGACGAATTTGGCATTCCCCGTTCTTGGTCATCGGCCGACTTTCGACGGATGCTTGATGAAGAAAAGCCGGATTTCGTGGACATCATCACGCCGCCTGAAACGCATCTGGAATTTTGCCGACAGGCGATTGATGCCGGCGTGGCCATCATCTGCCAAAAACCATTGGCTCCGACATGGGACGAAACCAAGGAGCTGGTAAAACTCGTTTCCGGTTCTGGCATCCGCTGCATGGTGCACGAAAACTGGCGTTGGCAACCGTGGTATCGTGAAATCAAAAAACTGATTGAAGCTGGAACACTCGGAGAGATCTTCCACTGCCATGTGATGTGTCGCATGGGCGATGGCTGGGGCGACGACGCGTACTTGGCTCGTCAACCTTTCTTTCGCGACTACGAAAGGCTTTTCATTTTCGAAACAGGAGTCCACTTTCTGGATACGTTTCGATTTCTGTTTGGTGAAATTGAATCGGTCTACGCTTCAATCGCTCGTCGAAATCATGTGATCAAGGGCGAAGACAGCGCCTTGGTCGTATGCAAAACGACTGGCGGAATCACGGCGGTGCTGGACGCAAATCGCTACAACGAATCCAGCGCCGACGACGCAAGGTACACCTTCGGCGAAATTCGCATCGAAGGCAGCAAGGGCCATATCGAACTGTCGACTGACGGAAGCCTGTCCCTAAAACTGCTTGGAAAATCTCCGCGACAGATCGATTACGATCCGCCTCGCATCGGTTTCGCAGGAGACTGTGTGCACGCGGTGCAGCGACATTTTGTTGATTGCATGAAAACCGGGTTAGAATTTGAGAGCACGGTCGACGACTATCTGAAGTCGGTACAATTGGTCGAACGAGCCTACGAATCCGCAGCCAGCGGCAAAGTCGTTTGAACCGCGTTTGAACCATTTCCCGGGAACCCCGTGAGCAAGCACCATCATTTCAATTACATCGAGCTTCCAGCGACGGATCTCGCGGCCATGAAAACATTTTATGGCAACGTTTTCGGTTGGACGTTTCAGGACTGGGGCGATACTTACGCTTCGATTCATGGAGCAGGCGTCGATGGTGGATTTGATGCCCAATCGGATCGCAAGCCTTCCGATCAAGGAGCTTTGGTGATTTTATATTCGGATGATTTGGAAGCCAGTCAGGAGCGCGTAGAATCAGCAGGAGGCGAAATCTCGGTTCCGATCTTCAGCTTTCCGGGCGGACGACGATTTCACTTCACCGATCCCAGCGGCAATGAACTGGGTGTTTGGACGATCGTCAAAGAAGGTTGAACTCGATTGATCAGGCGTCGTGAATCATTCCGGTTGAAGTTTCCGGATCCTGAGCACGATCAGTGGGTCAAAGGGTCTGTCGGTGCAGGGACGGGCCATCAAGTTACACCCGGATGAGCTCGCCGCTGGAACCACTTACTTTTCGTTCGTTGGCCATAGCACCCAATCGCCGACGCTGTCCCGGTCCAACCATGGAACGTCGGTCTGGTTGGAAGTCTTGCCGCCGTCATCGTTACCGTCATGCCCCAGCGAATAAATGACCGGAGCGTCATCGGTGATGACGAAGCTGAGCGGCTTACCAGACAGCCGATCGATTGGCGTTCGGTCCATCCATTTGTCCGTCAGCTCTTCCAGTTTCGTCGGCCAGATGCCGTTGGCTCGTTTGTAGCGATGAATCGCGAGAGCCAGTAGCACGGCATCCTGACGGGCAATCTTTCTTTCTCTTGCCAGTCTAACCTGCTCGGCCCATACTCCAATGTTTAACAGACCCAAACTGTCTCCTTCGACAAGATCGTCGACGTCAGCATCCGTTTCTTCCCACATCGGTGCCTTCAATTGATCGCTCAAGCTATCGTAAGTGGTATCAACCAACGATTCCATTTCCTTTCGACTGGGAGCGGTAAAGAGATTCACCGGACCTGTCAGTTTACGAACCGCAGCCTTCTTATACCAAGGTTGCTCTTTACCAATCTCGTCTGCTGTCATCGGCCTTAGTTGCTCCAGCACACGAAGTAGCTCAACGCCAACAGCGGTCAGCCGTCCGTCTCCAGTACCGTCGTCAGAATAAATTCGCTGGATTACATCTTTGGTTGACATTCTTTCGAAAGCTAAATCCGCATCGAGCGTTGCGATGAAATCTATCGCAGCTGTTATATCCTGAAGAGCCTTCAAGTCTTCCATCGATAGGTCTTCAAGATGTTCTTGCACCAACTCTTCTATGACTCGCATTCCTCTTCCACTAACGGCGTACCCAACCAGATTACAAACCAGCAGTGGACTGTTACCGACTTGACGCCCCATTCCGAAAATCGCTTCGACATTGCCAATCGCTCGATCGTGATCGCCTTGATCCATCGCCAAACGAGTATCCGCATGAAAGACTCTGGCGATTTCTCTAAAGGTCTGGATATGCGGCAGCGAGATACTCATGAATGAATTGGAAATCAGGTCGTCCGCTTCGGCACTGACCGGCTCGATTTCCAAACCGAACTTTTCAATCAAGCTCTCTTTTGAGATAACCGCAAGCTGTTCTGGACCTACACCCGGATAGATCGCCGCCAAATCGGCATCCGAATAATCGTTTCTTTTGCTGTACAACGGCGTTCCAAGATAGGGTCGTTTCGATGCCTTTCGAAAAGTGTCCATCAACTCTTCGATCGAATCGAGAAAGACCACGGCATCGTCCCAACCTTCGTCCTCGGGACGGATCAACCGTAGAAACTTCGTTTCGCTGAACCACTCGACTTCGGGCGCATCCCGATGGGATTCTTGGAACCAGAGTGGATCGAAACTGAAACGATTCATTGATCCATCACTAATGTGGTACTCCGCCCAAACATCGCGATACAGCGGCCATGCCTGTTGTTCGATCGGCATGGAAGTCACTATCTCGTTGAGCTTGGCAGAGTAATCAACGCTGGGGTTCGGTTTAGCCCAATGAAAGAACACTTGCAGCAACAAATAGGTGACGATCGAACCGCCAAGAACAACCATCGAACCGCGAAACGCCTTAACCGACATGGGACGACTCCTGAGTTTACTACTGCGAAAAAGTGAAGCCGAAACGTCGGCCTTACCAAAATCTCGAATCAGTTCATCAAAGCTGTGGCCGCGTTCGTGACCGTCCTGAAAATGATGGATCAGCTCCGTCGCGATTTCCGATTTCTCGAAACGCAACAAACCCGTTTGCTGCACAACATCGCGAATCGTGTTCGTGACGTTCTCTGGAAGACCTGATTCCAACAGGCTCTTTTTCCAATTTCCCGCCGCCGAAAATTGCAGGCGCAGTCGTTTCAGCAGCTCGATGCGAAGGAACCGATCACGATCATCGCATTCGTCTGTTGGAAAAACGTCGTTCATGAGGTAGCTCCACCCGGACAAATCTGTATGCTTCCTCCGCCGCTTCCACGAGTCAGCCCCAAGGCCTTCATGCCTGTCATGATCGCCGACCACTGTTCGCGATCCGATTCCAGCTTCTTTTTGCCTTTGGCGGTCAAGCGATAATAACGACGCTTGCGGCCGCTATCCGACTTCTTTTCTGTCGACTTGACGAGCCCCTTGGATTCGAGGTTATAGAGCATCGGATACAGCGTCGACTGACCGAGCTCAAACACGCCTTTGGACCGCTTGGTCAGGGACTCGACGATCTCATAGCCATACATCTCGCCAGACGACAACAACTGCATCACCGCCGTAGGCCCGGCTCCTCGCATCATTTCACGTTCCAGCTTCATGTCATGACACCTCGAGTAACTTTGCTTTGTCGACTTTAGTATGCCATACATAGTATCTTAGACGAGGCGTCAGGTCAACAGCGTTATTTTCATTTGCGGCTTGACCGCACAGCGCGTAAAAAAAGCTGACGATTTCTCGCCAGCTTTTCCATTTTTAGCCGGAATTATTCACGACGACAGGCGTCTGGTTTGATGTTTGAGGCGATTCTCTTGAATTGGCGACAGTTATTGCAGATTCACCAATTCACTTCGTGGGTGAACTTTCGAAACCACAAACTTGGAACAATGGCCCAATGAAACAAGCCTTCTCAATTTTGACGCCCACGCATCGTGAATAATCCGGGTTTAGATCTGATTGACTTCAGCGTCGACTATTGAATTTCTTCGTCGTCGCCATTGCCTCCGAACAGCAAGTCGGTCGCGAGACCGCCGACCAACAAATCGTCGCCGTCTCCGCCTCGAAGTTCGTCTTCGTCGTCGCCACCGAAGAGGCTGTCATTTCCGATGCCGCCAAAGATGAAGTCTCGACCCGCATTTCCGAATAGAAGATCGTCGCCTTCGCTTCCGACAAGGCGGTCATCACCGGCTCCTCCTGCGATACTGTCGTCACCTTCATCGCCGCGAGCAAAATCATCGCCGTCGCCGGCGTTAATCGTGTCATTGCCAAGATTGCCGAATATAAAATCGTTGCCTCCTCGGGCGTTCAACAAGTCGTCGCCAGCACCTCCGATGAGCACATCATCGCCCGCTCCACCGACCAGCAGATCGTCGCCACCAAGCCCCAACAACTGCGTGCCTCGCGAACCGGTGACAATCAACACATCATCATTCTCTGATCCGATCAGACGCTCGATACCGCTGAAGGATTCACTAACGGCACCATACTGAGCTGTACCTGTGCCGTCGTCGTTAATTCGAGCTGTTACACCGGTGCCGATTCCCTGGAATGAATTGGCGTCAAATCCAGCTCCACCATCGATGGTGTCAGTGCCAGCAATTCCCACGAAGAAATCATTTCCGCCTTCGCCCAACAAGAAATCGTTGCCGCCGCCACCATTAAGATTGTCGTTCCCTTCGCCGCCTCGAGCAGAATCATTTCCTGCAGCTCCGCGAAGTATATCGTTGCCAGCGTTGCCAATCAGCAAATCATTTCCCGACCCTCCAGTGAGAAGATCGTCACCTCCCAGGCCTCTCAGGACAGAATCAAAATTCCCTAAAACTGTGAACACATCTGCGTTTTCGGTTCCAGTCAGGTTCTCAATGCCGGTGAAATTTTCAATAACCGATCCATAACTTGCCACACCTGAACCATCCGCATTGATGGTCGCAGTCACGCTCAAGCCAATCCCCTGAAAAGAGTTCGTATCGATTCCCGAACCACCGTCAATCGAGTCCGTTCCACCGATCCCAACAAAGAAGTCGTTTCCGGCTCCGCCCACCAGAGTGTCATTACCGGTGCCACCATTGAGAGCATCATTGCCCTCTCCACCATTTGCGGTATCGTCTCCACTACCGCCGCGAAGGATATCATCACCGGCACCTCCGCTGAGGATATCGTCGCCTTCGCCACCGCTAAGGATGTCGTTATCCGATTCGAAAATCTCTTGGAACACGTTCCCATCGCCCGTGTCAAACAAGGCGTTGACCGCGTTTCCATTGATATCGCCCCCAGCTCCCTGAACAACGTCCACGATGACGGGTCCGTTGACTCCAGCGGGAGCATTGTGAATATGAATCGAACTGACACCAGAGACCGGCAATAAGTCTTCCGTTGTGATGCCGTCGATTGACAACGTAGACGAGTAGGTAACGGTCGAACCATCGACGACGATCGTTACGGTTGCTTCCCCTGTCGCTGTGGAATCGGAAGCATTGTCCGGTTCCTGAGCCGCGTCGAGCGACGCCGAAAGTATTAGCGTTCTGATACCACCGACGGTAACATCTGACTGCAATGAAAGCTGTCCTCGAATTTCGCCATCCGGAAAACTGTTCGTATGCACGTTAAAGTAAAGGTTTCCAGCGACGGCCTCTTCTACGAGCTCACTTGAAGATTGTGAGGTCGTCAGCGAAACAAGTGGCTGATCGCTTAGCTCAAGCGAGAAGCCGGTTTCTGCTGCTGCAGAGTCGACTTCGATCGAAAGAATCTGAGTTCCCTCAACAGTGAAATCGCTGCCGGGTCGTGCTGTAAGAATATTGCCGACATCTCCTCCGAGACGCTCCGACCCTTGGAATCCTTCATGCTGGCGAATCACGCCGTTCTCGGTGACGCCAGTGTTGGGTGCAGATTGAGCAAGTGCCGCTGTGTTTTCCGGAATCTCGTCGTTGACTTCCGTTCCCGCATCGTAGACATCGTCTCCTGTCACGATGAACGCCCCAGCCCCGACGCGACGAATCAGGCTCCCGTTGTCGTCGAAGAGGTCCAGTTCCGTTGGGTCGTCATTGCCGATGAAAGCATCGTTGCTGGGAATCACCATCGATGCATAGCTAAGAAACTGAGTCAACGGATCTGTTGGATCAGCAAAGAATGTCAGAACACGACTCTCGCCCGGAGCCAACGGTCCGCCCGTGGTCGCCTGAGCTTCGCCGACTCCACCACTGCCAAGAGCCGCCGCGATGCGAGGACCGGTTGTCCCGTCTTCCGCCAAGCGTTCGATGTTTTCTGAAGCCGCACTTCCGACATCGAACTGGTCATAAATTCCATTTTGAGTTGCCACGACGACTGGCGTCAGCAGACTTCCATCGGCTCCGCTCAGGTTGGTGACCCGAACTTCGATTTGACCACCACCAATCAGCGAATCGTTACCTGCATCGCCGTTGAGCTCGTCATCACCAAAGCCGCCGACGATGCGGTCGTCTCCGTCACCACCACTGATGACGTCGGCACCTGAACCGCCAAACAGAACGTCTTCTCCTCCAAGTCCGGAGATGGTGTCATTGCCGAGTCCACCATCAATTACGTTTACCGAATCGTTGCCCGTTAGAATGTCATCGTTATCAGAACCCGTCAGGTTTTCAATGCTCGTGAATGTCTCTGAAACGGGTCCGTAAGCAGCCGTTCCCGTCCCGTCCGCATTGATCGTCGCGGTCACTCCAAGTCCGATGCCGGCGAATGAGTTTGTATCGATGCCATCACCACCATCAATCACATCTGTCCCGCCACCACCAGCAAGGACATCGTTTCCTCCTTCACCACGCAAAACATTGGCGGCCGCTCCGGTCGCGATCAGAACGTCATTGTTTTCGGAGCCGGTCAGGTTTTCGATACCAGCAAAAACTTCTGATACGGACCCGTAGCTGGCGGTTCCTGTTCCGTCTGCATTGACGGTTGCAACAACGCCCAAACCAATACCCTGGAATGAGTTGGTATCGATACCGTCACCACCATCAATCACATCGGTGCCGCCACCGCCGGCAAGAACGTCGTTACCACCTTCGCCACGCAGAACATTTGCTGCCGCACCTGTCGCGGTAAGCACGTCGTCATTCTCACTTCCTGTCAGGTTTTCAATGCCGGTGAATGATTCACTGACCATTCCGTAACTCGCTGTTCCGCTACCATCTGCAGCAACCGTTGCCGTCACGCCCAAACCAATACCCGCGAATGAGTTGGTATCGATACCGTCTCCTCCGGAGATGATGTCAGTTCCTCCACCGCCTGCCAGAACATCATTGCCAGAACCTCCGGTTAGACTGTCACCGCCGCCATTGCCAAAAAACTGGACTCCTGTTGTCAGCGCTGACGCATCAAGCGAATCATTTCCGTCGCCGCCAGTTACCGAAAGACTTCCGATTCCAGCCAAACCGGTTGCTGTGAAAACGTCATCCAAATCCAACAAATCGAAACTAAGGCTGCCAATAACCGAACTACCGACGTCGATCGTCAGCGTGTCGTCAGCGACCACCGTTTGACTCAACACGAAATCCGAATTTCCAGCAGCGTCTCCCTGAAGAACGATTGAGTCTCCATTTCCAACCTGGATTTGGAGTGAACCTCCCGTCGTTTCACTGACAGTCACTTCATCCGCTTGGCCTGCATCGGCCTGAAAAACAAGCGACTCAGCTCCAGCATCAAAGCTGACAGATGCCAACAGGTTTCGTGGCTCCAATGACTCGAATGAAAGCGGTTTTTGCTTTCCTTGATTTTGTCTGCGAGCCTTTCGCGACGGTAATCCAACCATTGATTTAATGATGTTTGAAAGCCAATTTTGATTTTTCATTTATATGTCCTCTGTTGTTTGTTTTTTGATTGGTCTGCCTGTGAAGACTTGAAAATCAACTTCAGCTAACGAACGCGGCGACCGTTTTGAAAAACGGGATCCCCGAAAAACGGGTTTTGTGGAAAGCGAGTATTCTGAATTTGAAAATCGACTGAGCTAATGTCGGCGTCAATATAATGTCACAATCTCGCGACTCTATTGCACTATTTTACAAAGCTGGCAATTCGTTTGAAAATAGGTGCAATTCTCAACGCTCAACGATCGAAGAGACCTTTTGCGAGCTGCGACTGCGAGGCGGAGAATGTGCTTTATTCAACAATAGAAATGCTTGCCGAAGCCGGAATCGCGATCCCGAGAGCAGTTGGTGGAAAAGCAGTTGGCAAGCGAGGAAAATCTCCCAAACAAAAAAAGCAAGCTTTAGTTGCCCCTTGGGTATCGAAAACATCGACAAAAACGGTCATCGTCGTCGTCTTTCGCGAATCGAAAGGATGCATGCACAAACGCTGCTATCACGAGGCAAAAGGCGCAAAGGGCTTTAGGCGACTTTAGGCAAAAAGCCTAACCGATCCGGATCACCATTTCATCGAGCGGGTGGCGGACCTTGGCGAAGTTACCATTCACGTCGTCCGCGGCACGGTAACCGATCGGCAACACAAGAGAGGTATGCAGATTCTTCTCGCGAAGGCTGAGCATTTCGTCGTATTGGTCAGCGACGAAGCCCTCCATCGGACAAGCATCGATTCCCAGCATGGCACAAGCCGCCAAAGCCGTTCCCATCAAAAGGTAGGTCTGCTTGCTGGCCCAGGCGATTCGCTGTTCGTCATCCATGCTCATAATGGCTCCGATCATCTGTTTCGCGTAGTCATTCAGTGTTCCCGGCGGGAGACCACGAACTTCCTCGGTCAGTTTTGCTGACTGGCGGATGTAGTCTTCATCCACATTAGTTCGAACCGCGAAAACGATCACCGCAGACGCGTCCCTAACCTGCGGCTGGTTGTAAGACATCGGCATCAATTGTTCTTGCAAAGATTTGTCCTGAATCACCACGAACTGAAAAGGTTGCAGCCCGTACGATGAAGCCGACAGGTTCGTCGCATTAAGAATCGTTTCAAGATCTTCGGGCCGAACGTGGCGATCGGGATCAAACTTTTTGGTGGCGTAGCGCCATGACATCGCTCGCACCAATGCGTTTCCCATTTCCGGTCGATGGTCCGTGGTCGAAGGAACCCCTTCCGGCTTCCACTGAACCTGATTGCTTTCCTGATTCAGAGCGATCGCATGTTTCAGGTTCGTCGCGATCTGCTCTACCAGTTGATCTACCTGCTCCGGCGAAAAAATCTGATTCATCTCGTCTTCACTCGACTCATAGCCGTCGGTATTGGACGCACTGCCAAACTGATCGCGAAATGCATTCAACTGTTCATTGATATCGGCAACCGTTTTCGTCGTTGGCTCACCACGCGACTGATGAAGCCACGATGCGATATGAACCGGAGAAAAATCGAACGCTTCGATACCGCAGCATTCTTTCACGCAGAGATTTTCACAGTAGGAAACGAGGTAGCTGAGCGGCGCGGGAAGGGACATGGTTTTGCTTCTTGTCTTTTTTCGAGGAGTCGCTGTCTGCGGTTGAAAAACACTTTGGAATGGAAGTCCTACTGCAACACTTTCATTTCCACCCAGCTGGAATCAGCGGAGTTGTGGTAAACGCGATGCGTCGCCGTCACGAAGTCGGCATCTTCGGCTTCGAAAATATTGTCGACGTACTTTTGCGGATTGCGATCGATGTAAGGAAACATCGAACTTTGCACATGAACCATCATGCGGTGTCCTTTTTTGAACGTATGGCAAACGTCCTGAAGTGGCACTTCGACGGTCGTGATTTCTCCCGACACAAATGGCTCGGGTTTCTCGTAACTATTTCGAAATCGGCCGCGAAACACTTCGCTGCGTACCATTTGCTGAAAGCCACCGAAGTTCAGATCCGGATTGGAGCCCGCAACAAACGGGTGATCGTCCGGATAAACATCGATCAGCTTCACAATCCAATCCGCAGCCGATTGCGACGTCGAAACTTTCAAATGAGCCAACAAATCTCCCGTCAGCGTCACATCGTTTTCAAGAACTTCCGTTTGAAACGTCAACACGTCTTCCCGAGCTGTCGCGAATCGCTGGTCGTCGGACATGAAAGGCCGCGGCGTAAATCGCAACACGATGTCGGAGCGATCCCGATAAGGAACCGGGTCCATCGGATTGCTAATGAACTCTGAGAATGAACCTTCGGCATCCGGTTTTGAATCGGGAGCCGTCGAGATCAGCTTTCCGCCAGCCGTCAGATAACTTTTCACTACCTTGGAGCTTTTCGGTGGCCATGACGAGTACTTTCGCCATTTTCGGATTCCAAGGTCATACATCATGGCCTCGTAATCTGGAGCATCGCCCTGCCCTTTAAGAAAGTGCCGAAAGAAAGGAGCCTCCAGTTGATTCTGATAGAAACTCTGCAGGCCGCTCGCGACCCCAAGTTTCCCAACGGCGTAAATGTCGTTGGGTCCCATGCCTCGCCGAGCCCATCCACCGTGCTCCCAAGGCCCCATCACGATCGCGTTAAACGTATCGTTATTGTCTTCGATCGTTCGATAGATCTTCATGGGTCCGTAGAGATCTTCGGCATCGAAGAAACCGCCAACCACCAAGACGTTTGTTTTGATGTTCTTAAGGTGTGGCAAAATGCTGCGTTTCTGCCAAAACGAATCGTAGTTCGGATGTTCTGAAAGTTGTTTCCAAAAGAAGTTTTGTGGCTCGAACAGTCGATCGGCATTCTTAAGCGAACCGAGGTTCATATAGAAAGTCCACGCATCCATCGAATCGGGTTGGACTTCGGGATACCATTTCGATTGTGTGGGGCCAGCATGCTGATAACCGAACGTGTTGGTTGCCGTCAGGTAGCTGAGCAAATAGGCTCCGTGGTGGTGGAAATCATCGAAAAAGAAATCCGCAATCGGTGCCTGAGGCGACGAAGCAACCAGCGCTGGATGATGATTCGGCAGCGCCGAAGCACTGTAGTGGCCCGGATAGGAGATTCCCCAGATGCCAACTTTGCCATTATTGTTTTTGACGTTTTTCAGCATCCACTCGATCGTGTCGTAAGTGTCGCTGCTTTCGTCGATCAGTTTTTCATCGTCGACGTTTGGCCGCATGTTGTCGTATTGGCCCTGTGACATGAATCGACCGCGAACGTCTTGCTTGACGAAAATGTAACCTTCGTCTTCCATCAATCGCGACGGCCCAATTCGTGACGCATACTGATCATTTCCATACGGCGACGAACTGTAAGGAGTCCGATTCATCAGGATCGGATACGTTTTGCTGGTATCTCGGGGCGCGTAAATCGTGGTGTGCAATTTGACACCGTCACGCATCGGAATGTCGACTTCCGCTTTCTGATAGGCGGCCTTGATCCGAGCCGCGCCGGGCAACTGCTGAGCAGCGCAAGGCTGAACAATGATCGCCAAAAGAAACAGCAAAATGGCTGATGAAATTCGTGACATGGAGAACTCCCAAACGGCAGAATAATAAATCTTTGCTGATTCAATTATGAACCGGATTGATGTTTCACGTAAGGCGCGACGGCGATTCACCAGCGATCGGAACTGCGTGAAAGCGGTCTTTGACGACTTCGAAATGATTTAGCGTCATCTCAGACGGATGTTCGACTCCACAAGCTCGACACAGTTGCAAAACTTCTTTTCGAAGCGTTGTGATGTAGTTCGCCAAACGCGCCGATTTATCGGTCGGGTCGAGCCCACGCATCAACCACTTGTCCTGCGTCGCGACACCAGTGGGGCATTTTCCGGTGTGGCAAATCTGAGCCTGAATGCAGCCGATCGCCAGCATTGCTGTGCGAGCAACATTGACCATGTCGCATCCCATCGCCATCGAAACCAGAGTCTCTTCCGGAAAACCAAGTTTGCCAGAACCGATGAACGTCAAACGATCCTGCAAACCCGCTTGTTCAAAGATCGAATAAACGCGACTGAATCCGATTCGAAACGGCATCGCAACATGGTCCGAAAACACCAGCGGAGCGGCTCCAGTTCCACCTTCACCACCATCAATCGCAAGGAAGTCGATGCCTCGATTTCCCGATTCCATCTGGCCGGCCAATTCGTGCCAGAATTCAAGTTGTCCCACTGCCGATTTGATTCCGACCGGCAGCCCGGATAGTTCCGCAATGCGTTCCACAAAGTCCAGCATTTGATCCGCATTGGAAAATGCCCGATGCGCATTGGGACTAAGACAACTTTTTCCAATCGGTATCCCGCGAATCGATGCGATCTCGGGCGTCACCTTCGATCCCGGAAGCACTCCGCCACGGCCCGGTTTTGCGCCTTGGCTAATTTTGACTTCGATTGCTTTGACGTTGTACTTTTCACAGGTTTCGACAAGTCGTTTCTCGTCGAAGTTCCCGTCGGCTGCGCGCGCTCCGTAGTAGCCGGTTCCCAGTTGCCAAACCAAATCGGAACCGTGATCGTGATGCGGTGAAACTCCGCCTTCGCCTGTGTTCTGCAAACAACCGCAGATCGCGGCGCCGCGACTCATCGCTTCAACAGCGGGGGCACTGAGCGAACCATAACTCATTGCCGAAATGTTGACGATCGAGTTCGGCCTGAACGCTCCTTTGCGACCTCGCGATTCACCGATGACTTTTTTGCTGCCTATTCGATAGTCTGGATCGTAGCCTTCGTCGTCGGGTTGCGGGTCGAGGACCGGAAACGTGCTCTGTTTAATAATCAGATAGTCTTGAGATGTTTCGATATCGTTGTCGGTACCGAAACCAAAATAGTTGTTCGCTTTGTCGGCCGATCGATAGACCCAGTCGCGATCGTCTCGATTGAACGGACGTTCCTCGTTGTTGTTGGCAACGATGTACTGGCGCAGTTTCGGTCCAAGTTCATTCAGCACATGGCGACCGTGTCCGACAATCGGATAGTTGCGCAAAATCGGGTCGCGTTTTTGGGTTAAATCATGAATCGCGACAGCGACAAGGATCAGCAGGATGACACTGATCACGATAGCAAGCGTAATCATTCGAGTTCCATTTTTTGGTTTGTGGAACACGAATTGTATCGTCGAATGAGGAGGCCTGTAACGATGCTCCACGGACCCTGCTTCTGACCCTATGGGGCGTTCTTTTTCAGTTTTCGCTGAAGGGTTCGTCGGGGAATATCCAATCGTCTGGCAGCTTCGGAAATATTCCCTCCCGCCTCGGCCAGCACGCGTTGAATGTGCTCCCATTGAGCAGACGCCAGAGACGGTGGCGGGAAATCTGGCGAAGCTTCAACAAGTTGCTTTTCTTCGAACGATGCTAAAACCTCGTCCGCGTCGGCCGGCTTGGTCACGTAGCCGACGGCTCCGATCTTCACGGCATCCACCGCGTTGGTAATGCTGCCGTAGCCCGTCAACATGACGACTTTTGTTTCGGGCGAAACGTCAACGATCTCCTGCAACAGTTCCAGACCGGACTTTCCTGGCATCTTCAAATCCAGAACCGCCTTGGCAGGTTTTTCCGAAGACGCAATTTCGATCGCTTCTTCGTAGTTCGCCGCAACGAAGACTTTAAAGCCTCGCGTGGTAAAAGATTTTTCAAGACGATTTCGCAGCACGTCATCGTCGTCGACAACCAGAATCGTTTCTTTTTTCAACACGGTTCAGTTCCGTAGAAATGGTGTGGTGGAGCGGGCTTCATCGCCGTCCCGACTTCCTATTGTAAACCGGAATTCACGACCGCACCTAACGCTATTGCGGCTTATCGTCGACAGTGCCGAGTTTTTGATGTGACAATACGACGCGAGTCAGCGAAGCGATCATCAGCAATTCAAGGATCGCCGCCGGAAAGCCGCCAAGGTTGGACAACATGCGGAGCCCCGCGACGCCACCCGCAAAGCTAATCACGACCCATGCGACCGCTCCAACCGAAACTCCCCAGGCGATTTTCAGCCATTGGTTTCCCTCAGGATTTTCCGGCGAAATCCCTGTCGAAGAAATGCTAGCCATCGCTGACATGTTCGAATCGGACGACGTCACGAAACAAACAAACGCACTGACCATGTAGAAAATGATGATCGCTGTCGAAAACCGAAATTGCTTGAACACTTCGTAAGAAACCGCTTGCTCGCCAAACTCTTTCTTTACCTCAAATAGATTGCCACCCATCGTTTCCATATACAATGCCGTGCCGCTAAAGATCGACATCCATACGATGGCGAACAGTGATGGAAAAATGAAGTTCACCAACATGAATTCACGAACCGTTCGACCGTAAGAAATTCGCCCCAGAAAGCACGCCGTAATCGGTGCCCATGCAAGCCAGACCGCCCAGTAAAAAACGGTCCAATCTTTACCCCATTTTTCTGGAGACATATCCACGTTCCGAGGCACAAAATGAATCACGTAGTCGACCAGTGATTTTCCGCCCTGCGAAAAGATAAACGCTGTTGGACCAAAAATCAGAATCAAAACGGCCAAACACATCAGCAGCTTTGTATTGATATCGGAAAGAATTCGAATCCCATTCATCAGACCTGTGGCACTCGAAACGATAAACGTTCCAACAATGGCCGCAGCGATTCCGAGCCAGACCCATTTGTTTGACGGCACTCCCGCGATGTCCTGCAGGCCTCCGGACAACATCATGATTCCCGTACCCAGCGCCGCCGCCATGCCCGCAACAAGCGAATAAAGGCAAACCGCGTCGATCAGATTGCTGCCTTTCCCGATCGCCCAATCGCCAAGCAACGGCGTCAAAGTCGAACCGAGCGAAAAAGGTTTTTGCATGTTGTAGTAAGCGAACGCAAACATCAGCGAAGCTACGCAGTAAAGCGCATACGGAGTGAACGACCAATGCAGATACATCGTTGAAAGCGCGAACGTGGCCGCTTGAGGCGTCTTTGCGACAAGCCCGCTCTCTGGTGGCGGCTGTGAGTAGTGGATCACCGGTTCGGCCGTCGACCAAAACAGAATTCCAATCGCAATCGTTGTGCAGATCGTGATCGAAAACCAGTTCCACATGCTCATCAGCGGTTCAGCTTTGTTACCACCGATTCGGACCTTGCCGAACTTCGAAAAACAGATCCAAATACACAGACACAAAGCCAGAAACGCACACAGGGTAAAGAGCCAGCTAAAGTGATTCAGAATCCATTCGTTGGCGCCTGCCGTGATGTTGGAAAAGGCTCCATTTTCCAGTACTTTCCCGTCTTCGTCGCATTTATCGGGCGAGATAAAATTCAACGCGACCGCAGAAACCAACAGCAAAAATGGCGGCCAGAACACGACGTGATTTAGCGAGGAAGAATTCTGCTTTTGGACCATCGCGTTGCTTGTTGAGTCGCGTTGAAGTAACCCGGAATTATTCACGACGACAGGCGTCTGGTATGCCCTTTGAAGCGATTCTCCGGACGTGGAGCAAGTTTTGCAAATTCGTCAATTTCACGTCGTGGATGACCTGTCGAAACCACAAACCTGGAACAATACCCTAATCAAACAAGCTTTCTCCATGTCGACGCCCACGCATCGTGAATAATCCGGAGTAACAGGAAGTTTGCTACCGTGATTGTAACGCTTTACAAGCAGCGAACACACTCGACCGCAGTCCAAAGCTTCCGGATTTCTGTTGTTCGGTCGCCGTGGAAATTTAACCTCGAAACAGAACCGTTGCGGTGGTTCCGCTGCCGGGTCGAGAGCGATAGATCACTTCGCCATCGACGCTGCGCAAAACATTGATCGCCAGGAACACACCCAGTCCCATGCCTTTTCCAGGCGCCTTGGTTGTGAAGAATGGTTCGCTGACACGCTGCAAAATTTCTTCAGGCATTCCCGGTCCATCATCGCTGATATCGATCACGGCCTGGTCACCGCGACGTTTGACTTTCAATCGAACGGGTCTGCCTGAGGGATCGGCGTCGGTTCCGTTTTTTATCAGTCCGCGAATCGCTTGGCTAAGCGCATCGAGCGGCACTTTGACCATCCAGGCTTCCGCGTCCTTTGGCAGCGAGACTTCGACTCGATCGGCCTCGAGCAACCCTTCCAGACAGCTGTCGATCAGATCGGCCATCGAAACGGATTGCATCTGCTCGCCAATGCTCTCACCCGCATGGCTGGACATCCGATCGAGGATTCCACGGCAACGGTCCAGCTGACTACGGATCAGATGAACATCTTCGACAACGTCTTCGGCCCCAGGAAACTCTGGCGGATGACGCTCGAACGCTTTCTCGACGTCCTTGGCCACGATCGCAATGGTGCTCAACGGCGTCGCCAGCTCATGAGCAGCCCCGGCGGCAAGCGTTCCCAGAGCTTCGATTTTCTCAAAACGGGCTCGAGATTCTTCGACTCGTCGAACCGCCAGTTGCTGCTGCCGTAATTCGTCCGTCAGCCGATTCATGAAATAGACAATCACGCTGGAACAGGCCGCAAACGCCACCAACAATCCAACGTGCTGCAGCGAGAAATCTTCGAGACTGCGGATATTTCCCAGCCCCAGATCAAGCTGATCGATTCGATGGTGGTTCATCAAAAGTAAGGCAAAACAGACGATCGACATCACGTTAAGGCCCCAAGCCCAGTTTCGGTTCAACATCAGCGCCGATAGGCTCACATTGACGAAAAAGAACAGCGAAAACGGATTGTTGGGCCCGCCCGTCGAATATAGTAGCGTCGTCAACGAAAACAGATCCAGCATGAGAATCAGCCCCAGCACCAAATTCGATATCGCCGGCTGACCCTCCTGCTGAGTCCAGCTATTGAAACAGATGGTCAGCCCAAGATTCGAAACCGCTGTCACCGAAATTGCCGCAAATACCAGATTTAAGGTTGGAAGTTCGATCCTGAAAAACAATATAGTTACGAGGATCGTCATCACTTGACCAAATACCGCCACCCAGCGGAGCTTGATCAGCCAAGTCGCGTTAATCAGATGTCGTTCCGACGTGGAATCCATTGGGCTTCAATTGTCGCAGCGTATTCGTGCAGGCGACCTTTGGTGATACAACGATAACAGTGGCGGGTAGTATTTCCTGCCGCAAGATCCGGCCACAAGACTTAACCATAACCGCAAATTCGTCATCATGACATCCAATTCCGAACCGGTCGAAATCGAGTCCACTGAAAACGTGGCGACTGATAATTCATTTGCCGTCAATTCCTCCAGCGTCGGTGCGACGGCCGCGAGCGATTATCCTCGTTCGTCCGCGATGCAAAAGTCACCCACGCTGAGCCACCGCTCTTTGACGCAAGTTCTGATCGGCATGGGACTGATGCCGATTGTGACGATCTCTGCTTTGTGGATGTACATGCCGCCGCTGTTCGAAGGTCAACTCGATTGTCGATTCACTGCCGAGGCTCTACCGACCGCCGAATTTTATGCGGTCGACTATCGGGAACGTCCAGACTACGACGGAGGATTCTTGGTGGTTGAAAATCGTGAAGATCAGGATTGGACGCACTTGAACATTCAGGTTAACGGTCACTACCAAATTTATGACACCGATCCAATTCCTGCTGGCGAAACCGTAAAATTCAAGCTCGATCGTTTCGTCAGTCGAGCAGGTTCCCGATTTCAGTTGCGGTACAACGAATTAAAGTCTGCCAGAATTTACGCTCGACGACCCTCACGTGATCGAGCCACCTTCTATTGCGAATTTGAAAACGGTGAACCAGTCGCCGCCGAATAGCTGATCGCACTGCACCAAATTTCGCCAAATTCTGTCTTTCTGCCAACGTCTACCAAAGCCAACTATGAACAACGAAGTCGCTCAACTCTCGCCGTCAGAAGTCTGGACGTGGTTCGAGAAACTTAATGCCGTTCCTCGACCTTCCAAAAAAGAAGAACGCATCATCGCTTTCGTCCGCGCCGTTGGAGATGAACTTGGTTTCTTCACGATCGTGGACGACGCCGGAAACGTCATTATCCGAAAGCCAGCTACTGCCGGCAAGGAAAACGTCACGCCGGTTGTGCTACAGGCACATCTGGACATGGTTCATCAAAAGAATGCCGACACCGATTTTGATTTCGATTCACAGGGCATCGAGTCATGGATTGACGGCGAATGGGTCAAAGCCAAAGGAACGACTTTGGGAGCTGACAACGGCATGGGCGCCGCTTCCATTCTTGCCGTTTTATCCTCAACGGACATCAAACACGGTCCGATCGAGGCTCTGTTCACGATCGATGAAGAAACGGGAATGACGGGCGCTTTTGAACTCAAGAGCGGTTTATTGGAAGGCAAAATTCTGCTCAATACCGACACCGAAGACGAAGGCGAACTGACGATTGGCTGTGCCGGAGGGATTGATTCGTCGGTGCAGATGCCAAGCCGGACTCAAACCGCTACCGCAGGAAATTGGATCAAACTTTCGGTTACCGGCCTAAAAGGTGGTCACTCAGGCTGCGAAATTCATCTTGGCCGCGGTAATGCGAACAAGATCATGAATCGTATTCTGTGGACTTGTCAAAAGGATGAAAAAGCCGAATTTCAAATTGCGTCGATCAACGGCGGAAGTTTGCGCAACGCCATTCCGCGAGAATCGTTCGCAGTATTAAATGTCGTCGGCGATTCGATACAGGCTTTCGAAGAAGTCGTCAATGAGATCGCAGCCACGATCCAGAACGAGCTTGCCAAAACAGAACCGTCGTTGAAAGTCACCATTCAAAGCCATGATGAATCCGACACGGTGCTCGATTCCAAGTTGCAGCATCAACTGCTTGCTGCGATTTACGCTTCGCCTTGTGGCGTGATTCGAATGAGCGATCAAGTCGAAGGTCTGGTTGAGACTTCGACGAACCTCTCCTTGGTCAACATTGACAGCCAGAAGGTTTCGATAGAATTCCTTAGCCGCAGTAGCGTCGAATCAGCAAAAACCGATTTGACGAATCAGATCGACGCGACATTCGAAATCATCGGAGCAACAACGTCGCACAGCGGTAACTATCCCGGATGGACACCGAATGCTGATTCCGACATTCTTCGATTGATCAAAATGATCTACATCGAAATGTTCAGCGAAGAACCGACGGTCAACGCGGTTCATGCCGGGCTCGAATGCGGGATCATCGGCAGCCACTATCCTGAACTGGACATGGTTTCGCTGGGTCCAACGATCAAGAATCCTCATTCGCCCGACGAAAAATGTCACATTCCAAGCGTCGAAAAATACTGGCGGTATTTGATCGAAATCCTCGAATCGATTCCTGAACAATCTTAATAGCACATTGATCTCGAATCAGATGGGCTTGTTGATTTAGTGAGCCGTTTGGGCGATAGCCCCGGTTGAAGCGACGTCAAATGTAAAAATCTCGACTTGGACTAAATCAACAAGCCAAAATCTGCCGGGTTGCTCCGGACTTACTCCCAAAGTGCAGTCACTGATTCGCGTTGACCCAAATCTCAAATTCCTCTAACAATCGACGTGTATCGTTTGATTTTCGGAGTGAATTGAAATGTCTTCGCTTGCTGAGCCGCATATCTCGGATGCCGAATGGCGTGTCATGCACGAAATTTGGTTGGCTGAACCAGTAACCTCCAGCCAGATCCACGCGCGGCTGCAGGAAAAAACTGAATGGACCGCCGGCACGATCAAAACCTTGTTACATCGCTTGGTCCAAAAAGGAATTCTGGAATTCCAGCGAAAAGGCAATCGGTACCTGTACCGATCCTGTTTCACGGAGGCTCAGTGTGTCGAACAGGTCAGCGATCAGCTTTTGCACACCGTGTTCCAAGGACAACCCATGCCGATGCTGGAGTATCTGGTTCACACCGCCCGGCTGAGCGGAACCGAGATCCAGAATTTACGCGCGATGTTGGCCGAGATTCAACAGGAACTTCCCGCGCTACCCGACGACCCCGAAACGACGACTTTGAAACGGGCGAACTGACAATTCTCGCCCGGACTAAAGGTCCGCAACGGTAGTCTGTTGCTGTTCGCCCAATCCATCGATCCCCAAACGCATCGTTTCGCCGGGTACTAGATATCGCGGCGGCTTCATCCCCAGTCCGACTCCCGGCGGCGTTCCGGTTGAAATAATGTCGCCGGGGTGCAAAGACATAAACTGACTCAAATAGCTGATCAAATGAGCGACGCCAAACACCATGGTTTGGGTCGATCCGTCCTGGACTTTTTCACCGTTGAGCTCCAGCCACAGATTCAGGTTTTGAGGATCCTTCACTTCGTCGGGCGTCACCAGCCATGGCCCGATCGGTGCGAACGTGTCACAGCTCTTCCCTTTGACCCATTGCCCGCTTCGTTCCAGTTGAAATTCTCGCTCTGAGAGATCATTCACGACGAAGTAGCCGGCTACGTGCTGTAGAGCGTCGGACTCGGAAACATATTTCGCATGACGTCCAATCACGACGCCCAATTCGACCTCCCAATCCGACTTTGTCGAACGGCGAGGAATCAAAACATCGTCGTTGGGACCGCAAATCGAACTGGTCGCTTTCATGAACACGACCGGCTCCGCAGGTACTTCCATGCCGGACTCCGCAGCGTGGTCACTGTAATTGAGCCCGATACAAAGAAACTTTCCAACGTTTCCGACACAAGGTCCCAGTCGAGTCGCCGGATCCACTGTCGGCAGAGTGCTCGGATCGATGGCTCTGAGTTTCTCAAACGATGATTCAGAGAGTGCTTCTCCGGCAACATCATCAATGACTCCTTCAAGCGAACGAATGACGCCATGGTCATCAAGGATCCCTGGAAGTTCAGAACCGGGTTGGCCAAAACGGAGAAGTTTCATATCAGTAACAAGCTAGAACGGGTAAGAAAATTAGAGCAGCAGGTTTAGCAAACCCAGCCGCCATCAATCAGGTGAATGGATCCGGTTGTGTAAGCCGATTCATCGGAAGCCAAATAAAGACACAGGGCGGCGACCTCTTCGGGAGTGCCGATCCGCCCGATGGGCTGCCGTGCCACGAATTCAGCTTTGGCTTTCTCGTAGTCTCCTGTTTCGGCGAGTCGCTGATCAAGCGAAGGCGTTTCGATCGTCGCCGGGCAAATCGCATTGCAGCGAATTCCTTTGCCAATGAAGTCTGCCGCGATTGATTTGGTCAAACCGATGACAGCAGCCTTGGTTGTCGTGTAAGCAAACCGATTCGGGACACCTTTTACGCTCGACGCGACGCTGGACATATTGATGATGTTGCCGTTTCCTCGCTCAAGCATACCCGGCAGAAACGTTCGCAAAATCCGATACATCGATTTGACGTTCAGGTCGAAAGAAAAATCCCAATCCGATTCTTCGCAATCGAGAATCGTTCCGTTATGTACGAAGCCCGCACAATTGAACAGCACGTCGACGTCGCCGACAGCAGCCGCCACCGCCGCGATGGAATCATCACGACGCACATCCATTAGATGCGTCGATATATTGTCGTGCTGGATCCTGTCCAGCGCTTCCTGATCAATATCGGTTGCGATAACTTTGGCGCCGTTTTCCGCGAACGCCATCGCCGTTGCTTTTCCGATTCCATTGGCGGCGGCTGTGATCAGACAGGTTTTATTTTGAAGTCTCATGATGCCCATGATAACGATTTTGTTGCGGCTGTATGCGGATTTCCTCGACCAGACGACCTGTTTATTTGCGACGTCGCTGCGAAGAAATTCTGGCACGGCAGAACCACGAATACGTCGTGGCCTGATCCCGGATTATTCATGTAGTTAAACGGAAACTCGGTCCTGCCAAACTTCTCCGTCGGGAAACCTGAACTTTTCGATCGATTCAGGCTTCATCGTCGCACTGTATCCAGCAGCGGTTGGCGGCATGTAGTGCGCATCTTTGATCACGACCGGATGTTCAAAATGCTCGTGCAAATGGTCAACAAATTCGGCGACATGTGAATCCGTTGACGCTCCGATTCGAATGTAGTCGATCATGATCAAATGATTCACGTACTCGCAGAGCCCGACTCCGCCGGCATGAGGACAAACGGGAATTCCGAACTTTTTCGCCATCAGCAAAACGGAAAGCACTTCGTTCACGCCGCCCAAACGACAACTGTCGATTTGACAAAACTGAATGGCACCCGCCTGAAGGAACTGTTTGAACATCACTCGATTCTGACACTGTTCACCGGTCGCAATACCGATCGGCGCGACACCTTCACCGATCGCTTTATGAGCAAGTACGTCGTCAGGACATGTCGGCTCCTCGATCCACCACGGATCGAATTTAGCCAGTGCGTTCGTCCACGAGATCGCTTCATCAACGTCCCAACGCTGGTTTGCATCGAGCATCATTTTCCGGTCTGGCCCAATCGTTTTACGCATGATCTCCGCACGGCGAATGTCATCGTCAAGGCTGGCTCCTACTTTTAATTTAAAGTGGTTCCAGCCGTCGGCGATTCCTTCATTGCAAAGTCGTTCAATTTTCTCGTCGCTGTAACCAAGCCAACCCGCCGAGGTCGTGTACGCAGGAAAACCTTTGGCCAGCAATTCCTGCTCGCGATCCCCTGCGGTGGCGTCATTGGTTTGAAGGATTTCTAACGCTTCCTGAGGCGTCAATGCATCGGTCAGATATCTGAAGTCGATGCAGCTAATGATTTGCTCAGCCGGCATATCGGCGATCAATTTCCAAAGCGGTTTATTCTCGACTTTGGCATACAGGTCCCAGATTGCATTGACGACGCCAGCGGTCGCGAGATGAATCACTCCTTTTTCCGGACCCACCCAACGGAACTGCGGCTCGCTACTGAGCTTGCGCCAGAGCCCTGCGAAGTCCGATTTGATGTCTTCCAGCGTCAACCCCACGACGAACTGGCACAGGTACTCCGCTGCTTGAACACAAAGCTCGGTTCCACGACCGAGCGTAAAAGTCAAACCATGACCTTCAAAGTCAGTATCCGTTTTGAATACAACATAAGCCGCCGAATAGTCTGGCGAACCATGCATCGCGTCAGAGCCATCTCCATGATCTGAAGTCGGGAAACGAACGTCGGTAACAGTGAACGAAGTGATTTTCGGATTCAACATAGGGTTCCAACCGGGTGTGTCTTGCCAGGACCAGAAAAGAAAAACGCTTCGCAACAGATGTCTGCCGCGAAGCGTGCCAGTTTAGCTGAAAGACTGATCAATCGTCAGGTTAGCGAGGAACAACTGGAGAAACTCGTTCACTGACACGAGCCTGAACCGGTTCGTAGACGTAAACGCTGTTTTCAACGATGACTCGCTGCTGCGAAGCTCCCGACTGAAGTGAACTGCGAACGATGTGTTCGCCCTTTTCTATGCCAGTGGCAGAGAATCGAAATTCGCGTGTTTTTCCGGCTTCGAGGCCTGACGCGGAGAACAGAATCGAGTTTGATTTCGGATCGACCACGCCTTCTTCAGGATTCAGCGGGCGCATTCCTTCGGCCAATTGGATTTCAATTTCCATATTGCTGGCCACATTGCTGCCTCGGTTTTCAATCACGACAACAAAGTTTGCATCGCTTCCGACCTGAACTGGTCCGCCAATATTTTTCATCTGGATACTAAGATCTGCTCGCGTCGCGATAATCGTTTTGAGAGCAACTTCCTTATTATCCGTTTCATCGCTGGCGACTCGAATAAGGCAAACTTTTTCGCCTTCGGTGCTGGCGATCGCCCTGAGCTGAATCGTTTGTTCCGCTTTAGCTGCAATTCGGTCAAAATTCCAGGTCAGCGTGTTAGTTCGGCCATCCATTTTGGCTTGTCGGCTGATCGTTGTGACTTTGACGCCTTTTGGAATGGCAAGCTGAACGACGACGTTGTTGATATCGACCTCACCTGGATTGTCGACCGTGATCGAGTAGATTCCGTCTCGTTGAACGAAGTTCATGTCCGGGCCAGCAGCGGCGATACGCAGTTCCGGTTGAGTCACTCGCAGACTTGCCGATGCGACTTCTGGTTCGCAACCACTACCTTCGGCTGTGAATTCCAAACCGGTGTCTCCCGGGCTAATCGGCATCGACACAACCGTGACCTGCATCTTTTCGCCAGGTTGAAGCGTCTTCGGTGCGTCCATTCCATTTTGCTTTAGAAAGCGGAGTGACTCAGGAAAGTTTGCCTGAAGTCGAACATCACGGGCTACACCATCGCCACGATTAACGATCGTAACCTGATGCGTGGCGTTGGATCCAATATTGGTTTGCGATGGTCCTTCGACAGAAAGCATGAGCTCTGGCTGACGAATGTCGACACTGATTGTTTTTCGATCGGAAATGGCAAGTTTCGTTTTGATTTCAAGCGGTTTTTTCACCGTTTGCTTGACCTCCACCATCAACTGACGACTCTCGCCCGGCTGCAGGGAGCTGATATCAAAAGTACACTCGCCATCGCGAACAATGCCCTGATCTGATGAAGCGGTGACCCCTTCTGGAAGCATCGCGATCAGTTGCACGTCATAAAGCGTTGTCTTGCCCGGGTTTCTGACGTCAATTCTTACCGGTGCAATTTCGCCAACATTGATGAACTCTGGCGCCATGATCTGCGTCGTCACGACAGGAGTGCTCTCGCTACGCATCATCGGTGCGGCCAACATTCGATTGGCTATCGGCTGACGCGCATAGGAAATTTTTTGCATCGTCTGGATGGGAGCCCGTGACATGATCACTGGCTCTTGTGTTTTGGGTGGCATCGGCGGGTTGATCGCCAGCGACGCGATTCGTGGAGTCGTTCCAACGACTGGTCCGTTGATGACGGGACCCGAGATAGGTGCCGATTCGATTTCGTCGAAGGCAACTTTCGGAGCAGCGAACATCTTGGCGGTTTCCGGAATCTTGGGCGCTACTTCTTTTACTTTCGCGGCAGCTTCAGCCAACGGATTTTCCGCCAACGTGATCGCTCGAGAAGTGACGTCTGCGACCGGATCGATTGCATCTTCGATCTTGTTTCGCAATTGAATGACTCGCGAAACTCCATCGTCGTCGCCATCGATCAAATGCTGAGCCGAAAGAGCTGGCAGGAAAAAAGTGCTACCGGTAACGATGGCAACAAAAGCGCCATAGCGGCAGAAACGACGATACATAGTCAAACTCCATGATAAAGGTGGGTGCTTGGAGCTATATCGACCTTAATTTTGTCGTAATCGATACAAATTAACATTTTTGTTAGAATCGGGCCCAAAACGACGCTTGGATCTGCTTGCACAATTTGGCCAGCAGGCTGCCATAATGGATTTCCGCGTCGATTTATCGAAATCAATTTTACGATCGCCGTACAAAGCTCATTTGCAAACTCCATCGCTAGCCACCTTTCCCGGTGGAGGACTATTGGGAAAAATGCGGAATCTTGGTCCATCCATTTCGTTGAGAATTCCATGAATCGCACGAAGCTCGCTTACCTATTTTTACTTTTGTTTTTTGCTGGCACGACCAGTCAAAGCCCTCTCATGCAAAACGCTCAGGCCCAATTGAGTTACCCGATAACAGAAACGGTTGACCAGGTTGACGAATACTTTGGGACTTCTGTTTCCGATCCGTATCGCTGGCTGGAAGAAGACGTTCGCGAATCGGAGCGAGTCGCTGATTGGGTAAAAGCTCAAAACAAGGTTTCGTTTGGTTACATCGAAACACTGCCGTTTCGCAAAGAAATTGAAGCAAGACTGACGAAGCTTTGGGACTACGAGAAGTACGGCGCTCCGTTTCGACGAGCCAACCGATACTACTTTCAGAAAAACGACGGACTTCAAAATCAATCCGTGCTCTACAAGCAGGATTCATTGGACGGCGAACCCAGCGTGCTCATTGATCCGAACACTTGGTCAAAAGACGGCACGGTTGCGCTCGGCGGACTGGCATTCAGTGACGACGGCAAACATCTGGCATACGGAATTCAGGAAAGCGGCTCGGACTGGCGGACGTGGCGAGTCATGGAAATTGAAACCGGCAAAGTGCTCGATGACGAATTGAAGTGGATCAAATTCGGCGGGGCATCGTGGAACAGGGACGGTTCTGGATTCTTTTACAATCGTTACGACGAACCCGGAAAAGAAAACGAATTTACGGCCTTGAATTTGAATCAGAAAGTTTACTTTCACAAACTTGGCACTGACCAATCGGATGACGTTCTGATTCACGCCGATCCTGAAAATCCGGAATGGGGATTTTCCCCTGAGGTTTCCGAAGACGGCAACTACCTTATTTTAACCGTCTGGAAAGGAACCGATGATCGCTATCGCGTCATGTACAAAGACCTTTCCAAGACCGACAGCAATCTGGTGACGCTGATCGATACCTTCGAAAACGAGTACTCGTTTCTGGGTAACGAAGGTTCTGTGTTCTATTTCAAATCAGATTTTGGGGCACCGAAAAAGTGCATACTGACGATCGACATCAATAACCCAGCCGAACACAATGTAATCATTGCTGAGGCAGACGAATCGATGGAAAGTGCATCGATGGTTGGTGACAATATCGTGCTGCAGTATCTCAAGGATGCCAAATCGCAGGTCAAGCTTTTCGACCTTGCGGGCAGCTTTGTTCGCGAGGTTTCTTTTCCGGGGATCGGTACGGCCAGTGGATTTGGCGGACGTCGTGACCACGACGAAACGTTCTATTCGTTCAGTAGTTTCAATCGGCCTCCGTCGACGTACCGTTACGATCTAAAAACTGGCGAAAGCAAATTGCTTCGCGAAGCCAAGGTCGACTTCAATCCGGATGACTACGAAGTCAAACAGATCTTCTACAGCAGTAAGGACGGCACCAAAGTCCCGATGTTTATCGCTCACAAGAAGGGATTGGAGCTCAACGGAAAGAATCCGACGCTGCTGTACGGCTATGGCGGTTTCAACATTTCATTGACTCCCGGATTTTCGATCTCGCGATTGCAGTGGATGGAAATGGGAGGCATTTATGCGGTTCCGAACCTTCGCGGCGGCGGTGAATACGGAAAAGACTGGCACAAAGCTGGTACCAAAACACAGAAGCAAAACGTGTTCGATGACTTTATCGCGGCGGCAGAGTACTTGATTGAAAACAAGTACACTTCTTCGCCGCATCTGGCCATTCAAGGGCGTAGCAACGGCGGCTTGCTGGTCGGCGCTTGCATGACCCAGCGGCCTGATCTGTACGGAGCATGCTTGCCGGGTGTCGGCGTGATGGACATGCTTCGCTTTCAGGAATTCACTGCGGGCCGTTTCTGGACGGACGATTACGGCAGCAGTCAATCCAGCGCTGAAGAATTTGAGGCGCTGATCAAATATTCGCCCTATCACAATCTGAAAAGTGGTACTTCTTACCCGGCGACGATGGTGACAACTGCCGACACCGATGACCGAGTCGTTCCCGGTCACAGTTTCAAATTTGCGGCTCGTTTGCAGAAAGCTCATCAGGGCGCCAATCCGGTTATCATCCGCATTGAAACCTCTGCGGGTCATGGATCTGGCAAGCCGACCTCCAAGATCATCGAAGAAGTTGCCGACGAATGGGCTTTTCTGGTGAAACATTTGGGAATGCAACCCTCTATTCCTGAGTAATATATTGCTGAACTGGCCGCTGCCCATTCCTTGATCGGGCCGGGTTTTCACCGCCCCATTGAACGCTTCTGCACTGGATGTGCGCGAAATTTACGAGACGAAACCGAAATGACAAACGACGACACTGGCTCAGCCGATCCGCTGGAGCAATTGCGCAACAACATTGACGCGATCGACCGGCAATTGGTTGACTTGATCAATCAGCGTGCCCATCAAGTAATCGAAGTTGGCAAAATCAAACAGGGTTCCAGCATTCCGATTTACGCGCCGCATCGTGAAGCGGCCGTGATGAAGAAAGTTCAAACGCTCAACGCCGGCGGAGTCTTTCCTCAGGAAGCCATCGAAGCGATCTATCGTGAGATGATGAGCGGAAGTTTCAAACTCGAACAGCCGCTCCGGATTGGCTACCTTGGGCCAATCGGCACGTTTAGCCACTTAGCGGCAACCAAAAAATTTGGCGCCTGTGTCGAATACGAAGATCTTCGAGCCATCGAAGGCGTTTTCGAAGAAGTTGCTCGCGGACACGTGAACTACGGACTGGTTCCGATCGAAAACAGCATCGGTGGAGGAATCAACGAAGCGCTGGATGCGTTTTTGGAATACCACGATCGACTAAACATTTATGGCGAAGTCCGTTTGGCGATTCACTTCTGTTTGCTTTCCAATGGCAAACCGGAAGACGTTCGTAAAATCTATTCGCGACCCGAAGCGTTTGCTCAATGTCGCAACTGGTTGGCGACTCAGTATCCCAACGCCGAACGGATTCCCGCTGAAAGTACCGCCGCCGCCGCGCGACAGGCCAAATCCGAATACGATGCCAACCCCGCTTGTGGTTCCGCCGCCATCGGATCGTCGCTGGCTGGTGAAATTTATGGTTTGCATCCACTGTTTCATGCGATCGAGGACCGCCAGTCGAATGTGACTCGCTTCCTGATCCTTTCTCGCGAAGAAACAGAAATTTCAAGGAAAGACAAAACGTCGATCATGTTCACCAGCGATCATCGGCCGGGTTCCCTGGTGGATGTGCTTTCGGTATTCAAACGGAATCAGATCAATCTTTCACACATTGAGAAACGACCCAGCCGAGAGGAAAACTGGGACTACACGTTCTTCATTGAGATCGAAGGTCATCGGAAAGACGCGAAAATCGCTGAAGTCATTGGCGAAGCGAAAGCTCATTGTAAAAACTTGACCGTTTTGGGAAGTTTCCCAGCCGGAGAAGGCGTCCTTTAAACAGGATACGGGTCAGGATGTGGAAAGCGAATTCAACCAGGGCACTGCCATGACCAACCAACACTGTCTGATTCTTCAAGCGGTACTTTTGCTAAATCTTTTCTCTGGCTCTTTATCAGCTCAGGTGAAAGAGAAGATTGAAATCGATGACAACACCAATCGTGTTGTTGTGTCGCCATGGCAAAAGATTGCGGTCGATACAGACGCGAGTTTTCGGGGCCTGCATGTTGTTAACGACGACGTCATTTGGGCTTCTGGAACCAAAGGCACGGTGATGCTGTCCACTGACGGCGGCAAAACGTGGCTCAATCGTAAAGTCGAAGGCGCCGAAGCACTCGACTTTCGTGACGTTCATGGATTTGACGATGGAAACGCAGTCATCATCAGTTCGGGCGACGTGGCTCGCATTTACCGAACCACCAACGGAGGACGCACATGGAAACCATGCGGTGAGAAAAAAGGCGCTTTCTTCGATGCGATCTCTTTCTGGAATGAGACTCACGGCATCCTCATGAGCGACCCGATCGAATCGAAAATCTGGATCGCAAGAACTCGGGACGGAGGACAGACATGGAAATCGATTCACGAATCACTGCTACCAACCGTTCAGCCGGGCGAAGCCGGTTTCGCAGCAAGCGGAACCAATATGTGCGTCGTCGGTGAGAGCCATTGCTTCATTGGGCTTGGGGGAACTCCTGAAGGCGAAACCAAAACCAATTCGCGAATCTTGATCACCGATGATCGAGGCGAAACGTGGCAGTTTGGTGGTCCCGTACCGATCGCCCGAAATCCGTCGAGCGGCATTTTTTCAGTCTGGTTTTCTGCTGACTTTGCAGGCGTTGCCGTCGGCGGTGACTATTTGAAACCAGATGATGCATCCAGCAATTACGCCGTCACCAGCGATGGTGGAAAGACGTGGACGACTCCTGCGACACGGGTTCCACCAAGCGGATTTCGAAGCTGTGTTGCGGCATGGAAAAACGGTCGCGAAATCAAACTTGTCACCGTCGGTCCCAACGGTACGGATATGTCGACGGACATGGGTAACAAGTGGATTCGTATTTCCAATTTTGGTTTCAATTCAGTTGGCTTTTCAACATCGGGTCGAACTGGATTTGCTGTCGGTAAAGATGGCGCCTTCGCAAAATGGGTTCTTCCCAGGTAGATCACGATCGCCATGACCAAAATTGAATCAGCTTACGATCCTGAACAGTTCCGCGAGAATGCTCATCGACTGGTGGACTTTCTGGCAGACCGTCTTGCGGATTCTCTGGATTCCAAAAGTGGCCAGCCAACCATCCGCTACACCGAACCCGATGCAGCGGTTGAGCAACTGAGCCAGCTTTCGGGCGAACGTTTTTTCGAAGACGTTTGGGAACACTGCATTCGTTTGCACAATCCAAAATTCATGGGCCACCAAATCATGCCGCCGGTGCCCGTTGCGGCGATGGCTGGATTCTTCAGCGACTTTCTCAATAACGGCATGGGCGTGTACGAGATGGGAATCGCTGGTACGGCTCTGGAGCGAATCGTCGTCAGACAGGTCGGACAACGGCTAGGCATGGGCGAATCGGTTGATGGCGTGATGACTTGCGGCGGAAGTCTCGCAAACTTGACAGCGATGCTGGCCGCCAGAAGCCATATTTCTCCTGACGCGGATTGGAACGACGGCACGAAACGTAAACTGGCTCTGATGGTGTCCGATCAATCGCACTACTGCGTCGATCGAGCTGCTCGCATCATGGGTTGGGGAAACGATGGCATCATCAAGATTCCAACGGACGATCGATTCCGAATGCGAACGGACCTGCTTTCGAGCTCTCTGTCGAAAGCAAAAGAATCGGGCATCTCGGTCATCGCTGTCGTGGGCAGCGCCTGTTCCACTTCCACCGGTTCCTTCGACGACCTACGCGCAATCGGCAAGTTCTGCACCGAAAATGAACTCTGGTTTCATGTTGATGGAGCTCATGGCGCCGCGAATGGCCTGTCAGAAAAGTATCGACATCTCGTATCTGGTATCGAACTGGCAGACAGCGTGACGCTGGACTTTCACAAAATGCTGATGACGCCAGCGATCACCAGTGCCCTGCTCTTTCGTGACGGAAATAAAAGCTACGGTTCGTTCGCGCAACAGGCAGACTACCTTTGGTCTGAATCCGATTCGGCTCAATGGTTTAATCTTGCGAAACGTACTTTCGAATGCACCAAAACAATGCTTAGCCTGAAAGTGGCAAGCATTGTCGCGGCTCACGGTTGGGATTTGTTCGACGAAAATGTGACTCGGCTGAATGATTTGGCAGCAACGTTTGCGAATATCCTGGACAACGCAGATGATTTCGAATTGGCGGTTGAGCCACAGACAAATATCGTCTGTTTTCGATTCCGTCCGAATTTGGATTTATCGCTGCCGGAAATTTCCGATCTGAACCGAAACATTCGTCAAAGTTTGCTCGAACGAGGCGATTTCTACATCGTTCAAACGGTGCTAAACGGGCAGACGTGGCTGCGGACTACGATCTCCAACCCGATGACGAATACGGCTCATTTTGATCAGTTGCTGGCAGAAATTCGTGGGATCGGGCCTGATTTGACGGTCAAACATCCCTAATTTTTCCACTTCAAATTCTTTTGGCAGCTTTTTGGAAAAAACTTCGGGGAGTCCCGACTTCGGTCGCGACTATAGACCCGTAACCTTTGTTCTGCGTTTCAGTCACCTGCTCCGTCAAAATCAAATTGCTCCGCATGGATTCACCATCGCGATCACAACCGATTGATTGGCAGCACGCGATTTCGACGCATCGGCATTGGTTGCGCAAGGTGTTGCAAAGCCGAATTGGCGACCGGCATGCGATCGATGATCTAATGCAGGAGTTGGCATTGGCGGTCGTGCGACAGTCGTCCAACGAAGATGCAGCGAACGTGCCAAAAGAACCCGCCAAAGTTGCTCCTTTTCTGTATCGAGTCGCAGTCAGGCAAGCGGCAAACTTTCATCGAAAAGCAAATCGCAAAACAGAAGCCAAACCTGAACCAGAGATTGAAACGCTGGCTCGCGATCCGGGACCGCTGGACTGGCTTTTGCAAAGAGAACAAAACCAAAACTTAAACAACGCGATTGAGTCGCTTGACGATGACAGTCGCGAAATTCTGATGTTGAAGTACACCGAAAATTGGACCTATCGGCAGTTAGCAGACCATCTGGGAACGACCGAAAAAGTGGTCGAACATCGGCTCGCTCAAGCCCGAAAACAATTGCGAAGAACACTCGAGGGTAATTCTCATGCATGAAAATGATTCCTCAAATCTCGGTACCACTGACTCATTTGAAACACAACTGCAACGGCTTGTCGACGGCGAGCTTGATACTGAATCTATCCGATCCATCATCGCGATGGCTGAAGGTCATCCCAATCGCTGGCGTTCGATCGCGTGCGCTTTTGTCGAAGACCAAATGTTCAGCCGGCAGTTTGAACAACTAGCCAATGATCGGTTTGAAGAAGCAGTTGCATTGCCGTCGGTCAAATCAGCTTCGCTGCCGGACGGCTCTGGAAACTCCGTCGATATCGAAAGCAGAAACTTTCGACAACCACTTGTGGTTCGACAACTTGCATTCGTGGCCAGTGTTGCGGTTGCTGGTTTGATTGGCTATCTGTTGGCGGGCCAAAGTAACGCTCCGTCGACTGATATCAATTCGCCCGGTTCTGGTGTCGAGATTGCGAATTCGAATCCTTCGGAACCGGTTCAGCGGCAGCTCACACCGGCAAACTTGGAACCCGAGTACCGAATGGAGTTGCTGACGCCTGATGGCGAGTCGATCAATGGAGAAGTAGATCTTTATCGCTATGACGATCTGAGAAATTTTGTGGATGCGGACGGCCCCATCCCAGCTGGCCGTCAGGTGCTAAACAACGTGATGCCGGAATCTGGTATTTCGGATGAAGATCGCATTCGCCTTGGCCGATCTGGCTATGAAATTAACGAATCAACAAAGTACGTGTCCGGCCGATTGCAGGATGGCCGACAGTTCGTGGTTCCGGTTCGAAGCATTCGCTTTGATCGGGGCTATTGATCCCGGATTAATGAATCAACCGAACTTTTCGATTGGAGAAATGAAATGAAGAACTTCTTTTACGTGACGCTTGGGCTGTTCGCTTTTTGCTTCAGTTCGGTCAGTGCTCAGGACATTATTCTGCTTGACCAAAACGGTGAAAAAGTTGGTGTCGCCAAGGTTGGCGAGAAAAAAGAGGCTGCTAAATCCGCCAAAATCGTTATCAAAAAAGACGACAAACAGCCTGCCGATAAAGCTGACAGCAAAGGAAAAGTAAAAGCCACGATGGCCAACGGTGTGATCACAATCGTCAATGAAGACGGTTCCATCGAAGAGATCAATCTCGCAGACGCGCAAAGCGTCATGATTTCGCGATCCTCCAAGTCTGTCGTTGGAGAAGACGGCAAACCGCAAATGAAGAGCACCGGCAAGGCGATTCTGATCGGCCCTGATGGAGTGCGTCGCGAAATTGTGCTCGACGAGGATGGATCTTCTGAATCGTCTTCTGCGAACCGTCCAAAGACATGGATGATTGGTGTCAGCGTTCAACCTGTCTCTTCTTTGCTCCGCACTCATTTGAAACTGGATGATGGAGGAGGCCTGGTGGTCACTCGTGTTTTTCGCGGTGGTGCGGCCGAACGAGCAGGAATTTTGAAGGATGACATCCTTCTATTCGCGGATCAGAAATTGATTGGCGATCGAAAACAACTGGCCGAGGTTGTCAACGAAGCGGGGGCCGACGGTTCACCGCTCACATTCACCATTCTGCGATCCGGTGATGAGACTTCCATTTCTGTTGAAGCAACCGAACGCGAAGGCATGGGTGGCCTGCAAGCGATGGATCTAAATATTGACGCACTTGGCGGGTTGAATGGGCTTGATGGTCTCGATCTTGAGTTCAAGCAGTTCGGACCTGGCATCATCATTGGCGACGGCGGCGAGTTTGATTTGCGGTTTGAGGCCAATGATCGCATCAATGACAGGCTCAAGCAGATGCAACAGCAAATGGATGAAGTGCGCCGTGCGTTGCGTGGCGAAGACAAATAACTTTCAACCGGAATCAAATTCAGACCATCAACAACTTTTAGGAAATACGATGAAATTTAAAACCTTTCGAAAAATGGCACTCCTTGGCTGCGCCGCATCTGCCCTGTTGGGTGGTTCCGTGATGGCTCAGGATGAAGGTGTCGGTGTAGTACAAGTCGAAATGACGAGCGATGATGGGTCTGGTTCCGGCCCGATCGTAATTTCATCCTCCAGTATGAGTTTCGCCGACAGCGATGGAAACTTTCAGCTGTTCTCTGGCGATGGCATGGGGGCAGATGGCTTCATGCCGTCCAGCATGAATCCTCTATCTTTGCTGGACAACGATGAAGTGCGAGCTGATCTGGATCTGGTTGGCGATCAACTGGACAAATTCAAGGAAGCTCAGGAAGCAGTGAAGGCCCAGATCGCTGCCAAAGCGAAAGAACTTTCCAGCGGCAAACTGGATCCTGCATCTATGGGTGCGATCGCCAGAGAAATGGCTCAGCTGAAACGTGCAGGTCAGCAACAAATGGAAAGTTTGCTACTTCCGCATCAACTGGACCGGCTCAAGGAAGTTGCGTTACAGATGCAGATGCAAAAGCGGGGACCTGCAAAGACGATTCTATCTCCTGAAATCGCGGAAGCGCTCGGCATCGACAGCGATCAAAAGAAACGTATTCTCGAGCGTGAAAAAGAGCTCAAGAAGGAACTGGAAGAGAAAATGACAAAGCTTAAAGAAGAGATGCGAGAAAAGTTGATGTCAGAACTTACTTCTGAACAGAAGACAAAACTGGAAACACTTTCTGGCCGAAAGTTCGACTATAAGCCCGTCAGCATGAAGGATCGCATTCGCAAGCAGATCGAAAAGCGAATGAAACGAAAAGACGATCAACCATCTGGTTTTTAGCCGGTATTATTCACGACGACGGGCGTCTGGTTGCCCCCAGTGTTACGATTCTTCAGAGATGGCGACTGTTTCACAAATTTGCCAATTTCACGTCGTGGGTGAACTGTCGAAACCACAAACTTGAAACAATACCCCCAACGAAACAAGTCTTCTCCATGTTGACGCCCACGCCTCGCGAATAATCCGGGTTTAGACGCCACACTTTAATTTCTGATCACTCCAATGATCGTTCCAACATAATGGCCGGCCGTGTTTTCACTGCCGGCTTTTTCACTTGAGTTTTCTGGCTGGATTTTTGGTGGTTCTGAACTGTTCTCGGTTGTCGCATTCATCAGCACCAACGCAATCACGGCAACTGCAATTCCAATGAACGCTCGTTTACTAACGCGTTCGTGAAGAAATAGCATCGCGACAAACATCGTAAAGATGATTCCGCCGGCGCTCGAAACCGGAAAAAAGATAAACCCTTCCATCGCATCGAGAGCCTTGAGCGTCAGCCATGTCTGGCTTGCGTTTGCGATGCCCATAATTAGTCCAATGACCAACTCCATCGGCAGCACTGTGCGGCGTCGGCCAATCAACGCAACAATTGAGGGAATGCCAGCGGCCACAAAAGCAGCCAACAGAAAAGTCGGTTTCTGGGTAATATCGCTTTGGAATTTGAAGGCTTCCTGAACGATCCGGCTCACCCCACACAGGATGAAAAAGCTACCCAACATCGAAACGGACATCAGTACACTGATATTTTCCGCGTCAGTTTGTTTTCGATTTGAATCCGTGTCGCTTAACGATTTCTGTCGGTCTGGCTTAAGGCCGATCAAAATTAAACTGACCAGAGCCAACCCGATGCCGGCGATTTGAATCACTTGCGGTACCGAATTCCAGACGATGGCCGCAAAAATGATCGGCATCAACATCGAAAGCACACCAACTACCGTCGTGCTTGACGCTCCTACGACCCGGATGCACCAGATCACGAAAAAGAAGTTTACGAAATAGGCCGTGCCCATCGTTCCACCCAACCACATCGCAGCTGGATCGCCCGTTTGCTGACCGTCGATGAAAAACCAGATGGCGATCAGAATCGCTGCCGCGATGTAGTTGATCGCTCCGGCGGTGATAATATCTTCTCGCCCTCGCACGTGCACCCATTTGATACACAGGGTGAACACTGACGAAAAAACGACATACAGCGCAAGATAGATCAACGTCGGAGTCCAGAGGTAAATGTCGCGGTCAACTAAGGTGGAATAGTCTAACCGCGAGCAACCGACATCGCTTCATCGCCTGCCGAAAAATGACGAGCGACTTCTGTCTGCATTTTCAGCTTCATTCGGGCTGACCAGCGACCGTTTACATCGCCCTGCACGATCCAGGATGGCTGAACACAGACCGCTTGATGAACTAATTCGAATCCCGACTCGGATTGGCTAACCGCCTGAACGGGGTAGGCCCACAAAGTCGTATCCTGTTCCGTCGTAAGCGCGACTCGAAGTCCCAGCCATTGGTCGGTCAACGAGATCTCTCGTGCGTCTGACAGTTCTATCTTTTCACCAAGGTGCCCTAAACGGTTGCCTTCGCCGTCGCTAAAGAATCGATTGTCCTGACCATCTGGCAACCCTGCAAAATTAAATTCGATCGCGAATCGGAACGAACGATCCTTTGGCAAGCCTTCGATCAGGTAGGCAATTTCGATTTCATCACGGCCTTCGCTTAGCGTCAGACCCTTGGTCATTTTCAGCGGAACTCCCCATGCGTTACCTTCGCGGGTGAGCATAACCTGAATGCGATCGGGATTGCGACGAATTTTGGCGGTGTAGTCTCCGTCCGCGAAATCGCCTCGCTCCATCGCATCGCTATTCATCAGCGCGTCCAGCGAAACGTCTTCGTCCCAGAAATGATCGATCAGGCTGTTCCTCATCCGAGTGTCATACTGCAGACGTTTATCGAGGTCTTCCTGCTTGAACACGACCAGATCGTGAATGCTGGCCGCTTCTCCTTCTGACTGATGTTCGCCCTGTCGAACTTTAGCGTGATAAGCTTCGTTTCGACGGGCAAGCGTGGCTCCCAGATTGTGACCGATTTTCATCAAATCCAATTCGTACAAATGGCCACCCGCGTGCGGCGATACCCATGCGGCAAGCTGATCGTTTGCCAATCGAACTTCCAGGCGACCGTCAAAGTTAAAGTCACTGGATTCTGAATTCACCCACTGCTTTTCTGTCGTTAAACTTCCCCGCAGCAAGTTTTCGGCAAAAAGCAAATGTTGATAAACCGCGTTTCGCAGATGCGGAAGGTAGATACCACCGAACGCGCCGTGCCAGTAACTGCAGTTACACTGTCCCTGATACAGATGGTCGCGTGCTGCTTCGATGGTTGATTCGCTGACGCCTGCGGAAATCGCTTCCTGCAACAAATTGCTGACGTACATCATGCGCGAGTACATCACATTGGTTTCGGGATACTTGATTTTGAAATTTCGCCAAAACCCACCGCTCATGAACGATTGAATCTGTTTCCAACGAGGATCACCTTCAAGCTGATGAACCAACTCGTCCTGTTCCGTCTGTCGCTGGACTGGCAAAGACCATTCAGTCATCTCTCGATAACTACAATCTGGCAGATAGATTTTTCCCAAAGGTTGCGTCGCCTGAACGGCTGTCGCAAGCGTCGTCGTCTTCAACCACTCGCGATTGTCAGTCAATCCCTGGAAGAAATCTTTCAGCCAGCCGTCCTGATAAACGTGCTTTTGCGTGTTGGGCCAAGTCCCAAATTTTTCGCCGTCGTCACCGAATACCAATACTCCGCCCGGTCGCTTGTGGGCTACTGAGCGACAGTAGTCGATGGTTTCCTGTGGCGTTGAAAAAGGAATCAAATAACGAAGCCGCTCGCTGCCAGGGAAGACTCGAACGACGCGGCCTTCATCTTCAACGACATAATCTCCGTACAGCTGATCCGATGCCAATCCGGCTCTACGGAAATGATAGTCGTCCAGGACGGTGTAGTGGATTCCCGCGTCAGCAATCGCAGACGCAAGGTTGGATTCCCACACTCGTTCAGGCATCCACATACCGTGAACCTGCGGACAGACTCGTTGTTCAAGCCATTGAGAGAACTTTTTGATTTGTCCGATGCGATCTCTTACCGGAATCATTGGCAAGATCGCTTCGTAGAAAGCACCACCAATGATCTCGATGCGGCCTGCTTCTACCAGAGAAGCGATTCGGCTGAGATAGTCGGGATGCTTTGTTTGCATCCACTGCATCAAAGGACCGCTCGTGTGCAACGAAATTGCCAAATCTGAAAACGGCTCAAAGACTTCCAGAAACGGCAGGTAGCTGTCCTGATAGGCTGCCTCAAAGACATCGTCAAAGTTTCCTACCGGCTGATGGTTGTGAAGGACCAGACAAAGATGGATTTGTGGATCGTTCATATTGTTACGGTGTCGATTTTCGGTTCAAAAGATTCTGTCCGGCCATTTCCTTGCCATCGGCGATTCGATTGTTTTGTTTTAACCGATTTCGAACGTGGCTATAGATTGATAATCGCTGATCCGGAAAAAAGATCCAGTCATTGACTTCGGCACCGCCAGTACAGCCAGCCAAGTCTGACTGATCGCCAAACTCGCCCATGCACGAATTGAGACGATGTTTTTTTTCAAATCACTGAAGTTTCTGCGCTGAATCGAAGCGATCTTTTTTTGCACTCGAACAAGGCTTATTCGACCTGTTTCAGAGTCCGGCACGCGGTCTCCGGAGCTACCGGGTTGATCCAAATATCGGTGCCCAGCTCGAATCCGGCAGAGGTTGTGATGCGAGGAAAGATCTCGACAAACCACGGGTTGCTGTCCGCTTGGGACAGCGGGGGCAGATGAAACAACACGTTGTAGGCAGGCGCGTCGAGTAATATCTCGAGCCTTCGTATCTGTTTGCGTACGATTTTGGAAAGCTCCTCAAAGATCAAAGCCGTACCGTCAAGGAAACCCGAAACTGAACTTGATGGAATAATCCATGACTGAAACGCGAACCGGCTTGCGAACGGGCAAACGACGGTAAAGTTCTCTGTTTGTTCAACAACACGTAAACTTTGTTCCAGCTCCCAATCCAAAAGCGCATGGACAAGATGGCTTCCATGTTCGCGATGGTAATCTGTATTTCGTTTGAGCCTTGCCTCGAAAGCCTCGCTAAGCAACGGAGCGGCGATCAACTGAGAATGAATGTGTTCCATTGACGCACCGGCGGCTGACCGACAATTTGTGAACAGCATCGCCTGCTTTACCTTGCCTGTCTGTTTCATGGCAGAAACGCGGTCTCGGTAGACTTGCATTGCGATTGCAAGTTCGTTGTCTGTTAACTCCGACAGACTCACAACGTGACGTGGTGAAGGAATGATCAGTTCCTGAAAACCACCCGCTTCGAGCGTTCGATACAGGCCCTTCGAAGGCACGTCTTCTGGCTGACTTTCGAATTTAGTTGCATCCAGCGAGCAACCTGAAAAGGCTGGATATTTGTTAGGCACGACCCGTACCGACCAACCATCCGGGTCATCTGTCTGCGCCCCGTGTTCATCGTAGTTGGCTAACGCGGTTGGAGTTTCAAGTTCGTTTCCGGCGCAGAAAGGACACAGAAGTCTTTTCACAACTCGTTCCTCTGGAACAAACTCAACGGGACGATCATTTCGGTTTCGCGCGATTGAAACCCAGAGTCCTGATATTGGATCGAAGCGTATATCTGACATAGAAAGAGCATGGATGGCAAAGAGGTGGTTACGTCACTGTAACCGGCCAAACGCGAACATGCAAAAGAGAAACACTATTGAACAACAATGGGGCAAACTCGCGAATTGACCGCCCTAAAATCCAGCCTACTACTCCCAGCTTAATTGCGAATCCAACTGACAATCGCGACGAGGATTGCGACGATGGAAACGACCTTTGCCGTTTGCAACATCAAACTACTTTTGATGTTTCCCTTTTGCTGATGTAGTCGCTTGGCGTATTTTTTTGCGAAGACAAACACGGTCCCGCCGCCGACGATCGCTGCGATGCCTGGTACCATGCTGCCGGTTGATCCAATCAACAACAGTACAAACGCCGCGGACAAAAACAGGATCTCCGGCGTCACGAAACTGGCGTCATCTTCAATTCTGAATACGTCACCCTGAACTGGCGACGCGCCGGAAACGGGTGGCGAAATATGAGCGGCATGATTGTCGCTCAGATCGATGACCGACTCCGCAACGGATCCCTCATTCTGCGGTTTGACGATATTCGTCATGGATCCGTCGTCTTCGATTCGGATGGCAACCGCTGTTCGAGGTATCGATGATTTGGGTTCAACCGTTTGCGTCACCACGGTAGGAGGCTCGGGGAGTTCAACAACCTGGTCTGCGGACAAACGAGTGACTGGTTCGCGGTCCATGGACAAATCAAATTTGTGTTCCGAGTAGCTTCCGCCACCAAGATCATCAACTTGTTCAAAGTCTTCGATCAATTCTTCAACACTTTGGTATCGCTTTGCTGGATCTTTGGCGACCATGCGTTCAAAAATCCGCTGAGCTCCCGGATGCAACGGATCGCCTCTTCCTGGAAGTTCCGGCACTGGTTCGTTACGATGTGCCAAAATCGTTTTGACAACGGTGTCACGAGAGTACGGTCCAGCAGTGCTCAACAATCGATAGAAAGTACAACCAAGCGAATAGATGTCCGAACGTTCGTCAGCCAAACGAGTATCTTCTGCTTGCTCGGGTGACATGAATTCAACGGTACCCATGACTTGTCCCGTTGTCGTCAGATGCATCGATTTTCCATCGAGCGATCCGTTGCCGCCAAGACGCGCCAGGCCCATATCAAGAATCTTGATATTCCCTTCATCGTCCAGCAACAAGTTTGACGGCTTGATGTCACGATGGATAACTTTTTTGTTGTGTGCCCACTGCAAACCCTGACACGCCTGCTTCATGTAGTCGATCGCCATGACCAATGGCAGGGGTCCGATCTCATGTACCACATGAGCCAGATCGTGCCCTTGAACATATTCCATTACCAAATAATGAAATCCATGGTGCTCGCCTGCGTCGTAGGCGTGCACAATATTGGGGTGTTTCAATTGAGCTGCGACTTTGACTTCCTGATAAAACCTCGCGACCGCTGATTCCGATTCCATTGCGGTGACTGGAAGAACCTTGATCGCCACTTCGCGATCCATCCTTCTGTGTTTGGCAAGCAGCACTGTCCCCATGCCGCCTCGTCCCAGTTCGTTCAGGACCAGGTAGTCGCCGAAGCAAATGTCGCTGGCCTGCCCGCTAAGAAACTTGTCCGCCTGATATTGGGTGATGACGTTTTCGGCCAACAATTTGTCCAGCAACGCGACCGCTCCGGACTCGATTTCATCACTGAATCGAGTCACCGCATCGGATGAGAGCAATCCGGCGGCTGTCAATTCGTGGAAGACTTTGAGTGCCGATTCTTGCGACATTTGAGCTCATAAGGAGAAAGCGAGACGACTCCAAGATAGTCCATCACTGCCTTTGTGACAAAGGAACGGCGAATTTAAGCGACTTGAAAGAGTTGCCGTCGAATCGTGTCGTTAAGTGCTACCCCTGACCGTGACCGGCAGTTTCATCCCTGTTGAGTCCAAATACTCAAGAGAGCCCTTACCAGCGAGCACTTACCCGCTTTCATTTTAACCCCGGATGATTCACGAGCCGTGGGCGACGAAATGGAGAAGGCTTGGCTTATTGGGGTACTGTTCCAGGTTTGTGGTTTCGACAGTTCACCCATGACGTGGAATTGACGAATCCGGTTTAACGCAGCGTAATAGGCTTGGCTTGGGGTTTGATGCCAGCTGTGTTTTGCTGAATATTGTCGTTGAAAAACGAGTAGTCATCGCCTTCGGCTTTTCGATGACACGCAATGCAAGAGCTCGCTTTGCCCATGAGTTTTGGCTTGGTGGTTGAAACCAGCTTCATCGAGCTCGACTTTACCTCTGCTGTCGCGCTCGACTCTGCCTCCGCTGCCGCGATGTCGATTTCTTCTTCTGCTTCCACGACCGAACCATCCGGTTTGTACTCGATCCAGTACCAGTCATTTGCTGACGGATTGAATCCCTCTGTTCGATACATGACCGAAATCGTCTTGAGCGATCGATCAGCGAGGTAATTTTCCAAAACGATGACGCTGCCAATTTTCAGGCCTTTCACATCGCTTGCGGCGGCTCGATTGATATACATTTTCAACAGAGCACCATGAGGAGACTGGCCCGTGTAGAAATCTCCGTCCTGACCCGGTCCGGGAGCCCACTGCTTGTAGTTGTTGCCGATCAGGAAATTCCAAAACTGCGTTTCGAATGGCTTGCTCTTTTTCGATGTCTGCGCCTGCGCCGTTGTCGAAAGCAAAAACATAACGGCTGTAATTAGCAAAAATCGCTGTAACAATCTGAGTCCGAACGCTGAATTGACACTGAGTTTCAAGCTCATATTTGAATCCTTTCAAAGTGCCTGTTTTGAAGCGGCTCTGGCGAATAAAATATCGCCTCCATCAAGCCCTCTGAATTGTATGTCAAACCGCAAGTCATGATAGCCATCGTTGTTTGAGCCATACGGGGAACTGCTAGCAATTGACAGGCTTGTCCACCAATAAAGGTGATTCCAGCTGCATTAACCATTTGAGAATCCTTTGCCGTCACCAACCGATACCGAAACCGCCCTAAAAGTCCTGAATGATACGTTCGGATATTCTACGTTCCGCGGGTACCAAGCCTCCATCATACATCGAACGATTGGCGATCAACATTCTTTGGTCATTATGCCAACCGGGATGGGCAAAAGTCTTTGCTTCCAGATACCCGCTTTGGTTCTGGCGTCGAAAGAGGATCCAGCCGGTGATCGTAAACGTGGACTGACTTTGGTGATTTCTCCTCTGATTGCACTGATGAAGGATCAGGTCGATTCGCTTTGCCGAAAAGGCATCGCAGCGACTTTTATTAACTCTTCTCTGGATCGAGATCAGCGCGAATCCCGTTATCGCGGCCTATCGGATGGAAAGTGGGATTTGCTCTACGTCACGCCTGAACGTTTTCAAAAAGCTGAATTCAGAGATGTACTTCGAAAACGAAACATTCATTTACTGGCGATCGATGAAGCTCACTGTATCAGTCAGTGGGGACACGATTTTCGACCCGATTACACGCGCGTTGGAGAAATACGAAAGTCACTGGGATCCCCGACCACGATCGCGTTGACCGCGACTGCAACCGTTGAAGTCCAGGAAGATATCGCCCGGCAATTGGACCTGAAACTGGTTCGTGATTCCCACGATGATTCAACGACCGATGACGAAGCAATGCTCCTGTTTCATCAGGGCATCGACCGTCCTAACCTTTCGCTGGACGTCGTCGAAGTCTGGGACGACGATGCCAAACTGGAGCTAATCGAAAACACTCGTGCAGAAATTGATGGTCCCGGAATTGTCTATTTCACTCTGATTAGAAAGCTGGTCGAATTCAGCGATCGTTTAAACGAGTCAGGTGTTCGACACCTCGTCTACCATGGCGATTTGCCACGTCATCGAAGACGTAAAATTCAGGAAAAGTTCATGAACCAACCGGACTTACTGGTTCTGGCCACCAACGCATTCGGCATGGGTATCGACAAGGAAGACATTCGCTTCGTGCTCCACGCTGATCTACCCGGTTCCATCGAGTCGTATTATCAGGAGATCGGACGTGCTGGTCGTGACGGAAAACCATCTCGATGTTTGTTGATGTACGATCAACGCGATCTTGCGACACAAATGGAATTCATTCGATGGAGCAATCCCGATGCTCAATTCTACGATCGCGTATTTGACTTTCTGGTTAACGAACTTGAACAGATAAACGCATACGGACTCGAGTGGTTGCGCGAAAAACTACATCACCGTCAGAAACACGATCGACGCCTTGAAACCGCGCTTTCAATGTTGATGCGTTGGGACGCCATTCGTGGAACCATCGAGCCGATGCAATTGGAGCGACTTGGCGATTTTCCAAAAGACAAAATTGAATCGGGCGACCTCGATGCCAAACTCAAACGCGATCAGGAAAAACTGCTCGCGATCGTTCAATACGCCAAACATGATGGCGACAGAAAGCTGTTTTTCAACGATTACTTTGGTCTATAAGTCTCTGCTATGCCCTTCTATTAACCGGAATTATTCACGACGACAGGCGTCTGGTTTGTCCTTGTTTGCCCTTTGAGGCAATTCTGCAGAAGTGGCTACAGGTTTTGCAAATTCGTTATTCTCACGTCGTGGGTGAATTGTCGAAACCACAAACCACAATCTCGAACAAGACCTGAATGAAACAGGCTTTCTCCATGTCGACGCCAACGCATCGTGAATAATTCGGGATGAAAGTGCTGGCATAGAAATTTAACGTAACAGTTGATGACACCAAAACAGTCGATTGCGACAAAGATTGATACTTGATGGAACCCACTATCGGTTTGAAACCGGTTTCAGTCGGTGTAATTTCTTCCGTCTTAAAAGCGGAAACCAATCGTTGCCACATCGTCCGATTTGAGTGCAGAATTCGGCAACTATAGTGCCTCCATGGGAAACGCTTACTTATGAAAGGGGAGACATGAGACCACACCACGTTTGCCTCGCGATTTGCATGTTATTCATATGCAGTACCGCGAATGCACAAAACACGATCATTTGGGATTGGGAATTTGAAGGTGAAGTCGGTACCTTCGAAACAGCACAAGCACTTGCCGGGGTCGATGACCGCATCTCTGGCACTTACAGTATTCTTGATTTCACGGTGACGTCGTCAGCATCTGGTGCAACACTTGGATCGGTTGACGGCGGTCAATATTCAATTGGCGGCCAGGATACTGCGCCCTCGTTTTCTTTTGATTGGGATGGAAGCTTCATTACCAACTGGAATCATGGTGGTACGCAATCCGGTCAGTGGAATGTCTTCACCGATACCGCTGACGTTAATCGCCAATACCTCTTCGGAGTTTCAATCGATGACAACGGAGTGCGAATTGACGATCCCGCCATGGCTGAATACTTGGATAATGGGACGTCGACATTGAGCGCTGGAGCCTTAACAATTCAGGGTATTCCGCAAGTGCAGAGCATTCCTGAACCTGGCTCAATCGCCTTTATCGGATGCCTGACATTGGGATTGCTCGCATCGCGTCGACGAAGACTTGCTGTTTAACTCAACAGCTGATTTGCTCCCCTACAATTTGACGCAAAAGGACAAGGTGCTGGTTGAATACCAGCACCTTTTTTTGTGCCTTTCTTTCCAAATCGATCAGTCGACGTCTTCTTCCTGTCGTAACTTCGTCATCGTAATTTGGTTTCCTGTCACGTTGTGAGCGACTTGATCCATGAAGCTACGAATTAAAAACAGTCCGCGTCCGCAAACACGATGCAGATTTTCTGGTGTGCGAGGATCGGGAATCGTTGACGGATCAAAGCCCGGACCTTCATCCGAAATTTGAATACAAATGTGATCGTCTGAGAACTCATATTCTATTCGCACGCTTCTTTGACAAAATGGTGCCTGTTCCTGGCGTTTGCGAATCTCTGCGTAGTAGTCTTTTTCGTTTCCCTCTCGCAGTTTTGAATCGACTTCCAAATTTCCATGATGCATCGCGTTAACCAATGCTTCATCAAGTGCCATTCCAATTTGCAGTCGATCCCGATCACTCCATGCTGGCAAGCTGTTTTGTAGCTTTTCAATCATCGGACCAATCAACTTAAGATCATTCCTTAAAACGAAAGCTTGCGACTGCGGCACCGGAAACAACCCGCTGTCATGCGAGTAGTGCATTCGCTGGGACATTTCGATTGCTTGAGCAACCGTCGAAGCGAGATCATTCTGTAACGCTGATTTTGGTGAGTACGTTGTCGCTCCACAACGCAGCGCATCGATCGCTGTCTGCTCGGACCCTTGGCCTGTCACCAGCACGATGGGCAAGGAAGAATCGTTTGAACGAATCTCTTTCACAAGTTCCAAACCATCCATCACCGGCATTTGAAGATCTGTGATGACGATATCCGGACGAATTTTTGCGATGACGTTCAACGCTTCTTTCCCGTTGTCGGCGACTTGCGTGACCCATCCCGGGCGCACCAACAGCCTCTGAATCAGCAATTGATCTACTGGCGAATCTTCAACGACAAGTATTTTGGCCAAGGTCATCCTCGGGGCACAAGAATCATTTGAATCTGTCAGTATTGTTCGTTCTGTAGACGACTCTGACAACCATCTAAAACAACCAATCCAAGATCAGTTTTCTTCGTGAATCGTCATCACTGCCGACTCATCAATGTTGTTCACGGTTGATGTTTTTCCGTTTGGCCAGCGAATCTGTAGACTCTTCACGGTATCGCCCGTCGGAATCCCGTTGAAAGCACCGATGATTTCTGACTTGCAAACCCTTCGCCGGCCTGCCGCTGAAGCATCACTTTCTTGCCTGATTCAAATGTCACGAGGACTCGGGCACCAACTGCATCCCGGTTGCTCAGCATTTCGGACGGCATCGCGGTCGTGTTTCCGCCAACAAGGCGAACGCGTAGCGATTTTCGGTCCGGATAAAGAGCTCCCATCTGATTTCGATATAGCTTGAACCGAGGCACCTTCAAGGTCCGCCCAAACGCTGTCTCTGACATATCGCTTTTGTGAGCGACCGTCATAAAATCTGGCTTGTCGGAATCTGCATGAAAAAGCGATTGTGCGTCAGATTCGTTTTCCAAACCGACAACTGACACGCAATTTCGAAAAGGACTGTTCGCCAAATTTGGCGATGCATCGGAAGAAAAGCTTTGCTCCAACCATGCCGCTAACTGACTGATCTTCGGAGAAAGGTCAAGCAGAAGATCTTCGCTAACGATGAGCTCTGAAATGACTTTCTCATCGCCCACATACTGATCAGGGTCAATTTTTGGTTCTGCGACCGACTACTCTGTTTCGTTTGAGACCTTCTTTTTTGAATCTGAATCGCAACCTGACACAGAAAACAACATTTCCATGACCAAAGCAAGCGCGACTATTTTCTGAAACATTGGATCGCCTATTCAAAATTGTCCAGGATGGGATCGAGCCCCATTTCTCGTTGGCTTTTGGCGAGTTGTTTTTCGTTGAACATTAAAATTTTTCGGGATCGGTAGTGTTGGTTTTCAACTTTCTGCTGAGCCTTTTCAAAGAGTCGTATCCAATAGTTGCGACCTTTACTGCCGGCTTGCTTTCTCAAGCGATCCGCCTTCTGTTTTCCAAACGCGGACTCCAACAGTTTGTCTTCGGCACAAATGTAAAGTTGCACGCTACCCGGATCACCTTGCCGGCCACATCGACCAAACAGTTGCTGGTCAATTCGACTGGATTCATGCATCTCTGTACCGATCACATGCAAACCACCGAGCTCTCGCACTTGATCGTCGATTTTAATATCTGTACCGCGTCCAGCCATGTTGGTGGCGACCGTCACTCGACCATGCAAGCCGGCATTTTCGACAATTTCTGCTTCACGTTCGATCTGACGAGCATTAAGTACGACATGCGGCACGCCAACCTGTTTAAGTACACGTGAAAGCGTTTCCGATTTCGCAATTGACCGCGTACCAATCAGAATCGGACGACCCTCAGCATGTATCTCTTTCACATCTGAGGCAATCGATTCCAGCTTTTGATCCTCAGTGGCAAAATACTTGACAGGTAAATCTCGGCGCTGAATTTTTCGATTCGTAGGAATCACGGAAACACCCATCCCGTAGATTTTCTTGAATTCCTTCACAGAAGTATTTGCGGTTCCCGTCATTCCAGCCATAAAAGGAAATCGACTAACAAATGACTGAACCGTAATTTTGGCGTTCGTCGCGGTGTCGACCGACACTTTCACCTTTTCTTTCGCTTCGATTGCCTGATGAATACCGCGGCTCCAACGACGTCCTTCTGAAATTCGTCCGGTTGCCTCGTCCACGATGACAATTTCGCCATCCCGAACCACGTAATCCCGGTCGCCCTGATAGTCCCGGTAGACCTGAATGGCTCGTTCGATGAAATCGTACATCTGCAGCAAGCCCAAACCAGCGAGCTCACGTGGCTTTTTTATTTCGCGAACGAGCGCCGTTCCTTCCGGAGTCAAATCGACTTTTCGCCGTTCTCGATCGTACCAATAGTGCAAGTCTTCTTCGAATTGCGGCGCGGATTCCGCTGACCACTGATACAAACTGGTTTCCTGTTCTTGGGACGAATCATCTCCCGCCGATGAAATAATCAACGGAGTCCTGGCATCGTCGATCAGAATACTGTCCGCTTCGTCAATCAGAATGAAGTGAGGACTTCGGTGAACGCCGCTGGATACGGGAGCCTCCGCCACGCCACCCATCGCTCCGCCGTGCCACAGCTCTCGCTGTTGTTGTTCACGACGAGCCGAATGATCTCGCAGGAAATCGAAACCGAATTCCTTCATCGTGCCATAGGTGATATCGCACTTATAGGATTCACGCCGCTGCTCTCGAGACATTTCAGTCTGGATAACTCCGACGCTCATACCAAGCAAGTTGTAAACGGGCTGCATTTCCATCGCGTCCCGTTTTGCCAGATAGTCATTGCTGGTCGCCAGTAAACAGCCGCTGCCTCCCAGAGCATGAATAAACAAAGGCAGCGTCGCGGTTAACGTCTTGCCCTCTCCGGTTCTCATCTCGGCCACGTTGCCTCGACACATTGCCAAACCGCCCAGCAGCTGCACGTCGTAGTGCACCATGTTCAGCTTTCGCATGGCGGCGGCTCGAACCAAAGCAAATCCTCGCGGCACAAGGGCTTCGATGTTTCCGTGCGTGCGGGATTCAAAGCCGAGATCAAGAGTCACTTTTCGAAGCTGATCTTCGTCGTATTCAAGATACTGCTCGTAGAGCTTCTTGATTTTTGGCAACAATAGACGAGCTTGCACGGATCGTAATCCTTGGAGATGTTTTTTGCTATCGTAAACGCAAAGGCCCGGTTTTTACAGCTTGATCGTCCGTTTCTTCGTGCGAGATTCACTATTTGTTGTTGAATAATCTGCTCAACCAACCACGATCAGCCACTGATATGGCACCCAGTATTTGTTCTCTGAAGACTTCGGTGCTAGCTGACAATGCAGGGAAGAAGCTACGGCAAGAACACTTGTTGAAGCAAACGTAAATCTCTAGAGTCCAGCAAAACTTCCGATTCTACAAATTCGTTAGCTGCATGCTGAAGACGACCGACATCGCATGCAATCTTCAGCCGAGTGTAATCATGCAGCAATTTGATTTTCGCCGAGGTGGAAAGAAATGTTGCGTTTCCGATCAACCGTTGGAGCCTGGCGATTTTTACTACTCCGCATTGATCGAACAGGATAATGGCGAAACGGTTCGATTGGACTACGCCATCGAAAACTGGGACGGCCCTGGCGACGACTGCATTGGGTTTTGGAAGCAGCAGATTCCTGATCTTGAGGGCGGCAAAGTTTACTGGGCTCCTCGAGATGTCCAAATTGCCTACTTCGAACACGCAATCGAAAAAGAAAAACTCGACACTGTATTTGTTCTAAGTCTGTTGTTAATTCAAAAACGAATCCTTTCGATGAAAGATACTTTCGACACCGAAGACGGCGTCCTGTCCGTATTGGTCGATCGACAAACATCCGAAGTTTACGAAGTTCTCGATTGCGATATCGCCGAAGAAAGAATCTCCGAAATCCAGCAGGAACTTGCGGAGCACCTGTTTTCCAATCAACCTGTTATGCCGGGTGAATCCGAATGATACTTCGCCAGGTCCTGACACTCATCGGCTTAGCGCTGTTGTTGATAACGCAACCGGGTTGCCAACTGTTCGGTGGTTTTGGAAAGAAAGAAACGCCCATTCCGGTCGCTTTTTCGCGAACACCAACGCAACAGGAGCTTCTACAAACCATTGCAACGCGAAATACTCAATTTCGACAGCTCAGCAGCAACGTGCGTATTTCGCTCGATGGAATTCCAAAACTTCGCGGCACCATGCAAATGGAATTGCCTCGTCGTCTTCGCGTTAAAGCTGGCGTCATGGGCGTTTCTCAATTCGGTGTCGACGTTGGAAGCAATGACGAACACTTTTGGGTTTGGACCAAAGTCAATCTTCCGAATCAGCCACCAGCAATCTTTCACGCGACCCATGAAGGATTCAGGAAAAATCAATCTGCCGTCAGGCAATCCATTCCTTTGGAACCGGTTTGGCTTTTCGAAGGTCTTGGTTTGATTCAATTCGAATCGACGGATGTTCACCAAGGCCCGTTCGCGACTCCGGAAGGATTTCTGAAACTCTACACGACCAGAAAAACCGGCACCGGACGAACGATTCGAGTCACGACTTTTCATCCTCAGCAAGGCATCATTCTGCAGCAGGCGTTATACGGTGATCGCAACGAGTTGATCGCCTACACGGATTCGCTTGACTACAAATCATGGCCGGAGCGAAATATCTCACTGCCGCAAAAGATCGAAATGCATCTGTTTCAAAACGGTCAGGAAGCAGGAAAAATGGTCATCGAAGCCAGCGACTACGAATTCGACTCGCTCTACGGAAATCCTGCTCAAATGTGGAGTCTGCCGCAACCGCAAGGCGTTCAATCGATTGACCTTCTCCAGCCCAGATGATTCGCGATTCGTCGGCATCGAATATTCTTTGCAGTTTGTCGACTCGAAATTCACGCTCGCGATGAATCATTCGGACTCAATTGAGCCTATAATGATGACCTGGTGTAAATCACTGAAGTTGATGTTTGACATTGTTTGTTGCCTTTCCCGAGCGAGAATCAGATTCCGGTTAAGGTAATTTGCAACTTCCAGCACCGGTCTGGCCAAACCGGCAGCATTTCGGATGTCTTCTGCGAAAGAATGCGAGATCAGTTTGAATTCTAATTCCAATGATCATGTCGATTCACAACACGAAGCGGCTGCCAGCCAGTTTTCTATTAAGCGGCTACTGTGGATGATGTTCGTGGCTGCACTGTTCCTGAAGCTTGGGCAGCTTACCGGAGCCGTTGAGTTTTTCTCCCGGTGGATGGAACTTTCCGGTGCCAATAGTTTTTGGCCTTTCGCTGCCGCCGTCACCACATTTGCCGTCGCGATCGTTTACATCGGCTGGTTCGGAATTCGACTTCCCTATTTGATTGCCAGATATCGAGACATTCGCAAACGACGAAAAAGAAGATACGAAAATCTATTGAACAACGTTGAACCGGCCATCCGTTCCAAAATTGAAAATTCTGATTGAGCGATTCGCCGCTATCCCATCAGATATCCAGTTCACTGACATCAAGCGCATATTTCTCGATGAATTCGCGACGCGGTTCAACCTTGTCACCCATCAGGATCCGGAACATGTCATCGGCCTCAGCCGCGTTTGGCATTTTCACCTGAACAAGCGTTCGATTGTCTGGATCCAGCGTTGTTTCGCGAAGCTCTTCCGCATTCATTTCGCCCAACCCTTTGAAACGCGTCAGCTGAATACCTTTCTCTCCAAGGCTACGTACAGCCGCGATCAAACCTCGCAGGTCAGTCACCGGCAGTTCATTGTCGCCCTTGAAAAGAATGAAACGAGGAATCTCAAGTCCTGTCCGATCTTTCGGCAACAGAGCTTCGATATTGAAACCGAAACGGTCAAGTTCTTTCAGCCCCGAATTGATCGTTCTTACCTCATGAAACTCATTGATGCGAAGTGTATTGGCTTCATCGATTTCCGTTTCCACGCCTTCGGCATCGGCAGTATGCGTATCTGTTTCGGATTCGATCAGCACCTCTTTGCCGCTCTTGCTTTCATGATCCTTGATGAAGTCATCCAGCTTTTTGCGATCGGGAAACCAGTTCTCCTGCATTCCCAACATCGCGTGAATAACTGGCAATCGACCATCATTGTCCATTCGAGTCGCATGTGTTCGCAAGTTGATTCCGCGACGTTCGAGCGCAAGAATCGCGTCTTCCATGCTGGCCAGCGTAACGCAAAGCGTTCGCATATCGTCGCCTTCGACTCGAATTCCCTCGCCTTCAAACGATGTGTTTTCCAAACCGCGATCAAGCAGCTGACGACGCATTTCTTCGTCTGTCTGAACGTAGTAGGTCTTCTTGCCTTGCTTGACTCGAAACAGCGGCGGACAAGCGACATAAACATGCCCTTGTTCAATCAACTGGTACATTTGTCGATAGAAGAAACAAAGCAGCAGCGTACGAATGTGCGAACCGTCGACATCGGCATCCGTCATGATGATGACTTTATCATAACGACGCTTGCTCAGATCCTGAGTTTCACCAATGCCGCAACGCAACGCGTTAATAATGCTCTGGACCTCTTCGTTGGCCAACACCTTGTCTTCGCGAGCCTTGTAAGCGTTGATGATTTTACCTCGCAGCGGCAAAATCGCCTGAAACTCTTTCAGTCGTCCGCCTTCGGCTGATCCACCAGCGGAGTCACCTTCGACAAGATAGATTTCACATTTCTCGACGTCATCACTAAGGCAATCTCGCAGTTTGCCAGGAAGCCCGCTTCCACCGAGCACCGATTTTCGACGAATCTTTTCGCGGGCCGCTCGAGCTGCTTCACGAGCTTCGGCCGCTTGAATTCCCTTTTTGATGATCGTTTTGGCGGCGGTTGGATTCTCTTCCAGATAGGTTTTGAAGAACTCGCCAAATGCCGAACCGATAATGCCTTCGACTTCGCTGTTTCGAAGTTTCGTCTTGGTCTGACCTTCAAATTGTGGCTCAGGAACCTTTACCGAAAGAATCGCCGTCAGTCCTTCCCGAAAGTCCTCGCCGCTGACGTTAAGGTCCTTCGGATAAAGCTTGTTGTTTTTTCCGTAGCTATTGAGCGTTCGCGTCAACGTGGATCGGAAACCGGATACGTGAGTTCCGCCCTCGTGCGTGTTGATGTTGTTCGCAAAAGAGTGAACTTTTTCCGTATGGTCAGTCGTGTACTGAATCGCAAGCTCGTAGCCGACTCCGTCACTTTCGCCCGACACGTAAATGACGTCCTTGTGAATCGGATCGCTGGCGCGATTGAGATGTTCTACGTATTCGATGATTCCTCGTTCGTAATAGAATTCATCTTTGTCTCCAGTTCGAGCGTCCTGAAAAACGATGCGAACACCGCTGTTCAGGAAAGCAAGTTCCTGGAGTCGTTTCAGCAATACACCGTGTTCGTACTTGATCGTTTCAAAGATCTGCGGGTCTGCCTTGAACGTCGTTCGAGTTCCACGCTTGGCTGTTTTACCGCTCTTGGTGACGGGTCCTGTTGGCACACCGCGTTCGTAGCTCTGCTGGTAAATTTGGCCATCTCGGTAGACTTCAACTTCTGCCCACTCTGACAGGAAGTTCACGACCGTTACACCGACTCCGTGCAAACCACCGGATACTTTGTACGCCGTTGTTTCCTCGGATTCCTCGCTCTTGTCAGCGAATTTTCCTCCGAATTTCAACATCGTCATCACGCCCTCGAGCGCCGTCACTTCACGGTCTTCCTGTTCGGAAAGTTGATCGTGTCGAGCTACCGGAATGCCGCGTCCATCATCGATACAGGTCACCGAACCGTCGGTGTTGATGATGACCGTAACCGTCGACGCGTGTCCGGCCATGGCTTCATCGATCGAGTTATCGACGACTTCGTAAACAAGGTGATGCAAACCACCGGTGCCGGTGTCTCCGATATACATACCGGGACGCTTTCGCACGTGTTGCAAGTCTGTCAATCTTTTGAGATCGTCCGAACCGTAATCGTCTGGTTTTGTACTCATCGTGCGACGTTTCCAAGCTTGAATCTAAGGTCTTTGATTTTATTCTGTGGCAGTTGCTGTTGCATTGCCGACAGTAGCTGTTTCTTTTGAAAGCCCAATTGTTGAATGGCTGCGGAACTGGTGACGTAAACTTCCAGCACACCGCGATTCATTTTTCCGGCTTTGGTTTTGTTATGAAACTTTGGACCAGCTGCGATTTCCCACGCTTCGTCCAATTCATTTACCGATTGCGACTGCCCGTAACCCTGACGAGCGAATAGCTGCGAAAGCAAATCAGCCGTCTTTTTCGGCCGACGGCTGAAACGCTGTCGCTTTTGAACCAGATGTTGAGCGTTCTCAAAATCCACTTCATCGAAGTCAGGATCCTGTTGCATCGTTATCGCCTATCTCGAGACAGCGGCATGATGACATAGCCGTAACCATCGTCGGTATAGCAATACGCTGCCTGATCGCCGTCCTGAATGTCGAAAGTAAACGTCTTGTCGGTTTGCAGGACTTTCAAAAAGTCAGCAACGTAGCGATGGTCCAGCGTGATTGTCAGCTCGTCTTCGCTCTCGAAAGGTACTGGCATCTCGATTCGAGATTGACCGACTTCCGCCGTGCTATTGCTCATAACCAGCGAACCGTTACCGAACGTAAAATCGACCCCACGGCTTTCGTCACTGGAAACAATCGCAGCTTGTCGCAGCGACGAATACATCGGGCCAACGGGAATGTCGATCTTGTTGGTTTCATCCCGCTTTGGCAGTACGTCTCGCCATGGCGGAAAACGGCCTTCCACCAATCGGGTGTAAAACACGCCGTGCTCATCCCGCATCAGCAAATCATTCGCTTGTGGCAAAAGATGCACGACCGCGTCACCATCGGGAAGGATCCGCTCCATCAGTTGCATCGCTCGGGATGGCACGATCGTCGACGTACCAACATCCTTGGGCGATCCGCTGGTACTGACCGCACCGCTCATTTTCGCGAGCCGACGTCCGTCTGTGCCCACTGCCGTCAATGAGTCGCCTTCGATCTCCAACAGAACTCCCCCCAGAGCATATCGGGCACTTTCGGCATCCGTTGCAAACAGAGTTCGTTTAATCAATTCACGAAGCACAATCGCTGAAACTTCGTAGTAGTCATTGCTGTTGAATTCAGCAACCTCTGGAAACTCGTCCGGGTTCTGAGCCTGCAATTCAAATCGGCTGCCGCTTCCCTGCACGACCGTTTTTTCAGCGTCCGCTTCGATGTCAAGGAATTCATCATTCGACTCGCGAAGAATCATGCTTAGTCGCTGTACTGGAATGACAGCGTTACCGGCGGTACTGACCTCCACGTCTGGCACATGCAAACGAACGCCAACTTCCATATCGGTGGCCGTAAGAACCCCGCCCTCTTTGTCGACAACCAGTTTTACGTTTTGCAAGATCGTTTTGGGGCTTCTTACCGGAGCAACAGCAGCAGCTATTTGGAAAGTCTTAAAGAAGCTTTCGCGTTTGATTTTTATTTTCACGTTGAGTCCTTGAGAGGTTTTGAACGCGGAGCGTTTCTCAATTATTAGTTTTTCTTTAAATAGTATTTAATGTAGGGGTCGACCAAACTGTCAGGAACTAAAGCCAAAACGACGTAAGTCACTGTGTCAATTGAGTTTACGAAATGGTCAGCAGTGTGGATAAGTCGTTGATTGGCGGTAGGGTAAAGGTGTGTTAGTCGTCGATGAAAAAGTCACCAAGTTCAAACTTCAATCTGCTGGTCAATAAGTGAAAGGCTGTTGGAGATTGAGAACCGGTAACGAACAAGTTTTCCCGGTCACTGTATGAGCGTCATCTGCCCCGCAAACGTTTCATTTAAACGTTGCTGCAAGTTTCGAATTCGATTGCATAACGCGGAATTGGTCTCGGAGCTATCAGGTTTCTCTTTAAGAAGAGCATCAAATTTTTGGAACGCGTGCAGAATCGTCGTGTGATCCCGATTCCCATAGCGAACACCGATCTTGTGGTAACTGGTGCCTAGCAGAGTACGTTCAAGCCAGATCGCGACGCCACGCGCCATCACGATCGTTTGCTTTCGAGAATTGCTGGACATCTGAGAAACGGTTAGCTCGAAATCTTCCGCGACAGATTCAACAATCCGCTTCGCCATCAATTCGTTCGCATTACTATCCTGCTGGAATATCAATGCCAAAGTCACCATATCCACAGCACGATCCGTCATCGGATTGTCAGCGTGCGAAGGCTTTGCAGCAGCACGATCCTTTGCAGCAAATCTTGATTTCAATTCGGTTTTCAGCTGTACGAAAAAGTGATTCAGCTTCGGGACCGAAACAGCCATCCGATTAGCAACCCACTCGGCAGCTTCTTTTGTTAGCTCAACACGATGCAAGTCAGCCAATCGAGCGATGATTTCACGACGAGCTTCCAAACCCGGTGGATAGACCGGGAAGTTGACGCCACCAGAAAGTCTCGAAAGCAAAGCTGGAATCAGCTGGCTGGTCGAAGCCGGTGAAAGTGGCGACTTTTTGCAGGTGGCCACGACCGGTTTCCCCAGTTCAATGAGCCTGTCAATCAGAAAAGAAAGCTCACGCTGAGCCGATACTTTATTTACGAGTTGTTCGATGTTGTCGATCACCAACCCGGAACACGACAGGATTCGCTGACGAAACTCAGTCATTGATTGGCGATCGATTGCCGCAAGGTGACGTCTGAAAAATTCGCTGCCAGACAAACAGATTGGTTTCAATTCGACCGATTCGTCGTCGTTGGATTGCTGAATGAATCGAGAGATCAACGTCAACGCCAACGCCGTTTTCCCAGTGCCCGTTTCACCATAAAGCACCAATGGAACGAGGCTACGAATCGGCTGGAAATCTTCATCGCAATCATTGCCCGATTCTGTCGATTCAAACAGCGAGTAGAAACGGTTTTCGACCAGGCACTTCAGTAGCCGATTTTCATGATCGCCAATGAACTCATTCAGGCCACCTACGACTTGCGATTGGGCATCGTCAGCGGAAGCGATGTCGTTCGATGCGTTCTTTCCCCAGCTCTCGAAGTAAGATCGATTTCCGAAGCTAAGCGGGATCCCAAATAGAGAAGTTGGGAGAGAAGTAGAGCCAGAAATTTCAGCGGATTCCGGCATGGGTGTTTCAGAAAAAAGGGCGTGTAAAAGGCGTTCAAACTACGAGCGAAATTGTACCCTTTTTTGCCTGTCTTAACGAGTCGAACAGAGGCAATTTAACCCCTAATTTTTCGAATAAAAGTCAAAGATTGGAAGCAAAAAAAATGGCTTCAAAAGCGACGAAAATCAACGCCATCTTCCGGCAGAGTTCTTAGCCAACGAAGTATCGCCGCCGATCAGTTCGGGCTGTCGGTGTTTATGAACCAGTCTTTGACAGGTTGTCCACAATCCGGCAGATCCTTTCGATCGCGGTTTCGATCTCTTGCGACGTTGTGGTGGCCCCGATGCTAATTCGAATTGAGCCTTGAACGATGTCATGGTCAGCTTTCATTGCCAGTAAAACGGGCGAAAACTCGCTAGAACCGCTCGCACATGCCGAACCAGTAGAAATTGCCAGTCCGGCAAAGTCGGCCGCCATTAGAAACTCCTGGCGATCAACTCCCGGAAATGAAACGTTCGAAGTGTGAGGAAGGCGGCTGGCGGATTCACCATTGATGTTCAATTCGGGATGGCGCGACCGCAAACCGTCCTCTAATTGGCGCCGCAGCGTCGACATACGTTGTGCCCTCTCGGAATCACGCAAAGCAAGCTCAATCGCCTTGCACATTCCGGCCATCAACGCGACGTCCTCGGTACCGGGTCGCATCGCCATCTGCTGAAACCCACCAAAAAGAATTGGGTCGATCGAGACACCATGCTGTAAAAGTAACCCGCCGATTCCCCGAGGTCCATGCAGTTTGTGAGCGGTAAAGGTCATCGCGTCGACGTTCAATCGCGAAAAATTGGCAAAGTCATCGTTCGTCTTGCCAACCGCTTGAACCGCGTCAGTGTGAAACAGAATTGACCGCTCGCGACAAAGAGCGGCTGCTTCGGAAACGGGCTGGATAACACCCGTTTCGTTATTGGCCAACATGAGACTGACAACCAGAACGGGAAGCTTGGTGTTCGAGTCAAGCAAACCTTTTAGATGCTCCAAATCAGCCACACCATTTTGATCGACTTCCAGAAACTCGGTCTTGTAGCCCATTCGCTGCAGTGCTTCAGCAGCACCGATAACGCTCGGATGCTCGATCGACGAAACGATGACACGACCTTTGGCGTCTTGGCTATCTTGTCCAGTGAGGTTCAATTTCCCGGCGGCATGCGTTGCCAGACCAATCAGCGCGAGGTTATTTGCTTCGGTGCCGCCGCTGGTGACGACCAGTTGATCGGCTTCCATACCAGAATTTTTGCCGCCCAAAAATCCGATAATCTTTGTTCGCAGCTTTTCCAATTCGCGACGGGCGCGCTGGCCTTCACGGTGCTGGCTGGCCGGGTTCAGGAAACCTTGCTGGTAGTAGCTGGCAACGGTGTTGGCGACTTCCGGATCAATCGGAGTCGTCGAATTGAAATCGAGATAGATATTGTCCATGCCTACGGTGATTCCGATCCGGATACCGTTTCGTCGGTCGAATTCACTTTTCCGATCGAGCCCTGCATGGCGTTGCGAGCTTCCGCATTGTTGTCGTCGATTTCAATAGCCCGTTTAAAACGAAAGATCGCTCGATCGTGTCGATCGTTGTGCTGATCGATTTTTCCGAGTTCGACATAGGCGTCAGCGACCCGGCTTTTGAACAGGTCATTAAAGGTGGAAGCATCAGTGCCCTGATATTTCATCGCAAAATCAAATAACTCAGGGATTGCCAGGTACATTTCATTTCGAGCCAGTTCCGCAATCAATGGCCAGAACGCTTTGGCCATCTTGGGATGCTTTTCGCTCCATTGGATGACAATAAACTGGCTTTCATTATTGGTTCGGTCGAAATAGCTGGTCAAAAAACGAGCATCGCATGCAGCGGGAAGCCGACCGTTATTGTCAGTGTTGTTCTCGCTCACCAGATGCCAAACTTTCGGTGTCGACGAAACGGGTTTGACCCAGCCATCTGCAATCAAAATTTTGGCAGCGGTGGCGGTATTGTCAAAATACTTAATGCCGCGAGAGTTGGAGCCAAATATGGGAAATGACGAATACTTGAAACGTCGAGAAGTGAAGTCATCCGGGCTAAATTCGACGCCAGAACGGACGGATCGCGCATCGATCACAAAAAGAGCAATCGGCACCAAAATTACCGCTGTCAACATGAGGGTGATGACGAAGATCGCACCACCAGATTTTTTCTCGTTGGCCATAGGCGAATTCTAGAACCGGGGTCGATCCGTTGCAAATCTGCTCGATACCGCAAGTTTGCGAATATTCGAAAAGATATATTGATTTTGGATTAGTCAAACTCCATACTCCGCCAGCCTTGGACCCATTCGTTCCACAAGATGGTTCGCACCATGATGGAATCAGATACTTCAGACAGTTCAGCGGAAATGCCAACCGACGATGACTTCGTTGAGTTGGATCCTGTCGTAGCACGCCGTCGATTGGAGGCGGTTTTGCTGATGGCTCGCAAACCGTTGACATCACGAAAATTAAGCCAGCTTGCGGGTCTTGAAGACGGTACCCAGTCAAGTAGCATGATTCGCGATTTGAATCGACACTATGACGAATCGGGACGTGCTTTTCAGATAAAAAGAATCGCTGGCGGCTACCAAATGCTGACTCGGCCGCAGTTTTCCGACTGGATTGGTCGGCTGGAGCACATTCCGCCAAGACCCAAGATATCCCGTTCGGCCATGGAAACCCTGACGATCGTGGCCTACCGGCAGCCGATCATCAAGGTGGATATCGAGGCAATACGGGGCGTTGGAAGCGGTGAAATGCTAAAACAGTTGCTCGAAGCCGGCTTGGTCCGTATCGTTGGGCGAAGCGACAACTTGGGACGGCCCTATCTGTATGGCACAACTCGAGAATTTTTGGCAACTTTTGGGTTTGCGAGCATACGAGAGCTACCACGAGCCGATCAATTGGCAGGACACGGGTTGCCGGAGTGGCCTTCTCCGGAACAGAATCATCCATTCGATAACTTACCAGACAACGAACAGAGCAGTGACGTTAAGGAGACCCAAACGTGAATCTGTGCATTGAACACTTCAGCAACTTGAACCAAACCAGCGACGGAAATTCTTTGCAAACCCTCGAACTGGATACGAGCGATCCTACACTTCTGTTCGCAGAAGTCGACTTCGTTGATGCGATTGATGAAGACGAAATCGAAGACGAGGAAATTGACGACGAAGAGTTTGAAGAAGAGGACGTCGAAGATGAAGATGAAGATGACGACGAGGAATATGAATACGTCTACGAAGACGAAGATGGAAACGAAATCGAAGTAGATGACGACGAGGAAGAGGACGACGAAGAAGAAGATGAAGACGACGACGAGGAGTACGAATACGTCGACGTCGATGAGGATGATGACGAAGAAGAATACGACGACGAGGATGTCGATGATATCGAGGACGAAGATGATGATCTCGAAGACGAAGACGAAGACGACGATTGGGAAGAAGTCGACGACGATGATCTGGACGACGATGACCTCGGAGATGACGACGACTTCGATGACGATGACGACGATTGGGACTGATGCGGGAAGTCGCAACGAGTGCTGGAAGTTGCAAATGACCTTTAATCCGGGTTAATGGGAATCATTGAAATCTGATTCACGCTCGGGAAAAAGCAACCATCGATGTCAAACATCGACTCCAGTTATTTGCACTAGGCCCAACCCAAGCGGTTTTCGTCATTCGATTTTCGTTAGTCCAGCTTGAACAGCTGTTTCATGGCTTCCAAAAGCCCGACCGGTGCGGGCTTGGAATCGTCGCCAGAAGTTTCCTCCCGAATCGATTCCAGCGGCGGGTGAAGCAGTTTGTTCACAAGTCGATGAAAGGATAGCTCAATCTGTTTGCGATCTTTGTCGGAGACAGATTCGAGACGGTTCAAAAGTCTCGAAAGCTCTTCGTCTTTTACGCTCGAGGCCTGCTTCTTCAGCAATGCGATCGTCGAACCGCTCGCCCGTCGCCTCAGGTCGCGAAAAAAGGACTCCGTTTCGTTTCGGACAATCTCCTCTGCCTTGGGCCACTGCGTTTTGCGAGAATTAAGATTGCGTTCGCATTCTCTTTGTAAGTCGTCCAGCGAATAAAGGTACACGCCGGGCAGCTGTCCGATCGAATCGTCGAAGTCCCTCGGAATGGCGAGGTCCAGTATCAACAGTGTTCGCGGATTTTTCGCGGCCGTAACGGTCAGAAAATCATTTGCCGTAACGATCGGCTCTTTGGCTCCCGTCGTGCTGATGACCAGATCGGCGATCGCAACTTGATCCAAAAGGGATTCCCACGGAGCCGTCTCGCCGCCAAATCGTTTAGCCAATGTGTCGGCTCTTTCGGCGGTACGATTGACGACGGTCAGTTTATTGGCTCCGGCCTCTTTCAGGTAATTCAACGTCTCTTCCGCCATTTCGCCGGCTCCAAGGACAAGAATTTTCTTGTTGTCCAACCGTTCAAAAATCTGACGAGCCAATACGTTAACCGCGATGCTTGGCACGCTGACGCGGTTTTGGTGAATCTTTGTTTCGGTAGAAACACGCTTAGAAACGCGGATCGCAGAATCAAAGACGTGATGGATCAACGGAGTCTTGGGTCGGGCATCAATCGCCGTTTCATACGCCTGTTTGACCTGAGCGATAATTTGCGATTCGCCCACCACCATGCTGTCCAGACTACTGCTCACCGTGAAAAGATGTTTGATGGCAGTCTCATCGCGATGCAAAAAGAGCGTTTCTTTCAGTTCGTCAAACGTCAATGGTTTTTTCTGCGACAGCAATTCCAACAATTCATTTCGCGATGGAATCAGGTCAGGATGACCTCCAAGGGTGTAGAGTTCCGTGCGATTGCACGTCGACAGCAACAACGCCTCGGATTCGGGAAACAATCGATAGTACGATTCCAAAAAACCGTTGATCTCATCGGGGCCGAAAGCAAGTTTCTCTCGAAAAGCAGAATCCGCCTGGTTGTGAGAGCAACCGATGACTTGAATATTCACGCGACGGTCTCCCGAACTTTGATCGGGTCGATCGAGAGTTCCCAGCCGTCGATTTCCTGAAAAGCGACCTTGTTGTCGTCCCGATTCGTTTCTGGCGACACTGAACTGGCGTGCCCCGCCCACCAAACGATGCCCAGTTCAATGACCAAAAACAGAAAACTTGCGGTCACCAAAAGAGCGACTTTCCGTCCCTGTTTCGCCGGTCGATAAAACAGACTTGTTAGCGACGCAAAAACCAGCCACGCAAACAAAACCGCAGAACTCCAGATCACCGGATTGTTCCATGGAATGACGTAGCTGTTGTCGGTTTGCCCGGTAAAGTTCAGCGCGATTCCGGACAACAAACCAATCGCCAAAAAGGCAGCTGAAAAAAGCAGCGACCTTTCGGAATACTGCTGCAACCACTCCAGTGACGGCAAACGAAATTGCATGGAACGCGAAACGCTTTTCGATTTTAAACGCCGGGCCTGCACCAGATACATGACTCCAAAAACAAACCCCAATGAAAAGCCGGTCGTGCCCAGCAAGAGGGAAATGCCGTGAACCATGCTCCAGATGGACCTTTCGCGAGCCACAGTGAACATGTTTTCGTTTCCGATATAGGTGCCGCCGGCGATCAGCATCAATACGACCGGCAACAAGAAGATTCCGATCGGTGAATTGAATTTTTGAAACAGCAACCAGATATACGCGGCTGACAATAACCATGCCCCCGCCAGACACCAGCCGTACCAGTTGCCAAGCCACAATCCGGATTGATCGAATACAAGATTTGTATGCAGAAACAGAAAAACGGTGTGTGCAAAGAGCCCGGCGATCGCGAAACCGATTTTGATCGTGGCTCGAACGGCAGACTTCGGAACGTAAACACGCAGCAGTTCCAATCCCAGCACAACGAGGTAGCTGGCAGCGAAACAGGTGATCGAAATTTTCTGTAGCCAGTCCATACTTTTGATCAGATAGTAGAAATCGCTTCAACGCCAATGTGCCCTCAGCGTATTAGCCCGGATTATTCACGATGCGTGGGCGTCAAAATTGAGAACACTTGTTTCATTGGGATATTGTTCCAAGTTTGTGGTTTCGACAGTTCACCCACGACGTGAAATTGGTGAATTTGAAAAACCTGTCGCCACTTCAGCAGAATCGTCTCAAGCACCAAACCAGACGCCTGTCGTCGTGAATAATTCCGGATTAGCGTATTGGCCCCTCAGATTCATTTACCAGCATCGGTTTTTCAGTTCTTTATCAGTTCTGTTTGCCATTCTGTTCGCCGCTATTTTTGGCATTCTGTTTGGCCAATCCGTGCTCAACAAGTTTCTTGTAAAGCGTGTTCCGGTTGATGCCCAATCGTTGAGCCGCTTTGGTTTGAGTTTGATTGCAGTTTTCCATTACCTGTGCAATCAGCTCCTTTTCAACGGGATCGACAATTTGTTTGTGTAGATCATCGGCGTCCGCTTCAGCTTTACTGATTCGATTATAAACGAACTCACGAATCAGCGACTGGTCATCAGTAGGTCGAAACACAGCGGACTTTGCCGCTTCGGTGTTGCCAGTGACCGCACTCGGAAGCAGATCCTTGTCCAGTACATCGCTCTCAGCCAGAACAACCGCTCGTTCGACGTAGTTCTGCAGCTCGCGAACGTTCCCCGGCCATTGGTAGTCAACCAACATCTGCATTGCAGCGGGATCGATTTTGGAAATGACTTTCTCGTTTCGCTTGGCATAGAAATCAAGAAAATACCTGACAAGTAACTCGACATCGTTCTCTCGTCGGCGCAGTGTCGGCAATCGAATTGGTAACACATTCAATCGCCAGAAAAGATCCTCTCGGAAATTACCGTCCGCGACCATCGTTGTCAGATCGCAGTTGCTGCCAGCGATCACGCGGACATCGACAGAGATTGTTTCGGAATCACCAACACGCTGCAGCTCCTTTTCCTGTAACACGCGGAGCAACTTGACCTGAAGTTTGGTCGAAGTCGAATTGATCTCATCGAGGAAAATCGTGCCACCGTTGGCAGCTTCGAAGCGTCCTGTACGATCCTTGACGGCATCGGTAAAGGAACCCTTGGCATGCCCGAACAATTCGCTGTCCAGTAACGTTTCGCTCAATGCCCCGCAGTTGACGCGAACAAAGGGTCCAGCTGATCGTTGGCTTAAACGGTGCAGCGCCGAAGCAATCAGCTCTTTTCCGGTCCCCGTTTCACCCATCAACAGCACCGAAGCTGAACTGCAGGAGAATTTACGAGTCAGCTGATAGACTTCTCGCATCGCTCGCGAATCGCCGATCAAGCCTTGTAGCGGAGAATCGTCAACAGTTTTGAATCTGGGTTTTGGATCCGTTGCCATGTCAGGAATTCGTCTCAGAAAAATGCGACCACCGTACGCAGAGACGATGCCTTTGTCAGATTACATTTCACCACGGTACCGGTTTTAAACAAGGTCTCGCAAAGGTTCAGCACGCAAAAAAGCTCGTCGAACACGCAAGGTTCGACGAGCTTTCTTTATGGTTTGATTCGGCAGGTGTTTGAGGTCTAACCAGCGATCGATGCAATCTTAACCTTCACGAACTTTTGTCGGTGGCCATTACGTCGTTTGCTGTTCTTACGACGACGGAACTTTTGAACGACCAGCTTTTCGCCTTTTGTTTCTTCGGAAATGACTTTGGCGGTAACTGAGGCTCCATCAAGAGTCGGTTTGCCAAGTTTCAGTCCGCTGTCACCAGAAACAGCCAGAACGCGATCGAACTTCAGCTCCGAACCAGCTTCGACTTCACGGAAATCGATCTCCAGAACCTGACCTTCTTCGACTTTATATTGACGTCCGCCGTCAGCGATAATTGCGTACATTTTGCGACTGTTATAGTGAGATTTCAGAATTTCAAAGCTCCGAATTGTAGCCAAAGGCTCAAATCGCGCCGAGAGCCAAAATCCGGGAAATAAAGCTCAAAACGGCTGTTTGAAGCCCAAAGCTTGAGGAAAACTGCCAGCAGTGCCGCATTTGGCTCCGAAGTTGGCAAAAAACGAAATCACTTCCACCGGGCGGGACGGCTCATGATTGCCGACAAAAACGCTTTAGGCGAAGAGAAAACACCGTCCAGCGTAATGGGTTTGGACGGATTATCTTTCGGAAACACCGCGTAAAACGGAATCGAGGCACTGTTGTTTCCCAGCTGCTTTAACAGCCGATCAACTTCCGGAGCGGGCTCGGTCTTGTCAGCTCGAAACGCCACGATGTCATCGTCGCGGAACTGTTTCGCTACATCTGGCTGATTGATCGCGACCGATTCATTCGCTTTGCAAGTCAGACACCAGTCGGCAGTAAAATCGACGAAGACAGTTTTTCCCGCAGCGATCGCAGCTTCAAGACGATCCTTGGAATAGGGTTGCCAAAGAATTTGGTTTTCGTCGGTGACCGGCTCAGACTGAACTAACGTGGTGACGTTTCCGGAATCTGCCTGGCTATTTATGGCCGTAACATGACGATAGGCGGCTCGCTCAAATCGCTCGTTCGAGACTTCGTACAGCCATCCAAACGACCACCAGGCCGACAAAGCCACGATCATGGCGGACGTCGCAAGTCGTTTCCATGATCCGTTGGAACGCGTTAGGTCTTCCTGTCCGTACCACCAACAAGCCAACCCAATCGCAGCCAACAGAGCAATCGATGGCACAACGGCCGGAATCTTGATGAAGCTCAACAGGAACACAACGGTCGCGATCAGAACGAATCCCATCAGTTGTTTGAAGTCCTTCATCCAGTTTCCGGGCTTCGGCAACCACTTCACCAGTTTCGGAAAAAAGCCGATCGCCAGAAACGGACTTGCCATCCCCAAACCAACTGTTCCAAACACAATGTAAGTCAGATGAGCAGGTTGAATCACAGCCCACGCCAACGCTGAACCAAGAAACGGTCCGCTGCAAGGAGTTGCCAAAACGGTGCTAAGGACGCCTTTTGAAAATGCTCCCGACAAACCTTCCTGAGGTTCATTACCCTGAATCGAACCGACGAACCCCGGCAATCGAATGTCCCAAACGCCAAGGAAACTTAACGCGAAACCGAATACGACCGATGCCAAAACAACCGTGAATCCAACACTGCTAAATTGCTCACCCCAACCAAACCCGGCGAAAACTGCCAAGGTAGCCAGAACTAGCAACACGCTAACGATGCCAAGCGAATAGGAAAAATTCAGCATGAAAATTCGACGCCGATCGTTGTCGGCCTGCTGAACGAAGGAAAGAACTTTCAAACCAACTACCGGCAACACGCAAGGCATGAAGTTCAAAATGAATCCGGCAATAAAAGCCAATGGAAGTACGGCCCATATCGACAGGTTGGATCCAGAATCCGCGCTGACTTCAAGACGATCGATGCTGAACGATGGAGCCTCTAGCGCGTCAGTCTGCGCAGTCTGATCGATCGCTTTTGTAGTCGCGACCTGCTCGGCAGTAGCGATCTCGTTGGCAGTTTCAGTCTCCTGGGCTATCGGAGCAACACCCTTGGCGACAGCCACAAAATCATACGTTTCCGGCGGAAAACATCGCTCCTGCTCACACGCCTGAGCAAAAACCTGCCCTTCGATTTGAAGGGACTCGATATCGGCACCGGACCGAACTTTGATAGGCGCCTCCCAGCTAATCGATTGTTCAAACTCGTGTAATTCGACATCAATTGAATGATGGTTCAACACCATCGGTGAGCGGGTTGGGTGGAATTCACCGCCGATTTCATAGGCGTCAGAATCGACAACGCTGATCGCGGTCGCAAGAAAGGGCTTTGGTTGGGTCTGAGCGTAAATGTGCAGGCCGTCCCTGATGTTTGCCGTCACGACAAGTTTGGCAACCGCGTCTTGAGCACCGTCCTGAACAAGTGGTTCGGCGATGTCGATCTTGGCCGAGATGGCGACGTTTGGTTCATCTGACGATTCGGTCGCGCCGAGGCTTGTCGAAAAAAGCACGCCGATCAAAAGCGATAGGCAGATAAGTGAAACGGACCAGAGATTCCGATCTTCTTTTGTTTTAATACGCATTTTTTTGGCTCCGTTTTTTATAGCCATTGAACCAGCTGTTTCGAGTCGTTGATGTTGGCTGTCGAACTCATGAAGACAGGCAACATCAGCCACTCGTTTCCGGGAAGTTCGCAAGAATCGTTCCCGGATCGAGTTGCAGCATTGGTGTTCGTAGGAAGATTACAGCGTTCGCAGGTCAGCAGGAGCAATCCATGAAATGTTTCCTTGGGTCTTGATAACCTTGCCAGAAACAGAAACTTGCTTGCCGTCGAAACGGTCTTTGTAGAGCTGTGGCCAACGAGTGTGGCTTTCTTCGATCACGTAGATTTTTCCATCAGCAGTTTTGACGGCCAGTCCAAGCTCATCGGGTGCGTTGATGGGAGTCACTCCATATTCGCAACCGGCACATACTGTCGTTCCCTGAATACGAATCATGGATGATGACTTCATCATTCCCGCCTTCTTCATGGTCGATTCCTTCAACATGGCAGCGTTCGCGTCGATGAATTCATCAGAAGAAGCGACAAAAATCTTACGCTCACGATCGGAAGGGAACAGATAACGAAAGCCATCGTGTACAGCGGTAAACTTCTGATCGCCGTCGACAACTTTTCCAGCTTTGACTTTACAAACAATGCACTTTCCATCGGCGGCAAGATCGACGTCAATGTAGTCGCTCGGCGACTTGTTAAACATCTTCCGTTCGTTGTCGCTCGGGAACAAAAACAACCGGTTGTCGCTTATCGATGCAAACCGAATATCACCGGGCACCCGTTTACCAGATTTTGCATAACAAACGATGCAGTCTCCACCGAGAGCAGGTACGTATTGAGCAGGATCCTGATCGAACATCTGCTTCACTTCGTTGCTTGGGAATCGATAGGAAAAACCGTCATAAGTCGAGACATGTTGGTCATTTCCCTTAACCCATTTACCCTGCTTGACGATGCAAACAGGACAGTAGCCATTGAGTCCAAGTTTGACATCGGAAGCCGCCATTTGGTGACCTGCCATGGCGTTCTTTTGCATGCCCTGATCCTGCTTGCTGTGATCTTGCATGTTTTGCTTCCGTTTATTCTGCATCTGCTGTTGGCCGGTTTGACGTCGGCCAGATTGAGCCGACGCGTCAGCAACCACGCAAGCAAGTGCTGCAACAATCAACGCGTTCAAAGCAAAACGACGGGTAAATGCGAAGTGTTTCATTGCTATTCTCTCAAAAATGGTTTGGTAACTCTTTGTTCAAAGTTCAAAACAACCAGAAGGTGGTTGCTGCTTATGAGAGCTTGGAGTCACCCTTGAGAGAGTTTCTTACTTGCAAAAATAGCTTGGTGAGTTGAAGCACCAGTTCAAAATCTGATAGCAAATATGAAACGGTATTGACGGCAAAGACATGCTTTTTCGAGAGCGGTTGGACTTTAACCGGAATGATTCACGACGACAGGCGTCTGGTTTCCCCATTGAGGCGATTCTCCGGACGCGGAGGCAAGTTTTTGCAAATTGGTCAATTTCACGTCGTGGGTGAACTGTCGAAACCACAACCTTGAAACAATGCCCCAACGAAACAAGCCTTCTCAGTTTTGACGCCCGCGCATCGAGAATAATCCGGGTTTAGATGGCTCAGGACTTGAATAGCAAAAGTTTCCTTTTCAACTTCGCCTACGATTTCGTCCAACGCTATTTTCGTCCAAAATCTGCAGGTACTTCGCCCCACAGTTTTGTTTCCCACTTTTTGATTGGGTTGGTTACCTCGTTTGCTTTGAGCCATTTTTCAGCTCGACGAATTAGCTGGAACAGTGGAGCGTTGGCGACCGTTTGAGTCGACTTCGTTTTGCATTTCTTTTGTTTGACCCAGCTGATTCCAATCCGGGAATCGGAGTAGATCGTTCGGTTCGGTTGATCGCAACTTTTTAGCAACGCCAACGCGTGCACGATCGCCAGAAATTCACCTATGTTGACGGTGCCTTCCGCAAACGGACCTTGATGAAAAAGATCGATGCCACTTTCGATCTCAACGCCCTGATACTCCATCGGTCCAGGGTTGCCCTTGCAAGCAGCGTCGACGGCAATCGCAGTCAAGTCGACTCCTATCGTTCGCAACTCGTCCAACGTTCGTTTCGGAGTCTTCGGCTTTCGCGTTTTCGATCCGTCCGACTTACCCCAGTGTTGATCGGCACTTTCGGAGTACGCTTTTTCAGCTGCTTCGAGCGACGGAAACGATTTGTATTTCGCGCCTGAAAAACCGTTGATCTGCTGCTGGCACTGATCCCACGTTTTAAATACGCCGCGAGAATGACCTTCCCAAACGACATAGAACTTTGGTTTTTTCTTCGCCATCAGTTTCCGCCAGCAACACGATTGGTCGACTCGCTCAGCCGAGCTTTACTATGTCGCCGCCGCTAACATGGTCGGTAACGACCGTTCCAAAAAGTGTTTGTCCGGAAACATCGTAGATCCCAATCGGAATGACCTGACCTGCAAGCCGTTCGTTGCCATCGAACACAACGATACGATCGCAATGAGTTCGCCCTGTTAGCTGAACAGGTCCGCTGCCAGACGAATCACCTTCGATTCGATTGACCGGATTTTCGGATCGCTTTGACGGACCTTCAACCAGAACGTCCATGGTTTGACCCATGAATGTTTGATTGTCTTCTTCGCTGATGCGATTTTGCACTTCCAACAATTCGTTGTTGCGACGTTTTTTGACCTCGAAAGGAACGTCGTCAGGCAGATGATCCGACGCTTTCGTACCCGGTCGTTCCGAGTACTTGAAAATGAAGCTGTTTTTGAAGCGGCATTCTTCGACCAAGTTAACGGTTTCCTGAAACTCGTCTTCGGTTTCGCCGCAGAAGCCAACGATAAAGTCGCTGGAGATCGCGGCTCTCTTGCCCAGCACTTCATCAATCCGAGCCATCATGTCGCGGTAGTCGCCGACGGTGTAGCCCCGTTTCATCCGCTTCAAAACGGCGTCGCTGCCCGACTGAAGTGGCACGTGCAGATACGGAGAACATTTCTTCAGATCGCGAATCGCGTTAAGCAAGTCATAGCCCATGTCCTTCGGGTAGCTGGTAACGAACTTGATGCGTTCAATCCCATCGATATCGTGAAGTCGATACAACAGGTCGGCCAATCGAGTTTCGGTTTTGTCCGCGGCAACATGCTTGTAGCTGTTAACCGTTTGACCCAGCAACGTAATTTCTTTTGCACCCTGATCTGCAAGGATCAGTGCCTCATCGTAAATCTGCTGAGGGTCCCTGCCCTGCTCCGGACCGCGAGTCATCGGCACGATGCAGTAGGTACAGAACTTGTCACAGCCAATCTGGATTCGCAGAAACGCCTGGAACGGAGTCGGCCGCATCGTCGGATCTCGCAGCGGGTCGAACGTTTCATGCGAACGTTTGATGATGTCCAGTTTTCCATCTTTGCGACCCAGCCCAACCGCCGTGTGTTGGCCGCCTTCGCTGCGTGCCTTTTCGATTAGCCCGGGAATCTCTTTTAGCTGTCCCGGTCCAACGACGATGTCAACAAACGGTGCTTTCTTGAAAATCAGCTTTTGATCCTTTTGGGCCATGCAACCCATCACACCGATGATCTTGTCAGGATGCTTTTTCTTTTCGTCTTTCAGTCGACCGAGCGCACTGTACGTTTTGTTTTCGGCTTGCTCGCGAACGGAGCAGGTGTTGAACAGAACTGTGTCGGCGTCGGCGATGCTACTCGCAAGGACATAACCCTGCCGTCGCAAATCGGCAACGACCATTTCGCTGTCAAGCACATTCATCTGACAGCCAACCGTATCGATGTACAGGCGGTGCGGGCTGGTTTGCGTTTCAACAGCAGAATTTGATTCGGTTTGTGGCGAGTCTGTAGCCATGGTGGCGATTTCAAAAAAAGGGTCCAACAAAATCGGATAGCCAATTTAACACGGCAGCCCACAAAACAGCAGGCCAAAATCAGTCAGTTACCGATGCGATCGGCTCAAACGAACCGTGGGATCGTCAGGCGAACGTGTCACCAACAGCCGGCTTTTGTCCGCGAAGAAAGTCAGCGATTGGCATCATGCGTTTCCCGGAAGGCTGGATCTCGATGATCGAGAGGATCCCTTCCGAAGTCTGGATCCACAGTCGCTCGCCATCGCAAACCGCGACCTGACCGTGAGCCACATCCGCGATTTCAACTCCCGCCATTTCAGCATCTTCGACGATTGCCGACCGACCAACGATCAGCCGAACTGGCGGTTTCCCATCAGAACACCAATTCGTGAATGTGCGTGGCCATGGCTGAAACGCTCTAACCTGATCAAAAATTTGTTTTGCAGTTCGAGAAAAATCGATCAGGCCATCCGACTTTTTCAAGCGAGGTGCTTTAGTGACCTTCTCCGGATCTTGAAGTTCACCCAGCACGGATTCGCCGTCCCATGTGCTCAACATCTCAATTGCTTCATCAACCGCGGACACACCCAGTTGCGAAAGTCGCGGTTCCAATTCTTCCGCCGTTTCGTCGTCACCGATTTCAAGCTTCGACTTTACGATACAGGGTCCACCGTCAAGCTTCGCGGTCATGTGAATCACGGTGACGCCAGTGACAGTGTCGCCGTTAAAAACACACCATTGAATTGGAGCGGCGCCTCGATATTTCGGCAAAAGCGAGCCGTGCAAATTGATGCCGCCAAGTCGCACCGCAGCAAGACAGTCTCGTGAAAGAATTTGGCCATAGTCGCAAACCACAAATAGATCCGCTTCGAATGATTTGAGTTTCTCTACAAATTCCGGTTCGTTGCAACTGGCTGGATCGAGGATTTCAAGACTTTCAGCTTCGCCAAGATCGCGAGTCGGATTTTCGGCAGTTTTGCGTCGTTTACCAGCGTCAGCAATCGGTCGCGTAACCATCGCCAGAACATCATGCTGCCGAATCAACGAAGTGTAGGAGGGAACCGCAAACGGACCCGTACCGAACAGAATTAGTCGCATCAATTGGTTTCCGAAGAAGGAACTCAGAACGATAAAATACAGAATGGTCAGAACGAACTTAGCTGCAGTACTTGGCTTCGATTTCTGCCAGTCGTTTTGCATTGGAATCGACGTCCGGAATCAGTCCGGATTTCACCAACGCTTGATGCTCGTTTTCGAATTCATAAAGCTGTCCATTAATGTTTCGTTTTACCGATTCGGAAATTCGATCGATAAACAGAACGCCGTTTAAATGATCGGTTTCATGCTGTATCACGCGAGCATAGAGCCCGTCGGCATCTTCGTCGATCTCATTGCCATCAAGATCAAATGCGTTGATGTGGATGCGGTCTGGACGCAAAACGTTTCCATTGACTTCCGGAAGACTTAAACAACCTTCTTCAGCCTCAGATTGACCTTTGGGTTTGCTGATAACCGGATTGATGAAAACTTGTTCTTCACCATCATCAGGATCCGCAGTCAGGTTCAAAATAAATAAACGCAGTGGAAGATCGACTTGATTGGCTGCCAACCCAATGCCGCGTGCGGCGTACATCAGAGTGAACATCTCGCTAACGATCTCTTTTAGATTTCGATCGATTCGGGTAACGGGTTTCGAAACGTGACGAAGTGTTGGGTGTGGATAGTGAATGATCTTCAACGGACGTTACTCTTAATTTTTTCTTGATGGTCGAAACACGAATGGCAAACTTGTTTGAACATGATAACCGGAATCGCGACGACGATCATTCGTGGCAATGAAACTCAGGTCGAAGTGCGCGAATCGAAAGTGCCTAAAGGATCTTGTTAGTCGGGTCAATCAGTTTTCAAAAAAACTTTGCGTGATGGCAACGGAAAAAGTTTTAGGAGTTTGCTTGACAGGTCTAATTCGATCCTTAACATTGGCCGAACCAACGCACGGCAGTGCAAGGTGAAGCGGTTTCAGTAAGCCGCGTAATGCTTTGAATCAATTTCGGGATCAAGAATTTTTGCTTATGGCAAATTCGAGATTCAGTGATCGATTTCCCGTCTAGGGATTGACGGTCTACTAAATCAGGGGCGACACGAGGGACACGTCGGTGGTGTGAGCTTCGGTGATGGAGTCCCCCCCTTTTTTTGTTACAGCTGATTTGAAACGTGGTCATGGATGTGCCAATGCGTTTCAAAGAAGCTTGTTGCTTCGGCAACGAACAATCCGGTCTTACTCGGTTGGATAAAAACGTCGGAGAGCAGGAAGTTCTTCGCCGTTTTTTGTTTTTGGTAACGAGGCCTTCAGGCCAGCATGGACCCATCTTCCAAATCAAAAAAATCCGACGCACTTATTGCGTTTGGTGCCAATCAAGGCGATTGCTCTACCGCTTGGAAAAAAGCGATTGAACTTCTCGATAGCGACCCCGCCATCCTTGAACTGACGCACTCAGATCCCATTGAGACCGTCGCTGCGACCGGTTCATCTGAACCGCAATCTAAATACCTCAATGGTGCAATCCGCGTCCTGACGACGTTGACGCCGCACGAACTCCATCAAAAAATGATCGGTATTGAACAACAATTGGGCCGCGAGAGAGCGGAACGTTGGGGCCCAAGAACCATCGATTTGGATTTGCTGTTGGTCGGGGATCTGCAGTCGGTTTCGGACGAGCTGATCGTTCCCCACCCAAGAATGTCTTACCGAAGATTCGTTTTGCTGCCCGCCCTGGACATTGCTGCCAATATGGTGCATCCAAATTCCGGCATGACCCTACAGAATTTAGTAGACTATTTGGACGAAGCCGAGGACAGAATTTTGGTGGCGACCAACGTGGTTGGACCAATCAATGAAGCTCTTTCAGAGATAAAAAAGTCCCTTGCAGACCAGAATTGCCCAGAATTTGTTGTGGTTGAAACCGTTGAACAGTTCATGAAATACGCGACAGGTGCAAAACTGGCTGTCTCTTTTTTCGAAAGCAAAGATGAAGGTGAATCGGACGATCCACTCCAGTCTTTGCGGCGTTTTTCGGAAAATTTCGCCGGTCCAACGCTACATCTGTCGCCAGAATCGGGGCTCAACGCAGCCACCACCGAAATTCTTGCAGCAATCGAAGCAATGCGGCCGCAATGTTGAACTCGTATAATCTGCGTCAGAAGGCAGGTTTAAATCTACCGCTCAAGACCTTGAAAATTCGACAACAGATTCCCTTCACATACCGGTTGGAGGTTTACTTGCCTAAGCTCTCACGGGCTGCAGCGAATCTAGGTAAAGCTTGCAGCTGCACGGGTATGTTTTGAGAGATTTAAAACCAAACAGAGCGTCTATGGGAGACCATGTTGACGCAAAGAAAGCCATGTTTACAATCTTTCGCTGCGAGCCAACGGTTCGCCCAAATAAGAGTTATTCGTGAGCTTGGCCGGAACTTTATTCCTCTGGTCAGGCTCATTTTTTTGCGCGAAAAGAATTCGTCGCTCCTGCTTATTCAGAAACGTGACATTCGGAAAAAAAATGAAACTTTCAATCGCGACAGCAAAACAATTTTCTTTATTCGTGCTGGCAGTTTTGGCGACGTTCAACGCCGAAAAAATCAACGCTCAGGAAGCTTCGAAAAAACAAACAGATTCGCAAAAGCACACCAACGCGCTCGCCAAAGAGAGCAGCCCATACTTGCTGATGCACGCCCACAACCCGGTCAACTGGTACCCGTGGAACGAAGAGGCCCTCAAGAAAGCAAAAGACGAAGGCAAAGCAATTTTTCTTTCCGTGGGTTACTCCAGCTGTCACTGGTGCCACGTGATGGAACGTGAATCCTTCCTTGACGAAGAGATCGCGAAATTTTTGAACGAGAATTTTGTCTGCATCAAAGTTGACCGTGAAGAGCGTCCCGACGTGGATCAGATCTACATGGAGAGCCTCAACATCTACAACCAGCTCACGCGAAACGGTCAAACCGGTGGTTGGCCGCTGTCGATGTTTTTGACTTCGGAAGGAAAACCGTTTTTCGGAGGCACCTATTTTCCGGCTCGCGATGGCGATCGAGGAACCCGCAAAGGCTTTCTGTCGATCGTTAAACTGATTCACGAGAACTGGTCCAACAACAAAGCCAGTGTTGAGAAGACAGCCGACCAGTTGACCGAGATTACGCGTTCACAACTGGAAGGCAAAGCGCCTTTGCAAGATGAAAAAATTAAGGCGGCGTGGATCGAAAAAGATATCGATCAGCTAAAGCGAACTTTCGATCCAGAATTCGGCGGATTCGGTTTTTCTGCGCGAAATCCGAATCGGCCCAAGTTTCCAGAAGCGTCCAACTTGATGTTGTTGCTGGAATACGCTCGCCAGGGAACAGATGAAACCAGAAAAGAAAACGCGAAATCAATGCTGACCAAAACCTGTCAGCAAATGGCTCTTGGTGGCATTTACGATCATATCGGTGGTGGATTTCATCGCTACAGTGTCGATCGCTTCTGGTTCATCCCTCACTTTGAAAAAATGCTGTACGACAACGGTCAACTGGCCACCGTCTATTCGCAGATGTACGAACTCGATCCCAAAGATGAATATCGTCGCACCGTCGAAGGCATCCTCGAATTCGTAGAATCAGAAATGACCGCACCCGAAGGCGGATTCTATTCGGCACTCGACGCGGAATCGGAAGGCATTGAAGGCAAATACTATCGATGGAAAAAAGAAGAAATCGAAGCAGCGCTGACGGATGAGGAATTCAAGCTCTTTGCCGAAATCTATCGGCTAAACGAAGCACCAAACTTTGAGTCCGAGTACTACGCACCGCAGCTCAAGGAAACCCTCGACACGGCAACGTTTGAGAAACTGACACCGGCACGCAAGAAGCTTTTTGATATTCGATCGAAGCGTCCCCGCCCGTTGTTGGATAAAAAAATATTGACCAGCTGGAACGGATTGATGATTCGTGGATTCGCTGACGCAGGTCGAATTTTCAAAAACCAACATTACGTTGACGTGGCTTCCAAAGCAGCCGACTTTGCATTGAAGAAACTCGTTGATGAAAATGGACGACTTTTTCGAACCAACACCGATGGTGTTTCCAAACTCAACGCGTACCTTGACGACTACGCCTGCTTGATTGACGCCTTGTGCGCTTTGCATAAAGCAACAACTGATCAGAAATGGATTGATGCGGCAAAGAAGCTCCAGCAAAAGCAGGACGAACTGTTTTGGGATGAAAAAAACGGCGGATACTTTTACACTTCGCAGGATCACGAAACGCTGCTGATTCGAACCAAGCGAGCGGCGGATACTTCCGTGCCATCAGGAGCAAGTGTATCCGCAAACAGTCTGATCTACCTTGCAGAAGCGACGAATGACAAATCGTATCGTGATCGTGCGAAGCAAACCGTGCTTTCGGCTTCCGGATTGATAGACGACTACCCAACGATCGCGCCACGAATGCTGGTTGCCGCTCAACGGCTTCTTGAAATCGAAACCAGTGCCGGTAAGTGAACGATAAACAGACGTGAACGATAGACAGACGTGAATGAATGATAGGCAGCGGACAAGGCAGCG
>CAYZPA010000010.1:99578-103895 GCA_964479855.1 uncultured Pirellulaceae bacterium
GTGCCGAGTTATCAGATTGACTTTTTATTTTTAGACTTCTGTCGATGACCGAGCGCGGCTTGGCCGCTGGCGCAATACCGCTGGTGCGAGACCACTGCTGCGTGACTGTCGATACCTCCGCTGTTGTTTGGTCGCTGGCATCCGGCGGATCGCTGAACATCGAATTAAGTTCGAACGTTGCCCTGCCCTGCCCTTCCATCGAGCCCATCGCGCCGTGCACGGTCGTGACTTGTGATGTGACAAGCCCATGATTCAAGCGAAAGACGTATCGTCGTTTCGCCAATCCGCGACGCTGCACAAAAGTTACGCATCAACACCCAAATATCTGACAGCGTTTCACATTGTCTTCATGATCGAAACGCTCTGTGGTGATGTCCCTCCCACTGGAAGAGCCTTGGGGAAAAGAATTGCCGCTTCAAAACTGCCTCCTCTTTCGGCAGATTTACTCCTCATGAAACCTTCAAGCTCGCACGCCCGAGAATGGACCTCTGAAAAGTTATTATGGTGAAATAGAAATCCTTAAATGGTCAAAAATATTGGCACAGTGGATGCATGGCGTCCGTTAGAGAATTTGACCATATCGTCCTGGCTCTGCCACGACGCAGCGAACAAGGATGTCTACTACCAACAGGATTGAGGTGACTTCATGCCTTTTTACTCAACATTGAAACCACTTAACGCGAATCTCTGGTCAACCGTCTTTGTGGCGATCTGTTTTCTGACCATTGGGACCGTGTCGGCTTTTGATACATGGTCGACCGCCGCGAATTCTCAAATTCTTCGAATGGAGCAAAATCCAATTTGCGAAGCTTTGTTAATGTTGGATCCAGAAAGCTGCTTGTTTTTTGTGATCGGCAAATCAGCAGGAACCATCACGGCGTTATTTACTCTTGGACTTCTATTGAAAAAGGGCTACCGGCACGCGATGTTGATCACCGGCTCGGTAGCCCTGTTTCAATTTGGTCTGCTTGTTTACCTGTGCCTTTCAGATCCGCTGATGAATAACATGCCGAATTTTTCGTTGCTGTTTTCCGAAACACCCGAATCGATTTTTGCGATTCGGTAGAACCGTAAACGCCATCGCGATAACCTCAGACTGCTTTTAGCCCGGATTATTCATTGGGCGTCGGCCAGACACCTGTCGTCGTGAATCATTCCGGTTTACTTTGAAAGTAGCTCAACCATTCGACCCGGTGAGCCCATTGCGTTGTAGCCCGCGTCCACGTGCATCAATTCGCCGGACACTCCACCAGCCATGTCGGACAGCAGGAAAGCTCCCGAATCACCGACTTCGGTCAGAGTGATATTCCGAGCCATCGGAGCGACATGTTCGTACATTTTGATCATCGGTCCGACACCTGCTCCAGTGCCGGAGATGGTTTTGACAGGTCCAGCGCTCAGCGCATTGACGCGGACGCCTTGCGGTCCAAGGTCATACGCCATGTACCTCATTGACGCATCAAGCGCTGCTTTGCAAATGCCCATCACGTTGTAACCAGGCACGATCTTTTCACCGCCGAAGTAGCTCATGCACAAGACGCTCGCATTGTCGCTGAAAATATCACGCGCCGCTTTGCAAACGGCGATCAGGCTGTAAGCGCTGATGTCCATTGCCATCTTGAAACCTTCTCGGCTCGTATCAATCGTGTCGCCACCCAGATCGTCGGGATGGGCAAACGCAATCGAATGCAACAGGAAGTCGATTTTGCCGAACTTGTCAGCCGCCGTTTTCATGACCGCGGCAATGTCTTCGTCGCTTTGCACATTCAAAGGAACAAGAAACTCTGGCTCGTAACCTTCGGCAAGTTTCGGAAGCGCTTTTTCAACACGACGTTTGTTGCGTTTCTTTTCGTCATCCGGGCGATCGGGCAAGTGCGTGAATCCGCAAGTTCCGCCTTCAGCAATGATTCGTTTTGCAATCGCCCATGCAATCGAGCGGTCGTTTGCGACGCCCAGAATCAAACCCTTTTTGCCTTCGAACAAGCCCATCAATATATCCTGAATTTCAGAGGTCAGCGGTGATGTAATCGCCGATTGGACTCATTGCCCGCACGGCGAGACTGTGAATTTTTTTTTGGTAACCCGACGCCTGAGCGAGCAGTGGAGAGCCCATCGTGCGTGTCGCGTTACTGTTTGCACGTTTCATCAAGCTGTTTGACAAATTCACAGCCTCGGTCTGTGTTACTATAACCTTTTCCCTAAAACCAACAATTGCACGATCAAGATGACTCAAGCCGCCAACACGCATCGACTCGATCCGGGATCCGGCAGCCACGGAGGAAAGACCGCGAAACTGTTGGCAGATTTGATCTATCTGTCCGCAGCTCACCAGTCATCGATCAACTTTCTCGTCGCGGCGACTTCCTCGCTAAAGTCATTTTCAGACGCAAAGTTGTGCGCTGTTGTCCAGGGCGTCAAAGGCCAATGGCGAGTCCTTGCATCAACCGAGGAAGGGCTCAAAGCGGAATCGTTACCCGTCGACTTGTTGGCGGAAGTGCTCGATACCGAGCGTTGTCAAAGCGAATCGGGTTGGACCGCTTCGCCCTTAAGTCAGCCTGTCCAGGACGGCAGACTTTTCATCCAGCAAGCGACTTCATTGGACGAATCTGCTTTCGATGTTGTGGCCGCTGCCCTCGGTGTCGCGCTGAAGGCGTACCAGGTTCGAGCCGGATCGAGCAAACGAATTTTGCAGCTGGAAGCGCTGCTGGAAATGACCGCTGGCTGGAACCAGTCTCGCGAAACGGATTCCCTGTTGATCGAAATCGCGGAAGCATCGACGCGGTTGCTTGGGTCAGAACGGGCAACCATCTTTTTGCCCAACGCGAACAATACGGAACTGATCGGAAAACCCGCGCTCGGCGTCGAAGACGGAACGCTTCGAATTCCCATTTCAGCCGGTGTTGTTGGGCAAGTGATGGCCACAGGAAAGCCGGCTCGTGTCGACGAAGACATCACCAGCGAGCAAAAACAGATCGATCGCAGCGTCGATCAACAGCTTGGATTTCAGACACGGACGCTGCTTTGCGTGCCGATGAAAAACGCTGACGGAAAAACGATCGGCGCTTTTGAACTGATCAACCGTCTACAAGGCAACTTCACCGACGAAGACGAAACGGCACTGGAAGAACTTGCCGCACACGCTGCAATCGCGATCGATACAACACAACATGTCGAACACTTGGAAACGGTTCGCAGAACGGTCGCGACACAAGCGGCAGATGATGTGAATCTGATCGGCAACTGTGAAGGCATCACGAAACTCAAGTCGACCATCGAACGAGTCGCCAATACGGGACTCGCCATCCTGATCACCGGTGAAAACGGCACGGGAAAAGAAGTCGTCGCGCAACTGGTTCACTATCTCAGTCAGCGCCGTGACGAAGTGTTGGTTGCTGTGAACTGCGCAGCGATCAGCGAAACGTTGCTCGAAAGCGAACTCTTCGGTCACGAAAAAGGCGCTTTCACAGACGCTCATCAGGCTCGCGAAGGAAAATTTGAACTTGCCAATGGCGGAACCCTTTTCCTTGACGAAATTGGCGACATGAGCCTTGGAGGCCAAGCCAAACTTTTGCGTGTTCTTGAGGAAAAAGTGGTCGTTCGTGTCGGTGGCAGCGTGCCGATTCCAACGTCCGCCCGAGTGGTCGCGGCGACCAATCAGGATCTGGCAAAACTGGTCAGCGAAAAGAAGTTTCGCGAGGATCTATTCTTTCGTTTGAACGTCGTCATGATCGAGATACCGCCTTTGCGAGATCGCGGCGACGATGTGATTTTGTTGGCCGAGCATTTCCTTTCGAACTTCTGTGCGAAAGCTCGTCGTGCGACGCCAAAGATCTCAGCGCCGGCACGAAATCGTTTGTTGGCCCATCGCTGGCCGGGTAACGTTCGCGAACTTCGAAACATGATGGAACGGCTTGCGTATCTTTCAGACGGCGATCAGGTTCGCCCCGAAGATCTTGCGTTTGTGAATGCTCCCGAAAAACCAAACGCAGAATCCGGGATCGCGATGGACCTTCCGCTGACCGATGCGACTCGCGAATTTCAGGTCGAATACATCCAACGTCATATTGATCGGTGTGGCGGCAACATGACCGAAGCCGCCGAATGCATGGGCCTGCATCGCAGCAACCTCTATCGCAAAATGAAGCAGCTCGGAATGAGCGATGGTGAGTAGCGAATAGTGCCCGGTGGTATTCCACCATAAGTGTTTGAGTTCTGGCGAGGCTCAAAGAACCATCACACGCCAACATTCAAAGAGAATTCTCACCCCGACCAACCTGCCTCCGCCGCACCCGCGAAGTCAAACGCTCAGATGTTTAT
>CAYZPA010000011.1:0-13860 GCA_964479855.1 uncultured Pirellulaceae bacterium
GACGATCCACTGCGAGCCGATCCGGAGAAAATCTGGTATGTACGACACAAACGACACGGTGAAAAAGGCCCTTTAAAGGCTCCCGCGTTAGAAGAAATGATCGACAACGGTTCACTTCGAGTAGGCCATATCGTTTGGCGCGAGGACTGGAACGAATGGTTGCCGGCTGTCGAGGTCTTCCGACAAATCGCGGATCGGCACCAGCAAGCTCTGACCGATCCGGCTTACGAAATTCCTGACGACGTCAATCCGCACTCCAAACTAAATCGAGACGCCAGAAAACGAAAACTGATTTGGTTTTCGCTCGCGATCGTGGCTTTCGTGGTTGTGTTGGTTTTGGTCTATTGGATTTTCAATCGATATAGCTGAGTTTTACTTCTCCAACGTTCATCCTTTTTTACGAGTAGTTCAATGTCTGTCACAAATTCTTTGACTTGTCGTATTTTGTTTTCTTTGCTGATGATCGGTTTCCTTTCCGGTTGCGATGCGGCCACAAAAGCAGACGCTGCCAAGCAAAAATCAAACGATACGACTGAGCAGGTGCAGGAAGAAGCAAAGTCTGACACCAAAAAGACTGAAACAGAAACAACGCAGGAATCTGCGGGCTCAGGGTCGAAAGAAGCCGCCGAAACCAAAACTGCTGACAAGGAAACCGATGCCAAGGCGGTGGATGCGAAAACGGCAGTCTCTCCACTGAACGTCGAAGTCGCAGGTGGAGCCGTAAAGTTCGTCGCGCCGGGAACGTGGAAGTCAGCCAAACCGAAGTCCTCCATGATCGAATTCGAGATCACTGTTCCAAAAACGCAAGGCGAAGCGGAAGACGCAAAAAATGGCCGCTTGACGATCATGCGAGCGGGTGGAGACGTCGATGCAAATATCAATCGCTGGTACGGCCAGTACACTCAGCCTGACGGATCTGAAACCAAAGACAACTCTACGGTTACCGATATGACCGCGGCCGACTGTGACATTAAATTGGTCGACATCAAGGGCACCTTGCAGGATCGCGCCATGGGTGGTGGTCCCTTCAGTGGCGGCAAAACAGTAGAGCGTGAAAACTATCGCATGCTCGCTGCGATCATCCAAACAGGCGAATTTGGCCAGTATTTCGTGAAACTATACGGTCCTGAAAAGACGATCACGGCCAACGAAAAGGCCTTCAAAGACATGATCAAAAGTCTGCAAGTAAAACTTAAGGACGGCGAATCGCTCTAGTTCCCACTTCCCACTTCCCACTTCCCACTTCCCACTTCCCACTTCCCACTTCCCACTTCACACTTCACACTTTTCATGCCACCTCCCCCACCGACCATCGAGGCTGTCGTTTTCGACATGGATGGTCTAATGTTCAACACGGAAGACCTTTACGACATCGTCGGCGAAAAATTGCTCAACCGTCGACAGCAGTCTTTTACCGCTGAACTAAAGATGGAAATGATGGGGTTGCCGGGTCCGGTCGCGTTCGGCGTCATGAAAGACCGTTGTGGGCTCGACGATTCGATCGAAGCCCTGCAGCAGGAATGCGAAGCCCTTTTTCAGGACCTGCTCCCTGAGCGGATTGAGATGATGCCGGGCTTGGAGAAGCTACTGTCTCTGATTGAAACTCAAAATGTACCCAAGGCCATCGCAACAAGCTCACACCTTCGATTTGCCGAACGGGCACTGAACATTTTCGATCTTCAGCCGCGTTTCGAATTCGTTTTAACCGCCGAAAGTGTGACCAACGGCAAACCTCACCCAGAGGTCTACCTGATGGCGGCTCAGCGGATGGGAGTTCGGCCTGAAAGTACTTTGGTGCTCGAAGACAGCCTTCATGGCAGTCGAGCCGCTGTTGCAGCGGGGGCGATCACGGTGGCGATTCCGTCTCGACGGGTCGATCCGCTGCAGTTTGAGTCAGTTTATGCGATTTGTGACCGGCTTGATGATTCAACGATCCTTGATTTGATCCGAAAACCGCTGCTCTCGTGAATCGTCACTTGCCATGACAAAAATGGCAAAGATACTCATTGTCTTTCCCACCCCAAATTTTCAACCGCGGCGAATTGCAACGAACTGCGGCGAATTGCGGCTTAAAGCGAAGGTAAATCAATGAGTGAATCGGCAGCTCCACTGGCAATTGTTCTTGCCGCCGGCAAGGGAACTCGAATGAAGTCAGAGCTCCCGAAAGTGCTCTGCGAAGCTGCGGGACGCCCGCTGGTCAGCTACGTGATCGACTCATTGCGTTCTGCGGGCGTCGACAAAATTGTCTCAGTCGTTGGTTACAAAGCGGACCTCGTAAAAGAAACGTTGGCCAGTGACCCGAATATGGATTTCGCGTTGCAGGAGGAGCAGCTTGGCACCGGGCACGCGGTCATGATGTGTCGCGAAGCGTTGCATAACCATCATGGCCCCGTTGTGGTGGTCGCCGGCGATTCACCAATGATGCAATCCAGCTCGATTGCTGCTTTGTTGGAAGACTATTCAAAGACGAATCCGGCCTGCATTCTGGGAACACTGATTCACGAAAACCCAACCGGGCTTGGACGAATTGTGCGAGACGCCGAAGGTAACTTCACCAGCATCGTCGAAGAGAAAGACGCCGACGAGGCTCAGAAAGCGATCAACGAAGTCAACATGAGCACCTACGTTTTCGACTGCCAGAAAATGCTCGCCGCGTTGGATCGGCTCACCGACAACAATCAGCAAAAAGAGTACTACATCACTGATGTGCCCGGCATTCTGCTTTCCGACAACGAAGACGTTCGAGCTCTTCCTGTTTTAAAACCGATTGAAGCTCTCAGCGTCAACACGGTCGAACATTTGGCTGCGGTCGAAGAAGCCCTGAAGAATCTCTAAATCCGATCCAATTCACGCTAATCGATTCTAACCTGCTCAAGAAATGCGGATGATTACATGAGAGAACTACAGGTCTTCAGCGGACGTGCGAATCCGGAACTGGCTCGAAACATCTGTTCCTTTATGGGCATCCCGTTGGGCGACTGTCGATTTTCGACGTTTCCTGATGGCGAATTCCACTGCAAAATCGAAGACGTTCGCGGCCGCGATGTGTTCATCGTGCAGCCAACGAGCCCGAACGTTAACGACAACCTGATGGAGCTGTTGATTCTGATCGACACTTGCCTTCGCGCCAGTGCCGAACGAATCACGGCGGTCATTCCTTATTACGGATACGCTCGACAGGATCGAAAAGACGAAGGTCGCGTTCCGATCACTGCCAAGCTGGTTGCGAACATGATCACGCGTGCAGGAGCCGATCGTGTGTTGACGATGGATTTGCATGCGGCTCAGATTCAGGGCTTCTTTGACGTTCCTGTCGACCACCTTTATGCCGGTGGCGTGCTGAACCAGCATTTCCTCAGCATGAAAATTCCGTCGGAAGACATTGTCATCGTTTCTCCGGACGAAGGCTCGATCAAACGTGCTGTCGGTCATGCGAAACGGCTCGGCGGCGAACTGGCGATTTTGGATAAACGACGTTTCTCGGCAGAAAAGGTCGTGCAGGAGAACATCATCGGTGGACCGGTCGACGGAAAAGTTGCCTTACTGTTTGACGACATGATCAGCACGGCGGGATCGATATGCGGTGCTGCTGAATTGGTCAAAAAGAAAGGTGCTCGGGAAGTTCACGTCGCGGCATCTCATGGCGTGCTTGCCGGAAAAGCAGTCGAACGACTCAAGAGTGCTCCGATCGATTCGATCGTCATCACGGACAGCATTCCGATTGCTGCCGAGAAAGCGGCCGAGCTGCCGAATTTGAAAGTGCTTAGTATAGCGCCGATGCTTGGCGAAGCGATTCGTCGTATCCACCAGCACAAATCGATCAGCGCGATCTTTTCTGAAGCTCCGTAAGTTGGACGTTGAAGGCTCCGACGTTGGACGTTTACGGTTCGGCGACGTTTGGTAGGGCTTTCCAGATTTCGGTTTTTGCGTCCCGGGCTGTCTTGACGGAGGCTGTCCGACGAAGGGCTTCCTAAATCGGGACTTCCGTTTGCCTGAGCATCTAACCAGGAATCTCTTCGCCGCTCTGTGGCAGCTCGCGTCGCCTCTGTCGGACCGCTCTGGAGAACGTGCCATTATGGCACCAGCGTTGGTCTGCCCCGTTTCTCCTCGCGAAATCCGGCTTAAAGCCCAGAAAAATGGCTTTTAGGGAATTTCTGCAAGTTCGGCACGGCCTTTGCTTTAGGTCGGCTCAGCTAAAAAGTGACTGCCGAGCGGACATGTTACGCGCTCGGGAGACGAACCAATAAAAAGAACCCGTCGGCAATCCGACAACCTATATCAACCTTAAATTGAGGAGAGCAATCATGGCTCAAGGTGAAAAAATCATCGGTATCGACCTTGGTACCACCAACTCCGTTGTCGCCATCATGGAAGGGAACGAGCCTGTCGTGATTGCAAACCAGGAAGGCGCTCGCACGACGCCTAGCGTCATCGCATTCTCTGACAGCGGTGAGACGCTTGTCGGTGCACCGGCTCGAAACCAGCGCGTGACCAACCCGCATCGTACCGTGTATTCGGTCAAACGATTCATGGGTCGTCGTCACAACGAAGTTGGCTCCGAAGAGAAAATGGTTCCTTACGAAGTCAAAGGCGGCGCTGACGAGTACGTCAAAATCGAGATCGATGGCAAAGAGTACACGCCTCAGGAAATCTCGGCCAAAACGCTTCGCAAGCTCAAGGAAGCAGCCGAATCCTACCTCGGTCACAAGGTGAACAAGGCCGTCATCACGGTTCCTGCTTACTTCAACGACGCTCAGCGGCAGGCGACAAAAGACGCCGGTCAAATCGCTGGCCTTGAGGTCGCTCGTATTATCAACGAGCCGACCGCTGCTGCGATGGCGTATGGCCTGGACAAAGCGCAAAAAGAACAAAAGATCGTCGTCTTTGACCTGGGTGGCGGTACCTTCGACGTATCCATTCTGGAACTGAACGACGATGACGGAATGAAAGTTTTCGAAGTCATCAGCACCAGTGGTGACACGCACCTCGGTGGTGACGACTTTGACGAAGTCCTGATCAACTACATCGCGGACGAATTCAAAAAAGATACCGGCGTTGATTTGCGTGCCGACACGATGGCGTTGCAACGTCTTCAGGAAGGCTGCGAAAATGCCAAGAAAGAACTTTCCAGTGCACAGCAGACTTCGATCAACCTGCCGTTCATTACGGCCGATGCGAGCGGTCCCAAGCACTTGCAGATGGACATTACGCGTTCCAAGTTCGAAGAGCTGATCGATGTTCTGGTTGAACGTTGCAAGACTCCGCTTCAACGAGCGTTGAAGGACGCGAAACTTTCTCCCGGCGACATCGACGAAGTCGTTTTGGTGGGTGGTTCGACTCGCGTTCCCAAAGTCCAGGCGATGGTGAAGGAAGTTTTCGGCAAGGATCCACACAAAGGCGTCAATCCTGATGAAGTCGTCGCGGTTGGAGCGGCTATTCAGGGCTCTGTTTTGGCGGGCGACCGCAAGGACGTTTTGCTGCTGGACGTGACTCCATTGACACTGGGCATCGAAACCGAAGGCGGCGTGATGACGGCGTTGGTCGAGCGAAACACGACCGTGCCGACAGAAAAGAAACAGGTGTTTAGCACCGCTGCCGACAACCAAACGGCGGTTACCATTCAGGTCTACCAGGGTGAACGCAAAATGGCCAACAACAACCGTTTGTTGGACAAGTTTGACCTGACGGGGATTCCTCCGGCTCCTCGTGGCGTTCCCCAGATCGAAGTCAAATTCGACATCGACCAGAACGGTATCCTGAACGTTTCCGCCAAAGACCTCGGTACCGGTACCGAAGCCAACGTCGAGATCAAACAGTCATCGGGACTTTCCGATGACGAGATCAATGCGATGAAAGCGGATGCTGAAATGAACGCGGAAGAAGATCGTAAACAATACGAACTTGTTACCGCTCGCAACGAAGGCGAAACGATGTGCTACCAAATGGAAAAAATGATTTCCGAGCACGCGGAGAAACTTTCGGACGACGACAAGGCTCCACTGGAAACTGCGATCGAAAAAGTTCGTGAAGTCGCCAAGGAAGACGATGTCGACGCGATCAAGTCTGCAGTCAAAGAGCTTGAACAGGCTTCTCACGCTCTAAGCAAGGCCATGTACGACAACGCGGAGGCTGCAGGTGAAGGCGGAACCGATGCTGCGTCGGAAGAGGCAGCAACGGCGACGCCGGCTGAAGACGACGCGATCGACGCGGAGTTCGAAGTGAAAAAAGACTAGTGCGAAGAGCGGAAGTTGACGTTTGACATCGATTGTTGCTCTTTCCCGAGCAACAATCAGATTTCAATCAATCCCATCAAAGCAACTTCCAGCACTAGCTGTTTTCCGACAATATCACTATCAATCAGAATTTGGACGGTTCGGATTTCTCTGAGCCGTCCTTTTTTGTGGCAATTCAGACAACTTTTAGTTGTTGCTGAACCGGACTGGACCTGAATGCTCCTCCTGAAATAAAATTCAAGGCACTGATCGCCCGCAACATGGTTTGCTTACGCAAACTTTTCCTTCCTCTTGATGCACTCGCAAGAACGCATGACCGACGACCCGTCAATTTTTATTCGCGATGGCGAGGAAGCGCTCGCACTCACGGTGACCCACGCAATGGAAGAAGAAACTTCCTCGCAGTGCCCCGAACTGATGGGCGTCTACGACGACATGCTGGCGGCGAAGCGGCATAGCTGGACGACGCACTTGAGAATGATCAGAGAGATCGGCCGAGGAGGGCAGGGCGTGGTGTACCTGACTGAGCGACGCGGAGCCGATGACTTCACACTGCCCGTCGCAATCAAAGTTTTCTCACCTGAACGATACTCGACGCCGCTGGACTACGACGTTGATATGTCCCGAATGGCTCGCGTCGCATCGTCCGTCGCTCGAATCCAACACGAAAACCTGTTGCAGGTCTACAACTTTTTGGACCGCGACCGCATTCGCATGATGATCATGGAATGGGTTGAAGGATTTGACCTTCGCAGATTGCTAACCCCGAAGCTTTTTGGCGTGGTTAAAGATCGCTTCAGCCTGAAACGCTGGAACTACATCAACGATGTTCTGATCACTTACGGCGAAGAGCAACCTCGATTCCGTCCCGGAGTCGCTGTCGCAATTGTCCGCGAATGCCTTGAGGGTCTGGCGGCCATGCATCGAATGGGGCTGGTTCATGGGGACGTGAAACCTGCCAACATCATGCTGAAACGAAGCGGCCATGCAAAGCTAATTGATATCGGATCTGCCTTCGAAGCCTCAAATCCACTTCAACGGCAGACGTGCACTCCGACTTACGCAGCCGTTGAAGTGTTGGAAGGTCGAGAGTGCACGGCGCTGTCAGATCTGGCCAGCCTTGGTTACGTGTTGCTGGAATTGATCTCCGGGAAACAACTTTTCAGCGACACCAGAAACTTGCAAACGCTGATCCGTTCCAAGGAAACGCTCTGGGATAACTTGCAAGACCGCCTTCCAGAAGACATCGCTGACAATGACCTGCTGATGGGTTTCTGTCGAGGGCTCACCGATCCCGATCCGGCGGCTCGATTCGAAAGTGCTGAAGCCGCTGAGTTCCTTGAGGACGGAGCTTCTGCGTTTCATCGTCAGTTGATCAAAGCGGATCTGGCGACCGAATACGATCAGGATATTCGAGTCTGGATCGACGAACTGCTGGAATTGAACGAATCACAGATGTTGTAGTTTTAGTTCAACGGCAGGAATCCTTGACGCGTTCACGTCGTTGCTGAGCGGTTCAATGAGTGCAGCCGTCCGCGTGCAAAAGAGACTCCTCCGTACAGAAACGAAGCTCTTCCAAGCTTGCGACACCGAGCACAAACTACTCTTGCAACGCTTCGAAAGCCTTCAGCAGTTCCAGATCTTCTGCAGGCGAAACCGTCCGCATGTCCAACAACAGCTTGCCTTTTTGTACCCGGCCAAGAATTGCAGGCTTCGAATTCCTCAGTTTCGCAGTCAATTTGTCTACCGAAACGCTCGGAGTGATCGCGACACACCATGTCGGAATTTTTTGAGCAGGCAGACTACCGCCACCAAGCATCGCCTCTTCCTTGACCGCCTCGCAGGACGCAACCATCGGGTGGCGGTTCAATTGAGGGGCAATTTTTTCGGCTCGCAGCTTCAAATTTTCTACCGGCATGGAAAGCATCCGCAACAAAGGAACGGATTGTCTGGCTTTGGCATCGTCGCGATACAGCGACAGCGTCGCGTGCAATGCCGCCAAAGTCATTTTGCCGACACGCATGGCCCGCATCAAAGGATCTTTAAGAATGCGATCGATGTAGACCTTTTTGCCTGCAACAATCCCGCACTGCGGACCGCCGATCAGCTTGTCGCCGCTAAACAGAATCACATCCGCACCATCGCGAATGCTGTCCGAAGCGATGGGTTCGTTCTGCAGACCGAACTGGCTGTAGTCGATCATCGCTCCCGATCCGATATCATCAATCAAAGGGACGTTGTGTTTCTGACTCAAAACCGAAAGTTCTTTTGTCGAAATGGTTTTCGTGAACCCGACAATTTCGAAGTTGCTTGGATGCACTTTCAACAAAGCCCCTGTCAATTCCGGATCGATGGCTTTTTCATAATCCGCGAGATGCGTTTTATTGGTCGTGCCGACCTCTTTTAATTTCGCGCCGCTACATTCCATCACGTCTGGCAAACGGTAGCTACCACCAATTTCGATCAGCTGGCCTCGAGACACAATGACCTCTTTCCCGCTGGCCATTGCTGAAAGCGTCAACATGGTGGCGGCAGCATTATTGTTCACCACAAGAGCGGCTTCAGCGCCCGTTAGTTCGCAAATCAGTCGCTCGACAGCTTTAACGCGTTGCCCCCGGTCACCCGTATCCAAACTGATTTCTACGCTGGCGTAACCATGAGCGATTTCTGAAACGGCATCAATCGCTTCTTTCGCCAACGGAGCGCGACCAAGCCCGGTGTGCAGCACAATCCCGGTTCCATTGATGACGCGTCTCAGGTACGGCCGGTCTTCAGCTTTCAACCAATCTGCAATCTTGTCGGCAATCTCATTCGGCGTGGGAATGGAAATATCGTCCTTCGCCTCGGTCACCTGAGTGCGCAAGTCATCCAAAAACGTGCGGACACCTTCAGCAACGACGCCGTGATTGATGTTGTCGACCATGCGTTTCAATTGTGGGCTTTCCAACAACTGATTCACGGATGGCAGATTTCGGAGGATGTTGGCCATGAGCCCACCTGAGATTCGTTAGCGTTTCGAAGAAGTACCTGTTCCAGATCGAACTGACAGCCAGACCATCTGAACAGCACCATTGTATCAGGAGACAGAATCTTCGCTTGAGGGCCCCGATTTCCGTTCGCGTTCGATCGCTTCCTGTCGAGCCTCGCTGAGCGTTTGAGCTGACAGCCGCATCACACGCTCTTCCATCTCCTTGCCAGCCTTAAAAGACACGACCATTTTGGCAGGAAGCTGCATCGGGGCTCCTGTCGAAGGGTTTCGGCCGCGTTTTGAAGCCCGTTCTCGAACTTCGAAGACGCCGAACTTTCGCAACTCAATTCGACCATCTGCGACCAACGCGTCCACGATCGAATCCAGAGTTCGCTGCACGATCTCTTTGGTCAGCGCTTGCGAAACGTTCATTTCTTCAGCGATGTCTTTGACAATTTCCTTTTTCGTTTTCAATGGAACGTCAACCAAAAAAGAAGCAAACAAATATCCCCACGTCAGGCTTCACTATAGAACTGCAGCCGGAACGCGTCAACGATTGCAAGCTTACGACCGACGCACAAGTTTGGTTCGCCGGCACGAAAATAAAATGGTGTGTAAGGGCCCAGTGCGAACCGCAATTTCAAACTTTCATGACCTTACGTTGAGACTCGATCTCGTTCAGAGAATACAGCTTCCCTGTTCCACTTCCGGGACACTCATCACAGGTCTGAGCCCACGTTTCTGGTGACTTTAAATTGCTATCCCAAAACGGCCACGTCTTGCATTGGCGGGGACGAGCTTCGTAAACAGAGCACTTTCTTGATTCGGTGTCAAAAAACACACAGTCGCCGTTTGGGAATTCCTTCAGGCTCTTCCGGATTCCAACGCGTCGAACATATTCGTCTTCAAAATCCTCGGCGTCCATTTCGACTCGATCAGCCAACGCTTTGATTTCTTCCTTGTTGACCCAAACGTAGCCGGGCGCTCCAGTGCAACAATCGCCGCAACCGCTACAGGAAAATTTCAAGCCTTCCTTGTACCAAGGTTTCTCAGTCTTCTTCGCCACGCTATCTCCGCAGGAAAATTTGCTTTTGAGGAAATCCAAAGTTCTAAACCGGAATTATTCACGACGACAGGCGTCTGGTTTGCCTTTTGAAGCGATTCTCCGGACGCGGAGGCGAGTTTTGCAAATTCGTCAATTTCACGTCGTAGGTCACCTATCGAAACCACAAACCTGGAACAATACCTCAATGAAACAAGCTTTCTCCATGGCGACGCCCACGCATCGTGAATAATCCGGGCTAAAACGCAATTATCCCGTTCATTCCCCAGATCCGAAAGGGGCTGTGAAACGACTCGTTTGTACCGTTCATTTTTTCGCAGCCTGATTTGAGCCGATAAACTCGGCGGCAACCGGCACATTTTAATCCAAACTTTGACGGTTAAGATGCCGCGTCCAGTGAGGACGGGTTTTTGCAACTTTCAGCTTATCCGAACCGTACCGCGTAAAACACATCGACACAAAATTCTGATACGCCTGATCATTCGACTCCGATAAAAGAAGCTGAAAACAGGCTTTGTTAATGTCTCCTTGCGATCGTCACCCGGAACGAAATCGAAACGATGAAAAAGACCACCACCCTGGCAATTCTTGCGTTCACTGCATTTCCGCTGTCCTTCGGCGTCAACGCAACGACAGCTCAGCAAACCGAACTACGCCCCGCTTCACAGTCGATTCCTTTTCAAGGTCGCGAAGCCGCTTTAAAAAGTTACTTCCAAGCACCCCAAATGGACCTGGCCGAAGCCATTCCAAATCATTTGACAGGAATCCACGTTGCCGCTGCTTCTCAGCCAGCCACTCTACAGATAGCGACAAAAGCAAAGGCCGCTGACAATAAAACGGCCATCCAACAACCAGCAAACTGGCAACTTCCTGAAAATTTGAACTCAGCAAAGCGCAATACGGTCAAACCAGCCGGCACTGATGTTAATCAGGTCCAATACGTTCAGGGACAGGAAACCGCTCAGGTACAACCGATTCAAGGGCAGATAAGCAACGCGCCAATCAGCCAGGCACCAATCAGCGAGGCGCCACCTGCACCGGCACCCGTCATGAACGTTCCCGAACCGACGAACATCGCAAAACCAACGCCTCAAAATTCAAACTTCATCGCGCCGGAACCGTACGCTGTCGAAGCTACGGTCGTCGAAACTCCTACCGTCGAAGCGATTAACAGCCCCGGTTATCCTGAGCCCTACACGCAAATCGAAGCTTCTCAAGCGACAACATTGGACCCTTACGCAGCGGGAAACCGAAATGCCCCAGCGTGGACTCCCAAAGCGAATCCTATGCGGCACGTTTCGGATCGATTTTCTCCCGGCGGTGAACCGTTCGCCTACTCTGTCGGCAGAGCAAACCCGAATTTCTTTGGAGTGAACCGAGAGTGCGCTTGCGACGAATGGGACGGATTCTGCAACTGTGGCGGACTGAAGTTTAACCGCGGGCACCTTGGCATTCCGGCATTGCGAAGCAACGACAATTGCGAACCAATCCAGCAACGCAGGGTCACACTAAAAGTCAAACAGCCTTGCACTACTTCGCAGCCTTGCACCACCTGCACTTCGCAAACTCGAACTGGCGATTGCTCTCAGTGCAACAAGTAACGGGACAAAAGTAAGCCCGCAGTCGATTCAGAAATCCGGCGTTGCCAAAAAGCGACTTGTTACTTCAACAAATAAACTTCGACCAACGATCACTCAACCTCCACATCGTCACATGTCGATTCGATAGCAAGCTCCTCGAGCTGCTCTTGATCGACAACGTTGGGTGCTTCCGTCATCATGTCGTAAGCTTTCTGGGTCTTCGGAAAAGCAATGCAATCGCGAATGTTGTCCAGCTGATTGAATAACATCACGACGCGGTCGATCCCCAGAGCGATTCCTCCGTGTGGCGGTGCTCCATACTGAAGCGCATCCAGCAAGAACCCAAAACGCTCTTTCGCGGACTGTTCATCAAGCCCCAGCAAGCCAAAGACTTTGGACTGAATTCCGCTATCGTGAATTCGAATCGTGCCGCCGCCAGCTTCATAGCCGTTGATCACAAGGTCATAAGCTTTCGCACGCGCCTTTCCCGGATCGCTATCCAACGATGCGAGATCCTCGTCAAGCGGTGCCGTAAACGGGTGGTGCATCGCATTCCAACGACCGGCTTCTTCGTCGTGGTCGAACATCGGGAACTGAACAATCCATGAAAAATGCATGGTTTTTGGATCGTAAAGATTCAGCTCCGACCCAATTCGCTTTCTCAGTCCATACAACGCCTTGCAGCTGGTCTCCCATGTGTCGGCAACGATCAGGACAAGGTCCCCCGGCTTGGCGTCCGTCTTGGACTTGATCTCATCCAGCTCTTCCTGCTGGAAGTTTTTGGCGATTGGCGAAAACATCGTTCCGTCTTCTTCGACTCGGAACCATGCCAGCCCTTTCGCTCCGAAGTTCTCCTGAACGTAAGAAGTCAATTCGTCGATCCGCCGACGCGTAAATACAGAGGCTCCTCCCGGAGCACAAATGCCCCGAACGAACTTTCCAGAATCAGCAACTGATCGGAAAACGCGGAATTCGGTTTTTTTGGCGACGTCTGTCAGATCGACGATTTCTACGCCGAATCGCAAATCCGGAGCGTCGTGCCCAAAACGCGTCATCGCTTCATCGTAAGTCAAACGCGGAAGCGGCAGCGCTAGATCCAACTCAAGGATATCTTTGGCCAACTTCTGCATCATCCCATCGATCATCCCCATCACATCGTCTGAATCGACAAAAGACATCTCCATGTCCAATTGAGTGAACTCGGGTTGCCGATCTGCACGCAGGTCTTCATCGCGAAAACATCGCGCGACCTGCACGTATCGATCGTAACCCGCAATCATCATGATCTGCTTGTAGATTTGCGGCGACTGAGGCAACGCATAAAAAGTTCCGTGGTGAACACGGCTGGGCACCAAATAGTCGCGAGCTCCCTCGGGTGTGCTTCGCCCAAGAATCGGAGTCTCAACATCGATGAAGTCGTGCTCAGCACAGTAGTCACGCATCGCCTTGATGATACGGCTTCGCAGGACCAGCGTGTCCTGCATTTTTTGTCGTCGAAGGTCAATGTACCGATGCTTCAGCCTTGTATCCTCGTTAGGAAGATCTTTCTGATTCGGCACGAATGGCGGCGTCTTTGCCTCGTTAAGAATCTCCAGCGAATTCGCCGCGACTTCAATCTCTCCGGTCGTGATTGCTGGATTTTCTTGGCCGGTTGGACGCAAACGAACTTTACCCGTGACGGAAATCACGAACTCGCTTTTCAGTTTTCCCGCGATCTCGATAACGTCCGCCGAACTCTTTTCACCGACCACAACCTGCGTCCGACCATATCGATCCCGCAAGTCCACAAACAGTCCACCACCATGATCTCGCACTCGATCAACCCAGCCGCAAATGGTGACTTCCTGTTGGTCGTGTTCTTTGGTCAGTTGTCCGCAAGTATGTGTCCGCAACACGGCAAAATCCAATGGTAAAAAATGGTTTCAAAGAGTGGTAAAGGCCCAGCAATATCGCAGGAATTATCGATTTCGCAAAGACCCGGCGCTCGCCGAATCTTCCTTACGAGAACTCTACCAA
>CAYZPA010000011.1:13960-100499 GCA_964479855.1 uncultured Pirellulaceae bacterium
TCGATTTCGCAAAGACCCGGCGCTCGCCGAATCTTCCTTACGAGAACTCTACCAATTTCATCACGACGTCGGGCGTCGCATTGCGAAAACAGAAATGACGGTGTTGACGAGAAAGACGCCCAAGTCTCGTGAATAATCCGGGTTCAAAACACGGCTCGCAACCACATTCAAATCGCAGACTCTAAAAGCCCAGCAGCCTTTGGCTCAAGACGCCTATAACGGACCTCAATCCTCTTTAGAAACCGATGAAGTCGCCCTCTCCCCCTCAATCCAGTCCTGACAGTCTGCGAAGCTCTCAAAAGCAAGCTCTTCCGAGATCAAGTTCGGGATCAAGCCGATGCGTCGAAGCATGTCAGCTGGCTGAGTCTGCAAACCTGAAAGGGCGACTGTTTTTCCTTCCTGAGTCAGCCGCAAAATCGTGTCCTCCAAAGTGTAGAGCCCGGACTGATCGATATAGGGCACTCGCTCCATTCGAACGATCAGCGTTTCCGCCTCTTTGGGTAACGCGTCAGAAAGAGCGCGAAAACCAGAACTGAAACCAAAGAACAAGGGTCCGTAAAGGTGTTTGATATAAACTTTGCCAGCCTGCTTTTTCGCAACCGCCGCCTCGTCATCCCACACAGGCTCCGGATCAAGAGTCGTGACTTTCGTTTCCGATTCAGCCAAATCGCTGGCCTGTTTCATGAATAAAACACTTGCCAAAACGACACCCGCAGCAACCGCGTGAATCAGGTTTCCAAACACCGTCCAAACTAACACCAAGACCATGACCACCGCATCGGCTCGCGGCACTTCCAACAGATGCTTGATCCCTTTGTAGTCAATGATCGCGACGCCAACAGAAATCAACAGCCCGGCAAGAACGCAAAGCGGAATGTAAGAAACCAGCGTCCCCAGTCCCAACAACGCAACCAGCTGAAAGACTCCGTGAGTAATTCCCGACAGCCGGGTCTTGGCTCCCGACTTAATCGCAACCACAGTCCCTTTCGTGGCACCGGCACCAGGAATTCCACCGAACAGAGCGGCGACGATATTTCCAATCCCTTGCCCAATCAATTCTCGCTTACTGTCATGACGATCTTTCGTGATGTTGTCTGCGATGACGGAAGTCAGCAACGAGTCGATCGAACCCAGCAACGCCAACGTGACGCCCGACTGAATGATAAAGACATAGTGCTCTGGTGAAACCGTAAACAATTCACCAATTCGAAGCGGTGGAAAGCCGTTTGGAATGTCACCGATGACCGGAACGTCCAACCCCAACGCCAATGCCGCTCCTGTCCCTACCAGCAACGCCACCAAGACCGACGGTACTTTCTTGGTCAGCAGCGGAAACGTGTAGTTCACGACAAGCGTTAAAACACCAAGCCCAATTGCTGCCCAGTTGATCGATGCAAGTGGTTTGGCGATCTCGGTGAAAACTTTCAACGTCGACTTCGGGGAGGCACTGCCCATCAGCGGCCAGAGCTGAAGAAACACAATGATCAATCCAACTCCGCTCATAAATCCCGACACGACCGGATACGGAAAATAGCGGATGTACTTCCCGATTCCCAAAAAGCCCAGCAGAACCTGAAAAATACCGCCCGCCAGAAAGCACATCAGCACGATGCCCAAGCCATCCTGAATATTTCCAGCCGCGTTGATCGCGAACAACACGATCGAAGCCGAGACCACTGTCATGGGACCGGTGGGCCCGGATGCTTGCGTTGGAGTGCCACCAAACATGGCTGCAAAAATCCCGACTGCAATGGCGCCGTAGAGCCCTGCCGCAGCCCCCAGTCCGGACTGCACGCCGAAAGCCAGCGCCAATGGCAGGGCAATGATTCCGGCAACCAACCCGCCGCTGATGTCACCTTTAAGATTCTTGAAGTCGTAGCCCATAAAATCCGTTCCGCATGTGAGTTACCCGCGCGACACAAAATGGACGCGATTGATTTTGCCGAAGTGTATCTTCGAGAAAAATCCTATGGGTTGCAAGATCGTGCCGGGCTTGTCTGGCACGAACTGCGACTTGCCATATCTGCAAGACTCACGCGTCGTCTTTATTCATCAACGGTATTGCTACCCTGATCAATCAGACCGAGTGAAAACGCGTTTCCGAAGTACTGATTTCGAGTCAAGTAGTTCCCGGCAGTACTTGGCGAAAAGTAGGCTCCGATGCCGTTGTTAAATGAGCTTTCGCTATCCTGAATCGCGTTTCTTTGAGAATTATCAAAAAGCACGCCAACATCACCGCTCCGGGAAACAAAGTTTTGAGAGAAGAAAGAATCTTCGACACCGAAAGCGAGAATCCCGAACGTCGTATTTCCTTCCGCCGTGCAATTCACCACGCTGTTGAACTGGGAGTTCACGAGCAAAAAGCCCATGCCCTGATTTTCAAACGATGAGTTATTCTGAAAACCGCTGCGGTCTCCGATGTAGAAAAAACCGGCACCAGCCTTGTTGCCCGTGGCATTGCAATTGCTGACAAATCCGCCATTGGAAAACAGTTCAAAGCCAGCACCTCCGCTGTCAGTCGCGTCGCAATTGTCAACGTAAAACCCTTCAACCTGATTTAGGAAAATACCACGTCCTTCGTTTGAGATCATATTCGTGTTTTGAATGACGACATCCCGGCAACCGATCATGCGAATGGCATCGCCAAAATTGCCGACAAAGTCACAATTCTGAATTTCCAAACCGCCAGCTTGCGGAAATGCCTCAACCCCTGCGGCCCCCCGAGAGATTGCCAAGTCTGAAATTCTAATCGAGTCTGCGTCCGCCTGAATGACGGGCTGGTCGCCGCGTGCCCCCATCAACCGGGCATTGCCACGGCCTCGCAGTGTAACCAGGGGTTTATTCAGGTACAGATTTGCAAACCAGTCAGCAGACCCCAACAGGATCGTGTCCCCTGGATTGCACGCTGCGAAAGCGGCTCCTGCGTTGGGGTATTGCTCAGGAACCAAACGTTCTTGCGGCACCGTAATCTTGAAATCATCAAAAAACACGACCTCATCTTTGCTTGATCTCCATTCGTCTCCGCCACCGAAAAATGTGCTAAAGAAAAAGCGATCGACTTTTAGATCCGGAATGTTACGAAACTGAATGTCGTTCTGCGCAAGCACCAAACGTCCGTCCAGCCAGATCTGCAAGATTCCGTCGCGAACGCCGGGAGTATTGAGCTTTATTCTCTGCTGGATCGTGTACCAAACATCAGCTTGTAGCGTCGTGTCGCTACCATCGCGGTTGAACCAAAACTCTGTATCTTCCTGTCGACCATCACGATCAAAACCTGAGTTAACATGCTTGGCGTAAGAAATCGCCTGCGTTGTGGACTGTTCGGGCTCCCCGGAAACGCCGGTAAAATTTGTTCGCCACATCATTCGTCCGCTCCAACCGCGAACTCCATCCGCCGGAGCGCTACCACTTGGAGCAGAACCACCAGCCAGACCTGGCAATTTTCCACCGCGCACGAAATCAAAACCCGCACCGAATTTCACTCGATAAGTTAAAAAGGCTTCTTCGACATCCGTGTCAAATTCGACCAGCCATTGAGCACCACCCTCGCGCGGGCCTGTACCATTGGCGGGATACTCGACTCGTAACGAAGCGCCAGTTCCACCAAAGGCCTGATCTCCGGTTACCAGTTTCACGCGACCTTCGTCGACACCATTGGTAAATCTCAGCTCTCCAAAGTCTCTCTCAATGTCGATCTCAGAATAGGTTGATAACTGCGAGCCAAACCCCACATCGTCAAAATTCACATCTAACAGTGTTTGAGCGACTGAAGTGGAAACAGGAGTAACGATTAGAAATAGAATCCCAAGAACGCTGCAATTGAATATCGATTTCGTTACTGGAATTTGAAAGAACGTCATGGTTTTTACTTTGCAATCAACTTGTGGATTTTCATACGGAACGTTGTGGATTTTTGACTGGACGAATTGAACCCGCATTATTCACGACGCGTGGGCGTCGACATGTAGAAAGCTTGTTTCATTGGGGCAATGTTCCGGGTTTGCGGTTTCGAAAGGTCACTTACGGCGTGAAATTGCCGAATTTGCAAAACTTGCCTCCGCGTCCGGAGAATCGCTTCGAAGGGCAAACCAGACGCCTGCCGTCGTGAATAATTCCGGTTGAACAACCAAGGATGCTCTCCATGGTGATTCGTCGGCAAAAAACCAGAATTTGATTCGGGACCCATAGTAATTGGAGATCCAACTGCTGCATTGCAAATTGGAATATTTGTCAGACAAAGCACACAATTGTTGTTTTAGTAGAACTGCTGAACCGCGATCCGCGTCGAGCATTTGAGGCAAATGAGCCGATACCGCTGTTAGGCTACCCGCTTCAGAAGCCTGAATCTCGGCAAAACGCATCTGACGTTGATCACTGTGAACGAGGGCCGCATCACTTTCGGGTCTGATACGGATTTAAGGTTTGCAATCTTCACTATTTCTGTGGGTGCCATGCTTCACGCCAACTGGAAAATCGACCTTAGGCGCTTAGGCAACGGCAAGGCGAAAACGCTACTCGTCAATATGAGCTGCTGGACGTTTGGCCTCGGGTGCGTCGCAGCCACCTTTTCTCTCGCGATTGATCAACCAATTCTCAGCAATCCAACTCGGCAAACCCGAACCCCAACCCGGCCGCTTACGCGACTCGGATCACTGGGACACGATCGCTCAGCGGCAATGCGAAAAGGCAAGTCAAATGCTGCTCGATCGAACTCTGGCGAGTCCTATCACGTGTGCTGCTGACTGACAAACCAGACCGAATTCGCATTCGACATCACAACTCGGCCAACAGCCTATAATGACCTGAGCTCCCCCACGTCTGCCGATTCTGCCAAAGGAACGACCGAAATGAATCCGCTACAGCATCTTATGCCTGTTTACGATCTACCGATTGAAGAACGGATAGCGGAGTTTGAAAAACCGCCAACCGATGAACAGTTGGGCACACTGCTTGGCTACGGTCTAATGGGCAGTTCAGGAACGTCGATCAAAGACGATGGCGATTGCGTACGAGTCGTACCAGAGCTTATTCCCATCCGAGGCGTCACCATCTGGATGTATTTCGTGCTCACCCTGATAGCTGTTGCATTCTTTTTCGTGCAACCACAAATTGGGCCAAAGATGTTTCGATTCATTCCGTGGTTAATGCTGTTACTTGGAGGCCTGTTCGTCATTCCCACAATGATCAGCATGTTTTCATGGATCAATGAGCGAACTGGAAAGGAACCGTATCTTGTTTTCGACAAATCGACTCAAGTGCTGAGTTTGCCGAGGTTGCAGAGAACGCTGTCTCAGCGACAACTCATTGAAATCGTGTTCCTCGATCGCTACCACAAAAAACATCGTTGCTGGCAGGTCGCCTTATTGGCTCAGGAGGATGAAAAATGGGTCTATTTGCAACTCTTTAATGAGGCCGGGACGGGCACTGGAATGGCGTGTTTCGGTGTCTCTGAGCTTTACGAGAAAATCGCAAACGAACTCGGCATCAATGCTCGCAGGTTGAAATTCTCAATCAGGAAAAGTGAATTGTTAACGCAAGCTCCAGAGCCCCATGACAGCAACGCGTCCTCTTGAATCAATTGATCGGACATGCATGGCTGGCTTCCGCTTTTTGAAGTCAGCATTGATGCCTTGGCTTACTGCGACTCCTCTACTGACCGGATAACGATTGCGATTTATCGATGTGCCAAGAGGACACGTGGCCATGTTCGAAATTTTGCTTTTTGCTTGGCACACGGATAGATCGTGCGTTGAACTCTGTCACCAGATGCGACTTCTTCAAGCATTGTCGTAAGCAACTTCAAAAACGGTTGCCAGCCAATACGACAAATCAAACAGCTGCCGGTTCAGCGATTTTCTCAACTCGAACCGCGCAGACCTTGTACTCACCAGTGCCCGTCACCGCGTCGCCGGCATCATTGGTCAAAAGATTCGCTCGCTGTTCGGCAAAGTGCATTGGCATCCAAACGCAACCGCGACGCACGCGTGGCGAAATCCATGCTTCGGCCTGAATCACACCGCGACGAGACGCAACCTGAATCGTCTCACCATGTTCAATACCCAGCCGCTTGGCGTCACCGCGACTGATCTCAAGGAAATTGGACCTCTGTTTCGCAACCGGTCCCGGATCCCGCCGAGTCTGCGTGGCACTGTTATAGTGATAAAGCGTTCGTCCGGTCGAAAGCACCAGCGGGTAATCGTTATCAGGCAGTTCCGCACTTGGGCGGTAGTCGACGACCTGAAACGGAGCCGTTCCAATCAACGGGCCGTCCATGTGTAAAGTCGGCGTTCCCGGATGATTTTCGTCAGGACAAGGCCACTGCAACCCCTGAACGTTTTCGTCGAGCCGCTCGTAGGAGATTCCCGCAATCTTTGGCGTCAGAGAAGCGTATTCTGCAAAAATCTCTTTCGTGCTGGGATAGTGCGGCATCGGATAACCAGCTTCACGTGCGACGTCGCAGATAATCTGCCAGTCGGGTCGAGCATTCCCTGGTGGATCAACCGCTTTTCGGACTCGCTGGACACGTCGATCACTGTTGGTGAAGACGCCGTCTTTCTCAGCGAAGCAAGCTCCTGGCAAAATCACGTCGGCAAATCGAGTCGTCTCGTTGTGGAAGATTTCCTGGCACACCACAAACTCACACTGGTTCAAGCCCTTTTCGACTTTGGAAACGTTGGGCTCGGAGATCACGATATCTTCGCCCATCACATAGACGGCTTTCATTTTGCCCGCTGCCATCTCCTTCATCATGACGTTCAGGTTCAAACCGTCGTGAGGCGAGAGCGGGACGTCCCATGCTGCTTCAAATTTCTGTCGCACCGAATCGTCGGTCACATTTTGGTAACCCGGATAGTAGATCGGTGTCGCTCCGGCGTCGTTGGCACCTTGAACATTGTTCTGCCCTCGCAGCGGATTCATTCCAGCGGCTCGAACCCCAAGATGCCCTGTCATCAACACCAGATTGGCAAGACAGTAAACATTATCCGTACCATGCGTGTGTTCGGTGATTCCAAGCGTGTAATAAATGCCCGCATGTTTGGTCGTCGCATACCACCGAGCCGCAGTGCGAATGTCTTCGGCAGGAACACCCGTAACTTCTTCGGCTTTTTCGGGCGTGTAGTCAGCGACCTTTGCCATGACGGCATCAAATCCGCTGGTGTGCTTATCAATAAAGGCCTGGTCGTGCAAACCTTCGGTAACGATCACGTTCGCCATGGCCTGCAGTAACCACACATCGGTTCCAGGCCTGAGCTGCATATGAATGTCGGCCATATCGGCGAGCCAAATTTTCCGCGGGTCGGCAACGACGAGTTTTGCTCCACGCTGCCGAGCTCGTTTCATCTCCATCGCGATGATGGGATGAGCTTCGGTTGTGTTAGAACCGATTACAAACATCATTTCACTGTCGCGAATCTCATCGATCGCGTTAGTCATCGCACCCGCACCAAACATAGTCACCAGACCGGCGACGGTAGGAGCATGTCATGTCGCGGCACACTGGTGAATGTTATTCGTCCCAAATGCGGCTCGTGAAAGCTTTTGCATCAAGTAATTTTCTTCGCCGGTGCACCGTGACGAAGAGATGAACCCTAAAGCATCAGCGCCGTATTTTTCTTTGACACGCAGCAAGCCGCTTGCTGTCGCCGCAATCGCTTCCTCCCACGTCGCCGGTTGAAGCACACCGTTCCCGTCGCGAATCAATGGCTCGGTAATACGGTCCTCGTGATGAACAAAGTCGTACGCAAAACGACCTTTCACGCACAAGTTTCCATCGTTGAGCGTCTCGCCGGGTTCAGGGCTGGTAACTTTCACGATCCGAGCATTGCTGACGTGCAAATCTAACTGACAACCAACGCCGCAGAAGTTGCAGGTCGAGCGTACTTTTTCGCTGCCAAGCTGAACAAGATTTTTGGGAGCTTTCTTTTCGATCAAAGCACCAGTCGGGCACGTATCAATACAGCCGCCACAGAGTTCGCAAGTGGTGTCGATCAGGCTGCGTTGTCCCGCCGTCGCGATGGTCGTTTCGCTGCCTCGTCCCGAAAGCGTGATCGCATTGACGGCTTCGACTTCATCGCAATATCGAGTGCATCTGGCGCACAGAATGCACAGGTCCGGATTGAATTCGATATAAGGGTTGTCATCGCCCGGGCGTGCAGCTCGCGGCGCCTCTACTGGATCCAAATCAATGGGTTCGATGGTCTCGCAAAGTTTCCGCAACTGATTCGCATTCGCCGTTTCGACGGGAAGGCCTGACTCATCAAGTTCATGATCCGACATGTACATGCTGTAGAGTACTTTTCGGTGACGGTCGATCTTTTCAGATTCTGTCGTTACAACCATGCCAGGATTCACTTTCCAAGCGCAACCGGGTTGCATGCGGCGCTGGCCTTCGACTTCGACCAGACAAACACGACATGCTCCGGCAGGTTCGAGTCGCGGATCATGACAGAGCGTCGGAACATTTACGCCGGCACGCTGAGCCACTTCGACAACGGTTTCATCGCGGTACGCAACGCATTCGACACCGTTGATTTGAATCGTAAATTTTTCGTTGTTAGTCGCGTTCATAGTTATCTCGTGATTGTGACTTGTCCCAAAACTGCAACTTCCAGCACCAGAATCATTCTGCTTAACCGTCTGTCACACTTTTTTGGCGAACGATTCAGGAAAATACTTCCTTGCGGATTCCAGAGGCTTTGCAGCCACCATTCCCAGTCCGCAAATCGACCCTTCTTCCATTTCCCAACCGACATCCTCAGCATGATCAAACGCCGATGTTTCACCGATCTGGATGAACTTATTGGTTTGCCGCAACAAATAGCGAGTTCCAATTCGACACGGAGCGCACTGACCGCAGCTTTCGCGTCCGAAAAAATCTAGCTGCCATTTCGCCGCCATGGCCATGTCAATCGTGTCGTTGATGACGACGACTCCAGCACTTCCCATCATGGAGCCAACATCCGCAAGATGCTTGTAGTCCAAAGGCAAATCGCGTTGTGAGATCGGCAAGAATCCACTCGATGCTCCACCCGGAGAAAACGCGATCGGATTTCCAAGATAGCCACCCGCCGCTTCCACAAGCTCATCCAATGTGACGCCAAGCGGCAGCTCGAATACTCCCGGCTTGTTCACGTGGCCAGAAATGCAGTAAAGCTTCGAACCGGCTTCGGTCTTACCAAGCGACTTGAACCATTCGCCGCCTCGATGAATGATCGAAGGAACGCAAGCGATGGTTTCGACGTTATGAATCAGGGAAGGCTTGCCGCGAAAGCCGGCTTCGGTCGGGTAGGGCGGTTTCAGTCGCGGCATTCCGCGTCGACCTTCCATCGACTCGAGCATCGCGGTCTCTTCGCCACAAATGTACGCGCCATGCCCTTTGACAATTTCGATTTCGAAATCAGCCAACTGGTGGTCCTTGGCCTCATCAATCGCTCTTTCAAGAGCACGGTATTCGTTCGTGTACTCGCCGCGAATGTAGATGTAAATGAACTTCGTTTCGATCGCTGCGGCGGCAATCGCGAGGCCTTCCAATATCTTGTGAGCCTGCCGAAGAATCGTTTCACGGTCCTTAAACGTTCCGGGTTCCGCTTCGTCCGCATTGCAGATCACGTAACGCTCGGTCTCGCTTTGTCCGCAAACCGACGTCCATTTAAAATGTGCCGGAAAACCAGCTCCACCGCGCCCTTGCAGCCCAGCCGTTTTCAACTGTTCAATGACTGCGGCAGCTCCCATCTCTTTCGCCTTCGCCAGAGCGGAGTAACTTAAGTCGACTGGTCCGGCTAGGTTCAGAGCAAGATCATCGCTCGGAGGCGAGATTGAAGTTTCGACTTCAGCATAGGTCACTAGTTCCATTTCTTCGTCAAGCGTTGCTGGTGCAAGGTCGCATTGCCCAAGGCAGCTGACTCGCTCGCATTCTCTGCCCTGCGATTTGATTTGATCTGCAATCGCATCGGCGTTTGCCATCTGGCACGAGAGACCGTCGCAAACTCGAACCCGCTTACCCGGCTTATCGATAAGCGTATAGAACATTCCCGCACCCCAAATGTCGGCTTCGGGAATGCCGGTCAGGGCGTGGACTTTCCGAACAGAATCTTCCGTCACACCGCCTTCGTGCTCGAGCAGTTCCAGAATTTTCTCACGTTGAGCGTTTGGGGGTTGCACCAGAGTTTTCCTACTGTCGAATCGTGGTTTTAGTTACTCAACTTTCCGTTGTTACCATTGTAGCACGGTCCCCTTTTTGTTCCTGCGCAAGTTTTAGTTGTGACCGCAATGACCGATTGTATTGCCAGATTTGATCGAATTGTTCTTAAGATTGGGTCGTCGCTACTGGTAGACCCCGAATTTGGGCTACGAAAGAGTTGGTTGGACAGTCTGTTGGCCGATGTTGCCAAACTGGCCGAACAAGGAAAAGAAATCCTGATTGTCTCCTCTGGTGCTATCGCGTTGGGCCGACGCGAGCTGAAAAACAAAGACATTTCGATCCGCGACGGTTTTTTGAAGCTTGAAGAAAGCCAAGCCGCCGCTGCCATCGGGCAAATTGCGTTATCACGTGTCTTCAGCGAGTCGCTCAAGTCACACGGGTTAATCGCGGCACAAATTCTCGTAACAATCGGTGACACCGAGGAACGACGTCGCTACCTGAATGCTCGCAACACAGTAGCGACGGCTCTGCGATGGAAAACCATTCCGATTATCAATGAAAACGACTCCGTCGCGACGACCGAGATTCGATACGGCGACAACGACCGCCTTGCGGCTCGTGTGGCGACGATGAGCCGTTCCGATCTGTTGATCCTCTTTTCTGACATCGATGGACTTTACGATTCGCCTCCGGATCAAAACCCAAACGCGACCTTGATTCCTCGAGTCACGTCGATCGACGATCGTATCGAATCGATGGCAGGCGATGCCGCGTCAGTCCACTCTCGAGGCGGCATGAAAACGAAAATCGAAGCCGCCAAAATCGCGACGGCTGCAGGCACCACCATGGTGATCGCCACCGGAAAACCGGAACATCCTTTGGCTCTGCTTAATGAGACAGGGAAGGGCACCTGGTTTGATCCCAACCCGGGATCGATCAGCGAACGCAAGAAATGGATCGCTGGCGGGCTTGGAATCAGCGGACACATCACAATCGATGCAGGAGCACTCATGGCGCTCGAAGGTGGCAACAGTTTGCTGCCGGCCGGCGTCATGCGAATCGAAGGAAAATTCAATCGCGGCGATACGGTGATGCTGCACGGTCCAAACGGTCATCCTGTCGCGAGAGGCTTGGCGGAATACGATAGCGAGGATGCTCGCGACATCATCGGCTTGAAAAGCGCTGAGATTTCTGAGCGTCTCGGCCCGGCAGCCAGAAGCTCGCTCGTCCATCGCGACAACCTGGTTATGGAACAGCAATAATTCCCGAATTGGAATCAGTCTCGAGGATTCGTTTTTTCCCAAGATGTGTTTTGGAGTTTCGAACAAGAGTGATCGAGTGACAAGGACGATCTTGCCAATAAGGACTTGCTTTCATGCCAAAGACACCAGAAAAATTCCAGTTCAGACTTCTCGACCAAAGTGGAGCGAATATTTGCGGTTCCGGAGTCATGGGCTCGATTGGTTTTTCTCAAAACTACTATGGGAAGCTGACAGATTCAGATGAACTGGTTGACGCCATTCGCAAGGTCCTCGCTGGCAGCGAGCTCGACAATCAGAAACTAACCGAACGACAAAGCTGCTTAATGCGGTCTTTCCTCATCGCTTGGCTTTCAGGAAAGTCAAAGAAACTAGGTGCTGTTCTCAGCTTTGCCGTTGAGCTACCTGAAAGCACTCTGTTTTTAGCACAGGTCGGATTTTTGGATCGCGCCGCGACCAAAGTTGCGTCAGGCGTGCTGTTAGTCGCAAGCGTCGTGATCTTCCTTGATGCTACATGGGACATGATTTCGACCGACCTCGCCTCCCTAAGCGGACCCGAGACCGTTAATTTCATTGCGTCACAAGTCGCCAGCGAGGCAGCTCTGCTTGCGATACCCGAAAGGGTGTTTTTCAAGATCGACAATACCTTTGGCAAGCCCGGGGAACCGTTGCCGCGTTCTCGATTCTCTTCTGAACCTATCGAATCGATGCTTCGGCTCTGCAAGTTTCGATCGCTGATCGATCATTGCCGTTGCGACGACAATCTGCACCACTACGCAGTTTCCAAACTTGATTCACGAATTGCAGCACTTTTCATTGCCAATAGTCGACAGATCGAAGGTCTCGCATTAAACGGTGCGTCGGAGGCTTCTGCCGCAGTTGCTGCCACTGCCGCAATTTCACTTGGCTTGAGCAGCTTGCCAGAATCGAATGAAATACTGAAGTCACTCCAAAAATCAATATCGATGATCGACTGCGAGGACCGAAAGCATGAGGCAACCAGAACGCTATCTGCAATTCTGGCCACGATGGGCGATGACCTCACTTCCATCGAAAGACAGCTCAATCGCCAGCTCGCATCGGCAACTGCCACAGAAGCACTCGACCTTCTGGCGACGCCGGTTGAACTATCCTTTCGGCTTATGGGCCTCGTTGCCGGAACGATGGAATCCGCAGCACCTACCGGTCATTTCAAAACCGTTTTTGTCACTTTGAAAAACGGTTTCCAGCTTGCACAAAAGTCAGCGGATGCGACTCCCAATTTGCTGGCGTCTGCACTCGACAGCGGCATTTCAGTCGAATCGTGGACTCGAAAAACGATCAGCAATATGTGGCCTTTTTCAAAATCGACTGACGGGAATGAGAGGACGACGTGAGCCCATGGGCCAACCGGCACTGCAAAACCGGACCCATCCGATTTTGATCGATCCTGAGCCATGCATTGAGCCAAGTCGCTGATCCAGACGTGTCACGTCGTCAGAACGAGGGTTGAGGAACGTTGTCGAATTCGTTGTAGCGTTCGGGAGCACGATCCGAGAAACGTGTGAAGTCACGTTCCCAAAGTAGCTCAACGTCTCCGGTAGGACCAGAACGTTGTTTTTCGATAATAATGACCGCATCGTTCATCGTTTCTGCCTCTTCGGGAGTTCCCTTTTTGTAGTAACTCTCGCGATGGACAAACATCACCACGTCAGCATCCTGCTCGATCGCACCCGATTCGCGAAGGTGGCTAAGTTTCGGACGATGGTCGCCCGAGCCTTCCGTTTGACGATTTAACTGCGAAAGACAAAGGATCGGAACCTTCAACTCACGAGCCAGCCCCTTCAGTCGACGCGCCATCTTCGCAACCTGTTCCTGCCGTGGATCATTTGCACTGTCGGGCTGCAACAGTTGCAAATAGTCAATCACGATCAGGGCCAGACCTCCTTCGCGACGAAGAATTCGACGAGCCGCACCCGCAATTTCGGACACGTTACGCGTGGGCGAATCATCAATAAACAGTGGAGCATCCGCAATTTTACCTGCGGTATCAACAAATCGTTTTCGATCATCATGAGCAAGCGTTCCGTTGCGTAAACGGTGACCGTTAACACGGGCGCAAGAACAAAGCATTCGCTCGATCAATTCGATCGCAGCCATTTCGAGGCTTACGAACAGAACAGGTTGCTTGGATTTCAAGACCACGTTCTCTGCAATGTTCATCGCAAAGGCGGTCTTTCCCATCGAAGGCCGCGCCGCAAGAATCAACAATTCGGAAGCGTGCAAGCCGCCAGTCATCTTGTCCAGGTCCTTAAAATGAGTCTCAACCGTTCCCTCCTGAGCCTCACCTCGCATCCGGGCGTCGAATCGATCCATCGCCAAATCCAGCACCTCACGGATCGAAGTCAGGTTGCTGGACTGACGACTCTCTCGCATCGCAAACACTTTTTGCTCGGCCGCGTTGAGCAGTTCATTCGGATCCGTTTCAGGCAGAAACGCATCGTTCAATAAATCCGAGCACGTGTCGATCAGGTTCCGTGCAGTCGCTTTGTTGCGAACGATATTTGCATAATATTGAACGTGAGCAGCGTGAGGCACCGTGGTCAAAATCTCAGCCAACCTCGCCGCACCGCCAACGATCTCATCTTCACCGCTGGCCTCCAACTTGTTCCGCAACAAAAGGAGATCGATCTTTTCACCTTTATTGTGCAGCTCCATCATGTGGCGAAAAATGATCGCGTGAGCTTCATCGTAGAAATCTTCCGCTCGCAATATCGTCACGATGTCGTCGCAAGCGTCCGGCGTCAGCATCAGGCTACCCAAGACCCCGGATTCGGCTTCAAGGTTGTAAGGCAGTTGCCGATCCGCTTCGGATACCTTTTTCTTTTTTTTGCGGCGATTGCGGTCAAAAAATTCGTCAGACATAAGCGTTTTCGGTGCTGAAATTTTGCTTTGATGATCAGGTTCAAGCATTGAACCGAGCACGTTCGTTTTTAAAGGGTTCACCAAGTCATGGCAATGATCCATTTGAGAATTGAACCCAATGGATCACCTTTAGATTCCAAACTTTTCTGCTTGACGGGTTGTCGACTACCAAGTGACATTTCTTCCACAAGCAATCGCGTCAGACCAGAATCGTTTCAGGCTGGGCATGAAAAAAGGATGCGAAAATCGCATCCTCTTTTTTATTCGATATGGCGAATTTTTAACCGTTCGCTTAGTGGTTTGTGACAACTTAATTGCAGGGTGAGCCGTTTTGGCGATAGCCACGGTTCCACGCACAAAACCGGGGCTATCGCCCAAACGGCTCAGGATTGAAACCCCGCTTTTTAGCCGAGACAGACCGCTAGTTCTCTTCGACAGTTGGAACAACCCAAACCTTGAGTTCGGCTTCGATTTCCTGATGAAGATGAACTTTCACAGTGTAAAGTCCGAGCTCCTTCAAAACACCTTCCAAGCGAATTTGATCCGCAGTCAAATCGATGTTGCTCTGCTTCAACGAAGCGACAATCTCTGGAGCTCCAACACTTCCGTAAAGATGCCCTTCTTCGTTCGCGTTGGCTTCGATCGTGACGCTCTGCTTGGCGATCAGTTTCGCCAAATCGCGAAGATCCTTCAGACGCGCCTGCTCGATTTCCTGCAGCTTCGCACGGTGCTTTTCAACCATTCGCTTGTGGTGGTCGCTGGCTACCGTTGCCAAGCCTTGCGGCAAAAGATAATTGTTTGCGTAGCCACGCTTAACAGTGACAACATCGCCTTGTTTCCCAAGGTGATCAATTGACTGAATCAGCAGCAGCTCAACGCCACCCTGACTGGAACTAGTCGTTCGAGCCGCGTTGCCTGGACGGGTACGCTTCTGCTTCTTCATTTTCGTGCTAGGCATAGGATTGTATGTGGTTTGAGTATTACTAATGGGTTGTTTTAAACTGTTTGGATTCGAAACGCATGTTCTGTACTAGAACGGAACATCGTCTCCCGGTGGCGGCGTCGACGGTGCAGGAGCAGGTGACGCCGATGGAGCAGCAGCGGACGGTGTCGACTGCCGGTAGGACGAACCCTGAGACGAATCGCCTGAAGAGCCACCTCCGCTTTTGCCGCCAAGCATCTGCATCTTCTCACCGACGACTTTCACTTTGGACCGCTTGCTGCCGTCCTCCTGACTCCAGGTCTCGTACTTCAGCCGACCTTCGATCAGCACGGCGGAACCTTTTGAAAGGTACTCGCCTGCAACTTCGGCGGTGCGTCCCCAGAGAGTGATGTCGAAGAAATTCACTTCGTCGACCCACTCCTCGTTTCGCTTAACCCGCTCGTTAACCGCCAGACCGATATCCGTGACCGCAGTCCCCTGCGGCGTGCGCCGAAGTTCTACGTCTCGAGTCAGATTGCCGACAAGAATTACGCGATTGAAGCTGGCCATGATTTATCTCCTGGTGAGTGAAATTGACACGCTTGTCGAATCGTCAGCAAATCAATTTGGTTGCTGATCACATCATAAACGTGCCCAAGACACATCTGGTCACTTACTCCGCAGCGGCTGTCTTTTCTTCGGTTTTTTCAGCTGCCGCTTCAGTTACTGGAGCTTCCTCTTCAGCAACAACGGGAACTTCTCCCTTGGCGACGGCAACCATCGGATCAACGAGTCTTGGTTCGAGTTTAACGAACAAGTGTCGCAGAATCGAGTCGTTCAGCTGGGTCGAACGATTAAGCTTCGTCAAACGCGAGCTTTCCACTCGGGCATAAGTCAACCAGTAGGCTCCTTTGCGGTGCCCTTTGATAGGAAAGGCGAGCTTTTGCTCGTTCCAAAGTCGACTGGCAAGAATCTCGCCGTCCACTGATTCGATCAGTTCCTCAACTGCCTTGGAAGCAGCCGCCGGATTTCTCGCAAAAGCGTTGGCATTAAAAATGAACATGCATTCGTAGACGTTTTCGGCCACGGTTATCCTCTGGTATCGATCAATTAGTTTCAGTTTATTCGTCGTCATCCCGAAGCTGTTTTTTCTCAGCGTCGGACTTCATCTTCTTCTTGCCAATCGGCTTCTTGTCTGATTTTGCATTCGGGTTGGCATTGAATTGATTCATGGTCGCCAGAATTCCGTTTTTGACCCAGAATTCGACCGCCTTGGCTGCTTCCGCAACCGAATCTTTGACCAATGCACGGTCCAAATCATCAAACTTGCCAAGAACGTAATCCGCCGTATTAAAGTGGGCTGGCGGTTTGCCGATCCCAAGTCGCAGCCGAGGAAATTCCTGACTGCCAACACGATTGATTATGTCCTTGATTCCGTTCTGACCTCCCGCTGAACCTTTCGCTCGCAAGCGAATCCGTCCAACCTCCAGATTGAGATCATCACAAATCACCATCAGGTCTTCCAAATCCAGTTTGAAAAAATCGATGGCAGCTCGAACGGTCTGGCCGCTCAAATTCATATAAGTCAGCGGAGTCACCAACATCACTTTCGTGGTGCCGATCATGACTTCGTTAACGTTAGCCTTGAACTTTGATTTCGAACGCTCGCCAAAAGCAAACTTTTGATTAAGCGACTCGATGACATCAAAGCCAACATTGTGGCGGGTCCCTTGATACTGGGAGCCCGGATTTCCGAGGCCGACAACAATTTTCATGGATTCAAATTCTGTCGTCGGCTTTTCTCTTAAACCAAAAACCCTGAGAAACCAATTCAAATGCACTCAACGCCTTCAATTCAAGACCATAGTTCGACTACTCAGCCCCTTCTTCGCCCGGCCCCTTGCCAATGACTTCAGGCTCAGTCGCAGCGTCTTCACCGTCATCCGTCTTGGCGCCGCGAGGAGCCGCACATGTGATCAGCGTTTCAGCCGCATCGGTCACGTATTCAGCACCGGCTGGGATCGCGACATCGGCGACAGTAATTGAACCGTCGAGCTGCAATTCGTCGATGCTGACTTCCAGAAAGTCTGGCAGAACATTTGCTGGGCACATGATTTTGATTTCATGGCCAACCTGAGTGACGATGCCGCCCATGTTCGAACCGGGAGCTTCCCCTTTTACGTTCAGCGGGAGCGTCGCTTCGACCTTTTCAGTTGCATCAACACGTGCCAAATCAAGATGCAAAATTCGTGAGCCGAATGCGTCCCACTGCACCTCTTTGATCATTGCGGTTTCACTAACGGCACCGCTGAGGGCGACAATGTAGTGACCGTGATCGACCATTTTACGCACATGACGCTGGTCGACCTTCAAATTCAGGCATTCCTGACCGTGGCCATAAAGAACAGCAGGGACCATACCGGCCTGACGCATACGACGCATACGCAGCGTTCCTGTTTCTTCGCGCTTTTCTACTTTTAGTGCTTCTGCTGACACGTTTCGAACCTGTAAACAATCAATGTTTCGTTTGCTAGATCGGGAACCACACCTGCTCAAGGCCGAGGATGCAAAGTTGAACCTGCATCCCTGAAAAAACTTGGTGTGATATCGACGAATTCTAGACAATTCGGCGAAATGGGCTCCGGCAGGGCACAAATTCCCCCCGCTTCGATCTGTAATCGGGCAATTTTGCCAGAATCAAGGCGCTTTTCAACCCCAAACCTTGCTCTATCGGAAAATCAGGGCGTGGTTGCTTAATTTTTGGTGATCCGGGTTCCGTTCTTTCAGTTGTCGGCCGAATTGGTAACATGCACGCCCAATGAGCAATTTATAGTTACGGATTTCGATGGCTAAAAAGAAACCTGTTAAGAAACGCGTAAAATTCGAGTACGTCGAACCGATCGGCTTGCGAGTGCTGGTTCGCAAGGACGAACCCAAAAAGGAAACCAAAGGCGGAATCGCACTGCCAGACTCTGCAGAAATCCCAACTATCACAGGTCGCATTGTCACGATCTCTGCCGCTATCGAACACGACGAAGATTTGCCCTTGCGCCAGTACGACAAAGTGCTTTTTCATCCCGGAAATGCGATTCCAGTCGATTTTGAATCCGACAACCACCTTTTCGTCGTTCCCGCAGAAGACGTCGTGGCCGTGTTTCGTCGGGAGGAAAGGCCCGAATAGAAAGGCTGCTGGCGAACGCGACTTGGGGCCCCTACACGTGAAATGGATCGAAGTTCCTACTCAACAACGATTCCGCTGTAGTCTGATTCGGCTGGCGGATACTGAGGATCCAAATCCTCGAGCACGGACTTCAGCAGTTGGCTGATCACCAAATTTCGGTACCACTTTTTGTCCGAAGGAATAATGTGCCACGGCGAATGATCCGTGTTGCATTTAGCCAAAGCGTCCTCATACGCTGATTGATACTGTGACCACAGTTTTCGCTCTGCCAGGTCGCCCGGGTTGAATTTCCAGTTCTTTTCCGGCACATCGACTCGCTCCTGAAGTCTTTCTCGCTGCGTTTCCTTTGAGATATGCAGAAAACATTTTACGACTCGCGTCCCCGTATCGGACAGCAACTTTTCAAAATCATTGATCGTTTCGTAGCGTGTTTTCCAAACAGATTCGGGAACCAAAGAGTGAACCCGAACGATCAGCACTTCCTCGTAGTGCGAACGGTTGAAGATCCCAATGTTTCCTTTCGCCGGCACCGCCTTATGACAGCGCCACAGGAAATCGTGATCCAGCTCTTCGGCGGAAGGTTTCTTGAACGAGGTCACCTGGCAACTGGTTGGATTCATGCCTCGCATCACGGAACGAATCGTTCCGTCTTTTCCAGCAGTATCCATTCCTTGCAGCACCAGTAATATTCCACGCTTGTTTTCCGCGTAGAGTCGTTTGGCCATTTCCGCCATTTCGACAGCATTAAGAGCAATCCGTTTTACTGCTGCCTTTTTGCCAAACGCAATTCCATCCACTGGACCGCTGGGAATGTCTTTTAGCTTTACCTTCGAACCCGGCTTAAAGACATGAGGCTTGGCAACTTTAAATCTCGACATGGTAATCCTGAAGTCTGGGAGCTCTTTTACAAGGTGTCAGGGGATTGCCCTGGCCGAACGGCGGCAAAAATCTCATCAATTGTCTCGTCATCGTATTCACGAGCCAGATTTTGCTTTCGCTTCTCTTCATCTTCTTCCAAAACACGTTGCGGCACAAAGGCTTTTTCCGCCAGCAAATCCCTGGCTGCAATCCAAAAGCAAACGAGAAACAACGGAACCGCCAGAACCGTGATGATGCTCAGCTCTCCAGCCACCGTTTCCGCGCCTCGATCTGCCGCAAGGGCTTGAATGCGATACCAGTTGAACAACTGGCTGGGTTCAAAGCCACCCGATGAACTGTTGAAAACGTACGGATCAATCGTGTAAGAGCCAACCGTGACCAAAAAGACCATCGCCACCGCAATGATTGCCATCAGCAAAAAGAACGGCTCTCGAAACATTCGTCCTCGAGCGACTAAACGTGAGAACAAAAACAGGACCGAGAAAAACAACAGGAAGTAAATCCAGTTCGCGAAAATTCCGCCCAAAGCTCTACGGCAATCGGTTGCACTAAATGTGTTTCGTGATCCAAAAGTTTCACTGGACTCAAAATCTCGCTGAAACAGGTCGTTTCCAAGCGCGAGAACGGCAAGGCAAACCGCGACTGAAAATGCCGCCCCCACCGTGAACAAATAGGCCCGCCCCGGTCCCGGCATGAACAGCGAAACAACGGAACGCTTAAGAAATCCGCTCGGCAAAGTTCGGCGTACTCGCGGCGACAACCCCGAATGGCAACCCACCATCATCGCTCCCACCAATAACCAATACTGCATGGCAAAGCACGAAGCGACCATAAATCCCTGCTCGTGAAACCCCGTCATGCTACAGATCGCAATATACCACGCCAAAAACAAAACCGTTTGAATCAGCAACACGACTCGAATCATCGTGGAACGATTACTGGACGGAAATGAAATCTGAGCCGCCGCTGCTACGAACAGAAGCAGTGCGGTCGAAAGCCAACCCGCCAACGGGCCGAATGCGATGACCGAGAACCCTTCCATCAGCACCCCGGCGGGCTCGAAACAAATCCCATAGGCCAACATGCACCACCAGAACGAAACGATCGCCAGTGCCATAATCAGCAACAGCGATAGCCCCTGGCCTGTGCGCCGCGTCTTCGCACCGCCAGCCAGTCCAATCGCTGCACAACAAAGACCAAACGAAGTCACCACCGCCAGCGAAATGGACATCAAAATCTGAGTCACATCCACGCCGCGAAGCAAATAGCAAAACGAGATACATGGCCCCAGCACAGCCAAATACACCAGCACCTGTAACATCGCGCTACCGAGTTTCCCGGCAACGATCTGATAGGGCCTCATTGTTGTGATCAGGATCATCTGGATCGTGCCGTCTTCGTACTCTTGAGCCAACGATCGAAAGGTCGTGAACGGAATAATCAAACAAAGCGGCAATCCCAACACGTACAGAAAACCATGCAGGGTATAGGCTCCCAACGAATCAACCGAGTAGTTATCCCGGCCCGGCGAAAGCGCGTAAAAAGTCCAAAGTGCCACCAAAACGATCAGCACCATGAACGTCAAAAAGAACTGCCGACTCTTGATCGCCTGTCGAGTTTCCTTGACCAGAATCGAACTGCAAAAATCGCTGAACCGATCCTGAAAGGATTCGAATTGATTGCGACTTTCGCGAGCCACAACATACTGATGGCCAGCGTTGGGCATATCTCCAGCCATCGCACCGCCAATCGCCGGGATCGGTCCGGAGTTTGACGTCTCACCACCGGGCAATTTTTCTGTTTCGCTTTTTCCGCTCATTGGACTCGCCCTCGAGTAACCTGCAGAAACGCATCTTCGAGCGAACGCTGCTTGCTGGAGAAATTCACAATCGGAAACCCTTGCTCAACCATTCGCTTCAACAAATCGGCTTGCTCCTGAGCCCGTCCGGAAAACGGAAACTGGAGATTGTTGCCCGCCAATCGCACCGCCGTGTCTGGCAGGTTTTCCTCCAGCCATTTCTGCACCCGCGGGGCGTCGCTCAGCACCTGAACCACCAGTTGTGCTCGTTCAGATTCGACGCTTGACATCGAAATCGTATCGCCGTCTCGCTCTGTTGAAAGGATCTCTTCAACAGAACCGACCGCCAGCAATCCGCCCTGTTCGATAATCGCGACCCGATCACACATTTCGGCAAGCTCGGTCAGAATATGGCTGCTAATCAAAAGAGACTTCCCATCGTCAGCCAATGCCGTGATCATTTCTCGCAATTCAATTCGAGCCCTTGGATCCAGTCCGGCAGCGGGTTCATCAAGCACCAACACTTTTGGATTGTGAATTAACGCTCGCCCCAAACAGAGCCGCTGCTTCATGCCTTTCGACAAACCGGTGATGGGTTTTTGTGCAATCTGTTTCAGCTGAGTGAACCCCATCACGTTTCGCAAACTTGAAAGGCGATCCTTGCCTCGCAAGCCGTAAGACCTGGCAAAAAAATCAAGGTACTCTTCGCAAGTCACGTTTGAGTAAGCGCCGAAACCATCGGGCATGTACCCTAATCGGCGTCTGACCCTTTCCGGATCATTGACGCAACAGAAACCATCGACTTTCGCCGATCCGGAATCGGGCTCGTCCAGCGTCGCCAGGATCTTCATGCTGGTCGTCTTTCCAGCACCGTTGGGCCCGATGAACCCAAAAACCTCTCCCGGGTAAACCGAAAAAGTAACTTTATTCACGGCGACGGTCGAACCAAAAGTTCTCACCAAGGAATCGAATTCGATCGCAGGCCGTGTTTTTGAATCACTCGTCGTCGAAACGTTCATATTGGTTACCACGCTCCGTAAATGATGTTCAAACTTCCTTCGACCGTGGCTCCTGCAACAGGAGACTCGAACCCCTCAGCAGACTCAGTCAACGCGATGTAGCCTTTCCCTCCGTCGGATTCCGTTTGCGAGCGAATCCAACTTGCCCGAGCAAGCTTTAACGAGCTCAACGCAACGGCGAATTCTGAATCGTCAACGTCTCTATCGGGCACTTCGCCATAGTAGTACGTTCGCGTTCTATTGCTGCTTGGCCTTAATGACCCACCCGCGACAAAAACCGTTTGATCAAGCTGCTTCTTCAGGCGAGATTTGATGATTTTCTGGACATTGCCTATGTGGACTTTCTCTGCCGCCGCAGAGCCACCAGCGGCAACGTCTTGAGCAACCCAAAATTCGTCACGTGAACAATCGGGAGTCTTAAAGCAAACAAACTGCAGCGTGCTCGCAAAGCCGTTTTGAACCGAGACCGATTCATTACCGTCGTCACCAGAAGCTTTAACGCTTAAGCCAGACTTCGATTCCGACGAACCGCGAGTAAAGATCTGATGATTGGTGCGAGCCCTAATTTCGCCGCCAGAAATCTCCTCAGAGTTGTCGCGCCATTGGATCGAAACCCGTCGGCCGTTGTAAGGCATGTTGACGAAACCATAATTCGATCCGTCGATGCGATAGCTGCCCGGTGACAGCCCCGCGTAAACATGAGTGACCGAACTGGTGGTCAGTTTGTCGTTCGATTGATCGAGATGGCTAACCGTGACGACGTTGACTCGCGTAGCAAATCCTTCTGCAAAGACCGCGTACAGCAGGATCAAGAAACAACACACTGCCGAGAAGGCGGGCACGACAACGAAAAGTAAATTCAACTGTTTTCGTTTCTTCAGCACGAAGAATGCGACTGGGCCAATGGCAATCAGGTAAAGCAAGATCGACGTTTCGAAAAGATACCGAGGAGGTTCCGCAAATTCTGGAAACCCTAAACCCGAAAACGTTTCTCGATAGATGGCGCTGTTCGCATTCGACAAACCGTCTTCGACGCGAATTGCATTTGTGAAGTTAACGAGGTGCAGCCAGCCATTTTCAGAAATCAATTTCTTTACCGCCCAATCTGCACCTTCATCCGACACGCACACGATTTTGCCTTGATGGAAGGGAGCGGCCAACAGCCGGCTTTTGGATTCTTCGCTGCCGCGATCATCGAGGCTACCCACGACCGTCAATCGCCTGTTTTTCCGGACGGAGGTAATTTCGCTGTATGGATTCGTCGTGGCATTTTGCGCCGTGGCATTATCCTGTTCGAACAAACGTGGGCTGGGGTAGGCGATCCGATCTGCTGTCTGCTGAGCGACCTTTTCACCAAAGACTTGGATCGCAGTTTCGGCATTGGAAAGCCCGGTTCCGCAACCGGTTACGACCAGCGTTCCCGAAGACGCCACCCATCGCTCGACCGCCAACAGTTTTCCGGGATAATTTCTGGCCAGCAACTTTAGGTCGTCGAGACTCAGCACCAACATGTCGAGGCCCTCGTAACCAAACCAACGCGAGGGCAGGGCGTTGAGCGAAATCGCGGAAGCATATTCAGTCGTCAAGCCGTTCAACGTAAGCGCGGTCCGCCCTCCGGTTACCGCCTGGTTCCCATTCCCGTTAAGTTCGTAGACTTCTTGAGCACCGCTTAGGTCCGGAAATTCGTCGCCCAAAACGATTGGCTGCGGAATCTGGCGAATCTTGTTAACCTTCTTACTGAGCCCGATATAGGAAACCGTGCTGTCTTTCTGAACCGCAGACGATGCGAAAACCACCTTGGGCATATTCAGAAGATAATTGCCGGTGAAGTCCGAGTAACTATACCGTGCGAAATCATCTAGCCCTGCAATCAGGTCTCCATCGATCTCGGTATGAAACGACACGCGGTAAGCTTCTGCCGCTGGAATGTACAGCTCTCCAACAGCCGATGTATCTCCTTTCCGCAGCGGCACCACCACAGAAACCCGCTTGCTGGCGTAGGTTGGCAAATTGCAAACCACATAAAAGTCGATATCCCGAGTCGCGACGCCGGCGACAGGAGAAATCGTCACTCGAACGTATTTAATATCGGTGTGGCTCGGCCAAACATCATGGTACTGAACGTTGTAGCCTCCACCTTGACCGTACAGACTTGCAGGCCACCAACAGCAAACAGCCGCAATCAAAAAGTAGAGCAATTGCTTTCGAATCATGGCATACGCTCATGGGTTGAAGACGTTGCAATGGACGCTGCATCGGACACCGTTTTTGGCATCTCATTAAGTGTCGGATCTGCTAGTGCCGGATCTGCTGAACCGATGACGGTTTGAGCACGAGAACGACCGGGATGGTCCAGCCGCTTTTGAGCTCGAGCAACCGTCGCAAAAGCCAACCAATACAGAATTGCCAGAACTGGCAAAATGACCAACAGAGCGGCTATACCGATCGCCAACCCGTAACCAACAGGGCTGCCGTTCGCTCCGGCACCGATTACGGCGGCATAAAAAGCCATCGCGACCATACCGATCAACATTTGGCGAATCGAAAACTTCAAAAGGGGCTCCTCCGCTGACCATCGTCGAGCTCCAATTGTAGCGAATCGATAAGGCAAATGTTGCGTTTCCACGAACTGAAATTATTCAGGGCTAACTCGAAATGATTCACGACGACAGCCGTACCCAGATAAAACAAGCCTTCTCCATTTCGACGCTTCCCCCTCGTGAGTAATCCGGGCTAACTTGCGAAAAAGTGAATTTTCCTTCCAATATTTCGCTCGAGCACGTTTCACGAAAGCGGGCGATCTCTCGAAAGCACTTCCAACGCCCGCACCATGTCGTCCGCCAACGGTGCCATTAGCTCGGTCCGTTCTCCTGACTCAGGGTGATCGAAAACGATGCGATAAGCGTGCAGTGCCTGTCGATCCAGCAGCATCGTTTCGTCATCAGTTCGATTAAGGTCTCCAACGGTCAGCTTTGCCCGCCCGCTGTACAGCCGATCGCAAAGCACCGGGCTTCCTGCGTTCGCCATGTGGACGCGAATCTGATGAGTGCGTCCGGTTTTTGGTTTGACGCGAACGTGTGCAAAGCCATCAAATCGTTCGACCAACTCGTACATGGTCATCGCATTGCGACAGGAAGGGTGATTTTCTCGTACCGCCTTTTTTTCACGCGAATACGGATGGTCTCCGATCGGCTTGTCAATCACGTCCCGGTCAAGCGCGGGCGAAGGCGTCACGATGCAGCGGTATTCTTTTTCGATGGTTCGATCCTGAAACTGCTTGCTGAGCGCGGCATGAGCCTGATCGGTTTTCGCGACAAGAATCACTCCACTGGTATCTCGATCCAGCCGATGGACGATGCCGGGACGAGTCGGACCGCCGATGGAGCTGAGAGATTCAAAATGAAACGCAAGGGCAGCAGTGAGCGTTCCAGACCAGTGTCCTTTCGCAGGGTGAACGACCATTTCTGGCGGCTTGTTGATCGCCACCATGTGTTCGTCTTCAAAGATTAACTTTAACGGAATGTCCTCCGGAATCGGCCCCTCGGAAGGCACTTCGATCGGCTCGCACAAAACGGATTGGCCCGGCTTGAGCCGCGTTGAAGATTTGGCCTTCTTTCCATCGACCAAAACTTGGCCCTTTGCAATCGCTCGCTGAAGGCGGACTCGGCTGTGTTTCGAAAAATGTCGAACCAGAAACGAATCGAGCCGCTGATGATCTTCTTCGTCGGCCACGACAATCGAACGAGCTTGAGATTCGGCAGATTGCGGCAGCTTTGACGGCCCCGAGTCAGTTTCCATAGTTCTATCCAGCCGATTAGACGTTTAAATTTCGTGTCGACGTCAAGGTGCAAGCAAATTGAGCTTTTGAATTCGAGCAGAACTGGGCTATCATACTGGCAATACCGATGCGGTCTATTCCAACCGCAGATGACGCTGTAGCAATCATCTCGCGACGCTTCAATTCGCGGCGAAAATTGAAACAAGCAATTCAGTTCGGCCAAACCAGTCGGGCCGAGCGTGGTTGACCCGATTGAGATGCCGTTGTTGTGACGCGTTACCCGGTGGTACGGAATATTAAGTTCCTTGATTTTTGGATTCACGGATCGATGAAAAAGATCGGACATTGCAAACAGTGCCTACGAAACGTTCCGCACATCTTGCATTTCCGCTGGCCGGTTCTCAGGCTGCTGAATCGTTGGCCTGAATTCGCAGCTTCCCTACCAAGAGCCAGCTGGTATTGCTGCGCTTGTGAGAAGAACACTTTCAAACTGCAACGGCCGTTGGATGACGTGCTGCTGGATTCCACCTCGACCGACATGGATGATATTGTGCCGTGGCGAGATCGAAGTGACCCCGCCGAACGAGGAGGATTTTTCTTTCGTCGCAAACCGAAGCAATCCACGACTGAAACTGTGGTCGATGAGGCTGACGAGGCCGCTGAATTCGAGAAGGTTGGAAATTTTCTTCGATCTGATGAATCGTTACTCGTTCAGCAAGCCAGAGTCGGACGCTACACGAAGAAGTTTCGAGAAGGTGTCGTAGATCGAATCCTTTCAGGTGGTTCAACGATCACTCAGGTTCGCAAAGAACTCGGTTTGTCAGAACGAGATATTCTCAATTGGATCAACGATCGTGTCCTGCAAAAAGACGCTCGCATCGCCAAGCTTACCGAAGTCGTCGACGCCGTTCGCAATATTACGGCGGATGCAGATTCCGTTTCAAGTTCCGACGACAACCAGAAGCTAAACGAAGCACGCCAAGCCCAGTTCCGAATCTACGGCGACGTTTCAGAAGCCGCATCCTCCGGCGATTCGACCGCTGCTGACGACATTCCAAAGACGGCTCCCATCATTGAAGGTCGCGTAAAGTCTCGCTAGAAAAGCAGGTTCCCGATTGCGTTCGCTCCGTTAAACTATGGACGAATTCGAAAGGAAGTGTCTCGGCTTGATGTTACACTTGTGTCTTAAGTCCGATCCGAAATCTATCCTGTAGGCTCAAGCCTGGAAGATCTAGTGCAAATAACCGGTGTTGACGTTTGTCATCGTTTGTTGCTTTTCCCGAGCAAGAATCAGATTTCAATGCTGCCCATGAAAGGTTATTTGCAACTTCAGTCACTAGCCAACTCTACATAAGCAGTTTTTCCCATGTCTGAACCAAAGATGAAATTCATCGAAATGACCGGCGCGACCCTTGAGTCCATGTTAGATGCGAAAGAATTCGCTGAACTTGCGGGAGCCGGCGTCAACGACCAGTCGATCGTCCGAGTAAACCAGCATGGTGACATCGAAGTTCGTCGCGAAGCCAAATGGGATGTTATCGGCGGTCTGTTGGGTGACTACGAAGAACGACTCAAGAAACAATCCGGCCTCGAATGGGCTTAATGATACGTCGTTAAACCTTGCACGTCGTTAAATCTTGCCGCCGTGCGAGGAACGGATCCGTCTGTTGAAAACACAGCTTCGGTTTGCAGTAAATTGATTGCAATGGAATCGCTTGCAATGAAATCGATTGGAACGGAAACGTTCTAAGTTGAAATGAATCTAAATGGTTGAACCATCGCACAGCGACACGATCGTTGCCATCGCTTCTCCACATGGCCCTGGGCGACGAGGGATCGTAAGACTCTCAGGGCCTCGAGCGGTCGAAATCGCCAGCTCGATTTTTCTTCCTGACACGGATCAGCAGAGTCCCAACAGCCTTTCCCGAATCGGGGTCACCACAGGGGCCGTCGATTGCGGTGCCTGCAAAGTTCCCGGCAGGATGATGGTTTGGCCATCGAATCAGAGTTTCACCAAGCAGCCGTCAATTGAATTTCACACTTTCGGTTCGACTCCCGTTTTGGAAATCGCCGTCCAAACGTTTTGTGAATCCGGCGCGAGACCGGCAATGCCGGGTGAGTTTACGATGCGAGCGTTTCTCTCCGGTCGCATCGATCTGACTCAAGCGGAAGCCGTATTGGCGGTCATCGATGCCAAGAATCAGCGTCAGCTAAACGTTGCAATGGGACAGTTGGCCGGAGGCGTGGGCTCGCAGCTGGATGCGACTCGCAATGAACTGATCGCCGCGTTGGCGGAACTTGAAGCCGGACTGGATTTCGTGGAAGAGGATATCACGTTCATCAGCAACGATGCGATGGTTGAAAAACTTCATTCCGCCAATCGTTCTATCAAAACATTATTGGATCAGATTTCCAGCCGTGATTCAAAAACGGCTTCGTTTCGAGTCAGCCTTTTCGGGTTGCCGAACGCGGGGAAGAGCAGCCTGTTCAACTCACTGTTGGGCCGCGACGTGGCAATCGTGGCCAATATCAGCGGCACGACAACTGATCGAGTCTCCGCGACGTGGAAGCCTGCTGGAATGCGAGTTGAATTGGTCGATACGGCCGGGCTGGAAACGATCGACGCGGATGACTCAATCGCCTTTGCGTCGCAGCAGCAACGGAAAAGTGAGCTTGATCAATGTGATCTTGCGGTGCTCTGTGTCGATGCGAACCAGTCACAACAAGAAACCCTTTGGCAGATTCAGCAACACAATTCCGATTCGCTGATTTTGACTCTGACTCAATGTGACCGCAGCACTTCAGCCGCGACCCAAACGCTGTCGGAAGCCATCCGAAACCAGCATCCAGACTTGAAGATCATCGCCACCAGCAGCATCGATGGCACCGGTTTATCGTTACTGACGGATGCAATTTGCGAATTTCTTGCTCAGTCCCAAACGGAGGAATCCGCGATCGTTGGCTCGACCCTGCTACGAACCGGTGAGAGTCTGCGAGAGGCCGAAACATCGATCTCTTCGGCGGCACAGGCGGCCATCGACGGAATCGGTGACGAAGTGGTCGCCGCAGAAGTCCGCCTTGCTCTGGACAGCATTGGACTGGTGGTTGGCAAAATCTATACGGATGACATTCTGGACGTTGTTTTCGGCAAGTTTTGCATCGGGAAGTAATTCGCTGCTATTAGCTGCTGTCCGCCGCTATCCGCTGCTATCCGCCGCCCTCGGCTGCCAAAATCACGAGCCCCCAATCCCGCCCTTCGATCGGGCCGAAAAACTTACCGATCCTACCAATTCCCTACAATCGGAACGCATGGTTACGGCAATTCGGCCCGCGAACTGACATTCCATCGAAACCCCGTTCAACGGGTCAAAATCGTTTGAAAAGAATTCGCCAGCCGATTAACTTATGGACGTTCTGGAGTTGCCATTGCGGCGTTCCCTCTTCGGCGTTCTTTTCCTCCTCCGCCAATCGCGATTTTCATACTGATATGCCTACCAACCAACTCTTCAAATTTGCTTTTGCCCTGTTGTTCTTCGCCGTGGTTTTGTTGTGCAGTGATGCAACGGCTCAATCACCGGGCGACCGAGTCTGCGTTACCGCGAACTATCCAACGAAAATCAAACAGAAGAAAGTTGGGCAGGTCATGGAAGGAAGTATTCACACGATCCTTGCCGTGTCAGGTAAAAAATGGTGTGCTCTCGAAGGCGTCAATGGCTGGCTACCGTTGGAATTCGTCATGAACCTTCAGGATGCGGAAAAGTACTATTCTGATCGCATCAAGACCAACGAAAAAGACTTCGCCGCTTACGCGCATCGTGGCATGATTCGCCGCGAGAACGAAAAGCTCAAAGAAGCCTTCGATGACTTGAATAACTCGTTGCGTATCAACAAGGAAAACGCGGCCACGTGGTCCAATCGCGGCGTCGTTCGTAACGCCACGGGAGATCGTGCTGGTGCGATTCAGGACATTGGTTACGCGATTAAGCTTTATAAAAAATACGCTCAAACCAAATCCAACGGTGGACTCGCTCGAGCCCACTGTAACCTTGGCCTGGTCTACTATGCCGCGGGTGCTCTCAAAGAGGCCGTCAAGAGCTTCGACAAAGCGATCGAACTGCAACCCGAAGAACCATGGTTCTACATTAACCGAGCAAGCGCCGCTCACGACGCCGGCGAGATCGAGAAAGCCAAAGAAGACTATCTTAAATCGATTGAAATCAACAAACGTATTTCCGACAGCTACATCGGCATGAGCAACATTTATCTTGCGGAAGACGATCTTGAAAAAGCACTCGAACAGGCCGAAAAAGCGGTCGACATTCAACCCAAGAACGCCGTGTCACTGAACCATCGCGGTTGGGTGCTTTATAAGCTTGGAAAAATCGACGAAGCAATGTTCGATCTCAATCGCGCAATTCGCTACGCCCCGAAACTTCAGCTTGCGTACAACAACCGAGCCGTTTGCCAGGTCGCGAAAGGGAATCTTGAAGAAGCGATTTCTGACTACAACCGCTGTATTAAACTCTCGGGAGGTTCCGCGACGACTTTCGGCAATCGAGCGGTCGCTTACGAAAACATGCGTGAGTACAAAAAAGCGATGGCGGATTTTGAGAAAGCCATTGAAGTTGGAGCAAACGTTCCTGAAGTCCTAAATGGATTGGCATGGTTCCTTTCCGTTTGCCCGGACGAAAACTTCCGTGACGGTGAAAAAGCGGTTGAGTACGCGAAAAAAGCGGTTGAGCTGAGCGGAGAAAAAGACTGGAACTTGATCGACACGCTTGCCGCTGCTCACGCCGAAAACGGCGATTTCGAAGCAGCCGTTGAAAACCAAAAGAAGGCAATCGAATTGGCCGACGAATCGGATAAAGCCGACTACAAAGAACGACTCGCATTGTACGAATCGAAAAAGCCGTTCCGAAGCGACGTCGGTAAGGCAAACGAAAATCAGGGTCCTTAACGGCGTGCACGGAAACGAAAACGAAGACGATTTGGACTGGGAGATTCCCGCGATGGAACGAGGGCTGCTCAACACAGTCTTCGTTCTTCGTACTCCGTTCACTGTCGCAAGGTCGATCAAACGGTTTGAAGCGATTTCCAACGAAGTGTTTCAAATAGCCAATCGCCACGACGTCGATTTCCTCAGCCGGCCAACCAGAATTCCGCGTTTGATGGGCATGAACGCTGAGGATTGTGAATGGACCATTTTGATGGTCATCGATCATTTGACAAAACACAATGACTTTGTGTTTAAGTCCATACTTAGCCTGATTTCTGAAGACAGGAATTTTGAGTCGTCGCAAACCTGGCACCACCTGTTTCCAATCGATGCCAATCTGGATTGTCTTGATCGCTATCAGGAATCCGTTTGGCATAACGTGAGCGTCGTCAGCAATCTGCTGCAGTCGGGGAAATTCCGATCGGCATCCGGTTCAGTGACTCATCCCGTCTACGGATTCCTGAACGCTCGAAAACTCTTGCATTTCGCTTCGTTTTACAGCGGTATTCGCAAACGCCAGATTCAAAAAATCATGGCGGTGGAGGGCGTCGTTTGACGCATACAAGCCAAACCTTTCCGGCCGGCTTCGATTCGCTATCGCCTCATTTACATTGCCACAAAAAAAGACGCCGCAATTCTGCGACGCCGGTTTACCCTAAAGTTCAACACGCAAGCCTTATCGCTCAATCACCGAAACGGGAGCGAAACGGCTATTGGGCGAACGAGCGTCGGAATCGCCAAGCTGAATCAATAAATTGCTTGAATCCGGAAGGATGTCGATCGAAGCGTCTGAGCTGAGCAGCTTGTCAACTTCCATCACCTCCAAAACCGTATCGAGAATTTCAGGATCCTGCTTGGCGATTTCGTTGAGTGCTTCTCCCACAATTTGTGGCCGCGACGCAGAAGCTTCCGCCATCTTTTGCGAAACCTTGAACGCCGTTTCACTCTTGATCAAACCAACACGGTTCTCACCGTCCTGCTTCATCGCACTGGTGACTTGCACCAGGCGTTTGACGACTTTTTCAGTAATGTTGTCGACCATGCCGCGATCCGTGAAAGCTACTTTGCGGATGTAGACCGAACCTAGCTTATAGCCCCATTTTTCGGACAGCGGAGAAACGGTCTCTCGCACTGTGCGGCTTAGAGAGTGGCGATCTTCGAGCATCTTTTCCATCTCAAGATTGCTGAGCGTCGAAATGGTCGAACTGGTAACGTTGGCCTGCAACGAGCCTTCCGGATTGGCATTGGTGAACAGGTATGAAATAGGATCCGAGACTCGCATCTCGTACCAGATACCCACACCCATCGGAGTTCCTTCTTCTGAGTTCACCATTTGGTTTCGCATGTAAAACTGGCGAAGCGCCGTGCTGACGACATACTTCTTTCCAAAGAAAGGAATCAACAAAGACTTCGGACCAAACTTCGTCAGCGGAAACTGCAGGCCGGGTTCATCGATCGTTCCGATGACCTTTCCAAACAGAGTGAACACTTGTGATTCACATTCTTTCACGCAGGCGTAGAGCCCAAACACGCGTGCCAACCCAAGAAAGATCGGAATGATCAGCAAACCAAAAATTACGGCGGGGACAAAAAAGACCATCGATTCTGCCATGTTTTGAATAAATTCATCCATTTACGCACCCTGCTTTCCGTTGGACTGACTGAGCGTTTGGACAACTCGGTTCGCTTTGTCAAAAAGCGGAATCTTCAAATTTCGAATGTAGGCTCGCAGACAATCGGAGCCACCTTCCTGTTTAATTTTGGACAGCGTTGATGCCAGTTCGCGAAGAGGAGCGACTTCTGCCTGAGCGTTGTTGGTGGAAATCTCAACCGCTCGAGCACTCATCGTGATCTGCTGCTCGGAGTCGGCTCGCGCGGTGCTTAAATCGCCCGCCACCTGGTTGCGAGTGCTGTTGATCGCCGAAAGTGCACGATCGACTTCTGGAGGCGGATCGATCTCGGTAATCAGAGCCGCATCAAGTTCGATGCCGTATCGTCCTGTCGTCGATCGACATTGCTCTTCCATGTACTGATTCAGCAACGGCAAGTTCTTCCGCAAGTCGTTGATGGATACTCCCTCGGAAAGCTCGCTTCCCTCTCCGATCGATGAGGAATCCATGTCGCTCTCTTCAACCGCATCACTCAACAGGCTTTGGCCTCGCGGATCCACGAAGTTGGCAACTCGCTCCCGAAGAACAGAAACGAAGTAACCCATCACGTGCTCAAGCGGGCTGGCGACTCCAAATAGATACGGATACAGATTGCTTTCGCTGACTCGGTACCGCAACTGACCGTTGATGCCGGTGGTCAAATTATCCTTGGTGACCGCTTCGATGGTGGCCTGCTTTTTCGTTGGGTCCCATGAAAGGTCAACCGCTTGAGTCGCCACACTGATTTTGTGAACTTTTTGCCATGGCATTTTGAAGTACGGCCCACCCGGTCCGACGACTCGAACCTGAGGGAATTCGTAGCGTTCTTTTTCTTCGCTCGTTAGCATCGACGGTTCGTCTTTCGCAGCCGGATCGGTTCTCAATCGCTGAGCCTTTCCGAAGCTTGTCACAACGGCACGCTGGTCGGGACTGACAGTATAAAAACCGCTTAACCCGACTCGGTAGAGTGAGTAAACCAGCACTCCCAGTAAGAGTCCCCACAGGACAATCATCTTTAAACCTCTTGAAAAGAGAAAGAAATATTTCGACATTGCGATCATGTTCAGCACACCGCATGAAATGTAGCTCGCGACCTTGGATCGGTACCCCGAAACGATTCGTGTCGCGGAAAAGGAAGTTCGCGACAGCCGGAATAATTGCTACAGCACGTCGTCGAATCGCAGAAGCAGTCGCTCAATCGAGCGGCAGCTTTTTCCCGCCAAGCTGGCGAACGACCGTCAACAATCGATTTCAACCGCTCTCCATTCGCAACCGCGATCCAAATCTTGGGACAAAATCCCAAAACGGCTGAAAAACTGGTTTCAAAAAAACGGGCTCCTTCGGGCTCAAATCGAGCTCAATTGAAACGCAGAATCAAATCGCACACGCCATGTCAGGATTTGACTACCGGCGAAAACGAGGCGATCTCGGCATCACATAAACGCCGTCGAATGCCTTCAACTTCTGCATCGGAATAAGGCGTCAGCGGCTGAAATCCCCAGATCGGCTTCGGCCATGCCGGGTCATCTTGGGAACGAACGATGTGGTGAACGTGCAGTTGCGGCGTCATGTTTCCCAGCGCGGCAACGTTCAATTTCTCTGCGTCAAAAATCTCTTTTATCGCCAAGCCAAAAACTCGAGACTCTTTGCAGAGCGAATCGTAGTCGGATTCGACAAGGTCAATCGCATCTTTGATTCCATCGCGTTTTGGAACCAACACAAACCATGGATAGGCTGAATCATTGATCAACAAAACGAGGCACAGCGGAAATTCGCCCACTGGAATGCCATCGCGTTTCAAATCAGGATGCAGTTCAAATGCGTTCAAGTAATTTCCAAATCCAAATTCGTGTTCAAATCCAGATCCGTGCTCAAATCCAAATGGAACTGGTACTCCGAGTAGGGAATCGCTGAATCAGTCATGTGCCGCGTCTCGCCAGAGCGAACGAATCCGAACTTCAAGAAAAAATGATGGGCTCGTTCAAAACGTGTATCTGACCAAAACTCGATCCGTTGAAACCGTTTGGCTTTCGCCCAATCAATCGTGACCTGCATCAGCTCACGGCCCCATGTTGAACCACGAAGATCGCGGTGCAGATAAAGCCGTTTGAACGTGCAGACGCCTTCCTTGCTGGGGTCTGGACGTGCTGCATGGGTGCCAACGATCTCTTTTTGACCGGTTGGACTCGGCTGTTCCAGCACCCAGAACTGACCACCCTTTTTCAAATAGCCGTCGCGAATATCCAGCAAATCGCACTCGGCGCCGCCTTCCGCCAGACAGATTCTGTCACCGTATTCCTGTAGCACCTCATCCACCAACGCGACAATACCATCGCAATCATCATTCGTTGCGAATCGAATTTTTGGATCAGCATTCATCGATGGTTGGGGTGGTTCTGATGAAACTTTTCAGCCATCTCCTGACTAATTCTTTTTCGCAGCGAACGATCCAGCAAATTCATGTGATCCTTGCTAGGAAACATCTCAATCACAGCATCGCTGCCAAGTTCTTTCATCCGTTGTCCCAAAAGGCGAGTCGCTTCGTCGAGATAAAACGTGTCGACGTCACCCATGTAGACATGAATTTTTCCGGCAAGCTTCGGCTCCAGCTCTGTCCAGTTTTCAGATAGTTTTTTGCTGATGTCGTATCGTTTCCAGTACTCAACAATTTCGGGATCTGGTTTTCCTGTTTCTCGATCCCAGCACATCATTGGCTTACCATCATCGCCTCGCGGACTAAATACGGCTTCAAAGCTTCTCAACTGCCCGCCTTCGCCCAAGACATCATCCATTTTGCAGAAGCCTGGATAAGTCAGCATCACAACTCCATTTCGTCGAGCCAATGGCTTTACACTGCCGTCAGCTTCAAAGAAAACGGACTCATTTTCGTACAGGTTGGTTCCCTGCCAATCACGAAAATCGACCGGATCTGGAGCCGTACTCCAAACGCCTCCAAAATCGTCCGGGTAAGCCACTTGCAACCAAAGCGATGACCAACCGCCGCTACTGTGACCTCCGACAAAACGAGCTGTCGGTTCAGCGATGGTTCGGAACTGGGAATCGATGTGCGGAATCATTTCTTGAATCAACGCGTCTCCACGAGGTCCATTCGTGGCACTGTTGGCGTAGACATGGTGCCCCCAATTGCATTGGCCTGTCAGAAAAACCTTAATGAATTCCGTTTCGCCTTCCGGAGCGTTCTGGGCTCGCCTCATTTGTCCAAGCTGAATTCGCTCCAACGTTCCACCAAAACCACTGATGTCGTAGTACACAGGGTACCGGCGGTCCGGCTCCAAAGCGTAAGACGACGGCAATAAAACCCCGGCACGTTCGACCACTTTTCGATCATGAAACTTGGAAAGTAATTCGCTTTCGAGGCTTATGATCTTGAAAGACTCTGTGTCTTTAAGGCCCCGTTTTTTGATGACGTTCACCAATTCCAACATGACAGGATCGTGACTTGCTCCGTTGGTGAACTGGATGGTTGTTGGTTCGGAATAGAAATTTCCAACACCATTTTTATGGTCTGCAAAATCGAAGTTGAAATCCAACAGGGCTTGAACCTGATACTCCCCAGATTTCATTTCAGCGAGGACGCTTGGATAGCCGATCGTCTTCTCATCAAAAATGACGGTATCTCCGGGCTTCATGCCAGTCACATCCTTGCCAAAAAATGGTTCAGGAGAAAACCAGTTGGGACCATTGATTGGCGGTGCCTGACGCGTGGAGAAAAACAGATAGAGCCGGCCATCGACAGGCGCAGAATCCAAATCCGAGCTCAACTTGATTGAGAAATCAGCTTTTGTTTTACCTTCCTGCAAGGCGGACACCTCGAGTGTCAGAAAGGAAATCAAAAACAAAAAAGCGAACGAGATTTTCGAAAGCTGAACCAATTTAGAGTGCAACATCATGGCTTTCTTTTTGCGAGTGGGACTGCGGTTTGTCATGATCGTATCGGACCAAAGACAAGAGGGCAAACGTCCATTTTTTCCGCCGAAGCCTCACGATCAGCTTAACCTTCACCGACGATGATGACCGCTCTGCTACCGCTAACCGAAGAATTTCAAAAGGTTGGAAAATGTCCGAGAGCGGGAGCAACATTGGTGAACTTTGCAACCTTCAAATGCCAATATCCAATAGGCCGGAATTATTCACGGCGACAGGCGTCTGGTTTGCCCTTTGAATCGATTCTCTTGACGCGGAGGCAAGTTTTGCAAATTCGTCATTTTCACGTCGTGGGTGACCTGTCGAAACCGCAAACCTCGAACAATGCACAGATGAAACAAGCTGTCCCCAGGTCGACGCCCACGCATCGTGAATAATCCGGGATAGGTAAACCGTTTTGGATGTTTGAATGATACACGCAGATTCCACTTTATCATTACCGCCACCGGAGGTGCCTTACATTCCCGGTGTTGTCGAGGTTGGCGGCGTTGAACACGGATGTGAGATCATTAGCCAGACAAAGCAAAGCATTCAACTTCGCGGCGTGAAGCTATTGGTGTTGGCTCGGAACAAGCCAATGAACATTCTGTATCAGGGCGGCGAGGTCGCGGCACACAGCCGTAATGTTCAGCGGCATCTTGATGGCAGCTTTCTGATTGACGCTGACGTTGCGGATTCGTTACCAATCGATGAATCAGAAGCGACGATGCTGGTGAATTGCTACATCCGTTTGAAATCTGGCGTCATCATCTGCATGCCGATTGCGTTTGAAGACGACTTAACAGCACGAGTACAGCTATGGGACGGGATGCAATTCAGAGTCCCCAACAGATCGTTGACCGCAATGACACGACAGGAGAGAATCCAGTCGCTGGGGCAACTCGATCAGCTCAAAACCGCTTGCGACACGTACGGCTTTGATTCCGTCGATCATGAACTGGCTGTTCAACGCGTCACCGAATTTGAATTTGGCCGGTAAGAGAGTCGAGTGACTTTGGGTCTTCTTGCCTTCTTGCCTAAAGCGAACGGGCTATCGCATGCCGGTTCCTCAGAGTTGCATGATACAAGGTTAAAATGATTCGCTCGCTGTGATTCGGACGATCGACATTAATTTGTAAGACGGACTCTTGGGGATGTCCGATTTGTTGTTAAAAGTCTGAATTGGTCTCACGTAAAAAAGTTATCTGAATGTTAGCCAAGCGGCAAGTGAGCCCGAAGGATAGCTCGCGTTAAGCCGCTGATATTTACTCAACCTGCGCCATTGCCTTGCGTGTTCCCGCAGGGAGCCCCGCAGGGGAATCTTTCGCCAGCAAATCCTTTTCGCGCTCCAACGCGGCCATCAATTTCGGCAAATCATCGCAGCCGGAAATTCTCCGGAAGCCCTCCTCCGCGTCCAGAGAATCGCTTCAGAGGGCAAACCAGACGCCTTTCGTCTTGAATAATCCCGGTTAAAAACGTGTTACAAGGCTGCTACGATAGGTTCACTTTGCCAGTGAATTCCCTCGCGAGACAACCTGATCACGGTGACGGCTGATTATCATCGCCCCTCAGTGTCACGGTCTAACGATTTGTCTCTAGACGAATGCAACGTGAAAGCGCCTAGCCCGTGAACTCACCACAATTTGAAATCCTGCCTGAATCAGCGTCCACTATTAGCTATGCCGGCTGGCAAAACTCAGTTCCCCTCATCACTGAGCTGACAGTCAAGAACCACTCGCCGGATCCCATCAGCGGACTCAAGCTCAATCTGACAACATCCTCCGGCTTCTTGAAGTCAAAGACTTGGACAATAGATCGGCTTCTTGCAGGCGACGATTTACAGCTCAGTGATTGCACGGTCGAGTTAGATCCGGGTTACTTGGATGGTCTCAACGAAGCTGAAAAGAGCCAATTTTCGTTCGAGCTGACCCAAGGTACGACCTCTCTGGCGACGGCCACCGTGGACGTTCGTGTCTTGGCCCGCGAAGAATGGGGCGGGATGAATCAGGGAGGTGAACTGCTCGCCGCGTTCGTGATGCCTAACGATCCAGTGGTCGCCAAGATACTTAAATCAGCAGCCAAAGTTCTGGAACGTCACGGACATTCTACAGCGCTCGACGGCTACCAGTCCGGAGACCCAAAACGGTCCTATCTGTTGGTGACATCAATCTGGAACGCGATCTGTGGACTAAAGCTGACCTACGCCAACCCACCGAAAAGCTTTGAGCAGGTGGGCCAGAAAACTCGAACGCCACAGACGGTGCTTGATCAGGGACTGGCGACCTGCCTAGACTCCACGCTCCTGTTTGCGGCCGCGATCGAAGCAGTAGGACTCAATCCAGTCATCGTTATGACCGACGGACATTGCTTTGCCGGTGCTTGGTTGGTTGAGAGAACGTTGAGCCAAGTCGTTGAGCCTGAGCCGAGTGAATTGAGAAAAGCGATCGCCAGGCACGAGCTGATCACCTTTGAAACAACCCTCGTTACTCACTCACCTCCATCCCGTTTTGAGAATGCCGTACGAACAGCAAAAGCTGCCACAAAAGAATCCAAAGAACACGAGTTTGTCGCTGCGATTGATATCGCGCGAGCTCGGATGGCACAGATTGTTCCGCTTGCCTCGCATTCGTCGAAAAACCATGATGCTACGTCAGATGCAGCGAACGAAATCGATGCGGAGTTCTTACCGTTGGCCGCTCCGCCGGAACTGAGCTTGCCAGCTTCGGTTTCTGAAGAGAAACCAGCGACCGCTCGAGGCCGCATTGATCGCTGGCAGCGAAAACTGCTGGACCTTACATTGCGAAACAGGCTGCTGAACTTTAGGCCAACACAGCAGTCGATTCCGATTGTCTGCGACAATATCGCCAATCTTGAGGACCTGCTGGCGGCAGACCAGCGACTGCGGCTCATCTCATTGCCGGACCAAAACCCAATTGGCGACCGTGACCCGGAGCTTCATCGCCAGAAAACGAACCACGACATCGACGTAGAATTCGCGAGGCAAGCACTCACGCGCAAGGAAGTAGCCTGTGTCCTCTCAACTGATCAGCTTGATAAACGGCTGACAACGATCTACCGCGCGGTTCGAAACGACATGGCCGAAGGAGGTTCCAACACACTCTTCCTCGCCGTTGGTTTTCTGCGTTGGCGCCAGAAACCCGGAGACATAAAAACGTATCGCGCACCCTTGCTACTTATCCCGGTAAAGCTAACTCGCAAGAGCAGCCAGTCTCCGTTCTATCTGAGGATGCACGAGGACGAAGCGCGTTTCAATGCAACATTGCTTCAACTATTGAAGCAGGACTTTGGAAAGGATCTGTCAAGCTTTGAGTCGAACCTCCCGGCTGACGACAGTGGAGTCGACGTGCCGCTGATCCTCTCGCAAGTGCGTGCTCACGTGAGAGACATGACTGGTTTTGAGGTTGTGGACGAATGTGCGTTGGGACGATTTTCTTTCGCCAAGTATTTGCTGTGGCGCGACCTTGTTGACCGAACGGATCAGCTGAAAAACAATCGAGTCGTCAAGCACTTGCTGGACAATCCTGACAAGGGTTTTGATTCAGGTGGCGGAGCATTGCCGCGTCCGATGGACATCGACCACCACTACGATCCCAGCGAGATTTTTCACCCGCTCGATGCGGACTCTTCCCAGTTGGCTGCCGTCATGGCCGTTGCTGAAGGCAAGGACCTTGTTCTGATCGGACCACCTGGGACGGGAAAGAGCCAAACGATTGCGAACATGATCGCGCAGTGCTTGGCCAATGGAAAAACCGTGCTGTTTGTGGCGGAAAAGACGGCTGCTCTGGATGTCGTGCATCGTCGCTTACGTCAACACGGACTTGGCGATTGCTGCGTAGAACTGCATAGTAACAAGGCCGAACGCAAGAAGTTTCTTTCGCAACTGCAGCAGAACTGGAAAACCAATCGACGTGTCAAAGACAATGATTGGGTTTCGGTAAGCAAGCGACTGAAGGTTCATCGAGACACCCTGAATCAGTACGTCGCCGCCATTCATGCGGTCAATCCAAATGGCTGGAGCGCGTTCCGAGCATTCGGAGTGTCATCGCTTTCGTTCAATGAAACAAAACCAAAATTTGCATGGCCAGACACGGTTCGACACGACAAAGACGCGTTCAACAAGCTAACTTCAACTGCGAAGGCGATTGGCGTCAGCTTCGATGCGATTGGCGATTCAGAACCGCTGACGATCATCCGTGCGACCGAGTGGTCAATGAAATGGGAAGGCGAGCTGATTGCGTCAACGGAAACGTTGCGAACGACGTCGGAAGAGCTTGAGTCTGCCTTGAGCAGTTTCAATAATTCACTTGGACGTCCGGACGTCAACGACGCTTCGGTGGCTCAGCTTGATGAATTGAAGCTGCTTGCGAAAATCTTGCTTGAGTCTTCGAGCGAGGATGTGCGTGTTCTGTTTCATAAGCAGTTCTCCAAGTTCCCTGATGCGTTAAGAGACTTGGAAGCCTCGATCGAGTTGGAGTCCAATGCACGCACCGTTTTGAAGGGCACGTATGACGAGAACTTGAACGAAGTCCCAGTCGACGAACTCGATGTGCAGTGGCGAGCGGCGACTGCGAAGTTCTGGCCTCTCTCTTGGTTTGCCAAGCGGAAAGTCCAGCGTTTGCTCAAGACTTATGCCGACACCGGCTCCCAGTTCGCGGATCCCAGCACGGACTTGAAGGCGATCCGACAGCTTCGTGAATCCAATGAAGCGATTGGCGAAAACCTGCTCAACGGCGAGTCGCGGCATTGGAATGGTGTTGACTCAGATGTCGCGAGCATGGGCAAACAGATTGAACTGGCAAAGAAGCTGCGGGCTTCCATCAAACAGGTCGGAGCCGCAGGAGCGTCGACTAACGCAATTTCCAAAGCGATCCATCCGTTCATCAATGGCAAGTCAGGTGACAGCGAGCTGTTCAAAAACGCGTCTGAGTATTTGCAACGTCTAAGCAGCTTTTACAGTGCGGTCAAAGCTTTCGCCAAAGCTGCTGGGTCAATGCCAGTCGGTAAACAGACAACAGACGTGTGCCAATCGACTCAAAGCACGACCGCCAGCGTTCTTGAGAATCGCACGTTTCTTAAACGCTGGACGATGTGGTGCGGGACTAAGGCGAAAGCCAAGGCGCTCGGACTTTCACCGTTGGTAAAGCTAATCGAATCCAAGAGTATTCCCTGTTCTGAGGCCGAGCAGCGATTCGAAGCCGGCTATGCTGACTGGTTCATTCCGCGCCTGATCGACCGAACACCGATCCTTCAGCAGTTCGAATCGACCTCGCATGAAAATGTCATCAAAGAATTCAATGAGCTTGATTTGCAGGCGCGTCGCCTCGCCTCAGTGCAGTCTCGAAAAGGCATTTCTCATAAACTGCCTTCACCAGAATCGGTAGCGAAAACGTCTGAGCTGGGGACGTTGCGTCATCAAATGCAATTGAAACGCCCAAGCAAATCAATTCGTGACGTCGTAACCAGTATGCCGGAATCGTTTCGAAAGCTCGCGCCTTGTCTCCTGATGTCGCCGCTTTCGATCGCTCAGTACCTTCCCGCAATCCAAGCGCCATTCGACGTTGTTATCTTTGACGAGGCTTCCCAGATTCCGACTTGGGATGCGATCGGTGCGATTGCGCGTGGACGACAGACCGTGATTGTAGGCGACCCCAAACAACTGCCTCCGACGAATTTCTTTGGTAAGTCCGAAGATGATGAGTTTGATGAAGAGCTGGAAGACCACGAGAAGGACTTGGAAAGCATTCTTGACGAAGCCTTGGCATCCGGGCTTCCAGAGTTGACGCTGAACTGGCACTATCGAAGCCGTCACGAATCACTGATTGCGTTCTCCAACTACAAGTACTATCGCAACGAGTTAATTACTTTCCCGGCAGCTGAAGACGACGAAAAAGGAGTCTCGCTGACGAAAGTTCCCGATGCCGTTTACGATATGGGGAAAAGCAGAACAAATCGTGCCGAGGCGGAAGCGATCGTCGATGATGCCGTCAAACGGATGAAAGCCAATCTCGATCAACCCGCTGCGAAGCGGTTAACTTTTGGTGTCATTACATTCAACATTCAGCAACAAACGTTGATTCAGGATCTGTTCGAAGCTGCGATCAGAAAGTCACCTGAGATTGAGTGGTTTTTCAGCGATTCAAGAATCGAACCAACCGTCGTCAAGAATCTGGAGAACGTTCAAGGAGATGAACGGGACGTGATGTATTTCTCGATTACCTTTGGACCGACCGCGACCAACCCGCGAATCAGTTTGAACTTTGGCGCATTGAATCGGGACGGTGGCGAGCGAAGACTGAACGTTGCCGTGACGCGAGCCCGTCAGCAGATGTTGGTGTACAGTAGTTTCACATCCGACCAACTCGATGCGTCACGGTCAAAATCGGTAGGTTTGAATCACTTGAAACAGTTTCTCGATTTCGCCGAGTCGGGTGGTGAAAAACCGTTGGGCGGACAAACCGAGGACAGTGTCGGAGGATTCGACTCGCCGTTTGAGCAGTCTGTCGCTGAAGCACTGGAATTGCGTGGCTGGCAGGTGCTGCCTCAAATTGGAGTTTCCGGGTTCCGTATTGACCTCGGGGTTCGTCACCCAGACAAACCCGGAGCTTACCTTGCCGGTGTTGAATGCGATGGTGCCACGTATCATCGAAGTGCTGCCGCTCGTGACCGAGACAAGACAAGGCAATTGGTTTTGGAGGGGCTTGGGTGGAGCATCCTAAGGGTCTGGTCGCCGGACTGGTGGTACGCACGCGAGGAAGTTATTCGCAAACTAGACGAACAGTTGACGGAGATTCTTGAGGCTGATCGAAGTGCAGTGGACGCGGATGAAAGTGAAGCCGAATTGGATGAAGTCGCGTCGGAAATCCTTGACGACACCGATAGTGATTCGGATTTCGGCGAAGAACTTAAAGAAACGGTGCTGTTGGACGAAAGCGAAAGCTCTTTCGAACCTCCTGACGCAAAGCAAGAGGCTCAACTTGCACATCACACGCCAGAACAGACTAAAGATTCGCCATCGACGAAGGTTTCCATTGAAAAGGAAATCTACACGATCGTCGAGCTTGGCGATCTCTCAGCCGCTGCTGGTCGTTTTCATGACGACGACTACCGGGAGACGATACGCACTATGTCGCAGAACATACTCAACCTTCAAGGACCAATCCGGGAAGATGTATTGGCGAGTCAAATCGCAAGAGCTCATGGTTTCAAGCGGACAGGCGCGAAGATTCGTGACCATGTTCTCAATCAAATCAAAGGCTGTCCTGCGACGGACGAAAGCAGCGGACGATTCCTTTGGTCTTGGGATCAAACGATTGAGCCAAGTATTCCGTTTCGCTATCCCTCGAGTGAGAATCTTGATAGCAAAGGCTGCCGAAGCGTGGCGGAGATCTCAATCGCTGAACTTTGCGGGCTTGTTCAATCGAACTTTGCGGCGATGGAGAACGCAGACGACTCAGTCGTATTTCTTGCACGCGAGATCGGTATCGGAAGAGTAAGTCAGACAGCCCGAACGAGAATTGCTGATGCGATTGAACGAGCTAGAGAACTGAGGAATGAAGCTTGAACACGGAACAACACAACTTTCTACAAGACCGTAATCTGTCGACTGACATGCTTTTTGCTCTTTCGTCCCTGATCGACGGTAGCAAGATGCGTTACCACAACCGCTCATACAAGGCTTTGCATCGCCGTGGCCTCGTGACCGAAGATTTCTTGGTCACCCCGGAAGGTTTGTCAGTGTACGCGGCCTATTGTCAATTGGGACCCAGCGTACCCGAGTTGATGGAGGAGCATCGGCAAAACTACGATGGCTTGCTGGCTACTCAAACATTGATAAACACCTGTCCCACCTGCGGCCAGTTTACCTTTCTTGAACATGCACCTATTGAACCTACAAACCCCAAACCACTCGCGACCTCAATTGCAACAGTCGACGAAATAGATCACGCTGACCCCGAACTAAGAAGAATTGTCGATTGCTGGCCGAACTTGCCTGTTGAACTTCGCAAGTTGATAGCAGAAACCGCAACTAGGATCGCCCAGTGAGGTCGTAGCTTTTGCCCTTAAAGGCTGACTTCTCGTCAAATGAGCTTGATAAGTGCGAAAAGTTTTTGACATGGAGCAGCGGCATGAATTGCTACCACTGCTTCGGCATCGACAAAAACGGAAAAATCGTTCTCATGGTTGACGGGCAGCCATAATGCAAAACAGAACCAACCTCATCGCGACTCTGGATCTTTGAGATTGAAATTCTTGCTTTGGTTGAAGAATTCTCGTGGGTTGTCGAAAACGATTTTCTTGATCATGGACTCGGCATGGCCACGACGACGCATCTCGAATACCAAATCGGGAACCGCAGTCGGCTTCGAAGGTCCCCAGTCCCCGGCTGAATTCACGCAAAGCCTTTCCGTTCCGACCATCTCGATAATGTCGACCGCTCTCGCAGGCGTGCACTTGGTCACGGGATACAAAGTCATACCCGCCCAGTAGCCCGCATCAATGACGGCCTTCACCGTGTGCTCTTCGACGTGATCGACCAACACGCGTGAGCGATCGATCGTCGAATGATCGGCCAGCATGTCGATAATCATTCGAGTCCCTTGAAATTTGTCCTCAAGGTGAGGCGTATGAATCAGGATCTGTTGATCGTGCTTGACCGCCAGTTGCACATGTTCCTGAAAAATCGTCGCTTCGTTGGGCGTGTTCTTGTTCAGCCCAATCTCACCAATTCCAAGAACGTTTTCGCATTCCAAAAACTCGGGAATCATGGCGATCACTTCCCGAGACAACTCTACGTTTTCGGCTTCTTTGGCGTTAATGCAAAGCCACGTAAAGTGTTCGATTCCGTATTGGGCCGCCCGGGCAGGTTCGACTTCGGTCAACTGACGAAAGTAATCCCGAAAACCATCCACTGTGCCACGATCGAAACCAGCCCAAAAAGCGGGCTCGCTGATCGCAACGCATCCCATCCTCGAAAGCGTGGCGTAGTCGTCAGTGGTGCGAGACACCATGTGGATGTGCGGGTCGATGTAGTACATGAAGCAGCGCCGGGATGTCGCGAACAATCGTTAAGTTAAAAATCTACTGTACCGTGCTGGTCGGATCCAAAGCAAACTTTTCCTTCCAGTTCTCGTCATACTGTCGCGAAAACAGAAGCTGGATTTTCTCGGCACGATGCATTTCATCCGAAAGCGCGATTTGCAGAGCATCTGTAAGCTGAATCATTCTCGGATCCTCCGAGACATCAACATCGGCACGCTGAATTCGATCCAGCGAAGAAGCAACATCGAGAATCCGGGAACGAATGTCCAGGAATTCACGATCCAGTATTTGTTTGGCGTCCATAGCTTCACCTAAAATTTAATGACCATTCCATAATACTCTGACAAGCACGAAAAAGAACAGGTGACATTCTGCCGCTGGCACGGATAATGAACGCATGCTCCAACACCGATCCAAACCATCCATCACCTTCCAGCGTTTGCAACTTGTAGTCTGCGTGTTATCGGTGATCGCTGTTTGCCCGTGGTTAAACACCAACAGAGCTTGTGCTCACATTTATGATCGAGGACACATCGAACGCACTCTGGACATGATTATTCGAGGCACCGAGATTGAAGTTCGATACTCGATTGGCTTGTCGGACGAAACGATGTTGGATCTGATGATCGATTCTGATTCCATCGACGATGCCGACATCAAAAGGTATCAAATCGAGATCGACAAACTGCTGCAGGCCGAAAAAGATTCTCCAACGGACGATACTGCATCTGCCGAACCGCTAGATTTTCAAACAGAATTACTCAAAAAGTTCAGTGAAACGGTTGGCAAACAACTGGGCCAAAACTTGATCCTGACGGCAAACAGTAATTCGGTCGAATTTGCATCGCAGACGCTATCGCTTTCGCCACGCAATCACGTCGCCCTAGAAGTTGTCCTGCGAGGAAGCCTGAAAGACAAAGAAGCCTGCGAGCTTCAATTGGTCGATCGAAACTTTCTCACCCGCGTCGAAAATGCGGATGACATAGCTGCAGAAACAGCCTCTGACGCTGCGGGTTCGCCCTCCGGCAAAACGGGATCTCAATCCGACGCACCGGAATCGTCGAAGAAGATAACGCTGACGGATCGCTTAGATTCCGATTCGCAGACTCCAGCTAACCCCAAGGATCGTCCTTACAAATACAATGGTGCGATTCGGCTTGCGTGTCGGACAAAAGGCGAAGCGGTTTTGCTGAACTCAAGTGTCGCGCCCGTTATGGCGCGAGCGAAACCGATCGTACTTGACGAACTTTCCAACCGGAAACGAATGACCGCCACACGGATTCAGGCGAAGATCGTGTTCACAAAGGCAAACGCTGCCGATCGAAAGTAGAACATCCGGCAGGCAAGTGGAACTCGCAGCAACGAAGTGGAATTCGCGTTAATCTTGTACGTTTTCAATAAATCCCTATTATTACGCGATTCGAAGTCCTGCCGTTTTCGACTCCGATTCATTCCTTCAGCTCTCCCAAGTAACTCAACATGGCCCGGACGATTGCAATCGGCGACATCCACGGTTGCGGCATCGCGTTAAACCAATTGCTACGCTCAATCGAGCCCACCGGTGAAGATACGATCGTCACATTGGGCGACTATGTGGATCGTGGAATGGGATCTTCGCAAGTTATCGAAACGCTGATCGACCTGATCACTCGCTGCAAACTGGTGCCACTGATTGGCAACCATGAGATCATGATGTTCAAGGGACTGCAGAATGGCGGAAAGGATCTTGAGTTCTGGATGATGCACGGAGGCCAGGCGACGGTCGCCAGCTATGGAGGTCGCCTGCAAAACATTCCTCAGGACCATTTGACGTTCATTAGCCACTGTCTGCGTTACCATGAAACGGACACGCATTTCTTTGTCCACGCGTGCTACGACGCATTCGTTCCACTGAACGAGCAACCCGATCAGGTCATTTTTTGGCAGCACGTTCTGGAATTTCCTCCTGAGCCGCACATGAACAACAAAACCGCAATCGTCGGCCACACTCCTCAAAATGACGGTGAAATCAGGGACTGCGGTCACTTAAAAATCATTGACACCTATTGCTACGGCGATCAATGGTTAACGGCCCTGGAAGTCGAAACTGGCATGGTCTGGCAAGCAAACGAACGCGGCGAAGTTCGCACGGCTCAACTGCCGAAAACTTAGCGGATTGAGCCCCGGTTACCAATGGCCACTTTTATAGTCGAGCCAGATGAAATTCGAATTCGGCACGGTCATCGGCATCCAAATTTTCGATCAACATCGCGTTTCGGACCGCCGTCTCTCGACAGCTCCAATACCCTTCGCCGGGGATTCGATCAAGCAATTCTTTCAGTAGCTTAACGACCGACAAGACCGACTCGGGCTCTTCATTCGCTCGTTGCACCAACGCAATTGCGGCAGCATCGACGCTCCAGTCCAGTGGTCCCTGCAGAATTTTAGCCACCAGAGATTCTTCGACGGGCACGTTATTTTTCATCTCCGCCCAAACGGCCAGCTGAGCAGCAGCAATTTGAATACGTTGCAGCCAAACACAAGGATCCGAGTCCGATCGAACGGCTGGCGGATGCACCATGACCGAGAGCAACGCCTTCACGTCTTCAGCTCGAATACTGACCGACAGAAGGCGAGCCATCTCCCAGTTTTTTGCGTAGTCCCAATCTGCAGAGGCGATGTCTGCCGACATCTCAACCAAAATACCGGGCGGTTTCGAAACAGCAGCGTACGGTCGCCCAAGTCGATATTTCCAGAGCCGAAAATTCGCTTTCGTCTTTCGAGGGTCCGGTTGAGGAACTTTTGCAAACCGACGCATGAATTTTAGCTTGCGATTACACTGCTCAAGCATCAGTCGAATTGCAACGTCGACCGAAGGAGCCTCCAATTGCTCCAAAGAAAGCGTCATCGAATTACCGGCTCGATTTTCCAAAATCGGTTCTTTCAATTGCGACAAAGCAACGGCAGTCGCATCGCCCGCAAGAGGCAGAAACCCCAAAAAGGGTTTGGGCTTTCCCCAACCAAACAGCTTTCCCTTCCAAGGCATATTGCGTGCTCCTAAACCTGAATGGAAGGTTCGAGTAAGGGAGCATTCGGGCAATCACATCGCTGCCCGCCGTCCATAAAGTCGAGGTGTCTTTGAATGATTTGTTGCTCGACGTTCGCTGTTTTAAACATCGCCTCAGCTCGCAGCAAAACTTTTCGTGAAGCCATAAAGTTGCCTTCGTGACAGAGCAGCACCCCTAACGACAAAATCGATTGGGCGAATCGGTCTTGTTGCCGATATTTTTTGGCGACGCCAGCAGCTATCCGAAAGAGACGTTCTGCATCGTCGTTTCGAGCCAGCGAGGCGTAAAGCTCTGCACACTGGTGGAGGCCATCGAATTGAATGGCGGGAAATTTGTGAGCCTTGGCTTGTTTGATAACCAATCGATACTGGTTCACGGCTTCGCGGTAGCGATCAGTTTCCCAATAGAGTTTCGCCAAACGCAACATCACATTGAGAGCGGATTCCTTCTGTCCAGCTTTTTTGAAGTGAAGCATTTCATCGCGTAGCTGCTCCACCTTGTCCGCAATGGGATCAATAACAATGTTCGATATTTCCGAGTCATCGTCTGCTTCCATCGTTGTGTCTGTATGTACATTCAAGGCCTCGTTGGAATCGTTATCGGATTCCGCAACGGCATCTTCGCTGTCATGAGCCAGTTCGCAAGACGATTCAGTTTCAACGTCGGCGTCAATTTGTGATACAGCTTCGATCGATGGTTCTATCTCATTCGGCCGCTGAAAATAATTTGATGGATCAGAATTATTTGATCGTTCAGAATCATTTGATAGATCAGAAATATCCGGTAGATCAGAATGATTCAACGGATCATCGTTAGCAGATTTTGGAAGCTTAAAGGCGGGCTCAGCTTCCGATCCGGTATCGCTATCGGTTTCAAACGCGCGTTCCATTTCAGATGAAAGATCGAGCGTCGCTGTCGAATCGGCTTCTGTTGTCGGTTCAACTTCGACTGGCGGTTCAACTTCTGCTGGCGGTTGGGCGACTGCGAGTGGCTCCACCTCCAAGTCTTGCTCGCTCTCTATGTCGGTACCAAGCTCTGCCGAAGGAAACTGAGTCTCAGCCAAAGTCTCGAATTCTTTGGAGGCTTCAAGTTCGCTGGAAAGTTCATGCTCGTTTGAAGGTTCAGCCTCAGAAAGCTCGCAATCATCCGACTTCAATTCAACCGTAGTCTGCAACTCGATGTCCGAAGACCGTTCTTTGATCGCCGCAGAAAGTTGCTGTGAGAGAAAATCTTCGCTGCCAAGTCGCCCCTCAACGAATGAGCCCACATCAACAAGCACTTTCAGGGAAACTTCGTTCGCACAGGACTCGTCACAAGAAACGGCAGAGCGAACCAGATCAGAAATAAGCTCCTCAGGCAGGTCATCCAAATCCGCGAAAGGATTGACAGGCCGCCCAGCAGCACGACTTGAAATTGCGAACAAAACCAACGCCTCAGCAACTTCGCTCTCGCCGTGCTCCCAAAATTCGTCAACGCAACGCTCTGCAGCAACGCTGGCTTCGTCGAACTGCCGGTCGTCAAATAACGCTTGGGCGTCGACGAGCAGATTTGAATTAGCAGGGAGGAATGTCATGCGACACACATTCAGTTTCGAAATCTTGTGGATCCAAACCGTACCTCAAAGATAACAGTGCCTCCGCGTATCGGGTAGGCTTTCGTTGCCGCATTGCACGCAAATCGTGCATGAAACCGTATTCTAACACCTCATTGCACTAAATTTTCAGCCAACCCGTATTATTTACGAGGCGTCAGCGTCAAAATGGCGAAGGCTTGTTTCAGTTGGGTATTGTTCAAATTCGGTTGTTTCAACGTTTCAACCACGACGTGAAATGGAACAATTCGCAAAACTTGTTGCCACCGCAGACGAATTGCCTCAAAGAGAAAACAAGACGCCTCATCGTGAATCATTCCGGATCAATTGGCAAACTGCGCAAGTGCGATTTTCACCGTTGAGAAGTGAATGTCGACGATATCCTCGACATCGTTGGCGTACCCGCCGGCCATCGCAATCGCCACCGGAACACTCCTTCCGCGAAAGAAATCGATTACATATTGATCTCGCCGCCGCAGCCCGTCCTTGGAAACGCTCAGCTGCCCCAGCCGATCGCCCTCGAATGGATCAGCACCGGCAAGGTAGAACACAAGCTCGGGCTCGAACCGGGAACACGCCTGCTCGATGCCGTTGCTCAGCGCGTCAAGGTAGACCTGATCCGTTGCCCCCGGAGGCAAATTAACATCGAGATCTCCAGCCGTTTTCTTGAACGGAAAATTGGACTCGCACTGAACCGACAGCGTAAAAATGGAGTCATCGTCCCTCGCAATCGCGGCCGTTCCGTTACCCTGATGCACATCACAATCAACAACCATCACGCGGTCAACGGCTGACTCCAATTGAATCACCCGAGCCGCAACACAGGAATCGTTGAAAACGCAAAAGCCCTGTCCTCGGTCGGCAAAAGAATGATGCGTGCCACCGGCAAGGTTGATCGAAATTCCATCCGCCATTGCTGAACGAGCCGCCGCGATCGTCGCACCGGTTGATCGCCTCGAACGCTCAACCATTTTAAGCGACCATGGAAAACCAATCCGACGTTGTTCAAGCGTGCTCAAGCCACCATACTTCACGCGATCGAGGTAATCGCGATCGTGAACCAGTACCAGTTGTTCGTCGGTTGCGGCGGGTGGCAGCAACAATTCCGCTCCGCGTTCAGTAAGCTCATTGGCAACGCGTTCTCGCAATCGAGTATATTTTGACATCGGAAAACGATGACCATCCGGCAACGGTAGCTCAAACACATCCGAATAATAAAGCTTCATGGCCGCAGCGACGATTCCATCGAGCCTAATTCAAAGAACGTGAACCGTTGGAAAATTGCAGTCGCGCGTCGGCTTCCGAACGACTGACATCAACCGTGACCGTGGCGGACGACTTTTCCGTTTCCCAGACAACGACTTTCGACAATCGCAAATCGTAGCCTTTGATATTTCCAATCAACTCGGGGCCGATTTCGTTAAGCAGGTAGCGAGCCATATTTTCCGCCGTCGGATTGTACGGCATTTCGTAAATCCGATGAGGCGTGACTTGTTCAAGCGCCTCGATGGCGTTTCGATCGTGGTCCCAAAGAATAAACCCGTGATCCCAGTTACGATCGATCCAGCCTTTGAACAGTTTGTCGATGACGGCAAAATCCACGACTCGCCCAAGCTCATCGACCTCGTTACTGGTCACGTAAAACTCGACCAAATAATTGTGGCCGTGCAGGTTCGCACATTTGCCTTCATGATTCAGCAATCGATGGCCCGCACAAAAACGAACCTGACGCATAACGGTGATACTCATCCAGTTTCCAGTTCGACGCTTAAGCTTTGTCTTGAGACAGTTTGGAATCAACCGTCAGTTTTTCATTTTTCAAATGCCGAGTGGCATCACGTTTTGTTTTCTTGGCCAGATTCTGATGGAAGGCCTCTGTCAAATCGACTCCCGTCTGATTCGCCAGACAGATCAACACGAACAACACATCAGCCATTTCGTCTTTCAACGAAACTTTCGTGTCAGACTCTTTAAAACTCTGCTCGCCATAGGTCCGCGAAATGATACGAGCCATCTCGCCGACTTCCTCGACCAGTTGAGCCAAATTGGTGAGCTCCGAAAAGTACCGAACTCCAACCTCTTTGATCCACTGATCGACTCGTTCCTGAGCGTCTTTCAAGGTCAAAGGTTCAGACGACATTGATTCGGGTTCCGTGTTTCGTGGCTCGCACTTCCGTTCTTGATCGCATTTCAGTCGATCCTTTCGAAAGCGGTGCAGAATTATCCGCAACGCAAGATTATATTGTCCAGCGAACTCTTTACTACGGCAAAAAGCCTGGTGGTTCCAACTGCCAAAATACCAAAACGCCGAAGCGTCAAAATGCCGACCCGCCAACAACCCACCATTAACCGATCCGAAAATGCCTGATCTGCCAAACATTGTCACCTGCTTTCCTTTGACGCAGCCCCAAATTGAAGCGATTCGTGGCTTCAGTTCGCCCAACTTCAACGTGATTCAGGCTTCGATGGAGTCGATCGGCAAAGACATTATGGAAGCGACCGTCTTCTTCGGCCACGCCAAAACACCCGTCGACTGGGCCGCCGTCGTCGCGCAAGGAAAGCTAAAGTGGATCCAGTCTTCGGCTGCCGGGCTGGACCATTGCCTGACGCCGGAGGTCATTGCTTCCGAAATTCCGGTTAGCGGATGTAGCGCATTGTTCGCCCCACAAGTCGCCGAGACATCGATGGCGTTGCTGATGGGATTGCTTCGCAGTTTGCCCGTTTTCTTTGAAGCGAAATCCAACAAGGACTACACCCGTCGCTACACGGACGAACTTTTTGGCAAGACCGTCGGCATCATCGGTTACGGAGGGAACGGCCAACAGATCGCTCGAACGCTTGCTCCGATGGCGAACCGCATCATCGCCACCGACAAGTTCCATGACACCACCGATCCTTTGCCGGTCGAACAGAGAGTCGCCGAAATCCTTCCCGCCGCTCAGCTTGATCAATTGTTGCAGCAATCGGATATCGTGATCGTGACGCTGCCGCTAAGCGAAGAGAACGAGCAACTTCTTTCCGACGAACAGTTTTCAATGATGCCAGCCGGCAGCTACCTCATCAATGTTGGCCGAGGAAGTGTCGTCGATCAGGAGGCTTTGATCCGGCACATCGAATCGGGCCACTTGAAAGGAGTCGGAATCGATGTCGCTGATCCAGAACCGATCCCGGTCGATTGCAAGCTTTGGGATTTTTCGAATGTGATCATCACGCCTCACATCGGTGCCCAGTCCGAACATCGGGTCCCTCGAACGATTGACCTGTTTGAGAAAAATCTTCCTCGGTTTCTCGACGGTGAAACGTTGTTAAACTTGGTTGACAAACGTCTGGGCTATCCAAGACCTGAGCATCGTTACATGCCGCAGTTTGTCTAGCATTGGGCTTTGCATGAAACTGTCAGGCGATAGTTGACGAAAGCCACGGTCGATGACACTTCAACGGGCTGTCGCCAAGGCGGCTCATTAATTCACGGCCCTTCTTCGGTCGCAGCTCCAGGCTTGGATCCGAGCGAAACAAACGCTGGCGACCTCTCGCACAACCCCTTGTTTTCCGCCAAAAACGTCCCATTCATCGCCCATCCGGCTCTTGGCACGGTGTTTGCAATTCTTCGGATCACAGCCATTAGCTGCCAAATCAGCACTTAAGCCGATCGGAGAATTTTATGTCGTTCCAATTCGAAAAACTAACCACAAAAGCACGCGAAGCCGTTTCATCCGCTCAGATGACCGCATCCGCCAAAGGCCACGTTGAAATGACGTCGCTCCATTTGCTTTATGGTTTGCTAAACGATCAAGGCGGCGTTGTACGCCCGCTGATCGAATCCATCGGTGCTCCAATCGACCAGCTTCAATCCATCGTCGATTCGGAACTGAAGCGCTTTCCTTCCTCAAACAGCAGCAACGCGCCGGGAGCCAGTCGCGAACTGCAAACCGTGCTTGAGAAATCTTCTGAAGTGATGAATTCGATGGGAGACGAATTCGTATCCACAGAACACCTGCTGCTCGCCTGCGCTAAAACGGACTGCAAAGCCAAACGGCTTTTAGATCTAAACGCAATCGATGAAAAATCGCTATTGGAAGGGCTCGCAAAAATTCGCGGCAACACCAAAGTCACCGATCAAAATCCTGAAGACAAATATCAGGTCCTCGAAAAGTTCACCATCGATCTGGTGGCCTTGGCAAAATCTGGCAAGCTCGACCCTGTCATTGGCCGCGACGAAGAAATTCGCCGCGTCATCCAGGTACTTTCGCGTCGCAGCAAGAACAATCCTGTCCTGATTGGACAGCCCGGCGTCGGCAAAACCGCAATCGCTGAAGGTCTGGCCCTGCGCATCGTTCAAAACGATATCCCTCAAAGTCTGCGCGACAAAAAAGTCGTCGCATTGGACATGGGAGCTCTGATCGCTGGAGCGAAATTCCGAGGCGAATTCGAAGACCGATTGAAATCCGTTTTGAAAGAAGTCACCGAAGCCGCAGGCCAGATCATTCTATTCATTGACGAACTGCACACCGTCGTCGGAGCCGGTGCAGCGGAAGGCGGAAGCGATGCAGCCAATCTGCTCAAACCCGCTTTAGCTCGCGGCGAACTGCACTGCATCGGCGCGACCACGCTGGACGAATACCGAAAGTACATCGAAAAAGATGCGGCTCTCGAACGCCGCTTCCAACCGGTTTACGTCGGCGAACCTTCTGTCGAAGACACCGTTTCTATTCTTCGAGGCTTGAAGCAGCGATACGAAACTCACCATGGAGTCCGGATCACCGATTCCGCCCTGGTTGCCGCGGCCCAGCTTTCAAATCGCTATATCACGGACCGCTTCCTTCCCGACAAAGCGATTGACCTGGTCGACGAAGCCGCCAGTCGACTCGCCATTGAACTGGACAGCGTCCCTCAGGAAATCGACGTCATTCAGCGCCAATTGACTCAGATGGAACTGGCCGTCCGGCAGCTTTCCGCCGAGGAAAATGCGGACGTCCAGAAACGGCTCGACGAAGTCAAAACTGAAATGGAACAGAAACGTCGCGAGCTTGCAGACCTGCGCGAACAGTGGGAACGCGAAAAACTGGGTATGACGGACATCCAGAACGTTCGCCAGGAACTTGCTGATACGATTCAGGAATTTGAAGTTCTTGACGGGAAAATCAAAGCACGACAATCGTCCGGAATCGCTCCGGGCGAGGCGGATTTCCACGCGCTTTATGAACTTGATACCCGACGCAAGAAGCTCGAGTCGCAGATCGCGGCGGCTGAATCGGCGAAGGATTCAGAAGCGGATTCGCAGCCGCAGGATGAAAAGCGTTTGCTTTCAGAAGAAGTTAACGAAGAGGAAATTGCGGAAATCGTTTCCGCTTGGACCGGAGTTCCTCTCAATCGAATGATGGAAACGGAAAAAGCAAAACTGCTGGTGATGGAGGAACGGCTACAGCAACGCGTCGTCGGGCAAACTGCCGCCGTCGAAGCGGTTGCCAACGCGGTTCGCCGCAGCCGCAGTGGTTTGCAGGATCCGAATCGTCCGATCGGTTCGTTCATGTTTCTTGGCCCAACAGGTGTCGGGAAAACGGAGCTTTGCAAAGCGCTGGCTCAAGTCATGTTCAATGACGAATCAGCGATGGTGCGAATCGACATGAGCGAATTCATGGAACGGCATAGCGTGAGCCGATTGATCGGGGCGCCTCCGGGATACGTTGGCTACGATGAAGGCGGCAAGCTGACCGAAGCGGTCCGCCGTCGTCCCTATTGCGTGATTTTGCTGGACGAAATCGAGAAAGCGCACGACGATGTTTACAACATTTTATTGCAGGTGCTCGACGATGGACGCCTTACCGACAATCACGGCAACACGGTTGATTTCACAAACACCATGATCGTGATGACCAGCAACGTGGGCAGCCAGCTGATCCAAAAGATCTCCGAAGAGGGTGGTGATCAAACTGAGATCGACGCAGCGGTTGGACAAGCTCTACAGGCTCGGTTTGCGCCGGAACTGCTAAACCGTGTGGATGAAAAAATCGTTTTCCATCCGCTGACACGTGAGGAGATTCGCAAAATCGTTACTCTGCAAATCGAAATTTTGCAAACCCGGCTTGCCGATCAGTCATGGTCGTTGGAGGTCTCAGAAAACGCTATCGATGCGATCGCGCACGAGGGTTACGACCCGGTTTACGGCGCTCGTCCGCTGAAACGAGTCATCCAGCAACGGATCGCGAATCCATTGGCGAGCGAGATATTGAAAGCTTCCACCGAAGGAGGCCAGATCAGTCTGGATTTCGTCGAAGGTGAATACGTTTTTAAATAAGCGAATGGGCTCAGTTTCGCGCTGAGCCCGCGTTTTCAATTTCACAACCAGTAGCAGGGGCGTTTGACGTGAAGTCACGCCCCTGCTTTTTTTTTATTGGAAGGGCAAAGTCAAAGGGAGCCGTTGGTCGCCGCTGACCCTAAAACCGGGTTAAGGCCTCGGGCACGTCGCGTATCCGTAGCCGATGTTGCCAGCCTTCGGACGACGCCTTCTAACACGCCTGAACTCTGGTGAGTCCAGCTACGAATGAACGAACCAGGACGCCTACGCGACTCGGCTCACCACGCAGCAAACTGCGGTTAAGCTATCTCTGCCAACGAGTGAATTAGCTGGTTCGTTTCTTCTCGCTTCTTCAATCGCATTTCCTTGCGAGTCGCACGGTCGGCGTGAACGAGCTTTTCTTCCGCAGAATTGGCAATCGGCACCGGAACCTCTGTCGGTTTTCCGTCAGGCCCCAAAGCGACAAATGTCAGATAGGAAATCGCAGCCAATTCGACGTTGCCATCGTCTCCCTCAGTCGAAATTTTGATAAACACTTCCATCGAAGTTCGCCCCACCGAGCAAACAAATGACTCGAGGCGAACGATGTCTCCGTTTTGAATCGGCTGATGGAAGTGAACGCCATCATTCGAAGCCGTCACCACCGGGCATTTGCTGTGGCGACGAGCAGAAATGGCTGCCGTTTCGTCGATGTACTTCATCAACAAACCACCAAACATCGTGTCATGCATGTTCGTATCACCCGGCAACACAATATTTTCCTGAACCGCAAAAGAGCGGCTCATCGGAATTTCGGTTCGAGACATATTTCGTTTCTAAAAGAGTGTTTCCATATAAGGCTTGATTCAATAAGCCAGCAACGTTGAGCGTACTCGCGAAAAGCGCAACACGAGAAAGCTAAACTTCAACTCAGGTTATTAGCACCAGATCCTGACGGCGTCACGGCGGCGCGAAATTGCTGCGACGCATCAATCGCAACCTTCAAATCAGGATTCAAAATCGTGACGTGGCCCATTTTTCGTCCACGACGCGGCTCTGCTTTCCCATACAAATGCAAACGGACCTCTGAGCCCGTCGACTGCGAGACTTCCGCGATCGCAGCTTCAAAATTCGGACGACCAGCATTCCAAAGATCGCCCAACAGGTTCAACATCACTGCTGGTTTCTGCTGAACCGGCACTTCAATCGCGTGGCCCGAAACTGCTAACGCCTGCAAGTCAAACTGCGACAAAGAATAGGAGTCGATCGTCAGATGGCCGGAATTGTGAGGCCTTGGTGCGATCTCGTTCACCAGAACTTCACCTGTCTTGCTTACAAAGAATTCAACGCAAAACGTTCCCACCAGCCCAAACTTTTCCGCAACCAATCGAGCAAGTTCATTAACTCGATCGACAACCACCGGATCGACACCTTCTTCGACCCATGACAGGTCCAGAATATGATTCACGTGCTGATTCGTGACGGGCCCGATCGTGACGAAGTTATCGTGCTGGTCACCGGCAACGATCATGGATAACTCGAAATCCAAATCGATCAGTTTCTCCAACGTGCAGTGCCGCCCTTCAGTCTCCTGATAAATCTCTGCAAGCGACTCCTCCGAGGCATCCGCAGATACTAGCCATTGACCTTTTCCGTCGTAACCCTCGGTGGATGTTTTCAGCACGCAGTCCGATGCCAGCAACGCCATCCCGGACTTGAAAGTTTCAAAAGAATCTACGATTTGAAAATCGGACGTTGGAATACCGTGCTCACGCAAGAAGTTTTTTTCAAAGGATCGATTCTGTGCCGTCTGAACAACATTCAAAGCCGGCTTCAATTGGCAGCGTGAACTGATCGCCTCAAGCGTCGCTGGTGGAATCGACTCAAATTCGTAAGTCACCACATCGCACAGACTGGAAATTTTCTCAATCGCCGAATCATCATCGAAACTTCCGCAGACAACTTCGTCTGCAAACCGTGCTGCGGGTTCGTCGTCGCGGTTGCAGAAACAGCAAACTCGATAACCCAACCGTTGAGCGGCTTGCGTGAAAAACATGCCCAGTTGCCCACCACCGACAAGGCCGATTATCGACCCCTTTGGCAGCGGAGTTGAAGGTAAAGGTAATTTCGAATCGGATTTCGATTTTTGGATTTCATTCACGTCGGCAGTCCCTGCATCAATCTTTCGGTACGCTATTTTCCAGAACAACTCTGGTTTGATCGTCGCCAAACTTTTTCAATTTGGCAGCGAGCGATTCGTCACTGAGCGCCAGCACCCGGACGGCCAGCAGCCCGGCGTTCTTTGCTCCAGATTCTCCGATTGCCAACGTTCCAACCGGCACACCACCAGGCATTTGAGCGATCGAAAGAAGTGAATCGATACCGTTAAGTGCTCGGCTTTTCACCGGAACTCCAAACACAGGAAGCGTCGTCATCGAAGCGATCATCCCGGGCAAATGAGCGGCTCCCCCGGCTCCCGCGATGATGACCTGAAAACCGTCGCCCGCCGCAGATTTTGCGAAGTCGAACATTTTCTCCGGAGTTCGATGTGCCGAAACGACTTCGCAGTGCGCCGCAACACCGAACGAATCCAGTATTTCCTTTGCCAGCTTCATGGTCGGCCAATCGGACTGGCTGCCCATCACGATCGCGACTGGACAATCAACTTTCTGTTGCTGATTCATCGGTGTTTCTTTTCGAAAATCAAAGACTCGACTGACGCTTTCGCAACGCCAATTCCGTCCGGACATTGAACCAGCTTTGCCCTAAAAGTAAACGGGGAATCGCGTTTTCCGCCATTTCCACCGCTGTAGACAGGCAATAGCGATTTCTCTAGTCTCCGACGACGATACCCGCCCAATACCAAGACGCGTCTTGCGGGCATCCCGCCACCGAATTCCATCGCTGACAACTCGACCAACATGAACGTGTAGGCTCACATTGTTGAAGCTGTTTTCAATTTCTGACTTTTGGAACCGCAGGCCGCTGGAGAATCCAGGCGTTCGCATCGAGCGTGCGCTGCTCGACCGAAGCAGAAGACTGATGGCCGGTTTGTCCGTTGATGCGAAATTTGAATTCGTCACCGGAACGCTGGTTGTGGCTAAAGGACGAGGGAAATTCAATCGAGTCCTGTTTTGCGATACCCATCGTGAAGCGATTCCCGAATCGATTCAAACCGACCTTCTTTCGCTCACGCAATCTCCAGAACCAAGCTGCAACGAGTTTCAGTACTGTGTTTCCGAGCTGGCCAACCTCGAATCGACCGTCATCGAACAACTGAAACTTCGAGCTTCCAAATACGTTGATCGAATTCTTGCCATCTCTGTCGTCGATCCCGGCCTGTGGTTGAAGGACTTTGATGGAGCATTGTCTTATTCGAGCCTATGCGACGCGAATCGACTTGCGGAACGAACGGGGGTAAGTGTAATCGACGCGTTTCCAGATCGAGACCTTGCCGTCGGAGGCGATGGAACTCCACTGGAACCGCTGGCGCTCTGGCTGTTGCAGGCCGATAGAAATTCCCGAATCGCACATCAAATTAACGGAACGATTCAGTTCGCAAATCGCACCACTGGCTATTTGTTCGCGCCGTCAGACGGGCTTGATGCTTCGATCCCGATACCGATGACCATAGAAACCGAGGGAATGGACCTTGTCGAAGGCATCCTGACTGAAATCCTGAGCGAAGAGATTCCGTTTCGTGAAGTCCGCAAGATGATGGTCGCCGGAACACATTGTCCTCGTCTCGTCGACCAGTGGAGCCAGTCCAGTTCGCTATCCGAAATGATTGTGGCCGCTGAAAGCTCGTTCGAAAAAGATCGTTCGGCCGAGACACTTTTTTCGACAGCGATGCACTGGATTTCGACCCGCTGCGAGCAACAAATTGTCGGCGGGCTGAAACGACTGGAGCAGGAACACGCTCGCGACCGCCAAAAACTCGTCGCCGATTTGGAAGCCTCTCGCGGCAAATCAAGATCAGCAACCAGTTTGCTGGCCGAATTCGATCGGTCCAAGCCCGCGTTCGAACAACCGGGTAGCATTTTGATTGATGGTCCCGACCATTTGACCGACGTGTTTGTTTCGAAGATTCAAAACCGGTTTGCAGATTCCAGTGTTGCAACCTCGTTGGAACGAAGCGGCGAAACTCAAATCGCGACGCCGCAAAATCCGACTTCGATCGACCAGCCGAGCCTTGTAGCGGCACTGCTGGGTTTGCTGCACATCGACCAGATGCCAGCCAACATTCCGGCACTGACAGGAGCGACTCAACAGCGAATCCTTGGACGACTGACCCCAGGCAGACCCAATCAATGGCGAAACCTGCTGCGAGAAATGGCAGACTTCGAACCTCCAGCGATGAAGCTTCGTGACGCGGTGTGAAGCAACCCGACTGCTGGATGATCGTATCATTAGCTCCAAATATCTTCCGCCTTGTACGGACTGCCCGCCAGCTCAAAGAATTTTCCGTGCACGTATCGATGAGAGATTCCGATCCCGTCGATCGCCAGCATGTCTTCTTCAGGCAGCTCAAAATCACCCGCTGCCAAGTTGTCCATCAATCTTTGTCGATTCGTCGATTTCGGAATCGCAACGGTGCCGCGGTTCGCTGCCCACGACAATAACACTTGCCCTTTTGACAAATTGTGTTTCTCAGCGATCTCGTTAACGGTGTCCAAGTCAAACAGAACCGGATCCGCGTCGCCTCGCATTCGATCCGGACGATCGCCGGAACCCAATGGCGAATAAGCTACCATTTGAATTTTGTTGTCCGCACAGAAGTCGAACAATTCGATCTGCGGCAAAAACGGATGGCATTCCACCTGGTTGGCGGACACGGGAACGTTTCCTTTGTCGATCAGTTCCTGCAGTCGACGGATGCTGAAATTCGAAACACCAATGTGCTTGACCAAACCGGAAGCAACGCATTGTTCCATCGCCTGCCAAGTTTCGATGATGGGCACTTCATCAATAGGAACGAAATCTTCTCCCGATTCTGGCAGCCATTTTCCGTGCTTAATCGCAACTGGCCAGTGGATCAAATACAGGTCAAGGAAATCCAGCTTAAGCTCTTGCAGGGACCGTTCAAGTGCTGGTCGAACGTGTTCAGGACGGTGACTGTCGTTCCAAAGTTTCGACGTGATGAACACATCGTCACGAGACAGATCACCAGAAAACGCCGACGTGAAAGCTTCACCGACATTAGCTTCGTTCATGTAAATCGCTGCACAATCGATGTGCCGATAACCAACCTCCAAAGCCGTCGCGACCGCGTCTTTTGCGACATCGCCTTCCATTTTCCATGTTCCCAATCCGATTGCCGGTATCTGATCGCCATTGTGAAGTGAAAATGATTTCATCGTTCGTCCTCGTCGTATTTTGCAAGAGCCATTATGATGACCGAAAGTTTCCCCGATTTACCCTTTTGCTGCAACGTGGCAGACCTCATGAACGTCGACGATCAAACGGTTTCACAACTGATGAATCGCATTGGCAGGAATGCTCGATCAGCAGCATCAGCCTTGGCGAACGCAAGCTCAAAATTCAAACGCGATGCGATTCTTGCCGCCGCAGACGCCATCGAATCGAAGACTGAATTTATCATCGCACAAAATCAAGTTGATGTACTGGCCGCAGAGAGCAACGAGCTAAGTCCTGCAATGATCGACCGGCTAAGGCTCGACAAGGATCGGATCCGATCCATGGCGTCGGGACTGCGATCCATCGCATCGCTGCCGGATCCGGTTGGCACCGTCATCAAAGCGTGGGACCGGCCCAATGGTTTGCAAATCCAGCAAGTTCGCACTCCGTTAGGAGTCATCGGTGTCATCTACGAAAGTCGCCCAAACGTGACGGCAGACGCGGGTGCATTGTGCCTGATGTCCGGTAACGCAGTGATCCTTCGTGGCGGCAGCGACTCCCTCAATAGTTCGAACGCAATTCACGATTGCCTTAAAACGGGTTTGAAGTCTGCCGGCCTTCCGGAAACGGCTGTGCAAATTGTTCCGGTTGCGGATCGAGAAGCCGTCGGGATCATGTTGAGCGGTATCGGCGGGAACATTGACGTCATCGTGCCACGCGGCGGGAAAGGACTTGTCGGTCGCGTGCAAAAAGATTGTAAGGTCCCAGTCTTTGCCCACCTGGAAGGGATATGCCACGTCTTCGTCGAAGCTTCTTCGAACGTCGAAATGGCCGTCGATATCGTGCACAACGCCAAAATGCGACGCACCGGAATCTGCGGTGCTGCAGAGACGTTGCTGGTCGAAGCATCGGCAGTCGAAACTCACTTGATTCCAATCCTGAAAAAGCTTGACGAATCTGGCTGCGAGATTCGTGGCGATGAACAGGTCTGCAAAGCCTTTACGAGTGCGTTACCGGCGAGCGAAACGGATTGGTCAACGGAGTACCTGAGTGCGATCCTTTCGGTCAAAATCGTTTCCGATATGGAAGAAGCGATTGGACACATCCAAAAGTATTCTTCCGGTCACACTGAGGCAATCGTTTCCGAGTGCGAAGCGTCGGTCAGCGCGTTCTTTAATCGAATAGATTCGGCAATTTTGCTGCACAATGCATCGACTCAGTTTGCCGATGGCGGTGAATTCGGAATGGGCGCCGAAATTGGAATCGCGACCGGAAAAATGCACGCCCGAGGCCCCGTTGGAGTCGAACAATTGACGAGCTTCAACTATCGCGTTCGTGGAACCGGGCAGGTTAGACCACAGTAGTGCAAATAGCTTGAGTTGAGCCAAAAAGCGACTTAACAGAACTGAGTTTCGCAAGAGCTTTCACCAACCACACAAGCCGTCGTGCGCCGAGCAAGCTTTCGCGATCTAATGTTCGAAGCCCCGCTGCGAAATCTCGTTTCCTGCCCGGTCGCGAAGTTCACCGACAAAAGAATCCGTAACCTCGCCGATTTTTGACAGTGCGACTGGAGCAGCCTGATCACTGAGCAACTTGTTCGCGGTCTCCGCTTCGATCGTAAAGAGCAGCTCAAAATCCTCGCCATCAAACAATGCGTGATCCAACACGGCGGTTCCTGTGTCAGCAGCCATGCGGACTGCGTCCTTCGAAATCGGAATGGAATCCAGATCAAGAATGGCGCTGACTCCACTCTTGCGAACCACGTGCCCCAGATCGACCGCGAGGGAATCGGTGATGTCGGTCGCACAGCGGATCGCGTAATTTTGCTGTAGCCACCGAGCCAAACGGATGCGCGGTTGAAACTCAAGATGTTTTGACAACAGGCTCCCGCCCAACGATCCACTAACAACGATCGCGTCTCCGGGTTTCGACCTGTCCATTCGCCAGCCGTCGGCACACTTGAATTCCGCAGCAAGCCGCCCCGTCATCGCCACACCAACGGTCAGCGGGCCGCGATGACGATTAGTATCACCGCCAATGATAGCCAAACCGAACTCCGCCGCCGTGTTAGCCATGCCGCGAAACAAGGAATGCGCTTCCGTAACAGACATCGACGACGGAAACAGGATCGTGATTAAAGCAGCTTCCGGAGTCGCCCCCATCGCCGCGACGTCACTCAAATTGACCGCCATGGCTTTGTGACCGATGCGTTCCAACGAGTGCACTTCGATATCAAAGTGGACTTTATCAACGATCGTGTCAGTGACCCAAACCGTCTTCGCTTTGGATCCATCGTCGTCCCGTAAAATCGCGCCGTCGTCACCGATCCCCAGCACAACGGATGGGCCAGAGGCAACACCTGATTCGCGAGTGTATTGTTCGAGCCAACTAATAAAATCGAGTTCCATGGTTTAATGGATACTTCAGCGAGGTACTGCCGTCAATTGACGGTCGTTCGACATGAGCCGGAATTATTCACGACGACAGGCGTCTGGTTTGTCCTTTGAAGCGATTTTCCGCACGCGTAGACAAGTTTTGAAAATTCATCAATTTCACGTCGCGGGTGACCTGTCGAAACCAAAAATTGGAGCAATACCCCAATGAAACAAGCTTTCTCCAGTTCGACGCCCACGCATCGTGAATAATCCGAAATGAGGATGAAAAAACGCCGCCTTCCTGCGGGGGAAGGCGGCGTATTACCGCTGGAGTGGTCGGGCTGCAGAGACTCTTAACTGAGCTGGGTCGAGTCTCGCGTGGCCAAACCTTGGCAAAATCGCAACAGCCTCTAGTTGCCTGAAACGAGGACGCGGGACGCTACCCGGCTGTCGACTCGCATCTTTCCCCAGAACGGTTCTTTTTCGCGAAGAATATAAAACATGAAAGAAGGCTCTTGAACGATCGACGGCTGTTCCAAAACCCACTGTAGGTTGGCCAAGGATTCCGTTTTATAGCCCGCCATCGCCACCAAAACGTCACCGTCAAGGATCCCTTCCGACTCTGCGGGACTGCCCGGCCGAACTTCGATGACTTTCAAGCCGCGTTTGTACATTGGGTGCCGGTCGAGCATTTCGCCCGCACTGGCCAAGGCCAGTTTCAATCCCAATGACTCCCAAGCCAGATCGCTGACCGGTCGCTTGACTTCGTTGACCGACAAAGTAACAGAGCGCTGCTTGTTGTCGTTTTCGACCACCACGTTCAATGGCGATGCATTGCTTACCGACACAAGAGCACGTTCGAAATCGAGCCGATTGTGAATGTCCCGCCCACCAACGGAAGTGATGCGATCACCTTTTCTGATGCCCGATTCAGCCGCAGGAGACGCCGGATCGATTGCATCGACGTACAGTTGTGGTTTGCCGGATCGGTAAACGGTCTTTGTTTTCAGTCCATGTTCAAGTCGCTGTACTGACAGTTTACCCATTAGATCTGCGGCGACTTCCAAGGCGTCGTTTACTGGAATCGCGAACGCAATTCCCTGAGCACCAATCCTGACGGCGACGTTGATACCAATCATTTCGCCGTTGAGATTGAGGAGTGGCCCGCCCGAGTTGCCCGGGTTGATCGACGCGTCGGTTTGAATCAAATTTCGGTAGACCTGATCTTCGTTTACCTGAACCGTGCGTCCCAGCTGGCTAACGATGCCGACGGTTACAGTATGCTCGTAACCATAAGCGTTCCCAACGGCGGCTACGGTTTCGGCCAACATGAGATCCGACGACGTTCCGACTTTGATTGTTGGAAGCGGTCGTGGCAAATCGATCTTCAGGATTGCCAGATCGGTCTCGGGATCATGAGCAAGAACTTTGGCGGTTGTCTTTTGACGGTCGCTAGTGGTAACTTCGATTTTGCTCACGCCTTGAACGACGTGGTAGTTGGTCAGGACGTAGCCTCTTGAGTCGATCACGACTCCTGTCCCCATGCCGTTGACTTGCTTGACCTGTTTCGAATCCGAATTTGAGCTCGGATCGACTTGCACTGTTTTACGGCCACGCAGGTTCACGACCGACATGCTGCAACCTTTGATCGCTTTCACCAGCGGTGTCTGGCGTCGATCATCGTCAGGAGTTGCCGAGTCCTGCATCGCCAAACCCGGCGTCGCTAACACAATGGCAATTCCAACGCTACAGAAAAACTGCAACCAGTTGGGGTAGTTTGATCTTGGCATAGGTCAGTCAGCGTTGGGTGAGTCCGTGACTGGCTAGTGCGGGCTAGGAACAATCACAGCGGAGCTAATGACCTGTGTTATCGGAGCAGTTGATAAAGCTCGTTGAAGCTGCGAAATCTGACCCGCATATCCTGCCTCAATTGCCAACAAATGGCTTCGACGAACAAAAGTTGCACAAGAGGGGCAAACTGCAAGGAGTTTTCCGTGCCAGAGACAAGAGACGACAGCAGACTTTGATTGTGTTGCGAGAAATCCAAAGTTCCCCATGCCCGGACGTCTTGCCATGCCATGCCGTGCCATTCCCAGACATCGGTGATCAAGAGGAACCCGATCGATTCCTGCCGATCTCGGCGAGCGTGATAGCGAAAAGTGGATGGAAGTGGGGTTCAGAAAGCGATCCTTGCTCGTGCAACTTTAGAGACGAACAGAATCAGAAACCCCACACCATTTCTTCAAAAGGCTGTCAGAGTGCGAAACGCAAACAACCCGATTTCAGAATCAACATTGCTTAATGCTTTTTCACGAGCAAGAAGTTTTCGATGATGACCATCAAACGGTGACTTGCAATTTCAGGCACCTGCTGGAACGAACCAGTTTTAGCACTAGCCCACTGGCCCACTAGCCAGCGATCGATTCGAGCTTTTCAAGTGCACGAATGACTTCGACTGCTCGTTGAGCAGATCCAGCTTTTGCGACCAGTCTCTTGGCCTCAATCAGTGTATCCAAAGCGACATCACCCTTGGCAGCGGCGCCTCGTCCAACGGTTTGAGAACCTGTCACTTTTCGAGGCCGTCCACGGCGACTTCGAGTCAGTCCTGCCTTGGATTTCACGTTGGCTATCATCGCAGTGGTAACGACGATACCTTTTTTCTTCAACGCTTCCGCTACTTCTTTAGCGGAAGCCGTTCTGTTCTCACTAACAAAATTACGAATCGCTTCGCTTTTGTTTACTTTCCTTTTGGCCATCTGATTCCCCATCGTATGGTTTGTTAAAAGGAAGCATGATAACCCTATTTCGCCTAACTTAAAGTGTGGAGTTGAAATTTTATCTAAATGTAGTCACATGCAATATTGTGTACGGTGTCCAAAATTACGTATAACGCATCTCGACAAAATTCCTTGTTTCATCCCGGATTATTCACGATGCGTGGGCGTCACCCTGGAGAAAGCTTGTTTCATTGGGGTATTGCTCTAGGTTTGTGGTTTCGGCAGGTCACCCACGGCGTGAAATTGGCGAATTTGCAAAACTTGTCACCACTTCAGGAGAATCGCTTCAAAGGCCAAACCAGACGCCTGTCGTCGTGAACAATTCCGGTTCAGAATTCGCTCAACCTTACCAAGGGTTATTTGCCGACTACCGGAATTGCTTACGCCCCCTAAGAGGACGTGGACGCCAGCGATTGGAAGCAGTAGCTCCGTTTGAATCTCCTGAATCTTCGTCACGCAGAGGCTCGATCGATTCGAGGTCATCGTCTGTTCTGTCCGAATCATATTCGTCATCGAAACTATCGGAGTCAAAATCTTCGTCCAAGTCGATGGCCCTCGGTTCTTCAGGCGCTGAAAGATTCGAATCGGCTCCGGGACCAGAATTAATTGCCAAAGGATCCGAAAGCAGCGAACCTACACGACCATAATTCCGATTCGCTCTGGTGTGCTTACCACCAAATGTTGGGTAGTCGTAGTCAAATGGGCCGCAGCACATGCTGCATCCCGTGACACCAATGATGGCCAAACAGGACGTCAAGATAATGAGAATCTTCTTCATACTAGTTGCTCTCCCCATTTCGTTTCACGATGCGTCCAACAGTTCTGCTGACGCCACGTCCTGTTGATTCTTTCTCAGCACCAACTCGCTGCCAGTTAAAGCTGGCGGAGTTTCGTTGTGTCGAATTGTTATAATTGGAGCCTTCATTGGACTTTGAGTTGCTTTGATCAGCACCGCCACTGTCGCGGTCTGACGAACTGCGTCTTCGAAGCCGATTGGCTCCTTCAAAGCCATCATCCCGCTGAGGCACCGCAGATAGCCTCTTTCGTGAACTCACTTTTTTGGTACTGCGAGCCGAAAGCGTCTTGCGATTCTTAACAGCAGCCGATGACTTGATTCGAACCGGGTTCTCTTCTTCGTAAGTCACTTGTCGCACATTGGAATCGATGACGTTTCGTGACGAAGATCCCGGAGGAGCAAGTGTCGGTGCCGGATCGCTATCAATCGGTAACACGGGCGTGACATCCATCGGAACGACTGTTCCATCCGCCGGATAATATGGCGAAGGCGATACTGGCTCGTTGTAAGGCACCGTCTGCACACCGCCCATCACTTCACCATTGATCATCACTGGGTCAGTTAACCGCGTGTCTGTCCCGAACTTGTAACCAATGTTCAGATTCGTTGGATAGTCCTCACCGCGGCTGATGACTTCTGGTCGAGACCATCCATAATTCAACTCTCGGCTGGCGGATCGGCGACGAGCGTACTCGTTTGCGTCGACGTAAGCCTTGCCCGGCCAAGGGCCTTCTTCGAACTGTATGCCACAGTAGGCCAACGTTGTTCCCTTGCGTCGATGCAACAACGCCAACGCTTTATTGTATTCCGTTACCGATTGGTAGAACGCGATTTCCGCTTGCGACAGTCGGCGTTGAGCGTCGAGTGCAATGTCCAGCGTCTCCACACCAGCGTCTTGCAGTTCGTCGAAGACGTCTTTTTCAATTTTTGAGTTCCGCCAACGATTAAAGTGTGATTGAGCCGTGCGCAAATTGGTCGCCAAAGACTGAAGTGTCTCATGGATCTCTTTGTTGACATCCAGTTCCGAATCTTCAAGCCGAGCAATCTCTCTGGCCAATTTCAATTGAGCATTCCGCACGTTGGCAAGTTCTGCTCGATAGCCAACTGGCATACCGAAATTCAAACCGACCGAAACTTCTTGGTAATTTCCATCGTAAAGCTCGTTAAGAGCACCACTCCCCGGGTCGGGGAACAGCGTTCCATCGTCAGAAGTTCCATACCGGTTGCCGAGCCCAAGGAATCGATACAGCGTGGTCAGATTCAATTCTGGCATCAAACCGTTTTTGGAATAGGCAACCGCGAGCTCACGTTTGCGAATTTCCCAGCGGATCGATCGAAGTTCAGGTCGGTAGGTCAAGGCCTCGCAAACGGTGGTGCAGTAATCAAATTCGACAGGAGCGAAAATTGGATCGTCGATCGGACGAATCATGGATCCGTCGTAGCCCCAGCCGATCAGGAAACGCAACGCGCTCTCGGCTTTCAGCATCGTGTCATAGGCTTCAAGAACCTGAGCATCAAAAAAGTGATACTGCTCGCCGGATTGAGCCACCTGTTGCTTGTTGACATCTGACTGTTCGTCAAATTGATCTTTAATGATTCGGTAAGTCTGAAGAGCTGCGTCACGTCCGTTTTTAGCTGCTTCCAAAGAGCGGTAAGCGGCGTAAAGATCCCAGTATCGAATCTCAACGTTGGTAACGAAGTTTTGCAATTGAGCTTCAAGGTTTGCGATTTCCTGATCTGTTCCGATTCGTGAAATAACGACCGGCATCCGATTGATGAAGGCTCCTCGTCCACGAAGCAGCGGTTGGCGAATTTCGGCTTCGAAGGACGTTCTGTAGAAACTGTCAAGAACCTGAAAACCTTCGACACCCGGCGTCAGTGGATCGTCAACAGGATTTGAGTTGGAAGTGTAAGCATTGACGTTTCGGAAAAACAACTGGGTCCCGTTAGCCGCTTCCTTCGAAATCTCGGCTTGCCACTGGACTTGGTCCTGCTGGAAAATCAGCGGCTGGTTGGGATTCGTTGCGACGGTGTTTCGAGGCTCGTCGGACTTGGTGAAGTTCAGGCTGCTGGTCAGCTGAGCATCGAACTGCGACAGGGCTGCTTCAACGCCTTGATTGGACTCAAGTTGCGTGTTCGTCAGGAGCGAACCGACACCTGGCTGCTGTCCTGGGACACGAATCGATCCGGGCTCAGTTTCGCGAATCGCCACGTTGTAAATGGTCCCAACTGCATTGGGAGCGTTAATGACGGTATCCTGCCCAGGAAGGACTCGAGTTCCCTGCAATGCTGGAGTGCCGTAGCCGCGAAAGAGCTTGCCGTTCTGCAGCGCCAGTGAGGTGCAGTCCTCCAGCGTCAGGTCTCTAAAGTTGTCGAAATCCGGATCGATCACGGTCATCGGAGCCCGCGAGAGAGTTACCTCGTCGAGCGACGGTACGTTGACGTCGGGATATTCGATCTTCGTCGCTCGATCCACATAGTGGTTCAGAGCTCCGGTATCGTTGACGTAGATAGGCTTAGAAGGCGTGCAACCGGTCACGAAAACGGTGATTGCACCAAGCCAAACTAATTTTTTGAACGGGTTGAGTCTCATAGGATTTCCATATCCTGTGAAATCTGTCTAAAAAACGCTCTCGCGACTCGCAGCAGTCGCGAAAACGCCAGGCAATGCTGCCCGGAACCCCCCAGTTCCCAGAAACCGCTCCATACGCCGAAGCGCGGCACGAAATTTCCGTTAATGTCGTTATCGGCCGCCCACTCGACAAACTTTTGCCAATCCTAAAAGTTTAACATTGAGGCCGTTTTGATAGCAGTTTGCGTTGCTGGCATGCGGTTTCGAAGCAGTGACGAAGCGTTCACTTTCTGGATTCAAGAAGCGAGCCATTCCTGATGGAGCATGTCTGGCGGCGCGTCTCTGATCCGCAGAGGGCTCTGTGTTGGGCAATAGCGCTGTAACTTTGGCGAACGCCGAGACGCTGATTTCAACAACAAAAGAAGGAAGCTTCGCCCCCGTCGGAAGGCTCGAGGCTGAGCCGAATTCAAACCGCCTGGTAGTCTGGGAAGCCCCGTTTTTAGAGCAGTCGAATTGCCAAATTCCTGAAACACGTTCGGTCCGATGGAATTCTGGCGAATCCCGCTTCGCAACAACCATAAGACATTTCCAAAACCCTCAACCCGGATTATTCACGATGCGTGGGCGTCGACCTGTAGAAAGCTTGTTTCATTGGGATATTGTTCCAAGTTTGTGGTTTCGAAAGGTCACGCACGACGTGAAATTGACGAATTTGAAAAACTTGCATAAGCGTCCAGAGAATCGCTCAAAGGACAAATCAGACGCGTGTCGTCGTGAATAATTCCGGCTTAAAACGCCTCGCGTTGCCAACGCTAGCGAATCGGTTATTCTTTTGACATGCTTCGCAATCGGACACCTTTGGAAAGAATTCGCAACGGGTTCATCTCGCTGGCGATCGTATTTTCTGTCGCTGTTTTCGGCTACCACTTTCTGGGCAACTATTCGTGGCTGGAATCGGTTTGGTTGGTCGTGATTACGATTTCCACCGTCGGATTCGGAGAACAGAGCTCGCTTTCGGATGCTCTTCAAGTTCTGACGATTGGCGTCATCCTTTTTGGCGTTTCAGCATCGGTTTACACGATCGGCGGCTTCATCCAGCTGGCGCTGGAAGGCGAAGTCGATCGAGCGCTCGGGAGAAGAAAGTTGACCAAAGAAATTATGCGTCTGCGTGATCACGTCATCGTTTGCGGGTTTGGGCGGCTTGGCGAAGATCTGGCCAATCAGCTCAAACATCGAAAAACTCCTTTCGTGGTGATCGACACCGATCGCGAGAAAGTTTCCGAAGCGACTGAGCTTGGCTTTTTGGCGATTCATGGCGACGCGATGACTGAATCGATTTTGGAACAGGTCAATATCCAACATGCCAAGACGGTTGTGAGTGCCTTGCCAACGGATGCGGAAAACGTCTTTATCGCGTTGACAGCACGGAACTTGTGCAGCGACATTCAAATCGTGACCAAGTCCGAACACCGGAGCAGTTACAAGAAACTGATCCAGGCAGGAGCTGATCGAGTCGTGATGCCGCACCGAGTCGGAGCTCAGCAGATGGAGCGAATGATTTCGCGACCGTCGACCGCGGATTTGGTCGAACTGTTTTCAGAAGTCACGAACCACGACATGGAACTGGACGAAATTCAGGTCTCGCAGTCCAGTCACCTTATTGGCAAGACGGTCGCAACGTCAGAGCTTCGCAGCGAACACAACCTGTTGATCCTGGGCATCCGCAGTGCTGACGGCGAATTCCGTTTTAATCCTGGCGGCGATGAGCCGATCGGCTTTGAGGACACGCTGCTGGTCGTCGGCGGGCACGAAGCAATCACTCAGCTTCGAGACTTAATGACCGAGCCCTCCCGCTAGCCCGCTCGGTCCTTGTCTGGTCGCGGGTTTATGAGTCCCACCCGGTCGCTCACGCGGCTCGGCTCACGCGACAAAGTGAGCCGTTGGCCCTGATGCGATTAAGGCCTCAGGTGCGTTGCTTCTCCGTAGCCGATGTCGCCAGACTTCGGACGACGTCTTCTAACACGCCTGAACTCTGGCGAGTCCAGCTACGAATGAACGAACCCGGCCGCGTACGCGTCTCGGCTCACCGTTTCGAACGAATCCGGCCGCTTGCGCGACTCGGTTCACGCAACAAAGTGAGCCGTTGGCCCTGATGCGATTAAGGCCTCGGGTGCGTTACCCCGCGATCGAGCATCCACTCCTCCACCCTACTTCTTCTTGCCTTTGCCCTTGAGCTGCTTTTTGCGGTCCTTGTTTCGCTGCTTTCGCAGTTCAACCTCTTCGCGTGCCTTCTGAGCCGGATCGACTTTGCCACGATTGATGAAACCCATGCCGCGTTCGGTCAAAGACTTTTTCCCTGAATCGGCATTGTCTTCCGCTTCCAGCTTCGACGTATCCAGAACCGGTTTGGGCAGAAGCTTCTTCTCCAAAATCGCCCAGATGCTGGACGTCACAAAGTAAACACAAAGGCCGGCTGGAACTTTGAAGAACATAACCGCCATGAACAACATCATGAAAGACATGGACTTCTGCATGATCTTTTGCTGTTCATCCATCGCCGGCGGAGTGAACATTTTCTGCTGCACAAGGAACAGAACCATCGTCACCAGCGGAAGGATATTCAGGAACGGGCCAAACCAGCCAGCTTCGCCCAACCATGATGGCCACATGTCTTTCCAGTACCAAAACTGGTCAGGACCCGACAGGTTCGAACACCACGAGATGCCCGGAATCAAAGGTTGGTCCCGAAGCGCGATGTCCAATGACAGACCGCGATACAAACCGATGAAAATTGGCAACTGAATCAAACCCATGAAACAACCACCGAGCGGTTTGTAGTTGTGCTTCTTGAACAGATCCTGCTGAGCCTTAGCTCGCATCTCCATATTGTCTTTGTATTTGTCCGCGATCTCCTTCATCTGCGGTTGCAAGTACTGCATCATCTGAGCATTCAAAGCCGCTCGGCGCGAAAACGGAATCATGATGCTGCGGACAAGGATCGTCAGAATGATGATCGGAATCGCATAGCTAATTTTGAAAGTCATCACGTAGAAAACGTGCAACAACCACAGCAGCGGTTTCGAGCACCACCAGAACCAACCAAACACAAGCGTGTCGTCCAGTTCGTATTGGCTCAACAGGTTCTTCTCTTTAGGCCCACTGAAGATCTCAAACGCTTGTTGCTTGCTACCTTTTGCCGGAACCGAAATTGACTTGAACATGCGGAAAGTGCAATCCACCAACTTTTGTTCACGAACATTCTCGGGCACCTTTCCGCCAGTGATGTCGGCAAACGCGCTGAACACATCAAACGTTTGGCCTTCTTCTTTTTTCGGAAACAGCGAAACGTTGAAGTACAGCGTGTCAACGCCCAGCCAATTGATTTGGCCTTTCTCAGGCCGTTCGGCCAACGCGAACGGATCGGAAAAGAACTTCGTCTTGGGATTTTCTTCCAACGAATCCTTTACGATTTCCGGGCCGCCCCAAAAATTGAAGTCCTGATAATTGGTGGAAGCCAAAACGTCACGAGCTCCCGCGATCTTGAACAAAGCAGCCGCTCGACCGTGAGTTTTCTGCGAATACCACCACGTTTCTGATGGCGTTCCCGTCGGACCTTTAAGCTCGTATCCGATTTGCTGTTCGACATCGGATTCGTTGATGATTTCAATATCCAGATCCCAGTCGTACGATTTGGAATCGACGCGGTAGATATCTTCTTCCGCCAATTCGGGCAGCGTAAATCGCTTCACCGCATAGATCGGTCCGGTCAGCCCATGCTCTTTCAGCACCGCAGGAGACAGCTGAAATTTCATTTCGACGCTGTTATCGTCTGCAGACGTTACTTCCCATTGACACTGGTCAATCATCGGAGCAATGTCGATCCAGTCCACCTGCGGATTGTCGCTGGGAAGATACAGCTTCAAAAGAAAGGACTCGTCGAACACCGCCACGGGATCCAGAATCCCGGGCTCGGGGCGCACCAGTTCAATCGGTTTCGACGTCAATTCGACATTGAAAGTCTGGCTCTCGTCGCCGCGCTTTCCAACAATTTTGATCGTCTCACCGGCTTCTGTGACCGCCATCATGCGACCAAATTCGTCCGCAGAAACGATCGGTTCGTCATCCATCGAAACCAGAATGTCTCCTTTGAGAATTCCGGCATCAGCAGCGGGAGTTCCCGGACCGACGACTCCGACTCGAACGCCCTTCGCCGTATCGTGAGCTTCGATGCTTCCCAAGTATCCGCCATTCCATTCAAGATCGCGGTACTTGTACTCTCCGGTTTTCTTTTTCCGAACATTCAACTCAATTCGTCGAACCGTTCCGCCGTACGGATTAAGCGTAATGAGATATCGCGATTTACCAGACGCATCCAAAGAACCAATCGTCAGCAGATCGCCCATCTGACGAACCGACGTGAGACTTCGCTGCGCTAGATACGCGTTGATGTCAGCTGATTTTGCGACTTCGCCAGCGACCATTTCCTCGATTTCAGAATTCGACTTAATTTCGATTTCTGGGTCGATCGACTTCCGCACAATCTTTGAGGCATCGGAATTGTCTCCGCCCTCTAAAGACGGTTCGTCCGATTCGAAATCGTCTGGCTGAGCGACTGCGGCTTCGTCGTTGGCCGGAGCGTCGGCGACAGGTTGCTCTGCCGGAAAAAAGGTCTGCAGCGCTAACATAATTAGCATTGCGAAACCAAGTGCGAAAAGAAAAGAGGAAGATCGATTGTTCACGGTTTTGTGATTTTGAGTTGGTGCGATTGTTGGGACTTTCGCCAGTCAGAATCCGACTGGGAATCGAAAAGCGAACTCGAACGGTACGCTCAGTCACCCGAATAACGGGAGCGAATACGAGTTGCCGCAAACGAGGAGCTTCGACCGATGAAGCAGGAGCGTTATTCTCTGGTCAAAATTCAATATTGGAAGGGGAATCCCATATTTCCCGAATTGTCACCCAACTAATGCCATTCGGCGGCCGCTTGGTCTAACGAGTCGATCAGTTTTGATGTTATCTGCCCATAGCAGGTGACTTTTGAGGACGATTCTTCGCCGGAATCGGATTTCTTCGCCGCAACCGGACTTTTCGTCGGAACAGGCCTGCTACTTCGCAGCGTCTTTTTCCGCATCCACGGGATTTCCGGCGTCCGAAGCCTTCTTTTTGGCATCGGCTTTCTTGGGCAGCACGCAACCAGAAAACCGCCAGCCAGATTTGGTCGTTTCCATGACCCAGCCAGATTGTCCCAGGTACGGAGCAATTTCTTTATCGAAATCCTTCGGCAATTCGCTGCCATCGATTTGTTGGGCTCGTTTCTTACTCTCGCCCGACGCCTTTTTCCCGTAAATCTGATTCATAAGGCGGGCAACAAAGGTTTCAGAATCAGCCATTCTGCCTTGTCGCATCATCTCGTAGTTCGTCTTTAGCATGCGATCCAAACGGTTGAACATGCGAAACCGAACCTGTTTCACGTCGCTTAGTTCGGCAAGGTGCAAGTTCATGTTTTTCAAGTCAGCCGCCTTCTGAAAGGCATCCGTCGCTTTGGTTGTCAGCACTTTTTTCAAATAGTCTTTGTCATTGCAAACAAACAGCGTATTCCCCTGAATCACAAAGTAGCGACGATTGAAAAGCGTAATGCGAGGAGGCTCTTCGTCGGCATCGTCATCGTCGTCAATCTCGGTGTCGTCCAGCAGATCATCTTCAATCCCTTCGTCGATATCGAGATCACCATAAGGGTCGTCGTCCGCGACCTCAACGCGATCGTCAACGATGTATTTGAATCCGGCAAGCTTTTTGACTTTGCCCTTGACCGCCCGGCCGATGCTCTCGATCAACCAGTCCCCATCAACTCCGTCAGCGAGCGGAATTCCAACGATCATCTTCTCGCTGGTTTCGTCAATGGGTTCTTCTGTCGCCGAAACAACCGTCATTCGATTGCCAAGCGACTGAACCATTTTTTTGATGTCGACTCGAAAATCTGGAACTTCCTTCATTGCTTTAATGACGTCATCGAAAGTTTCTTTGCCCGAAAACGCGTCGACAAAATGACCGATGTTAGTGTACGCTTTTTGCACGTCCCAGCTGGCCGTAAAGTAACCCGCAGCATCGGCAGGAACCCAAATTGGCGGCACATCAACAGAGACTCCTGCAGGAGCGAAATCAAGCAGCGCCAAAAGCCGTTTCTGCGTAGCACTTTTGGCAACGGCCGAGTCAGAGTAAATCATCGTGCGATGCAGAACTTCATGCTTCCCCGTTGAAAAACTGACAAATCCGCCCGCAGCCTTCAACGCGTCGAGCCCTTCCTTCGACAACGTTTCCAGAGGGCGATCTTTCAGTTGGCGAACTTCCGCTTTATCTTCCGCCAGAGCATCTGCCAATCGAGCGTACCCGATCGGATCGAGGAACCACCGCAAATCGGGCGCAATTCCATCGACCTTGGTTTGCTTTTGAACTTCAAGAAACGGCAGTGATCCAGCAAGCGATCCCGTTAAGTCTTCCGGCTTGTCCGATTTGATGCGAGAAAGAACCTTACGGAAAATCGATTCGTTATCGGAAGCCAGCAACCAGCCTTCGCTCACCGTCACGAACGAATATTGAGTACGTGCGATTTTAGCTTTCTCAACCTCGAAGCTCCATTTGGAAACGTCGGTGCCGTTTATTTGCATTTTCTCGAGCTTGGCTCCACGCTCGGTCATATTGTCTGATGCGTCGGCAAGAAAATCGGACGCCGCGCCGGGATCCGGAAGCACGTCGATCAACACGACAACTCCATGAGAACCGCGAACCGGTTTTGCTCCGGCTCCCAAATTGGGCAGCACTCCCGCGATCGAAATTTCTCCAGTCTCCAAAGTCTCGATGCTGGCCAAATCCATTCCGAACTTGACACCGTTATTGTCCAGAGTTTCCCGGATCTGTTTTTCGAAACTGGCAAAGAAGGGAGCCAGCGTGTCCTTTCGAGCCAGTTTTCCGAGCTGCGTGTTGGACAGGTTGACTTCGAGCCGATTAAGATCCTCTACCGACACCCACAACCGTGTTGTCGTTGGCAATAGAGAAGCGCTACTTCGCTTGGCAGCAGACTTGGCTGGAACTTCCGCTTCGGCCTGCGGCGCGGCTTCGTCTTCAACCGCTTCGGCTGGTTTTGAAAGTGAGCTGGATTCCGTTTCGGCTTCAGCAGTTTTGATATCTGCTTTCGAAGCGGATGATTCCTGAGCGGACACGTTCGCGCAGTAAGTTGTCGGTTGCAACATGCCGAACGCGACGACGCTGAAAACGACAGCCAAGCGAAAAATTAACATCCCAATTCGACTCGATTCCACGCATGTCTCCTTACACACCAGGCTCCGCCAACCCGTCACACCAAAACGGTGCATCCCGACGTTTAACCTCGCCGGAAAGGACCCACACCAACTATCGGATTCTGACAGCAAGGCAAAAACTCCAAATACTCTGATCGGACAAGTTTCGCATGGTTACCTAACCGGTGCGAAGGGCTTTTTCATCCTATCGGATTTTCGCCAAAACAGAAACGATCGGTACTTTAACCGGCACTCATTGGATTAGATTATCGCGGGCGGTTGCATTTTTTACACTCGGGGGCAAACTAGCGGCTCAAAATCCTCGACGGTTTCGCGAAAGTCAGCAATTCCAATGATTCCAAACGTTTTGGCACAAAGATACGCCTCGGACCAAATGAACGACATTTGGTCTGCTGAGGGCCGCATAATCCTTGAACGCGAGTTCTGGATCGCCGTGATGAAGGCGCAGCAGACGCTGGGGATGGACATCTCCGATGCGGCGATTTCGGACTACGAAAATGCCAAACAAAACGTCAATGTCGAATCGATTGCACAGCGTGAACGAATTACGCGGCATGATGTGAAAGCCCGCATCGAAGAATTCAACTCGCTGTCAGGGCACGAGGACATACATAAAGGTATGACCTCACGCGACCTGACAGAAAACGTGGAACAGCTGCAAGTCTTTCGCGGGCTGCAATTGATCGCTCAAAAGGCGGCTACCACGATCGTTCGATTGGGTGAAAGAGCCCGGCAGTGGCAGCACCTTGTGATCACGGCACGGACTCATAATGTCGCGGCTCAGCCCACTTCCTTCGGCAAGCGGATCGCAATGTTCGGCGAAGAATTGAACTTCGCGATGTCGGCACTTCAGGATCTGATCGCTTCCTACCCGGTCCGGGGGCTCAAGGGCGCTGTCGGAACCCAACTGGACGCGATGTCGCTGTTCGGTGGAAAGAAAGCCGATGTCTTGCAATTGGAAAAACAGATCATCGAACACTTGGGAATTCCGCAGCTTCTAGTCAACGTCGGACAGGTTTATCCTCGCAATATCGATTTGGCGGTCGTGAGCGTTTTGAATCAGCTGGCGTCTGGACCGAGCTCTTTCTGCAAAACACTTCGCCTGATGGCGGGTCATGAAACGGCCAGCGAAGGGTTCGCCAAAGGTCAAACGGGCTCCAGCGCGATGCCGCACAAAATGAATTCCAGATCTTGCGAGCGCGTCAACGGATTCAAAGTGATCCTGTCCGGTTACCTGACGATGGCTTCTTCTCTGGCCGGCGATCAATGGAACGAAGGCGATGTCTCGTGCTCAGTCGTTCGTCGAGTCATGTTGCCCGACGCTTTTTTGGCACTTGATGGCCTGTTCGAAACGCTGCTGACGATCCTGAACCAGATGGACGTCTACGAAGAAGTCATCGCCAGCGAGAACAGGCACTACATGCCGTTCCTGATGACGACCACGGTGATGATGGAAGCGGTTAAAGCAGGTGCCGGTCGCGAGGCCGCTCACCACGCGATCAAAAAACACGCCGTTGCAACCGTAGAAGACCTGCGTTGTGGCAAGGTGACTGAAAACGATCTGATGCAGCGTTTGGCCGATGAGCCCGACATCCCGCTCGATCTTCCCCAGCTGGAAACGATCATGAAAACGGCTGACGAAAAAACCGGCTTGGCCGCCGAACAAGTCAGCCACTTCCTTGAGATCGTTGAACAGTGGAAGAACAAATTCCCCAACGCGGCGGACTACCAGCCCGGAGCCATTCTTTAGGGGCTGTCTGCTCGGAGCTTTCCCACGTTCAAGCTTGTCCGCTATTTGCCTGTTTTCGGCACGACCGGCGAGTCGATTCGATTCGCAAAAGAGTTGATGAACTGGTTCAGCCCGGAAGTCGCCTCGGAAAGTGCTTTATTGGTTGCAACGCCTTGGCGCAGCGCTTTTTCGACGGTGCTCGGGTCGCTCATCCCCATCTGAGTGGCCATATCGAGAACCGCAGCGACCTGCGGGTCCCGTTTGAGATCGTCAAACTCATCCGCATTTTGATCTTTGGTGCCCTGTTTCGCGGTCACCTTTTTAATCATCTTCCAGTCGCCGTCGGCTCCTTTGCAAAACAGCATCGCTTCAACAGAAACTTCGTCCCCCTGCTCGAGCTTCGCAACTGAAAAACTTCGCTTGCCCGCTGCTTCAGCAGACTGAATCAATGGGTCGAGCCACGTTTCCTTTTGAGCTTTCTTTCGGGTCTGTTCAGGTTCTCGTCGCCATCTTTTCCGATTGCGATTGCGATCACGAAACTCCGGCAGATCCAATTCTTTTCCCAGCTGATCAAGCATGGATGTACGGGCACTCATTAACGGCCGCAGCATGTTCATCATTTGCCCCGCCGTTCCTCCGCCGCCATTTCGAGGAATAAACATTCCATTGACGCCCTGAAACTCCAACCGATCCAGCAACGCGTGTTCAACGATCGATTTTCGAAGCTCCCAAGCTTCATCACTTTCCATGATCCACGGCACCTTTTCGGATAGATCGACTTCGTAAGTTCCGATGTCAATGTTCCTTGCCTCGATCGCGTTCTGCATTCCTTCCGCCGATTGAGACTCGACATCGTCCAAGCCCAGTGACCAACCGATACCGACCAGATTCCGGCGTTCATCTGTTTTAGTGCGGACTTTTCTAACTTGCTTGCGAGGCAATTTTACGATTGTGAACGGAAGCTCAACAGAAGCTTCGGCATCGGTCAACGAATCGATGATCGGCTGATTCAGTTCGATAAATTCCTGAATCTCAATCTCTTTACGCTCATCTTTCCATTGCGAAATTCGCTGCTTCAGGACGTTCGCCGTTTCAAGAAGCGACGCTCTTTCACGTTCGCGGTGAGCCTTGTAAAACTTCGGCTCATTCGAGCCAAGCCATTGCCGACGCACAACAACCGAAACGAATTCGTCATCGGCACCAAGAATAAAACCGCAAAGGCGAAAGCCAGACTTTGTGTAGACAACATCGACCGCCAAATCTCGATCAGCGACCTTGGCAGCGCCCGATTGAGCTGTTGCCTGATCGGGGGCGACGATTGCAAAACAGATCAGCAGCAACCCAAACAAAGTTGCGACCCAGTATTCGGCGACAGGCCGCGAAGCCCGATCATAATTTGATTCAGGATCTTCCATCGACATGCCCTTTGGAGTGTGGGTTAGGACGTTCGGCTTAAACGCGATCAACTTTTCGCTTGACCCGTCGCCGACTTTTCCGACACGATTCGCAGACTCCAGAAATGATCAGTCGGTGAGACCGCACCTGAAAATTATGCTCGCGAGCGACAGAATCACGCAACTCGATCAACGATTCGCTTTGGAACTCAGAAAGTTCCTGGCACTGAGTGCAATAGAAATGATCGTGTTCGGGGTATCCGTAGTCGTGCTCGTAAACGGCGCGGCCGTCCAGTTCAAACTTGCGCAGCAGCCCCGCATCGACGAATTCAGCCAACGTACGATAGACCGTTGGCCTTGAAACATAATCCGGAGCACCACGATCTGGCAGTCGATCCATGAGCTGTTCGGCGTCGAAATGGTCGTGCTCGCTGAACACTTTACCCAGCAACGTTTCTCGCTGCGAAGTGTTTCGCATACCTCGACACTGCAGATAATCGCGAAAGCGTTCTTGCGGAGTCGCCGAAGTAGGAACCGGCTTCAGATCAGAATTTGGGATATCGGCCATCGCCTTAAAGGATATCCGTCGAAGCTCGCGAAAGCAAGCTTTGACTTCATTCCACCAGCTCCAGGGTGGTGATGAGCTAAAACGGAATTGACCAGCCAAGATTGTGAGCCGCTGACCGCGAGGCGACGTAAGGCCACGGGTGCGTCGCGTGTCCGTAGTCGATGTCGCCAGACTTCGGACGACGTCTTCTAACACGCCTGAACTCTGGTGAGTCCAGCTACGGCTGAACGAACTCGGCCGCTTACGGGACTCGGCTCACGGCTCCAGCCGAATCCAGTTCAGCACGACTACCTCTCGCCGCGTCCAAATCTAGTGATCATGTGGAGCGTGCGGAGCAATCTTACCAGCGAATTTGTCATCACCGATTGTGAATTCGACTTCAACACCAAAGGACATGGCGTTTTGAAGCTTCTTGCTATCAAGCATGTAAACCAGCGTCTGATCGCCCTTGTTTTTTTCTTCGTCCAACTCAAGCTCGAACGGAGTCTTGTCATCACCAGCGGTCGGTGTAATCTTCACGCCATCAATCGAGATCGCGTTCTCAAGAGCCTTGTCCAGCAAAACCACACGGATGATATCGTTCGCGTTGTAGTGCATCCACTCGCCGACGTAATCAGAACCTTCCAGCGTAAACAAGTGTCCGTTGTTTGGACCGTGTGCAGGAAGCTCCCCATCGTGACCATGATCGCCATGGTCGTGCCCGTGATCGCCGTGATCATGACCGTGCTCACCGTGATCATGACCGTGCTCACCGTGATCGTGATCGTGACCATGATCGCCGTTATCGGTTGTCGCCTTGGGTGCAGAGTTGTCGCAACCACCGAACGACGCCATCGCGAAAAAGCCAACTGCAATAAGGGTGAGGACGTAGCCGAATTTCATCTTTGATTTTCCTTAGCGGTCAGAGTTAAAAATGCACGATCGAAGTGCAAAGCATTACAACGAGATTATAGGATTTACGCGGACCCCTTCATAGTAGTTCGGTCAATCCGACTGATTCCGGCAATTCGAACCAGCCAGCCCGAATGCTCCAGTATTTCGCTGCCTAAAAGCAAACCTCGCGGTCAAAATTATCCGCAAAACGGACGCGGTGCCCCGAAGCAAGTCGCGCCGGACGCTCAAAGCAGCTGCATTGCGATCAGTTTAGCAATGGGCTTGAGGGAAAACTTCGGATTCCGGTGAGGTTCGCAATCGCGATTCGCCCACACATTCTCACCAATCCTTCCCACATCATGTCAGGCTCGGAAAACACCTGATCTGCACAGCCATCGACCACGAACCAGCATCCGTTTTCGATTTCACCTCGCAACTTTAAACCAGACCAGCTAACCGCTCCCATGACGATCTTGAAGCAATCATAGTCATCATGTTCCTGCTCCAACTCCATTTCGCTAAGCCGTTCGATAACTTCCTTTTGAGCGGAAACAAAGAGGCCACCGTCGACTTCCATCTCAGCGAGGTCGGCACGACAGTGTAACGCCAGGACTGGTCCAACCACCGGTCCACCAGCGACGATTTTCTCGGCGGCAAACGTCGGACCCGCAAGCTTCTGCCAAGCCATCAACATCTCGGGGCTGGCCTGACGGTTGACGACAACGCCGAACACGCCCTCATCGCTATCCTGCAAAATCAAAATCACGGCTCGCTGATAAACAGGCGGAAGATCCGCTCGCGGCGACGCGACCAACAACTTTCCAACCAGACTCTGGTTCGGGATTGGAGCCGGGAAATTCGAAGATAGGCGATTGTGATTCATTTGAAAAAACCGAGTTTGCCAATGTGACAAGTCCAGCCATCCCGGACCCACTCGCGTCCAACGATTGCAAAGCACATGCCAATTCAAACACATGCGGCGGTTAGCAACCACAATCCGCTACTGCAGCACGAAAAAGCGTAAAAGGCTGTCCAATCGATCACAGATCAGCGGCTCTCAGCGAAGCTAAAGTGTCTCATAATGCTGAAAGAGTCTCACAGGCCTCCCTGTGGCTGACAAAATTCCATCGAAACGAGGGCTGAACTGACAATCTGACAATTCAACCGGAATTATTGACGACGACAGGCGTCTGGTTTGCCCTTTGAAGCGATTCTGCGAACGCCAGGCAAGTTTTGCAAATTCGTCATTTTCACGTCGTGGGTGACCTGTCGAAACCACAAACCTAGAACAACATCCCAATGAAACAAGCTTTCTCAATGTCGACGCCCACGCATCGTGAATAATCCGGGTTCAATGCCGCATTTTGCTGTGGCGCACTTCTTCCGCGGCGCTCGGTCGAAAATACACCGGAGCCACTTTCCACAGATCATCAAACGAACCCGACTCCAGCCTCGACTCAGCCAGCCCTGCAACGCCGATCGCATCGCAGCACGCCAACTCCAGTTCAGGAATCTCCGCCGCAATTCTGGATTCAACCTGTTCTTTCAACACGATCGTACCCGCACCAGTCACGTGATCTTTAGATTCAAGCTGTGCCAGCCAGTCCTCATGATGGTGAAGGCGTTGAGCCTCGACGACCACCAAACCGCCCTGGCCATCCGCCGTTTCGCCAACCTCGTACTTCGCCCCGAAAAGCTGCCTCCTCTGACCATTGACCGCCGCCCAAATCGTATCGCCAGCAGCCAGCCCTCGACGCTGACTCAACTTCGCAGCTGAAACTTCCAGCGAGTCCACCGCAACCAATGGCTTGGACCACGCGTAGCACAGCATTCTCGCTACCACGACGCCGACCCTTAGCCCGGTAAAACTTCCCGGCCCATTCGACATGGCAATTGCGGCAACCTGTTCCGGGCAAACATCGGAAACTTCAAGCACCGATTTGATCAGCGAAACAACAGCCGTCGATTGCCCCACCGCCTGAGGATCAGTCTGGCGGCTGAGCCATTCCGCCGAATTCGAAGCCCCAACAACCCGGCCCCGATCCACCAAGGCGACAGTTGCGACTTTTTCAGAGGTGTCAAACGAAAGAATCAAAGTTTTGTCGCCATGCCCAAACAGTAAACGTAGAAATCAGTCGTTCGCCAAACTGTCCTCAACCGGAATTATTCACGACGACAGGCGTCTGGTTTGGTCTTTGAAGCGATTCTCCTGACGCACAGGCAAGCTTTGCGAATTAATCAGTTTCACGTCCTGGGTGACCTGTCGAAACCACAAACTTGGAGCAACACCCCAATGAAACAAGCTTTCTCCAAGGCGACGCCCACGCATCGTGAATAATCCGGGCTCAACCGACCACGACCGTCGATCAATTCCGCTACGCCGACCATCGGCTGGGAGGCAGGCGTTAAGGCGATCAGCACAAGCCCAAGGAATCCTCACATCGACACGAACCTGCGCCTAATGCCCTGTTTCGGTTTTACTTTTATGGTAACCTTATCGACCACTAAATCACTGAATTAGCGGAGCTGAACTCCCACTCACGGGCCACCTGCCCGGTAGTCAGCCACCGAAGTCTCGCAATCAAAAGGCCTCTATGAAACGGGCAATCATAAGCGATATTCACGGCAACCTGGAAGCCCTCACTGCTGTCCTGGAAAAGATCCGCGAATTGAACGTCTCGCAGATCATATGCCTGGGCGACATTATCGGGTACGGTCCCAACCCAATTCAGTGCCTCGATTTGGTGATCGAAAATTGCGGACTGACGATCCTTGGAAATCACGATCAAGCGGCCATCTTTGACCCGGAAAGCTTCAATCCCGTTGCGATTAAGGCTATCTTTTGGACCAGAGAACAACTCGAAGCCGACCGGTCTCAACAAGGAGACCGTCGCTGGGACTTTCTGGGCGAACTTCCGCGTCGACACGACGAAGGCCGTTTCCTGTTCGTTCACGGCTCCCCAAGAGACCCCACCAACGAATACGTTTTTCCCGAACACGTCTACGAAAAAGAATTGCTCGGACATTTGATGAGCCGCTTTGAAAAGTACTGTTTTCAAGGCCACACTCATATCCCCGGGGTCTTCCTCGAATCCGGAAAATTTCTGACGCCCGCCGACACCGATCACTTTTATCGACTCGGCGATGAGAAATGCATGATCAACGTCGGCAGCGTCGGGCAGCCCAGAGACGAGGATTTTCGATCCTGCTTTGTGGTTCTTGACGACGAAGAGGATACGATCGAGTACCATCGAGTCGAATACGACAACGAAAAAACCAGAGACAAAATTCACGGCATCCCCGAACTGGACGACATGCTTGGCAACCGCCTGATGAGCGGAAGGTAGCCTCGAAGTCTTCTCACCATTCATTTCCTTCCGCACTTTAGAACTGACGCACTGTGACACGACGAGCCATCATCAGCGACATTCACGGAAACCTCGAAGCGCTGACGGCGGTTCTCGCCGATATCGACTCCCAAAACGTCGACGACATTTTTTGCCTGGGCGATGTGATTGGCTACGGCCCAAACCCCCGCGAGTGCATCGATCGCTGCCGAAGCTTTGGTCTGACGCTGCTGGGCAATCACGACAACGGTGCACTTTTTGATCCCGACGGATTCAGCTCCGGCGCAGAGAAAGCAATCTTCTGGACGCGGCGACAATTGGAAGACCGCACAATCGAAGGTGCCGCCGATCGTTGGGACTTTCTCGCAAAACTACCTCGAACATGGCGAGAAGATTCTTTCATGTTCGTTCACGGCTCTCCTCGAAGTCCGCTCAACGAATACGTTTTCCCAGAAGACGTCTACAACACCCGCAAGATTGAACGCATCTTCGGATTCATCAACCAGTATTGCTTTCAAGGACACACGCACGTTCCCGGAGTGTTCACCGAAAATTGCCGTTTCTATTCGCCGCAAGAAATCAGCAACCAATACACGCTCAACGAGCAAAAAGTGATGGTCAACGTCGGCAGTGTCGGCCAGCCTCGCGACGGGGATCCTCGCAGTAGCTATGTGATTGTCGACGGGAACAACCTCGAGTTCCGCCGAATCGACTACGATCCAGAGATCACCCGCGAAAAGATTCTTAACGAACCGGGACTGGATAACTTTCTCGGCGACCGCTTACTCGAAGGTCGCTAAGGGATTAGTCCTGAACCGGAATTATTCACGACGACAGGCGTCTGGTTTGTCCTTTGAAGCGATTCTCCGGACGCGGAGGCAAGTTTTGCAAATTCGTCAATTTCACGTCGTGGGTGACCTGTCGAAACTACAAACTTGGAGCAATATCCCAATGAAACAAGCTTCCTCCAAGCTTCCTCCAAGCTTCCTCCAAGCTTCCTCCAAGCTTCCTC
>CAYZPA010000012.1:0-58561 GCA_964479855.1 uncultured Pirellulaceae bacterium
TGGCGGATTCTCTTCCGGCATTACCCCGGATTATTCACGATGCGTGGGCGTCGACATGGAGAAAGCTTGTTTCATTGGGGTATGGCGCCAGGTTTGTGGTTTCGAAAGGTTACCCACGATGTGAAATTGACGAACTTGCGAAACATGCCTCCGCGTCCAAAGAATCGCTTCAAAGGGCAAGCCAGACGCCTGTCGTCGTGAATAATTCCGGATTACTTTGGCCGTTCGCTATCGTTGCGATCGCTTGCGTATGGCTCGGCGACGTTGCCGCCGAAGTTACCCAAGAAGCTGAATCGAAAATTGTCGTTTTACCAGCTGAGATTCATCTGTCATCGGCGGTCGATCGGCAGTCAGTTGTCGTGCAAAACGTTCGCCCCGACGGGATCACGGAAGACCTTTCAGCGATCGCATCGATCACGGTTGCTGGATCTGAAAATCCAATCGCCAAATTCGCAGATGGCTTTGTGCGTCCCGTCGCGGATGGGGAAACGATGTTGGTGGTTGAACACGAGATGCGTCGAGTCGAAATTCCGATCTTCGTTTCCAATTCAGCTCATACGCCGCCGGTCAGCTTTCAAAACGATGTGATGCCAGTGTTTTCGAAAACGGGCTGCAATGCGGGTAGCTGTCACGGTTCGGCTCGTGGCAAAGACGGATTCAATCTTTCACTGTACGGCTTCGATCCAAAAGGCGATTACTATCGGTTGACTCGCGAGATGATGGGGCGGCGAGTCAACGTTGCTGTGCCCGCCGATTGTCTGCTGATGACGAAGGCAACTGGCCAGGTCGCTCATTCGGGCGGCTCATTGATGAAACCCGATTCCGAATACTACGCCACACTGATGCGTTGGCTCGAATCGGGTGTTCGCAGCGATGTCGGGAAAGTACCGACCGTCGATTCGATTCAACTCTACCCTGATTCAGCGGTTCTCAATGGACGTGAAGCGTCACAAAAGCTGGCCGTCGTCGCGACCTATTCCGATGGTTCGACGCGGGACGTCAGCAACCTCGCCTACTTTTCAACCAATAACGATAACTCAGCAACCGTTTCACAGGACGGGATCGTTACGGCAGCCAATCGCGGCGAAGCGTTCGTGATGGCGCGGTTTGATACGCACACCGTCGGCAGCGATTTCATCGTTTTGCCGAAGGATGTGCAGTTTCAGTGGCCGGCGGATATTGAATCGAAAAACTACGTCGACGATCGCATTCATGAAAAACTGCGAAAGCTGCGAATTCGTCCTTCCGAGATTTGCACCGACGAAGAGTTTTTGCGTCGAGCATCGATCGATATTTGCGGGATCGTGCCGACCAGCGAACAGGTCGCGGATTTTGTCGCCGATCCTGATTCGGACAAACGGTCCAAGGTGGTTGATCAGCTTTTGGAACGCAAGGAGTTTGCAGAGATCTGGCTGATGAAGTGGTCGGAACTTTTGCAGGTGCGTTCGAATCAGCAGGTTAGCTACAAAAGCACGCTGCTTTATTTTGACTGGCTCAAGCAGAGGATCTCGGAAAACGTTCCCGTCAACGAGATGGTCATCGAGTTGTTGGGCGCCAGCGGAGGAACGTTTACCAATCCGGCCACGAACTACTTCGAAAACGAGCGTGACAAATTGAAGATCGCCGAAAACGTGGCTCAAGTTTTCATGGGAACGCGGATTCAGTGTGCTCAGTGTCACAACCATCCTTTTGATCGCTGGACAATGGATGACTACTATTCTTTTGCTGCATTTTTTGCTCGCGTAAATCGAAAGCAGGCGGAAGATCCGCGTGAACGCATTATCTACAACGGCGGTGGCGAAACGAAGCATCCGGTGACTGGCCAAGTCATGAAACCGAAGTTTCTAGGTGGCGATGTGCCAGAAATCAAAGGCAATGACCGTCGAACCGTTTTAGCGAAATGGTTGGCTTCGGCGGACAATCCCTGGTTCGCCAGAAACCTTTCGAACATGGTTTGGGCTCATTTCTTTGGGCGAGGAATTGTTCATGAAGTCGATGACTTTCGCGTTTCAAATCCGCCAGTGAACGAAAAACTGCTGAACGAATTGGCGATTCGATTTACCGAATATGACTACGACTTCAAAAAACTGGTTCGAGACATTTGCAACTCGCGAACGTATCAGCTCAGCACGCGAACCAATGAAACGAACGCGAGCGATGAGACGAATTTTTCTCACGCTTCTCTGCGGCGGATACGCGCGGAAGTGTTACTGGATGTCATTTCTCAGGTTACCGAAACGCGAGACAAATTTCGCGGCTTGCCGTTAGGAGCTCGGGCGGTGCAGATCGCTGACGGGAACACGTCGACTTATTTCCTGAACACGTTTGGACGAGCGAAACGCGATACCGTGTGCAGCTGCGAAGTCAAAATGGAACCCAACCTGTCGCAAGCCCTTCACTTGCTCAACGGCGACACGATCGAGAAGAAGATTCGACAGGGGGGGCTCGTGAAGCGATTTGTTGATGAAGGAAAGAGCGACGAGGGAATTATCAACGACTTGTACGTTCGTTGTCTCGCTCGAAATCCGACCACTGAAGAGCTGTCGCAACTGTCGAAGGCCGTGGCGGAAAATGAGAATCGTCAGCAGGCCCTTGAGGACATCTTTTGGGCATTGTTGAATTCGCGAGAGTTTGTTTTCAACCACTGAATCGAAGATGGGTATGAATTAAACGAATGGAAAAAGTCATTCAAATCGAAAAGGCTCCTGCGTCTCGCGGAGAACGTTTGATCAAAATCGCAACGGCTGTGATTGCGTCAATCGTTCTTGTCGGGTTTGTCGTTTGGAGCCTTGGCTTGATTCCAGGTTTGAATTCGCCGCCTCGCGGGAATTCGATTATGACGATCGCCCCCTATCGCCACAACGGCACGTGGGTGTTTGACGATCTCGCAGCCGGTTTGGTTCGTGAGCCCTTCATCGCTGGTGTACCAGAAATGATCGACGTCCTTGTGGAAGATATCCCTGATGCCGAAAGCGGATTTCGGATGCTGTTTTCCGCAGGTCCGTTTCCGGGCCATCAAAAAATGTTGACGTGGAATCGAGCGGAAGCTGGCGGCAATTATTACCGACTTGATGATCCGCCGATGGAAGGCTGGATTTGTCCCGCCATGTTCCAATATTTCAAAGAAGCTCCTCCAGAATTGTACGTTAAGGCTGAACCAATAAAATAGACTTGGCACAGAGCCCCATGATGATCAACTTGCTAAATCAGAATCCGATTGCCTTCCGCGCGATGACATCGCTTGCCGTGGTTGTTTGTCTAATGGCAACGTCTGCACACGGCGATGAAAAGGCTGCCAAGATCACTTACAACGATCACGCAAAACCGATCTTTATGCAGCGTTGTTCTTCGTGCCATAACGCAGAGCGATCGGAAGGGGATCTGGATCTTACGAACTACACGAACCTCATGATCGGTGGCGGTAGCGGTGAAGTGATTGAAGCCGGCTCAGCCGAAGAAAGTTACCTTTTTCGACTGGTGACGCATGAGGAGTCTCCTGAAATGCCGCCGGGTGACAACACAATTCCCGAAAAGGAAATCGACACGCTGCGAAAATGGATTGATCAGGGAGCTCTTGAAAACTCTGGCAGTGTGGCAAAAAAACGGAAACCAAAAACGGATTACAGTGCCGTCGATCCGGGCGACAAAAAGCCCGAAGTCGAACCGGTGCCTTCGAGAATGCCGTTGGAACCTCCGATCGTGACGGCTCGGCCATCCACCGTTCATTCGATCGCTGCCAATCCCTGGTCGCCCTACGTCGCCATTTCAAGTCCTCGGCAAGTGCTTGTGTATCGGACTTCCGACATGAAGTTTCGCGCAACGATTCCGTTTCCCGAAGGACAGCCGGAAAAGATTCGCTTTAGTCGAAATGGGCAATTGTTGATCATTGGTGGTGGCAAGGCCGCGGCGGCAGGGAAGGTGGTTATTTGGGATGCAATCAAAGGACGGCGAGTGACCGTCGTTGGTGACTCAAGTGATGCGGTTTTGGCCGCAGACATCAATCCATCGCAAACGCTGGTTGCTCATGGCGGACCGAAGAAAATCGTGGAGGTCTGCGACATCAATGGCGAACCTGTTTACGAATTGAAAAAACATACCGACTGGGTGACGGCCTTGCAGTTTTCTCCCAACGGAGAACTCTTGTTGACGGGAGACCGAAACGGCGGGTTGCTGGCATGGGAAGCAGAAACCGGTAACGAAATCGTTGCTCTCAACGGGCACAGCAAAGCGATCACGGCGATTGATTGGCGAGTCGACGGGAAACTTGTTTTAACCGCCAGTCAGGACGGCAGCGTCAGGATTTGGGACAGCAAGAACGGAAAACAAATTAAGACATGGAAAGCATGCGGGATCGGAGTAACGGACGCGTGTTTTACGCGTGACGGGAAAGTGGTCACTGCTGGACGCGACCACCTTGTGCGGATGTGGGATCAGAACGGCAAGCAGCTGATGCAGACCCAGAAGCTGCCCGATCAAGTCGTCAGCGTCGCGTACTGCAACGAGTCCGATCGGATTGTCGCTGGTGATTGGTCGGGGAATATTCGCGTTTGGGAGTCAGGAAATCCAAAGCACGTCGGAACACTGCTCGCGAATCCGCCGACTCTTGAAACGCGAATTGCGGCTTCGGAAAAACGTTTGCAGGATGCCAAGGCGGTGCTTGATCCGTTGCAGCAACAGTGGGACGATCGAGCGTCACGAATCGCCGCCATCAAAGCAGCCGCCGAAGCTGATGTTGCGACTCGAGCCCAGTTGGATGCGACGGTCAAAGCGTTAGCTCAGAAATTAACGCTTGCAGGTGAGCAGTTGGAAGCGACCGTGGGGCAGCAGGCTTCGTGGAAGAAGGAGCTTGATGAGAAAAACGCGGCGGTGCCGTTGATCGAGCAGGCATTGAGCACTTCGCAAGCCGCCGCCAGTTCTTTGCCGTCGGACGCGGAATTGGCCGCGACGGTGAAGCAGCTTCAATCAAAGAAAGCGACTATCGCGACAAGAATTGGCGAACTGAAACAGCAATTGCAGATGACCAACCAGAAACGCGAGGTGACTCAAGCCGAAATCGCCAGCTTGAAGACGCAACGACAGGAGTCCGCCGCTGGACTGACGGCAATCAGTGCCCGAATCGCCGAAGCCGAAATGGAACTGGGTAAACTCAACGATCAGCAGCAGAAAGCGAAACCTGAGTTGGACGGTGCGATTGCGACCGTTCGCGGGCAAGCCAGTGCGGTTGAGTATTGGAAATCCGAAGTCGAGTTCGCGAATCGTCTTGCTCAGCTTGAGGCCAGCCTGGAAGCTGCCAGCCTTGCGGACCATGAAAGACTGGATATGCTCGAAGCGGAACAGGAACGTCTCGCCGCCGCCCAGGCAAAAGTGGACGTGGCGAAGCAACGACGCGAGGAGTCCGCCAAAAGATTGGACTCCATCGAGCAACAGATTCAGCAGCTAAAAGACAAATAGGAACTCATGGTACTTTTGATCAGCGAAGACTTGATGATGTCGTCGACCGTATCGTCAGCGGTTCGCGCCCAAGGTGGAACATTCCGATTCGTTTCTTCGGTTGAACGAGCGGTTGTGAAACTTGAAGGCAGCGAATGCGAGCTGCTTTTGGTTGATCTGCAGACCAAGGAACTCGATTGGGATGGGCTTGCTGAATTGATCGCAAAAGTGCCCCGAGCGATCGCTTACGCTCAACATGTCAACGTCGATGCTCTTTCGAAAGCTCGCGAAATGGGTTTTGAGCAGGTCTTAACGCGTGGGCAAATGCACGCTGGCGTTACTGAAGTCATAACGTCCTCGAGGTAGCATCGGCCAACCACGAGGAACGAGCAGTAATGGCTGACATCGCGTGGCATTGGCTATCAGCCGTGTAAAACTTTGCCGGTTAGCGAATCAGTGCGTCCCATATTGGACGCACCGGCGGTTCTGAATCGAACGTCCAAGCCGCATCTACTGATTTATTTAATTATCACGGCATCTGTGTCGATGAACCAAGGCAGCACGTTTCTGCGAAGGCTGTCCGCAACGGCCCGTAGATTAATGATGCGTTCACCAGACAAGAAATGTTCCATGGAAGCCAATCTGGCGTTGGAACTGACCCAGATTTCAAAAGGATTTGAAACGATGAAATCCATCATGTATTCCGCACTGATGATGTTTGCACTTGCCACGACTGGCTGTGCGATTCAAGGCGGCGGCAACTGTTCAGATTGTGGCATCCTTTCCAATCTTGGAAATCGGGCCCCGATGCAACAAAGCTCATGCGGCTGTTCAGACTGCGGCACAGCTCCAGCTGCAGCGGCGACCGATTGCGGTTGCGGCGGTGCGGCACAGGCATCCGATTGTGGTTGTGGTGCTCCGACCGGAAACGACTGTGGGTGCAGCAACGCAAACCGTCCAATGCTCGACGGCGGACTGGTTCGTAAGCTTGGCGACAGTCGCGGCATGGGACTGCGTTTGAATGAAAAAGGATTCGCATGCAACGACAATCGTGGCAGTGGTCTTTTCAGTCGAATCAAAAATCGTTCAACGATGGCATCTGCATCTGTTTCCATGGGCGACTGTGATACTTGTGAAGCGGCTCCCATGATGCAGGCGGCTCCAATGGTCATCGAATCGTCGGACTGTGGTTGCGAAACAGCTGACTGTGGTTGCGAAGAAGAGGCCGTTTCAATGAATCAGGTTGGCGGATTGCTTGGCAAACTTGGTGCCAACGGTGGATGCAAACTTGGTGGTTGCAAGCTCGGCGGTTGCAAGCTCGGTGAGTGTAAACTTGGCGGATTTAAGCTCGGTGGTTGCAAATTGAGTGACTGCTGCCTTGGCAACCTGTTCAAGGGCAGAGCGCGCGGTGGAGCAGCCGCTGTTGGAGCAGCCGGCGTTTCCGGTTGTGGCGTTTCTGGATGTGGCGTCGGTGGAGCTCTCTGCCGCGGTTGCATGGGCAAGCGTTTTGGCCATCCTTACGGTGGAGCCATTCCGCATACCGCTCAAGGCCCGGGAGCAGGAACTGGTCCGGCACCATCTTACGCTTATCCGTACTACACGACTCGCGGACCACGCGACTTCCTGATGAGCAACCCGCCATCAATCGGTTACTAGTCGTGCCACGCGGAGGGATTGCCTTCGTCTGATGTCGAAAAATAAAAAACGCGTTGTGGCTGTGAGCTGCAACGCGTTTTTTGCTGTATTCGCAGTCCGTCTGTTCGCGTAAGCTCAACGTATGGAAGATCCCGAACCAACAAGCGATATCGAAAGCGATTCCGATGACGAGTTCTCGCTCGATCTTCTCGGGGAAGCTTACGCCAAGGTCATTCGCGAGCAAAATGGCGTCGATGAAATCGTAGTCGAAGACGGAGACGGAGAGGAGTCCTCGACGCGAGGCGAATTGGTCGCCGAGAAAGTCGCGCGAAACGCTGGCGGCGAAGATGATTATTTTGAAGAGCTCGAACAGGACGACGCGGAAGATGACGATCTCGCCTGTCCCGTAACTCCCGAATCCATCGTCGAATCAATCCTTTTTGTTGGAGCGCCCCGCGGTGAGAAATTGACCAGCAAAAAAATTGCTGCGATCCTGAGAGATGTGAGCCCAAAAGAGGTCACCAAGATCGCGAAATCGCTCAACCGAAAATACGAGAAAGAAAATTGTGCCTATCGCGTTGAGATTGAAGGCAGCAATTTGCGTTTGAAAATCGCTGACGACCTGATTGAATTTCAGAACGAGTTCAACGGTCGCAACAAGGAGTTCGCGCTGTCGCAAGCCGCGATCGATGTGTTGGCGGTCGTTGCGTATCGCCAACCCACAAGCCGCGAGGAAATTGAAAAGGTTCGAAACCGTCCTGTCGGGGGAGTGCTGAATCAGTTGGTGAAACGAAACTTGCTGGTCGCCGTTCCCAACCCTGACAATGGCCGGCAGAAACTTTTTCAAACGACCGATCGCTTTTTGGATTTGTTCCATCTGGAATCACTGGAAGACTTGCCACAAAGTCACGCTCCGTCTGACTTCGATGATTTCGAAGGTTGAGCTTGCCGAATTAACGCGTGTTCGGATTTGAAATTCGCGTCTGCGGGTTTCGAATCGGTAGTGAATGAGTTAGCCTTAAACGGGTCAGGCTTTCAAATTTCGTTGCTTTGTGCTGTGCAAGTTATGTCAAGCATTCGTTTGTTCTTCGTTTTTGTTTTTCTGTTCGTTCTGTCCCAAGAGGCTGTTTCAGGACAGCAGCTGGAATTGCAAAACGGCAACCGGATCGCGATCATCGGCAACACGTTGGCCGACAGAATGCAACACGACGGTTGGTTTGAAGCTTACTTGCAGCAGCGTTTTCCAGAAAAAAAACTGATCGTTCGCAATCTGGGTTTTTCTTGTGACACGCTGAAGATTCGGCAACGCAACGCCAAATTCGGTTCGCCTGACGAACGGCTAGCCGAAGTGAAGGCGGATGTCGTGTTGATGATGTTTGGCTTCAATGAGTCGTTTGGCGGCGCCGAAAAGGTCAAGGAATTTCGTGCGGATCTTGTCGAAACAATCGACTCGATGTCGGCTCAGAAGTACAGCGGCGAAACCGCTCCAAAACTTGTACTCGTCTCTCCGGTTGCTCACGAAAATCTCAGGAATCCAAACCTGCCCGACGGAGCGGAGAACAACGAACGATTAAGGATGTATCGCAATGTGATGCAGTCGGTTGCGGCTGAGAAGAAGTTGCCATTCGTTGACTTGTTCACTCCGTCTCTGATGGCCTACCAAAAAGCCGAAGCTCCGCTGACGATTAACGGCGTGCACCTGAATGAAGCCGGCAATCGGATTGCTGGAAAGTTGATGGTGGATTCGTTATTCGGTGTTGAGTCGTCGGAACGCGAGATTGCCATTGATGCGATCGTGCAGGCCGTGCGAGATAAAAACTTTCACTGGTACAACTACTATCGAACGGTCGACGGCTATTCAATGTATGGGCTCCGTGCGGATCTGACGTTCACCAACGGGCAAACGAACCGAGAGGTGATGCGACGCGAGTTGGATATTCTGCTTCAAATGGTGGCCAACCGGGATGCTGCCGTTTGGGCGGCCGCAAAGGGCGAACAATACGTCGTCGACGATAGTAACACCCCCGACTTCATCCCGGTGATCTCAAATAAGAAGGGTTCGAACCCGGATGGCACTTACAAGTTTCCGTCCGGCGAAGAAGCTGTCTCGAAGATGAAGGTGCTGGATGGTTTTCAGGTCAATCTTTTCGCATCTGAAGAAGACTTTCCCGAACTGATCAACCCGGTGCAAATGTCTTTCGACTCGAAAGGGCGTTTGTGGGTTGCGACATGGGCCAGTTACCCGCATTGGAAACCCAAAACCAAAATGGATGATCGGCTTCTGATTTTGGAGGACACCAACGGTGATGGAGTCGCAGACGATTGCAAGACGTTTGTCGGCGGACTGCATAATCCAACCGGTTTTGAGTTTTGGAATGGCGGCGTGGTCGTCGGTACGGCTCCGGAGATTCTGTTTTTTCGCGATAACGATGGAGACGACAAAGCAGATGAGAAAGTGAAATTGCTGCACGGGTTCGACACGGCGGATACGCATCATGGAGCCAATTCATTTGTTTTTGGACCCGGTGGCGGAATTTACTTTCAGGAGGGGATTTTTCAGTTCTCACAGGTCGAAACTCCGTACGGTCCGGTTCGAAACAAAGATGCGGCCGTCTATCGTTTTGATCCTCGGACAGCTCGACTTGAAGTCTACGCGAACCATCCGTTTGTGAATCCACACGGGCACGTTTTCAATCAGTGGGGGCAGGACATTATTCTTGATGGCACGATGTCGGTGCCCTACGACGGCGCGTTGGCATCGGGCTACATGCCGTGGCCCAAAAAACGGAAACGAGCTCCCGCCGTCTATCAGCCTCGGACTCGTCCTTGCCCCGCGTGCGAGATCGTTTCCAGCGCTCATTTCGGAAATGAATACCAGAACGAGTTGTTGGTTCAGAATGTGATTGGCGATGTTGGGATTTTACGTTATCGCGTGTCTCGCGATGGTGCGTCTTTTTCGGCGAAGGAACAGGAACCGTTGCTGCTGTCGGACGATCCAACGTTTCGTCCTGTTGATATGGAGTTCGGGCCGCAGGGAGAGCTGTTTTTTGTAGATTGGTGCAATCCGATTATCGGACACATGCAACACAATTTACGAGATCCCAATCGTGATCAGAAACATGGCCGCGTCTATCGAGTGACTCGAAAAAATCGCGGGCTCGCAAATTCGCCTCGAATTGACAATGCTTCTGTCGAAGAACTTTTGCGCGTGTTGGAGTATCCTGTCGAACGGGTTCGCTATCGAGCTCGCATCGAGCTGTCTTCCAGAGACACCGATGAAGTTGTGAAGGCTCTTGAGAAATGGGTGGCGGCAAATCGGGGCGATTCCGCTCAACGAAAACATGATCTGCTGGAGGCACTTTGGGTCTACCAGCAACACAACACGTTGAACTTGCCGCTGTTGGATCGCTTGCTTGCGAGTGACGACCATCGCGTTCGAGCTGCCGCGACTCGCGTGCTTTCTCACTGGCGATACTTGCTGGAGGATACCGATGGAGCATTCGCCAGTCGGGTGCTCAAGATGGGCAGTGATATCGATTCGCGAGTCCGGCTCGAAGCGGCAAGGGCGGCAAGTTTTCTTTCGCCAAAAGATGGGTTGCCGGTGTTGGTGGCTGTCCGGGGCAAGCCTTGCGATCGGTTTCTGGATTATGCGGTGGAGCAGACGATTGCTGCATGGCCTGCCAACTGGAAAGACGTAATGGTCACTGAGAACGCTCTGGCTGGTGCGAACCGGCAATCTGCGGATTGGTTTTTGAACAAGTTGGATGTTGCGAAAGTGAAGCAGCTTCCGATCGATGGTACCGTCGGTCGGCATTTGCTGCTGAGAACCGACGTCGGGATCGAGTCACGGATCATGGCGACTCAGAAAGTTTCTGAAGTGGAATCTTTGAAACCAATTGATGTCTTGGTCGAAACGCTCGCAACTGCGACGGCGACCCACCCGACTCGAAAAACGACATTGGAGCTGATTCGTATTTTGGCCCAGCGTTCTCCGAAAGAGTTGATGTCTGTTAGAGACAAGCTGGTCGTCATGGCCAAAGATGGCGAGATTCCTGTTGTGCGGCAAATCGGTATGGCTGGGCTGATGATCGCCGACGGCGGGCCTGAGAAAGTCTGGGCGACCGCCAAAGATGCTGAACAGGAACTGGATTTCATTCGATCGCTTTCGATGATCAGCGATCCGGGCATGCAGGTCAAGGTTTACGATGTGCTAAAGCCTGTCGCGTTGGGTGCTGATGGGAACGGCAATGCCGAAGTGACCATTCCGGCGAAGTATGTTCGGATCGAACTTCCGGGAGGAAATCGTACGCTTACGCTTTCTGAAGTTCAGGTGTTCTCGAACCTGAAAAACGTTGCCCTTGGCGGCGTCGCTTCGCAGTCGAGCACGGAATTTGAGGCGGCTGCTTCACGTGCGATCGATGGCGGAACCAGCGGTGAGTTTCGTTCGAAACAGCTTACGCACACAAGCACTTCCTCGAACCCGTGGTGGGAAGTCGCGTTGGCAAACCCAGCCGTGATCGAACGCATCGTCGTGTTCAATCGGATTGAGGGGCAGCTGGGTGATCGGCTTGATGGATTTCGGTTATTGGTCCTCGATGAGGCTCGCAACATCCTGTTCGAGCAGCAAAATATTCCGGCTCCGAAGGTTAGCTGTAACATTGAAGTGACCACCATGAGTCGTGCTGAAAAGCTTCAGCGGGCGGCGTTGGGAGTGCTTGCTGGCGTGCGTGGTAAGGAATCTGAAAACGCGAAAGTCCTTGCGGATCTGATCGTTAACGATCGATTGACTTCGACCGCTGTCGAGGCGCTCGACAGGATTCCGGGCAAATATTGGCCGGTCGATAAAGCTCCTGCGATTGTTGACCGAATGATGGAGAAGATCCGTGCCGTGCCAGCGGATAAACGAAATGAACCCGCTTGTGTTCGCATGATCAAGATCGCTCGAGCGACGTCGGAGCTTCTGCCTGCCAGAAAAGCACTAACGGTGCGAAGTGAATTGAACAGTTTGGGCGTGCGAGTGGTTGCCATTGGAACGATCCCGCATCGGATGGCTTTCGATCAGGAGAAAGTCGTCGTCAAAGCTGGGCAGCCAGTTGAATTTGTGTTTTCCAACACGGACATGATGCCGCACAACTTCGTCATTACCGCGCCGGGTGAGCTGGAAACGGTCGGCGTTTTGGCGGAGAACGGTGGAACGAAATTAGCCAATGCGACGAAGCCATTCGTGCCTTCAACAGACAAGGTGCTGGCGGCGACCGGGTTGGTGCAGCCTTCTCAGGATACGCGAATCATTTTCGATACGCCGAATGTTCCGGGAGTCTATCCGTATGTCTGCACTTATCCGGGGCACTGGCGACGCATGTACGGTGCCATCATGGTTGTCGTTGATCCTACCGCTTACGAAGCGGCACCAGCAGAATATTTGGCTGCCAAGGGGATCAACATCAAGGACCAATTGCTTTCTGTAAAACGCACGACGACGGAATGGAAATTGAAGGACTTTCAAGCGAACTTTGACACAGAGATGGCCGAGGGGCGCAATTTCAAAAACGGAAAGCAAATGTTCAAGTTGGCCAGTTGTATCTCCTGCCATCAAATCAATGGCGAGGGTGTGAACATCGGTCAGAATCTTGAGGAGCTTAATCCGGAGTACAAGCCGATTGACGTTCTGCGACACATTCTTCAGCCGTCTGATAAAATCGACCCGAAATATCAGACGCAACGTTTCGAAATGGAAACGGGTGAAATGATATCCGGCGTCGTCACTTTCGAAGATAATCTGATGATTCGCTACATCGATAATCCGTTGGCTGGCGGAGACACGAAAGTTATTCGCGTAAAGGATATCGAAGATCGTGCCGTTTCGAAGGTTTCGATCATGCCAACTGGTTTGCTGGATCAGCTTACGCGTGACGAGGTGTTGGATTTGGTTGCTTTTGTGATGGCGAAGGGAAAGAAGGATCACGAACTATACGAAAGCAGACATGATCACTAAATGCAATTATCCAATGATCATGCGTTTGATGCGATGAACTGTCCGATGGGGTGAACAAACCATCGACAGCAGCATTCGGCCGTAGCCTGAAATTCGGTTGCCATCCAGAATGTCCGCCATCGCGACTCGGTAAATGCTGACCGAGAGACAGTCCATCCTGAAGAACATGGAACGCGGCCACTTGCTGTATTTGTGATTGGCCCAAAATTCGTCAAAGTCGATCTTGGGCTGTCCGTTGTTCCGTCGTCTTGCCAGCTCGCAGGCGTATTCGTTGTGCAATTGAGATTCGAACATTCTTCGACCGTTGATGCTGCCGGGATGAAAGCGAAACTGCAGCAAGTTTTCCGACATGTTGGCGAGCTTCATTTTTTCGCCGGCTCGCAGAAAAAGATCCCAGTCTTCAGAAATATTGTATTTCCAGTAACCGCCCAGTTCCCGAAATAGTTTTGTCCGAAAGACCGTTGTTGCATTGCAGACCGCATGGCGATTATTGATAAGCTCTGAGTAAATCGATTCATGATCCGTCGGTAACGCCGATTTGGTTCCAGTGCCTTGCCGGCCAAGATACATGAATTGACTGCCGACCATTCCGACATCCCGATTGTCTTCCAGGAAAGCGATTTGCTTTTCGAGTCTTGTGGAATCGGAGATGTCATCCGCGTCCATTCTTGCGATGTATTCCGTGTCGCACATTTCGATGGCGTTGTTGGCAGCAGCTTGCTGTCCCTGATTTTCTTGATAAACAACCGTCAGCCGCGGATCTTCAATCGAAGCAAGGTATTCTGCAGAATCATCAGTCGAACCATCGTTCACGATAATGAAGCGGAAATCCCGATAGGTCTGATTCAGGATGGATTCGACAGCTGCGGGCAAAAATGGCATCGCATTGTAGGCGGCCATCACGACAGTCACTTTGGGTTTGTTATCTCCAAGCGACGTTGGTTGGGGCATTTTCGTTGTTGACGTTGATTCGTTCACGGTGTTTTCAGCGATGCGGGTGTCGAGGTGGGTTGGGTTGGATTGGATTGGTTCAGGGTTAAGTCGCAGTTAAATTTCAAACGTAACTTCAAAATCAGGTGTTGGTGCAAGACTACCACTGGCAGAGCTGATCAACGTAAGCGGCCGTTCCGTCACGGAGCCATCCGTCAAGTTGTGCCTGCTCTTTAAGTTGCTGTCCTCGTTGCAATGGAATCACGAAGAAATCACAGGCGACGTCCGAAAGGGCTGACATGTCGCCCCACAATTTTTCAAACTGGGCAACTGGAAAAACGTCCTCTTGCCCATTGCCCCAACGTTTTTTAACGTCTTTCAGAGTGATGTAAGTCGGCATCTGCTGACTGAATCTCCGAACGCTGCTGTCCACTTTCTTTTGGTCGCCAAGGTCATCGCGAGACAGGCCCATGACCGAAAGCAATTTGTCGATGTTGATCCAGGTGGTTAGCGAGTTGTAGTACGAAAGTTTAAATTCGTCTTCCTCACGCGGCATGGCTAGCCCTTCGACAAGCCGTGGGCTACCGTTGACCCGCGCAAGGCCGCCGCCTCGATCTTCCAGTCGCCGCTCGATCACTTCGAAACTCAGGCAGCTTTCGTTTTGGATATGTGTCCCCAGCAAACCCGGGTCGACATTCGCACCCAAAGTATCAATGTTGTGCAGCATCAAATATTTTAACCCTGGGCGCGACTGCAACAGCGAATGCAACACGCCGTTTCGAAGCATGTTGGGAATTTCGTACCAGTGCCCAACCGGGTGCAGGCACTGCATCGGCATGTTGTCCCGATAGTCGGATCCTTCACCAGCTTGTTTGGCCCAGCGGATGAGCGCCGCTCTGGCACTGTCGCGAACTTTTTGTTGCTGGTGGTCCAGGACCTGTTGTGGCATTTCCTGCCACGCGAATCGAAGGTCACGTACCATCGGAACCGTACGAAGTCCAACGTAGCGACCCGGCGAAAGAATGACTTGCCCCGGATAGTTGTAATTGCTTACCGAAGCGAGATGATCTGAAATCGGCTGATGCGTCATATAGCCGGTCGTGATGATGTGCGGTATCGCATTTCCTCCGGTGGCGAATTGATCGGAGACTTTCCGACTTTTAGCCAGATGGACTTCAAGGAAACTGCGATGGGTTCCTGACAGCTGCGCGAAGGGATGAAGTCCTTTGACAACGCCAGCGCCTTCGGTCCAGCGGCTGCCTACACCGGCGGCCAAGGTCACAACCGCGACTTCGCCGTTTTCAATTGCCGATTTTCCTGCCAGAAGCATGTCGTCGCTGACCCCCGTTCTGCAATCGATTACATCGTCCGATTCAACGTCCTTGATCGAAGTGTTCAGCGGAAGCCGGTTTTGCGACAGACCAAATCGGCCTGACTGAAGGTCTGTCTGGATCTGCTGATGAAGCTCTTTGTCAAATCCAAAACGCTCCAGCAGGTCGTCCAGCGAGTCGGTTCGTGACTCAGAAGATTTTCTACCGGGCAAAATGCTTTCGATCAGCTTTTGCAAAGCCGCCGAATTTCCGGAATCGCGATAATCGCTGCCAAGCTGTTCCAATTCCTGTCGCGCTAACGCGGGTAGATCGTGTGATTCCTGCTTCAGCCAGCCCGGAACCTGCAACGCATAGTACTCATCAGGCATCTTCGCCTGATCGCCGGTCAGCATTTCGCTCCACGTGCCCCGATCATTGATTTCAAAATCGTAAACAACAGGTGACATTGCAAACGGAAGTCTTGTTTGCATTCTTTCTTTGGTGTCGATCATGACTTGCTGGAGCCATTTTTTTGCTTCCGGTTTAACCGAAGGATCGAAGATGAAGCCCATTCCCCCTCCAGCCATTCCGCCCAGCATCCAGAAACCCCAAAACTGGTCCGCCCATTTTTCTTCGCACTGTTTGACCAGCGAATTGGTGAACAGATTGGTGCACCATGGAATGATTTTTTGAAGCGGCCCAAAGAAATTTCGATGGGTTGCTTTACCGACGGCACGAATGTCGCCCTCTTTCAGGCCACGAGTGATCTCGTTAAGTATTTCGATCGTTTCCTTGCGAGCCTCCCATTCGACAGGTGAACGCAGAAGGTACTTTTCAGTCACCATTTCAAGAATGGGCCCGACGTTCTGAGCCATTCCGCCGTGAACCAGAACGAGTGAATCCTGAAGCGCTTTTCGCGTCGTCGGAGAGATCTCTTCGACAGAGAACACTTCATGTTTTGGTAGCAGTCGGCCGCGGCTGACACCAAATTCCGGGTCGCCTTCGGAAGCTTCACTTCCACAAATCAATTTGATGCCCGGCCAGACTCCGCCTGAATCCTGCCAGCCCCCTCCTGAACCACCAATCCATTCGCCAAGGATCGCTCGTGCCGCAATGATTCGACGATCGGATTCAGCCAGACCTCCCGTCAGCGAGCTGACCTGTCCGGTTGCTCGCATACAAATGGAGATCAGCGAGCCCAGTAAATTTGTCGATACAGCAAGCCTCGAACCTTTTGGAATGTCGTTGACTTTCGACACGACCTCCAACCCTAGTCCGGGGCCGACCAAACCGTTCAGCAGGCTTTCGATGCTCTGTCCGCATCCTTCCATTCCGGGAGGCACGATGCCCGCTGCAATCAGTGCCGCCTTCAGCAAGCCAAGATAATCTTTCGCGAAATCGAAAACTTCAGCGATCGTCGTGATCTCTGTCGAAGCATTCAAGTCAGTGCTGGTAAGTTTCAAAACGGGTTGATCAATGACCCGAAGGTAGCACTCGATCGGCGGACGGGGAGCTGCATCGCGATCCATCACTCCAAGGTTCACTGACGCGTTGATGACTTTGGCACCGGAAGGAAAATCCATTCCCAGAAAGAAGATGTCGCTCCATCCGCTGTGCGTAAAATCCATTCGCACGGCGGTGGTTTCCTTCAGCATTGGGTAAGACACGGCGTTTGGCGATTTCTTCAGCAGCTCGGTCCGAAAACGGAGCGGATGATCGGCCGGGTGTCCTGTGCGGAACATCCATTGATTGCCTCGAACGGTGCGAACGCTCTTTCGCACTTGATCAGCCAGCGTCTGAAATCCCAGTTCGTGGTAGCTCTTGGCCAACGCGCTCGATAGGCCATCGCAAGGACCGTCCTGCCGCTGGGCGTCGAGCAACTCATCGATCGCTTCGGTGAATCGACGTTCCAGAAGATGCTGGTACGCGAGAAACGGAATGTTTCCACTGTGATTAGAATCGAAGTGGCACGGTAGGTGGAAACGGTGGATCGAGAAAAGGAAAAAGAGTGCCCTGACCCGGTGGTACAGGTTTTCGGTGACTCGCCAAAACTGATCCAGGGCGGCACAGTCATCCAGCAATTCCTGCAAGGACTTCGATTCGCAGATTGAATCAAGCGACTGATTTCGAATCGAATCGTCTTCTGAGCAAATAATTTTGACCAGCAGGTTGGAATCGATCTCTGAATCGGACAATCGCTGCGGCGAAGTTTGGGCATCGATTGACATGTTACGCTTCCCCGCATCGTGACGTGGCTACCAGTTCCAACAGCTCGGTCAGGATGTCGTCGCGATCTCTTCCGGACAAAGCCAGCGCTAACTGGCCTTTCAAGAGTCCATACTTTACACCGATGTTGTGTCGCGAACCTGCAACCCGAAGCGCCAAATAGCGTTCCTGTTGAGCCATTCGGTGGAGGGCCGGTGACAGTTGAACGGTCCCTTTCGAAGAACCAATCTGCCGCTCAAGTTCGTCCATGATGCCGGGCGTCAGCACATGCATACCCGAAAGACACAGGTAATGGCTCGACCGAAGTCCGGCAACGATCAATTCCTGTTCAGCGAGCGTTGGCGTCGGTTTTTCTACGACGGACTTTACATCGTAAAGGTCATCGCGGTTGCCAGTCCGAATCGCTCCGACGGTGCCGAAATACGGGAGCATGTTTTCTCGCGTGTCCTGAACGGCGGAGACCAGACAGTTTTCCTGGTTGGCCAGCGTGACGACCTGTTTGGCACAACCCTGGTCGGTGTGGCTAATGTAGACGTGGTCGCTGACAAGGTGCAGGAAGGGTTCGTCAGCAACGAAGTCACGAGCGCGGAAAAGAGCGTCGCCGTAACCGCGAGGTGAATCCTGATCAATGAAAGTAAGTCGATTCGCATTCGGGCCAGCTGAACGAATGTAATTCTCAGACGTGCCCGGACAAACGATCACGCAGATTTCTTCGGCGCCGGCGTCAACGCATTCTTCGATGATCAGTTCAAGGGCGGATTTGGATTGGCCATGCTGATCCACGAGCCGTTGCAGCGGCAACGACTTCTGGTCAGGTGCGGCGGCTGTGATGACAGCGCGACGAATGCTCATGCGGGACTTTTCGAAAGCGGGGACGTTGGTAGATCTCGAAGCCGACCATTGTGCGCGTCGGCGTGTTTTCGATAAACGTCAGTCTAATCGATCTGGAAGGTTCTCCAACGAACTACAGGCGAAGGCACTGATTTTCGACGGTCCTTTTGAAGCGGTTATTCCGATTGCGCATGCGACGATCAGCTTTCGATCAGCACGCAATGAGATCCTGCAGGATCGCGAATGACACAAAACTCTCCACTGTCGCCAGCATTCCTGATTTCGCCAACCTGCGCTCCCCCAAGTTTGACACACGTTTCGAGGCTCTGTTTCAGGCTTTCGACATGAATATAAATCATCCAACCTGAGGGCATTTCCGCATTCGGGGCCAAACGATGACAGATACCAGCGACTGGTTCTTGCCCCTTTTCGACGGACACGATGTAGTCCTTGTGGTTTTTTACAGGGACTGATTCAGCGGACCAGCCGACGGTGGATTGGTAAAAATCCTTGATCTGATCAGCATTTTCCGTCGTTAAGTCGATCCAACCGATTGTGCCAGGCATTGGTTTGCTGGCTGACTTTAAGGAATCATTCATGGTAAACGCTCAATGATGAAAGGTAATGGGAGGTGTCGTTGACGGCAGCTGCGAATTATTCACAATCACGAATATTGCCGCCGTCTACCTTCCTTTATTCTAACGACACAAGCCATGATGAAATCCAAAGCGCCCTCCATTCGAATCCTTGGCTTGGCGACCATTTTGTTGCTCGCGGCGTTCTGCTTGGGGGATGCGAAGAAACTCTTGGGAGCCGTTGCTTTTGATGGTGCTGCCGCGATCAGCGAGGTCGAGGTCGATCAAGCCGACAGTGAAGGTCCCATCGCGGACTCCGATAAAGAAACGCACCAGCCGACGCTGTTGGAGAATGTGTTTACGCTTGGCATGCTTGTATTACTTCAAGCCGTTTTGGGATTGGATAACCTGCTCTACATTTCGCTTGAATCGAAACGTGCTCCGGTCGATAAGCAAAAGTCAGTGCGAATTTGGGGCATCGGGCTGGCGATCTTTTTGCGAATTGCCCTGCTGCTGGTGTTGATTTCTGCTGTCGAGAAATTCAAAAACCCGTGGTTTGATACGCCCGAATCGATCAACCATATTTTTGAAGGGCACTTCAATCTATACAGTTTGATCACGCTCGCAGGCGGTGGATTTATTCTATACACAGCGATGAAAGAAATTTGGCACATGATTCGCCTGGAGCATGATCATGGTGCAGAAGACAAGAAACCAAAAAGCGTCGGGGCCGTCATTTTCTGGATCGTTCTGATGAACGTCGTTTTCTCTTTTGATTCAATCCTGAGCGCGATGGCGTTGACGAAAACGTTTTGGGTGATGGCGTTGGCGATCGTCGTCGGCGGAGTGATCATGATTGTTTTGGCCGACACGGTGTCGAATTTTCTTCAGAAGAACCGCATGTATGAAGTGCTCGGCCTGTTTATCCTGTTGATTGTCGGGGTGATGCTCTTGAGCGAAGGCGGCCATTTGGCACACCTTTCGTTCTTTGGCAGCGAAGTTACCGCGATGTCAAAAGGAACGTTTTACTTTGTGATCGGCGTGCTGGTCGCGATCGATGTGATTCAATCGAAATACCAGAAAAAATTGCTGGCTTCAAAAGCTCACTGAATCGGTGGCCGGCCGAACTACTTTTCCTTCGGTTTCGAATCTGACGATGAGTCACTTTCGGATTTCTGCTGAGCTGCGATCTTGATGTTGCCGAACATGTGACCGCCGACTTTCCCATGAGCCCATGTGCCAGCGTACATGCCTTTGCGAATGATGACTCGAGCGTCAAAAGTCCCCATCCCCGGGATCGTAATCTGATCCAGAACGATCACAGGAGTTCTGTCCAGCCACATGATGCTCAATGGGACAGGAACTTTCACGTCACGTTCCATGTACTTGATTCTGGCAACAAGGACCCACTGGTCGCCAGTCGGCTCCTTCTTCGCACTTGTGATCTCATATTCTTCGGCGAGCAGTGCACCTTCGCGATCTCGCATCGTGAAAGTGCCTTTCCACTTGGAGCCTTCCAGATACTTCGTCAGGTTGTCGATAGCGGCTTGGTCAGGGGCTGTTCCAAGATCCGTTTTCTGATCAGCTGCCGAATCTTTGGCAACGGCGGTGACAGTGGTCGTGGCTGGATCGGGTTTCTTGGTCTCCTGAGCGAACAGAAGTGAAGACTGCAAAGCGAGAAAGCCAACGAGCAGGACGAAGGAGAAACGGAATCGGAATTGAGTGTTGAATTTCATGAGAATACTCCTGAACGATTTGAACCCGGACTACTCACGAGGTGGGGGCGTCGAAATGGAAAAGGCTTTGTTGAGTTGAAGGCTTTTCCAAGTTCGTGGTTTCGACAGTTCACCGTCGACGTGAAATTGACGAGTATGCAAAACTCAACTCGTCGCCACTTCAGGAGAATCGCCTCAATTCGAAAACCAGACGCCCGTCGTCATAAATAATCCGGATGAGGATCTGTATCGTTGTAGCAAATGAGCGATTGATTCGCGAATCAATGTTCTTGAAAAACAGTCAAACGTAAATCTCAGTACCCCGTTGCGGAACGGATCGAACTTCTGGCAGCCGAATTTTTTAGTAAGCGAACTCAAGTCCGTAGTATCCGCCGCCCAGCATGAGGTGGCCAGAATCGTCTGCTGTCTGCACTTGCGTGAAATCAGTCAGATTCTCAGCGAATTGTCCATGAGCCTCCGCGATGTTCGACACCGCGATGCCTCTGTAACCGACACGGGCGCGAAGCCGGCTTGAAAGCTGAAACGCGATTCCAAGATCGATTTCTCCCAGAAGAGCCAGCGTATCCTGTTCGCCGTTGAGATTGAATGCTTGCCCCGCGTTGGGGCCGAACAGCGCGGTTGGTGTTGCAGTGGATCCGTCCGCGAAGTTGTACCGTGCCATCTGTCGATTCTCAATTCGATTGTTGAAGACTCCAAACTTGGTCGAAGCCAGCAAGCTCAATCGGCCACGGATTTGCCGTTCTGTACGAGCTCCCAATTGAATTCCTGCAAGAAAGTTGCTTACGTCCGAAACGTATTCTGCAGAGTCAGGGTTTGTCGCGCTGGCTACGATGTCGTTTGCCGAATAGGTGATCGTGTCATCGAAGTCCAGCATGCGAAATCCAAGCACGAATTCAGTGGCCGTGTTGTTGCAGCTTCCTCGAAACGGGCTCAGCTTCAACAAATTGATTTCGAGGTTGTCGATGCTACTGTCGCGGGCCACGCGGTGGATAGAAGCGTCATTAAAAACAGTAGCCATGGAGATCGCACCGACGCCAATTCCAGAAAGGCCGATCGTTTCAGGGGCGGGAGCGACGATTCCCGGAGCAAAACCCGCATAGTTGGTCACCGGATCTGCGTCCAGAGAAACGGTTTCTGTTCCTGGATCAAATCGGAAGTAGCGAAACTCAAAACCTCTGCCAGTGGAGCCTCGACGAGCATAATTAAACTCGAAGCCGCCAAAATTCCCTTCGTCAGGCGATGCCGTCGACAGAGTGCCGGAAGGACTGGAGCTGAGCAGTCGGCTTTGGGAACCGTAGTCACGTTCAAAATTCAGATACGAAATTCCGACGACCGAATTCACCGAAGGGTTCGAACGAAAGAGGCCTCGCAACCGTCGCAAGAGCCATGGCGATGTGCTCGTTCCGCAGTTTGCATCTGTGACGCATTCACTGACGTCAAAACTCTCGAACGTTTCAGTCGGTTGCGATATCGGCGCGGTTTCATTGTGTGAATTTTCGACAATTGAATTCGAAGGTTGAGTCTCGATCGGTTTGATTGTTGTCGTTGGGCCTGTCGGTGTCGGGACGGACAGTTGCGGTACGGTTGGGGCGCTGAAAAGCGTGCCATCGACGGGCGTTGTCGGTGGCGTCCAGGTGTTGTTGGCTCCCGTGATGGAAATCGGGATTCGCTTTGGTTTCGGTTGAAGCGCGTCGCTCAATGGAGCGGCTGGCGTCGATGGAAACGCAAGTGCCGGTGTGTTAAGTGGTCCCGGCGCTGGTCCGCGATCGAATGAGTTCACTTCCGGTGCCGAAGCGTTCGCTGGCTCTCCATCGATCAGGATTTCTGCCGTTTGTGTTTGAACAGGCCTTGTTCGAACAGGCTCTGGAGGCTGCTCGATCAAGCTGAAGCCCTGTGCAAAACCGGTGGCCGAAAACATCGCCGTGCCAAGAAGGCTTAGCATGGGTTTGATGTTAGATCTTTTCATTTGAGTTCTCGACGTGCTTTTGAACAACTTGATTCGATCGTTGCAGCCATCACCGAAGCGAAATCCGGATCGACGCTAAGCACAGTCATCGTCGCTACATCGTGCGACTATCATTGAAACTGGATCAATCAGTGCTTCAAGAATGATTGCACCAGGTGAAATCCGTACGGAAGATACAGGCCAGAATATCGGCTATTCCGAATCACCCTTCAGGTTTGACTTTCTGTTCTTCCAGGACAACAAACACGTCGCTTATCCTTGGTCCTGCGTTAGCGGCGGTCGCATTTTCGCTGTGGCATTTTTGTCTTTCGCTAGCGGCGTCGAGTAACGGATTAAGATTTTTCATGCTGTAAAATGCGGGATAAATTGCGGAATTGACGATTGTGCGAGCAATGGCGAAAAAATGCTAAAGTCGTGTTGGTGAAGTTAGGGCGTTCGGGCATATTACTTCGCAGGACTTAATTCTCTGATGTTTCATGGACAGGAACCCTCCCGATGAAGATTCTCCTTCACACATTGCCCTGCATTCTTGCTCTCGTTTTTGCCGCTTCTTTGCACGCAGAAATTTTGGCGGTCTTCGATTTCGAAAACAGCAACCCGATTCCGGGAATCGGAAACACAACCGACAACCAAACGTCTGACAACACCGTCAACGTTGCTGGAATTTCGGTCTCGCCTTACAACACGTTGACGAACCAGGGGGCGACTCAAAACAGCGGTGGAATCCGCACAGTAATCGACACCGAATTTCCGCACGCATACGCCCGTGGAAGCGTGACTCAAAATATCTTGCCAGCGACACACGCAGAACTTTTGACGAACGACGTGGTCTTTCATGAGTTCACTGTCGAAGTTCAGCAAGGTGTTTGGACGCTCGATCGCCTGCATTTCGACTACTGGGTAGATCAGCCGGAAAACAACACGAACTATGCAGCGACGGTTTATTCGGATCTTGTGGGAGGGCAATTGGACTCTCAGGCCCCGCAAATTCCTGACGATCCAGCGCTACGAAACAAAGAGTTTTCACTCGCTTCATTGAGCGGAATCTCGTTAACCGCAGGACAGACTGCGAACTTTAGAGTGGCATTCACGGACAACGCGAACTCTGGGAATGCGATTCATCGAATCGACAATGTTGTTCTCGAAGGTACCAATCTATCGGCTGTGCCAGAACCTGCCGCTGCGACCATCCTTTTGCTTGTCGGTGGGATCGCCGCCACGCGTCGCCGTAGGTCGTAGTGCCAATGAGCTAAGCAGAGGTTTAACATTGTTGACGCTTTTTCAAAAGCAAAACAGATTTCAATGTTTCCTGAAAAAGCTTATTTGCAACTTTCAGCACCATGTTTAGCCTGCTTAAAAGGCCGCTGAATCTTCGTTCAGTTTTGTCAGAGATCGTCCACCAAATTCAGCGGTGGGAAAACAAAAAAGGAACAGTGGGAGAACCACTGTTCCTTTTGATTTTTTGATACCTTCGAAGATGCGAAGTTACCTTACGTCGTTCCAGATGCTGTTGATCTCGCGAATCGATTTCTTTTCAACAGCTCGTTTGTAAGACGTTGACCGAACTGGAATTTGATCGGTGTCCACACTTTTCTCGAAGCTTGCTAACCGGACTGGAGAATAGCTCCAGTTTCGTCGAACCGGCGATGCTGAAGCTGAGTTCGAAGCATTTCGCTGTGGACGAAGGTTGGCCGGGATCGTGATCGCCGGACGTTGCTCGACGTAAGGCCGCTGCGAGCTAGTGCTGTACTGTGCGGTTGTACTGAGCGTTCCTGTTGGAACTGACAGTCGCGAAGTGCTGCCTTGCAGAGTCGGCGCTGTGTCTGCCGGAACAGTCGTTGGAAAAGCTGGCGTTTCGAATTGCGTTCCGCTGGTCACCGGGTTGGCGAGCGTTGGAGCAGGTGCAAATCCTTGAGCCGGTGCAAGCCCGACGTTCGATGGAACTCCGCAAGTCGAACAGCCGGTGTTGCAGGCTCCCGTTGCACAATCGTTGGTGATCGTGGTGACGGGGACTTTGTAAGTTTCCGTTCGATAAACTGGTCGCTGAGTCGTGTAGGGGACTCGCTGCATCTGATAGGTGTACGTTGTGCATGGACGCATGCAAGTGACCGTGCAGCCTGTGCAAGGGTCCGTGTTGGTGACGGGTTTATAGGTCGTCACTGGAACGCGGTTCCACGTTGTTCGGTAAGCGGTATATGGCACGTAGTTCACGACGGTGCGGCTGCAGGTTTGTTGGCATGTCTTCATGCACTGACCCGGTTGGAGCCCATTAACATTCGGAGCAACGGTTCCCGCGTATTGTGCTGAATAGGGGACCGCATTCTGAGCGCCGTAATAGTTGTAGCCTTGCTGTTGTTGGCAATTGCAGGACGATCGACGGCCGCGAAGCCAATCCAAAAGCGGACCTGCGTCGGCGTTGGGAGCGGTAACGTGGCCGGCAGCAATGACTGCAGCACACAACAGGATGTTTTTTATACGAATCATTTTAGACTCCAGAAGGGATCTGGGATGGCAGACAGTGGGCCTGCAATTCAGCACAAAGGTAAGACGTGGTTAAAGGCGGAATAGGTTAAAGAAACGAAAAGCGATGGGATTCAATAAATTTGGGGTGGGGTTATGCGGAACGTTCCATACAGCGAAAGTTTTCAGTTGAGCTTCTTCATGAAAATTGCTTGATATAGGGACAAAACTGGTGCAGATCGCGACGATCCGAACGCCTGTGCAGGTGGAAGCCATCTTTTATGAGCTCCACGTTCGTCACGGTTGAGTTTGTGGGCCTAATGTCGCCGTCCAGTTGCGATAACACGCTGCTGATACGGCGGCGGCAACAGTTGGGTTCACTGCAGTTTCAAAATTCAGCCGTCTAGCGGAATTGTGCTATCGTCCCGACAATGGGAGTTGTTTCGAAGTGTCCGTTAATTTTTCGAGTCCCAATACCAGTCAGCATGTTCTTTGTTTTTGATGGCGTCGATGGCTCAGGCAAAACGACTCAACTAAACCGTTTCGTCGCGTGGCTCCAGCGGCAGAATCGCGAGGTCGTTTCGTGCAAAGACCCGGGAACGACCGAGCTAGGAGAGCGGCTCCGTTCATTGCTGCTGGAATCGTCTGACATTCCGATCCACATGCGAACGGAGATGATGCTGTTTACGACCGCCCGGACGCAGCTTGTCGAACAGATCATTCGCCCTGCCCTCGCGTCTGGCAAGTCCGTTGTGTTGGATCGATACGTTCTGTCCACGGTTGTCTACCAGGGACATGCCGGGCAGCTTTGTCCGGATTCGATACGAACGGTCAACCTTGTTGCGACCGAGGGGCTTGTCCCGGATCGTACTTTTGTTTTCGATTTGCCAACCGAAATTGCGTTGGGCCGTTTGGGCAGTGAACTGGATCGCATGGAGTCGCGCGGCGCAGAATATTTCGCCAAAGTTAGATCTGGATTTCAGCAAGAGGCTTCACGCGATCCTGATCGCTGCTCACTCCTGGATGCAAATCGGGCAATCGACGACATCGAGATGGAAATCCGGGAGATCGCGTCGAAGACGATCGCAGATTTCGATTCCAAAGCGGGAGGTAATTGAATGGCTTGGCAAGAAGTTTTGGGGCATGACGAAATCAGAAAACGTTTCGCAGATAGCTTGCAGCGGAACCGATTGGCCAGCACCTATCTGTTTGTCGGACCGGAAGGGATCGGGAAACGAACTTTCGCAATCACGCTCTCTCAAGGTTTGCTGTGCGAGAGAAACGGAGCTGATTCGGTCGATCCGTGTGGCCAGTGTCCCGGTTGCCAACAAGTGATCGCTGGAACCCATCCGGATTTGATTCAGGTTTCGCGGCCCGAAGGGAAAGCTTTTATTCCGGTTGAACTGTTCATTGGAACGGCCGATCATCGACGGCAATCGGGTCTTTGCCACGACATCGGTTTGAAGCCATTTTCTGGTGGGCGAAAAATTGCGATCATCGATGACGCAGACTTTTTGAACGTCGAAGGCGCCAATAGTCTGTTGAAAACACTGGAAGAGCCGCCACCGAATTCGTTGCTGATCCTTTTGGGGACCAGCGAGCAACAACAGCTGCCCACGATTGTGTCCCGAAGTCAAACGATCCGATTTTCTCCTTTGAATGACGAGGAAGTCGCTACGATTCTGGGCAGAATTGAATTGGAAACCGACATTCCGATCGAGCAGTTGGCTGCCGTTGCGAATGGCAGTATCAAACGGGCTCGTCAGTTTACGCTTCAGGATGTGTTGGAGTTTCGAAACACCCTGATTGCCAAACTGGCTTCACTGGATCCGGCAGCCAATGGGTTCACGAAAGAGGTGACGTCTTTTATCGATGCGGCCGGCAAAGATTCATCTGCAAAGCGGGATCGCGCTGTACTGGTCGGCGATCTGGCGATCGATTTTTATCGAGCGTGGATGTCCGCCTTAACGGGCGCTCAGCAGCTCTCGAACGATCAATCGCTTTTGTCGGCAGTGGCGTCCGTGCCTGTGCCTTCTGCAGAAGATGTAAATGGTGTGGCTGTCCGCGCCGGTCAGTGTGTCGAATCGACAATCACCATGCAACGAAAAATCAGGTCCAACGTCACGGCTGCCAATGCGGTGGAGTTGTGGTTGCGAGACTTGGGACGAGCGTGTCGAGGCCAACTGGTCGATGCGCTTGACGATTCTGTAACTTGAAATCCAACGAATTGAAAACAAATGCCTGCGAAGCCAAAAAAGACAAATTTGCAAACCTGTGCGGAACAGGAAAGGATGGAGCAAGACCGTCTAAGGCAGAAGAACTGGAAACGATGGGGACCTTATCTCGCGGAACGACAATGGGGCACCGTTCGTGAGGACTATTCGGCGGACAGCGATTCTTGGCGTTCTTTCACGCACGAAAAAGCGGTCTCACAGGCTTATCGTTGGGGCGAAGATGGCTTGCTGGGGATCACAGACCGACAGGGCAGATTGAGTTTTGCCGTCGCGCTTTGGAACGGCAAGGATCCAATTTTGAAGGAGCGGCTTTTTGGTCTTACCGGGCCCGAAGGCAACCACGGCGAGGACGTGAAAGAGCATTACTTTTACCTCGATTCTTCGCCTACTCATTCGTACATGAAAGCCCAATACAAATATCCTCAAGCTGAATTTCCGTATCAGCAGTTGCGAGACGAAAATGCGAAACGGGGCTTCAGTGATCTTGAGTTTGAGCTCGAAGACACGGGAGTGTTTGCGGGCAATCGATATTTCGATGTCGTTGCCGAATACGCAAAAGGTAGCCCGAACGACGTTTTGATTCGTTTGACGATTTCCAATCGTGGTCCCGAGACGGCTGCACTGCACCTGTTGCCGACGCTGTGGTTTCGAAACACATGGTCTTTTGGCCGCTCCGGAGAAGGCTACTGGCCGGAACCCCGGATCTCAAAGCTTGGTCCGCAGCATTTGGAATCAGAACATGCATCTCTGGGCAAGATCCATTTCTTTGCTTGCGAAGATCATTTGGGCGAAGACGGTCACGCCGACTTGCAGCCAAAATTCATTTTCACTGACAACGAAACCAACTACCAGCGACTCTATAATCAGCCCAATGAGCACGACTATGTGAAAGACGCGTTTCACGATTTCGTTATCAGGGGGCAGGACCGTGCGGTGCATCCGGCTCAGACCGGAACCAAAGCCGCAGCAGTCTACAAAATGGAATTGCAAGCCGGAGAGACGCGAAGTTTTCAGTTTCGTCTCGTTCACGATGATGAGCTAAAAACCGACTCCATCGAAGATCTGCTTAAAGGTGACTTCGAGCGAGTGTTCGCGGACCGGATCAGCGAAACGAATGCTTACTATGAGCGAACGCTTTCGAATTGGAATTCTGAATCAGAGAAGAAGATCGCGCGGCAGGCCTTTGCTGGATTGTTTTGGACGAAGCAATTTTACTTTTACAGCGTCCGTGACTGGTTGCGAGGAGATCCGGGCAGGCCGAAACCATCAGACAGTCGTAAACATGGACGCAACAGCGAGTGGGAGCATCTTTATAACCGGGACGTGATTTCGATGCCCGACAAGTGGGAATACCCTTGGTATGCGGCTTGGGATTTGGCGTTTCACATGATCCCGTTTGCAAAAGTTGACATTGAATTCGCGAAATCTCAATTGCTTTTGCTGTTACGCGAGTGGTACATGCATCCCAACGGGCAGATCCCTGCCTATGAGTTCAAGTTTTCCGATTGCAACCCGCCCGTTCACGCTTGGGCCGCATGGCAGGTTTATCAGATGTCGGGCAAAGGCGACGACAAGGATCGCGAATTCCTCAGCCGAATCTTTCATAAGCTGCTGATCAATTTTACGTGGTGGATCAATCGAAAAGATAGCGACGGGAACCATGTTTTCAGTGGCGGGTTTCTTGGCCTGGATAACATTGGCGTCTTTGATCGCTCGGACCCTCGAAATGTTGGCGGTGAGCTTGATCAGGCTGATGCGACGGCGTGGATGGCGTTTTACTGCACCACGATGTTGAATATCGCGCTCGAGTTGGCAAGCTTTGATCCAAGTTACGAAGACGTGGCTTCCAAGTTTTTTGAACACTTTGTCGCGATTGCCGATGCGATGAACTCGATGGGGAACGAAGGGCTATGGGATGAAGAAGATGGTTTCTACTATGACCAGCTGCATCAAGGCGATCAGGTCATGCCGCTGAAAGTGCGATCAATGGTAGGGCTGTTGCCGATGGTAGCTGTTGGAGTTTTGAACTGCGATGTGATTGACAAACTGCCCGGATTCAAGAAACGGATGGTGTGGTTTCTGGAAAATCGGAAAACACTGGCCCGACAGATTAGCTATCTGGAAAAACGATGCGACATTCCAAAATTGTTGCTGGCGATACCGACCAAGGAAAGACTGGAAGGGATGCTGCGGTACATGCTGGATGAGTCTGAATTCCTTTCCGACTATGGAGTCCGTTCGCTGTCGAAATTTCATGAAGCGAACCCTTACAACGTGTCGCTGAACCATCAGCAGTTTTCGGTCAGCTACATTCCCGGTGAATCAGATTCAGGAATGTTTGGTGGTAACTCAAATTGGCGAGGCCCCATTTGGTTTCCAGTGAACTATTTGATTCTGGAAGCCCTTGACCAGTACCACGATTTTTATGGAGACACTTTCAAAGTCGAATGTCCTGTTGGCTCGGGCACCATGCTGACGCTGAAAGAAGTCGCCGATGAGATTGCTCGACGTTTGACACGATTATTCGTCAGTGAAGATGGAAAGCGACCGATCAACGAGCTCAGGCCCTTCTTCGATGAAGACGAACACTGGAATGAGTTCGTGATGTTCTACGAGTATTTCCACGGCGATACGGGGCGAGGCCTTGGCGCGAGCCATCAGACCGGCTGGACGGCTCTGGTGATCAACTGCTTCGATCGATTGCAGAAAAAGTGACTGAAGCGCTCAAACGCCTGATGCGGAGGCAAGTTTTGCAAATTCGTCAATTTCACGTCGTGGATGACCTGTCGAAACTACAAACTTGGAGCAATATTCCAATGAAACAAGCTTCCTCCAAGTCGACGCCCACGCATCGTGAATCATTCCGTTTAGAAAATCCGCTCAGTGCGTTGCTCCGCCGGCATCTTTGGGCAATCGAATTCTTTCAACCATTTCCACAATCTCTTTTGGAGGCGGTGGTGTGACGGCCGAAATGACACCGGCGACGACAAAATTGACGATCATGCCCACAAAGCCAATTCCCTCAGGCGAGATTCCAAAAAGGTACAGCTCCTTCGCTTCGGCGGCGGGCACATCCACGATGAATTGAAAATAAATGATGTAGCCAAGTGTCAGTGTGATTCCTGCAACCATCCCGGCTATCGCCCCTTCGCGATTCATGCGTCGTGAAAACACGCCCATCAGTATCGTTGGGAAAAACGAGGACGCGGCCAAGCCGAATGCGAACGCGACGGTTTTTGCAACGAACTCCGCTGGTGGGAAAATCCCAAAGTAGGCCGCGATCGCAAGAAACGTAAACGAAGCACCGCGAGCCCATTTGACTTCCTGGGCATCGGACATCTTTGGGCTCACGATCTTTTTCATCAGGTCATGCGAAATCGAAGTTGACAGAACCAAGAGCAGCCCTGCCGCGGTCGAAAGTGCAGCCGCGACGCATCCAGCCATCACCAGTGCGATCACCCACTTCGGAAGCCCGGCCATCTCGGGATTCGCCATGACAAGAATATCCCTGTCGTAGTAGACCTCGTTCCCGTTTTCGGATGGCTGGTTCAACACTCTGCGAGGCTCACCGCTGAGCCGATTCGTTTCAAAATTTGGTTTTCCCTCGAAAGCCGCTCCTTTTTGAATCTGCATGACGCCATCGCCATTTTTGTCGATCCACGCGATCAGGCCACGATCTTCCCAGCTTTTAAACCATGACGGAGCCTCTTCGTAGCTGCAATTATGGACCTCTGACATCAGGTTGGTACGAGCAAAAGCTCCAATCGCAGGTGCTGTTAGATAGACAATGGCGATAAAGAAAAGGGTCCAGCAGGCCGACATGCGGACGGCTTTCACGGACTTCACTGTAAAGAAACGAACGATGACGTGTGGCAATCCCGCTGTCCCGCACATCAACGCCGCCGTGATGCAGAACAAATCAAATTTTGGGATGCTGCCGTCGGTGTATTTAGCAAACCCAAGTTCCTGATTCAGCGTGTTTAATTTGGACAGCAGCGGTTCTGGCGGAAGGTTACCTTTGGTGAAGTCTCCAATCAGGCCAAGCTGTGGAATCACATTTCCAGTCAGCAAAATGGAAATGAAAATCGCCGGGATCGTATAGGCAAACACCATCACGCAGTATTGAGCGACCTGCGTGTAAGTTATGCCTTTCATGCCGCCAAGGCCAGCGTACAGGAACACGATGCTCGCGCCGATCAGGACTCCCGCCCAAATTTCAATGTCGAAAAGTCTCGAGAAAACCAAGCCTACACCGCGCATCTGCCCCATGATGTAAGTCATGCAGATGAATACGGCACAGATCACGCCGACCGTCCGAGCCACATTGGAATAGAAGCGGTCTCCCAGAAAGTCAGTGACCGTGAACTTGTTGAATTTTCGCAAGTAAGGCACGATCAAGGTCGTTAACAATACGAATCCACCGGTCCAACCCATCAGGAATCGGGACGCATCGTACCCTTGAGCCGCAATGATTCCGGCCATTGAAATGAAAGTCGCTGCCGACATCCAGTCGGCCGCTGTTGCCATCCCGTTCGCAAACGGCGACACGCCTCCACTGGCAACATAATACTCTTTCGTCGTGGCAGCCCGGGACCGAAATGCAATCCAAATATAAAGTGCGAACGAGCTACCAATGAAGATGAAGTTCCAAACATCCTGCGACATGTTTTATTCCTGATCGCCAAATCCGCTTTGCCGATCGAGTCGATTCATCGCCAGCATGTAAACAAACAACAGTACCAGAAATCCAATGATCGAACCCTGTTGAGCCATCCAGAAACCGAAGGGAGCTCCTCCGATGTTGGGCATTAAATTGTCCAGCAGTTCGCGAAAAAGGATGCCGCAACCTAAAGAAATAAAGGCCCAGATCGAAAGTAAGGTGATCACGATCCGTAAGCTGCTTGACCAGTAATCGGCATCTAACTGGGGCTGAGTTTTTTTTACTTTCATTGAGCTTCCCGATCGGTGGTGGCGAATTCTGTTCAGGATGAAAGGTATTGGCTGGCGTGTCGAACGATTTTGCCTTCCTGTTTCATTGCGATATTTTGACACATTGCGGAACGAGAAGGAAGCGTGCCTTCGTCGAGTTGCCCCGATTCCAAATCAGTAGAAACTGGTACCATAACGGCTAACAGTAACCTGATATCGAGGCGACGATGAGCAACGATCCGACCAAGTCTATGCGACTACTTTCTCCACTTCGTAATTCAACTACTGAGTCAACTGCTGAGGCGTTGACTGCAGAACAATTGCGGCATTTCGGAATTGATCCAGACAGTGACTACGGTGTCGCTATGGGAAACATCGTAAGCCGGATGTACGCGGCCCAATCTGACATCGATGGACTCTGGCAAACTTCGATGTCCGAAATGGAAAAACTTCCTAAATCGGACTGCATCAATCGATTTAACTCGTTGAAGTTTCTTTCGTTTCAACTGGCAAAAATGCTGGACACGGTTCAGAACCCGTTTCGAAAATCATATCAGGCGTTGGGTTATTCAGGCGAAACCAGTTCAGCCAAAGGTCCCTATGCGGTCTTTGACAATGTCACGGCCATTTTCAGTGCAACGCCTGTGATTGCACGTACTGCGACCTACATCTACGCGTGTGCAGAATGGATCGCGGACGCCTTCAAGGGTAAGGAGCTGATGCTGGAGATATATTCCCGGCTGCTCAACCCGACCAGCATTTGTTTGGCCAACCATATCGTTGATCTTGAAGCCGGCCCTTATGCTGATCAGTACCTCGCATGGAACTTTAACAGTGGGATGGCGGCAATCGACGCGACGTTGTCACACGTGCTCGGCAGAGACGACATTCTGATCACCAGTCGCAATATCTACGGCGGTGCCTATCAGCTTATTCATGACTGGTACGCCAAACCCGGCAACCTTGATATCGCCGTCGAAATGTTTGATGGCTACACGGCAGATGAATTCAGCGAATGTCTGGCGGCGACTCGGGAAAAGTATGCTGACAGGCTCGCTCAAGGCAGAAAGATTTACGTCTACCTTGAATCGCCCTGCAATCCTCATGGCTACGTCATGAATGTCGCGACCATTTGCAGTCGTGCTCACGCGGAAGGGTTGGTCGTGATGCTCGATGCGACGGTGGCCACGCCGATGCTTTACCGGTCATTGGCTCGCGAGAACGCGGACGAGCGACCTGATTATACGATTCACGCTTACACGAAAGACTTGAGCGGTTCCGGTGGAGCGATCGCTGGATGTGTGATTGGACGAAACGAAAACATGTTTATGCCGAAGGGGTTTTCCGACGGCGAACATTCGTGGGATCAGACGATGTTCTGGAATGTGTACTACGTTAAAGGCGCTTTTCTGAATGCCGATGCGGCCTTCGAGGTCTTGCAAGGCATGAAGACGCTTACCGTACGGATGTTAAGGAAATGCATCAATACGTTGATCCTGTCCAAATTCCTTAACGCTCATCCACAGATCGATGTTCGCTGCAGTGCCAACCCGGAAGACGCCAATTCGGAGTTCCGCGAACGGTATATGTATCTTGGACTTCCGGCTCCACTTTTCACGATCAGTATCAATGACGTTTCAATGGGAACATTTCAGCGCTTCTTCGACGCATTGTCTCCAACGTTTTCACACATGATTTCGTTGGGCCAAACGAATACGATCGTCAGCTGTCCCTCCCTGACAACGCACTCGGAATTGAACGAGGAAGCACTCGCGAAGGCCGGGATGACGCCAACCACGATTCGTTTCGCCGTTGGTGATGAAAGTCCAGCGGACCTAATAAGTCATCTTGTTCATGCGGCTCGCGGAACGTTGGATCTTGAATCAGATTTCTCTTCCCAGTTTCCGACCGAAGCCGAAGCCAAGGCGATGATCAGCGACCTGTGCGTTGATGTCCACAAAAGGCATGTTGCGGAACAGGCAGACAGTCTGAGTTATGAGTAACCTGAAATTAAGGCCCTTCAGCAAAGCTGTTTTGTCAGAGCTTAATTTCAGGTCGGCTATCCTTGCCAATCGACGCTCACGCATCGTGAATAATCCGGGTTGAGGTGAGTGGCTATTGGCTCAGCAAGCAATGGCGTTCAACTGTCGCGTTCAAGGCGAGGCACTTCGACGCGGCGAATCAGGTCACGAAGAATGTCGTCGACTTGCTGGCCTTCCACCTCGGCTTCGGCGGTCAACATGACGCGATGGCGAAGAGTCGGGATGGCCAGCTGGACAACGTCATCCGGTACCGCGTAGTCGCGTCCGTAGAACGTCGCCAGCGTTCGAGCTGCCTGAATCAGGCCAATGCCGGCTCGTGGAGAAGCTCCCATGTAAAACTGCGGCCACTGGCGGGTTAGTCGAACGATTCGGTTGATGTAATTGACCAGGACCGGTTCGACTCGAACTTTGCTGCTCTCTGAAGTCACCTTGAGAATTTTTTCCGGGTTCGCGACAGTGAGGATTTCGTCTTCCAGTTTTTTGGTCAAGTCGACCTGGTCGCCGTGCATCATCAGGATCTTTGCTTCCTGTTCCTCGGACGGATAGTCGGCTCGAAGCTTAAACAGAAAGCGATCGAGCTGAGCCTCTGGCAGATTGTAGGTGCCTTCAGATTCGATCGGGTTTTGTGTGGCGACGACAAGAAATGGCAACTTAAGCTGATGAGAATGCCCATCGACAGTCACACGGCGTTCCTGCATGATTTCCAGAAGAGCAGCGTGAGTCTTTGCGGGCGATCGATTGATTTCATCCGCCAGCAGTAGTTGCGTGAAAACTGGGCCGGGGCGAAATCGAAACTCCTGTGTCTTCATGTCGAAGATCGGAGCACCGGTGATGTCGGAAGGCATCAGGTCGGCAGTGAACTGAATGCGACCGAACTCGCACCCAAGAATTTTGCCCAGGGTTCGAACGAACAGAGTCTTCCCGAGACCGGGCACGCTTTCGATCAAAACGTGGCCGCCAGAAAAAAGAGCGACCAGCGTCCCTTCCACCAGTTCACGCTGTCCGACGAAAACTTTTTCAATCTCGCCACAGATTTCTTCAAACAGTTTTCGAGTTTCCGTTTGGTCGCCCACGACTGGAGCGTGTGGTTGGTCGATCAGCGATTCTGTTTTCACAGGTGCATCGTCCAGAGGATGGACTGCGATATCCTGATCTTCCAGCAGAACAGCGGCGACTTCGGCAGGCAAATCGTCTCTGGAGGATGCGGCAGGAGTCGGCGTAGTTGCAGCAGCCGGAGCAGGATTCTCAGTCGGCGATGGAGCTGCGGCAGGCGATGGAACCGAGGCATCTTGAGCTGGAACCGTCAGAACCTTGCTGCAGTTAGGGCATTTAGCGCTCTGCTGCGACAGCGTTGCCGGGACGCGAAGCCTTGATCGGCAAAACTGACAGTCGAATTCGATAGTTGAGTCGTCGGTAGAGTTGGCGTTCATGAATTAGTCAGTTCTTCGAGTTGGAATTTCGTTTCAGGTATTCATCGATGCGTTGCCGAGCCCACGAGTGCTCTTTCGAGCGTCGCAGTATCTCGCCAACCGCCTGAATGTGTTTGCTAAAGGATTTCGGTGGATGGAATTTTAGCCGTCTGGGTCGTCCAAAATTTGGAAAGTAAACAAAACAATAAAGTACTCCCCAGAATAGAAAATGCGGCACGATATAGTTCATCGGTGGCTGGGCGATCCATGACCACGCAAGCTTGGGATCGTTTCCGCGACCGCCAATGACCGGCCACTGAGCTCCCGAATCCAAAAACACAACATCACCGATGCATTCGTCGGCAACACGACTGGCCAGTTTCTGTTTTTCCGAATCAATCAGCGAAAGGTTGATCAGGAACGAACCGTTGCTGATAACAATAAGCCGTTGCCCCGGTGAAGATTCTGGAGAGATGCAAAACGCGAATGGATTTTCGTCGACCGTCAGCAGGTCGGTAACCTCCATCGGAGAATCACGAAACTCGTCGCTGACTTCATAGGAGTAGTAGGCATTGGGAGCCTCCGGATCCACGTATGGCTCGGGAACGTTTGTCGAATAATCGATCGGTTTGAGCAGTTTTTTGGTCTCAAGTTCGAGCGATGGATCATCAACCGAATCGGCCCAGGGGCCCCCAAGGCGGCGAGATTCGATCGTGGGACTGTCATCCTCTTCGAACCAAAAAGTTTCGTCATTCACCTGCCAGAAATCGTAAAAAGGAACCTCATTGATCAGCGATTCAGCAAGCTCACGTTTCCAAGTCTCCCGTTCTTCGATGGGGCTGTTTTGGACCATGTTGCGATAGAAGTCCAGGTTTCCTCGATAGCCATTGCCAACGTAAATCAGGACTCGATCACTATCCTGTGCCAGCCAGTTTTCAAGCCACGAAACAAGATTTTCGGGCGGGTTGGAAACGATGTCCGGAGCCCAAAAAATAGTCTGGTAGTTGTTTAGTCTTTTGGTAATTCGAGTCTCTCTGCCCACATCATGACCACGTTCGCGAAGCAGGTTTGCGAACGCAGAGTAACCATTGATGCTTTTGTCGTTCGACCGCCCGTATCGACGGTTGATCTCTGTTTCGCAACCCAACAAAAACAGCGTGCACAATGCAAATCCGCAGCAGGTCAGAATCGACAGCGATCGCGTTGAGAAGCCAATCATGAAAGTGGCTCCACTGCAAACGATTTGTTCGGTTCGACGGTCGGAGCTCTCGCCGCAGAGAATTTCTCTTGCTTGATTCGCTCGATCGTTTGGTTGAAATCCGCCCTGCCTGACAAGCAGCATTCTGCGCGCTCTTTTGAAATATGATGCTTGCCGAAGAACGCGTCTTCGAACGCGGTCATGACCGTTTTGTAATAGGTTGAAACTTCCTTTCGATCGTAGATCTCGTTCAAATATTGCCGATTTGTTTTCCCGCGTTGCAGTCGAATCAGACCGCTCTCATTGAGTCCGGCAAGTAGATCCGCAAACAGGTAGATCACCGATTTTGAATAATCCCCGTTGGCAAATGCCCTGTCGGCAAACGTTTCAAAGTCGCCTTCCTGCTCTTCGACTTCGAAAGGTAGATGCCGAATATGATCACGAATTCTTCGTTTGGAACTTCCCGATTCATCGTCGCCACTTGAACCGCCAGACTCTCGTTGAAGGAAGCCGTAAACCAACAGCGCAATCAGTCCTGCAAGAGCGAGCCCCGCCGCAATGTAAACCATCCAGTTGGCGAACAGTGTGCCAACGCCGGCTCCATTGGCAGGAGCTGCTGCGGGGGCCGCCGCAGTGTTGGGTTGCACTGGGGTTACGGTTTTCGTTTTCGCGAGCGGAATTTCGCCACGTCCCGCCACTCGAGATTCAGGTCTCGGCGGTTTGACGCCTCCATTGAGCGTCCCGTTTTCGGCATCGAACCACGGAAATTCGGTGGCTTCGAAAACAGCGTCAAATTCTTCGTCTGCCGCGCAGTCACCAACGCTGCAGGTGAAAACCAGCGTAAGCAATAAAGTGAATTTTGTAGCAAATTTGAGCATAGATTCTATTGAAGCCAAAATTGAATGGCGATCGTGTCGTGCTAACCGATTACGGTCCCTGCCAGTTGACGTTTATTTTCGGCAATCAGCCTGAGTCTGACCGCCCAGCCTTCGGTTCGAATTCGAAGGTCGATGTATGACAGAAATCGGTTAACGGCAATAACCGAAGCCGCGATCCATATCGAAAACTGCCAGTAGATATAATTCAGGTTTTGACTTGCCAAAGATTGAAGATTCAAAATTTGATCGACAAAGCAAAGCGTTTCATAAATCGCAAAAATCAGAAATGCGCCGACCAACAGGGACGCCAAAAGTTTGCCAAAAAAGTCTGCGCCCGGGGCTGCTCGCAGCAACGCGCTTCTTACGGAGTAGCTCAATTGACTTTCGGAATCTGATTTTCGAGGCGCTTTTTCCAGCAAAACAACTTCATTCATGTAGGGTGTCGCACTGCGAACCAAAACGCCAATCGAAAGAAAAGCTCCTATTAGAAAGCCTCCAAACAGGATCAGCGATGATTCGTCTTCGACAAAGATCAACATCGCCGCACAGCCAATGCATGGAAGAACCATACGATTAACCAAATGCATCCACCAAAACCAAAATCCGGCTTTTGAAGCGCCCCGAATCGTTCCGCGAATGCTTGGCTGCTTCTCAAACATGGCTTCCCCCAGAAACAGGGAAATCCAGCAGGTTCCGACTTGGGCTTGCGATACAACTAGGCAAAAGTTGACCCAATAAAACCATCCCAAATGGTCGACATAAAAATCTCGGCTTACCATCCACATCGTCAGCAGATGATTCAAAATCATCCATGGCACGATCCCAATCGCAAACAGGATGCAGATTGGGCGAAAGTACTTTCGGACGACTTGCAGTGTCAGGTCCCAGCGTTCCATCACGGAACGCGGTCGAATGGCGATAAAGGTGCGATCAAGTTGCATTGAAATCGTCCTCCTCATCGCCGCGCGGGTATCCCAGCACAATCAGGTAGAACATCAGCAACAACGAGGAACCCGTTGCAACCATCCCTTTCGCCCACCAAGGTAATATTTTTTCAGTTGTTGGCGAAACGAATCCTTCGATGACGGCGGCCATGCAAAACAACGCGACCGCGCACATGGCGATCGGTAAAGCTTCGCGAGCGTTTTGGATAATCGCGTCCATTCGATTGACGCCTCGCGATGCCAGCCAGCTGAGCCCGATTTTCATTCCTGCTCCAGCGGACAAAACGATCGCCGTCAGTTCGAACGGTCCGTGCGCCGTCACAAAGCTCTTGAAATTCACTCCCGCGTCGCCGGCTTCCGGGCGGAACATGAATCCGAAGATGGTACCCAGTGACATGGCGTTGTAACAAAGCGTCACCATTCCCGCCGGAACGAAAAGCATGGTCACAAAGCAGTTCAGTCCAATGCCGGCGTTGTTGAAAATGTAGAAGCCGAACATCTGTGAATTGGTTGAGAACTGGCGATCACCAAAATTGGTGTACATGTCGTTCACGCCTTGCAGCTGGGTTTCGCCAACCACTTGCTCCGCAAAGCCGGGCCAAAGTCCGTCGTAGCGTGACAACCATCCCGAAAGCATGAACAGTCCCCAAAAGACGACCGTCGCAATGTGAACGTACGGGTCGTTAAAAATTCTCTGAGGCGTTTCTACAAAAATTCGCTCGTACCAAACGGCCCGATCATATTTTCTGCTGCGGTAAAGCTGATTGTGAGCTCGGGCGACAAGGCGATGTAAATAGTCAACCGTATCGGGAGGCAGTTGGCTCGATTCCGCCAACGCAAGGTCGGCACACGCGGCGCGGTAGAGTTTTGAGAACTCATCAACTTTCGACGCCGATACTTTATTGTTGGAACGGTTGCCAAATTCGTCACAAATGGTTTCCAGTCGCGACCACGACGGTTGCCGCTGTTCAATTAGTTTGGCGGCTTTCATTCGACTTCCCCTTCCTTGTATTGCGTGAACGCATTGTAATACATCGCGCACAGCAGTAAGTCGTTATCGGTGTTCATCGGCAAGCCAAATTTCTGCAACATCGTGGGAGCCAATTCGCGAGCCATCTCGTTCGCCGAAGCCGGTGAAAGAAATCGTCTTCGGTCAACGTAGTCCGCAAGCGTTCGCAGCATGCTTTGAGTTGGAACGAAGTCGGATGGAAGTTCCTCTGCCAATTGAGCCACACGAGGATCCTGGAACGTGGCCAGTTCAGGAACCCATTTGCGTTCATCCAAAACGACGATTGTACCGGCAACCAGATCGCCAAGGCGTTGAAAACGGGAGTTCATCGACATTGCGACCAGCCCACAGATCCCTGTCGGAATGGGAAATTCGAATACATCCACCAGAGGAAAGGCAACGATCGGAAACAGGTCCAATAGGCGAAAGAAGTTTCGAAGCATCGCCTGGACTCCATCGATCGCGTGTCCGTCGTGCGAAAGAACGCGGAACCTCATGATCATTTTTCCGATGGTCTGGCCGTTATACCAGTGCTCCATCATCGCACCGTAAAACCAGTAGACCAGAAAATAACCAATCAGAATGAACGCGACGCTCAGCTCCAGCATCGCGTTAACGATCGACGCAAAGATGGTCCCTTGAAGCTGGGCAGCTATGATTCCTCCAGCGATGCCAAAAATCACCACCAAGATGGTGTAGCCGACCACTGACACGAGCAAGTCAAGAATGTAGGATCCGGCTCGGCGAAACGGCCCAACCAACTGATACTGAAACGAGATCTTCTCAGGCGTCTCAACCAACAACATCGTGTCGAGAGCTTCGTTATTTTTCCCGCTGTCCCGATCGTCAACTTTGTCGATGACTCGATTGTCGCGCAGAGAAGTTGACATGCAAATTACAAAAGAGCCGCATTGGAATGTATGGTTCCATTTTGACGACAAAGCAGCCCATCAGCAAGTGCGCCAGCAACCGATCATCATTTTATCGTTCTATAAAATGGTCATACAGAACTGTTTAGGCCCTTTGAACATAGTGTTCGCCAATACTGCCCAACGGCCCAAATCAATTATCCGGCGTAAGTCAATGGAATAGAGGCTCCGCCGTTTTGGGTAGACTCAATTCTAGGGTTTTTGGCCAATTCGAATTCACTGGCCTCCACCTTGTCGACGCCGGCGGCGGTGATTGACATGCCACCGTATTCTTCGCGTTGAATCCAGCCTTTTTCTTTGAAATACCATAGGTGAAAGTTGAGAACTTCTTCCGGAATGTTCATCATTTTTTCGATCGTCACAATGCCCAGACCCGGAGACGATTCGTTCTGTCGACGTCGGGCGTAAAAGAGACAAAGAAGTTCGTGGCGGTCTGCGGTATCGGGACCGGCCTGTTGGGAATGTTCCGCAAGGCGATCGTTTTGTTGTCGTTCTTTCTGCAGCTCAATGTCGTAAGCAGCTCGAGCCACTGGGTCGCGAAGCACTTCGAACGCTTTGACCAGATAGTTGAATTTTTCTTTGTCACCGCCCGCATCAGGGTGGTGCTTCGATGCCATGAATCGAAACATTCGCTCGATCGTGTCTTGGGTCGCGTTGGCGCTAAGCTGAAGGACTTCGTAGTGATCTTTATTGGCGGCTGACATCGAAAGGTTCCTTGTTGGACTCGTGTGATGCAAGTCAGCGACGCAATCCGAATGCCAAAGCAGAACATGGAGCCGAACGAGCCGAAAACGTCGGTCTTTTTAAAAAGCTTGGAGGCATGGCGTGAAGATCGCGTTGTCCTTTTTCAACATCGGGCCATTTATGGTGACCAGAATCAACATCGCCTTCGTGTTTGGAGTCGCTCGATATTACTCGACTTCGGAATTTTGTGGCACGGTCTCAGTAGTCGATGTCGAAGCATGTGTCGAAGTTGTAGCCGACGTCGATGTAGTAGCCGATGTCGCCAGACTTCGGTTGTTGTCATGGTGCCAAATGCGAATGAATGGCGCCGCGGATAGGTCTGAACTCTGGCGAGTCCAGCTACGAATCCAAGCGAGCCCATCTGATCAACTACTGCCCCAGCTACATTTTGGTTTTTGGGAAAGGTCGAAGTCCCAGCAGCATCTCTGCGCGTTCGGTCAGCGGCTGTTTTGCGAATTCGCCCTCGGTATAAGGAGCCAAGCTTTTTGCGACAAGATTGTAAACTTCCTGGCGGCTGTGGCTGGTGTCGATTTCAACGCACTTGTTTCTGTTTTTAAATAGCTCCATCGTCGGTAGCGTCTCGGCTTTAAAAGTATCGAAACGCAACTTAAGCGTTTCGACGTTGTCGTCGTTTCGCCCGGTGTATTTCGCTCGACCAAGAATGCGTTTTTCCAGCACATCATAGGGGCATTCGAAATACAGCATCGTCGGCAACTCGCTTTCTGTGCCGAACACTTCCTGCCATGCTTCGAGGTTAGAAAGTGATCTGGGGAAACCGTCCAAGAGAAAATTCGTTTTTCCGGTGGTGCGGGTGATTCTTTCCATGGTCCGATTCAACAGACTGACGACAAACTGATCCGGTATCAGTTTCCCGTCTGCCAAAAGTGCGTTAAACGCTTCCGCAGAAGGACCGCCCGAGCGAATTTCGTCTCGAAGAAGTTCGCCCGTCGAAAGATGTTTCCAACCAAGTTGAGATTCGGCAAGTTCGCACATCGTGCCTTTGCCAGATCCCGGACCGCCGATCACGAATACGATATTCGGCTCGGGACAGGGTTGCCTGGGGTCAAAATGATGGATCGCAACCTGAGGCGCTGGCGCGACTCCTTTTTTGTAGACATGCCATTCGCGATCCGTCGGAGGCAGCTCTTCTTCGCACGTCATGTCATATGCGAGATGTCCGTCCAGTCGACAGATTCGCCATGACTTGTAGGTGTTGGAATACGATATCGCCGGGCTTCGAGCCGACTTTCCATCAGCTCGATCCCACGCCATCTTTCCGTTCCAGTATCCGGGGCTTGATACCGTTCCCGATTCAGATTCGGTCGGAGGAGCTGTTGAAGGAACGTAAAGCCCGTCGACCTCTGGCAGTCCAGCTCCACTGACTTCTACGAATAGAGTATTGGGTTTAAGGTCTTGATTGTTTGCCATTATGTCTGAGGTAATTGCAGGAAACGGTTGCGGCGAAGCGACGGTCAGCTCGACCACTGTTCGACATCATCATAGCACTAACAAAGAGTAAATTGAGTGAGGTTTCAGCCGGCAACGGGCAAAGAAAAATGGCCGATGGTCTGCGGGAAAACCTCCCGGAAGTCCAGTCAATTCTCAGGGTTTAACATGTTGCCGATGACGACTGTTCGGGTGTCGACACTTTTGCCGATGATGAAAGGTTGACCACGAGAGACGTTCTGACTTTTGAAGCGTCTGCATGTTCCTTCATTGGATATGCGTGGTTTGCGATCACCAGTGAACCAACCAACGCGGGAGCGGCATGATGTGGATGGAGCGAAGTGAAGAGATTGAAGGGTTCATGGGCGGGCTAATCAAACGGAATCCTGGTCAATCGGAGTTTCACCAGGCCGTCCGAGAGTTTGTTTCAACGGTGATGCCCTACGTTCGCGACCGGAATGAATATCTTGACGCTCGTATTCTTGAGCGACTGACGGAGCCCGATCGAATCATCAGTTATCGCGTTACGTGGCAGGACGACGCGGGTGGCATTCGAGTCAATCGGGCGTGGCGCGTTCAATTCAATAATTCGATCGGTCCCTACAAAGGCGGTCTGCGTTTTCATCCGTCGGTCACGCTGAGCGTTCTGAAATTTCTGGGCTTTGAACAGATCTTCAAAAACAGTCTGACGGGGTTGCCGATGGGAGGTGCGAAAGGTGGCGCCAATTTTAATCCCAAAGGAAAAAGCGACGCTGAGGTGATGCGTTTTTGCCAGGCGATGATGATCGAACTGTCGCGGCACATTGGCGAAGACACAGATGTTCCAGCTGGCGATATCGGAGTCGGTGCCAGAGAAATCAGCTACCTTTTTGGGCAGTACAAACGCTTACGAAATCGTTTTGCCGGCGTGTTGACTGGAAAAGCCATTCCTTTCGGCGGAAGCCTGATCCGCACAGAAGCGACCGGATATGGCTGCGTTTACTTCTGTGAAAATATGCTGAAACATGTGAGTGACTCGGTCGCCGGGAAAAAGGTTGTCATCTCCGGTTCTGGAAACGTGGCGATTTATGCAGCTGAAAAAGTGACGGCGCTTGGAGGCACTGTTCTGACGCTTTCGGACTCGTCCGGATTCGTGCACGATCCGGATGGGATTGATGCCGAGAAACTTGAATTCGTCAAAGAGTTAAAAGAAGTTCGCCGAGCGCGAATTAGCGAATACGTTGACGCTTACCCGAATGCGATCTTTCAACAGGGAAGGCCATGGAATGTGCCGTGTGAGATTGCGTTGCCATGTGCGACCCAGAACGAAATCGATATCGATGACGCGAAAGCTCTCGTCGCCAATGGAGTCAAAATTGTTTGCGAAGGTGCGAACATGCCTACCGAATTGGATGCGATGTCATTCCTGCATAGTGCGAACGTACTTTTTGGGCCGGCGAAAGCTGCCAACGCTGGCGGCGTGGCCGTATCGGGGCTTGAGCAAACCCAGAACGCTCAACGACTCAGTTGGACTCGCGAAGAAGTGGAGGAAAAGCTTGTTCAGATCATGCACCAAATTCATTCGAAATGCATCGAGTTCGGCTCATCGGGTCCCGGGCATGTCGATTACGTGACCGGAGCCAACATTGCGGGCTTCATTAAAGTAGCTGATGCAATGTTGGCTTACGGTGCCGTGTAAAGAATCTGACACGATACCCCAACGACAGGTCCTCTCCATTTCGACGTCCACGCCTCGCGAGTAGAACGGGATCAGAACAGATCGACTTCACCAGCTTTGCGTTCTGTACGGCCATCTTCTCCAACATCTTCACGCAATTGAGACAAAGAAATGAAATCAGGAGACTGACCGTTGATTACGCTTTGTAGCTGGGACACATTGTGCTGAACTCGTTGTAAGCCCTGTGAGACAGGGTCCTGAAACGCAAGGTGCGACAATGTTTCGTTGGAACAATCAAGAATTTCATTGTTCTTGAATTCGACTTGATCGAGCGTCCTTTTCAGCGAGTCGTGCATTTTGCCGGTTCGTTCGCTGAGCGCCGACATTTCTGTTTGAAAGTTTTGCGACAATTCGGAAACGCCCGTTTCCATTTCGATTGCTTTCTCGCGAATTCTAGGGATGGTTTGCATGAAGTTTCCAACAGAGTTGCTGATCTCGTCGGCCGCTTCTCGAACGGCGGCAGAGAAGGAGTGGACTTCCTGGCCCAAAGCGGTGAAACTGCTGCCTTCATCGCCCAATCTCGCGGCCTCGATCCGTAAGTTGATCGAAAGAACCTGGCTGGTTTTTGTCAGTTCGGCGACGTCGGTTGCGGAGCGACTGATGGTTTCACAAGCCTCGTTCGCCTGCTGAGCGAGTTCAACTTGCTCTGCAAGAAAAGACCGAACGTGCGACATGAACCCATTGACGACATCGACTTGCTGCAAGACAAGGTCGTTGATCGAGGCGGAATCATTGCTGTCGTCGTCAACGCCAAGTCCTACGGCGTCAGCGAGCGTTTCCTGAACTTCCCTGTTGCCTTCGGTTGCGAGGTTGACAATTCGCTCCAACAACAAGCCGATGTTGATGGCCGCCACTTCCGTGGAGTTACGCATGGCCTCCATCTCTTCAATCATTTGAGACGAGGTTTCGGCAGCCTTGGCAGCGGTCTCTGACGCTTGTTTACCATTTACAAATGGATTGCCAAGTCTGGGGTTTGCCACGCTGGGCATTTGCAATTTTAAAGATGAAAGAGTCAACATAAGATTCCTATATTCTTTCGTGGTCTGTTAAAAACAGAAATAAATCAATCTCGGCGGTTGAGCGCCACCAGTAGGTAGAGTTACCTACAGTTGGTTTTTTAATAAGGATGAGTCACGACCAAGCAGTTAATTGGGGCTCACGCGATGCAATCGCGAGAGCAGTCTCAACGTCTACGCTACGCCAGAAAGTTTCTTGACGGCCGACACCAATGCAGATGCATTGAATGGTTTGACGATCCAACCGCTCGCGCCTGCGGCTTTAGCACGAGTAATCAAATCTTTGGCTCCCTCTGTGGTCAGCATGACGATCGGAAGCGATTTGTGGCGAGCGTCCTTTTTGATTTCCTCAACCATTTCGATTCCATTTTTGTTCGGCATGTTGATGTCGCAAACAACGCAGTCGATTCCGCCAGCATCGATCTTGTTTTTTCCATCGACACCATCAACAGCCTCCGAAACGTTCAGGCCAGCCTGCTTGAGAGCGGCACTTACCTGTTGACGTACAGAAGCAGAATCGTCGACGACCAAAATGTTTTTACTCATGATAGTTTTCCTTGGGTTAAATAGACGCTGTTGTGTAACAACGCATTTGAAAATTGAATTTTGAAATAGTGTTAAAAACGTTAGCTAATTGGGGGGAAGTTACTTTTCTGGCTACCTGACCTAGAAAAGACAAAGGCTGCCTTCGGTGGCAACACTTGTGTCTTCAAGGATGCGCATTTCAAGCCCGGCTTCGGTGATCTCGAGATTTAAGATGGAAGAAATTTCAAATCCGTGCCAACTGAGATGCCAGAATCCGGCATTGTGCTCACTACCATGGCAAAGATCTCGGCCGCACACCACTGACGGCAAACCCAAGTCAATGAGCGGTCCGTAGGCGGAGACTTTATTTTTAAAACGGCCTACTAGCTGGTTTCCAAGTTCGCCAACCCAGTCTGTTTCGGTCGTTTCGTCAGGAGCTCCAAGTTGCGACAGGCAGCCTTGGTGTGAAACAACAAGGATGGCGGTTCCCTTAAATCGATCGTCAGAAAAACCCACTGAGGCAGCACATGCTGACATGGCACAGGTCTTCTCTCGTGGTTCAAATTCGACTGGATCACCTGCATAGTGGCCAATCAACTCTGCAAGCGACTCAAGATACAGAGCCTGCAATACTTTTACTGGGTCGGTAGTTTTCATGTCGCATTCTTGAATTTAATAAAATACGGTCGTTTTTGTTTTGGTTGATTCCACCGACTATCCGATGGCAAATTCGCATTGGTTGTCCAATGGAGATAAACAGAGTGAGCGTTCCGGGTTTTCGATGTCTTTCTTTGACAGCTTTTCCAGCATTTTCGGGGCCATGCTGCCAATCGGAAATTGGAATCGAAATTTAGTGCCCTTCCCGGGCTCACTATCGACGAGAATGTGCCCATCGAGTTCCATCGCGGCTTGTTTGATTGCTGCCATGCCGACTCCGCGTCCGCTGGTGTCCGTAACTTCTGAAGCTGTCGACAGACCGTCAGCGAATAGGGCATCGACCAGGTCGCTTCTCGTCTCGGCCGGCAGGCCCTTTTTGTAGGCGGCTTCGGTGACTTTGTCCCAATCGATTCCGCGTCCATCATCCGACATTGAAATCTCGAATTGTTTTCCAACGATTGCCGTTTCGATGCAAATATTGCCGTGCGGTGTCTTGCCAATCGACTCTCGCTGGTCGGTTCCTTCCAAGCCATGATCGATTGCGTTTCGAACCACATGAATGAACGAAGACCAAAACTCGGACCAGTTTCGAGAATCAAGTCGTAAGTCATTGTCATTGATGTCGACATTGACTTCGCCTTTGCCAAGTCGATTCGAAAGGTTTTGAGCCTGATCGGCGATGCGTTGCATCGGCAGAAGTGTTGGTTCCAACTGCCAGCTGGCAATTTGGACTGCCAATTCACCAAGAGGTTTGTCGTTTAGTAGATCTTCAAGCACTACTTCAATATCCGATTCGGGAACTTCCAATGTGAAGGTTGGTTGACCGATAACTTTGATCATGTTCTCGCTGGTGCTTTCCCAGACTTCGAATAATGCATCCCAATCATCCTGTGTTGGCATTTCATCGTGTTCTTCGATGAAGTTTTCCAACTCATGACATGCCTGAGAAACTCGATGGATGCCGTAGATGGCAGTGTTGCCCTTAAGCGTGTGAACCTGTCGTTTTACCAATGTGAGGTCTATCTCGTCACGACAGTTCAACGATAAGATCAGACTTGCACATTCCTGGTAGAAAGCCAGGAAGCCCATTCGGTCTTTTGCGGATTGTTCGACGATCGCAATCATTTCGCGACTTTCTTCTTCCAGCCTCTCCCTTTTGACTTCGTCGGAGATGTCCGTAAGAGCGATTGCGAGGCCTGTAAGCACTTCATTTTCGTGAATCGGTCTGCTTGCGATTGAAATGGTACGTCCATCGGCCACAACCCGTTTGGGAAGTTGATCCAACGTTAATTCCAGCGGCATGATGTCGGCAAATACGTCCTCAAGGCCCAGTTCGTACCAGTCGGCCGCGTGATTGTCGTGACGACGAAGAACGTCGACAAAACTTTCACTTTCGCCAATCGGTCCAAGCAACTTTTCAACTGCTGCTGACCGCTCTTCGCTAATGTCGCCTTCCGGAGTAATAGTGAAGAAACCCTGTCTGACTGAATTGAGAATTCGTCGCATGTCGTTGTTGCGTTTGTCGACTTCCAGAGTTCGTTCAGCGACGATCTTTTCAAGGCCAATCACGTTGTCGAAGAAGCTGCGGGCAATAAAGCAGGCCGCGACAGATTCAAGGACAACAAACAGGGCGTGAACTGCCACGACCCAATAGGGAGCCTCGTAATTGAAAATGCTTGTCGGCAACGCAAGCCAAAGCGTTGCATGGTGGAGAGCAGCAACGACGGCGGCAGCAACGATCACCAGCGGGTTCGCGAAAACCGCCAACAGTGCGATCAGCACGAAGAAATAAAAGTGCATCTCGATCTGAATCGGACCTTGTCCAAAGTGGACCAAAAGCCCACCCATAAACATTGCAGTAACGCCCATGATCACAGAAATCGCACGCTTTGATTCCCAGCATTTCATCGCCAACAGAGGTCCAGCCAATGTCAGTGACGTTAGCAGAAATGCCAGTAGCGGCCCGGTGTCATTGAAGTAGGCAATGGCTACGAAAACTGGCAAATGAAGGGCGAAAAAACCGGCCGCAATACGATTCATTCGTTTGAGGTAGTTCTGTTCGAAGCTGGACAGCTCTTTCGGCAAGAACATATAGTCCTTCACCGTGGCAATGATATTTTTGGCATTCATGTCAATAATCAATCAATTGGTTTAGTACTTCAGGTTCAGCGGATCGATAATCGCTTTGAGATTCTTTGAAACAGCGCAGCCATAGAGCGGCAAGCCGTCTACCGTCTTTCCGGAAATCGTATCGGTGATGATTCGAGTGTCCTGGAAATCCAGCCCCTGCTTCCGCGAGGTATAGCCTCCGGCGTAGCGGACTTTTCCGCGTTCGTCAGTAACGACCAACAAAGGGGCGGATTCAACTCCGTATTTCGATTTGAGTGTTTCTGGCGTGACGACTTCGACTTCGTAACCTTGGTCGATCGCTGAAGTTTCCAATGCGGAATTGTTGCCAACGAGAACGATTCGTTCGTTCGCAAATGCGATCGGTTTCCTTTTGACAACCTGAGTCAGCGCTCTTCTGGAGCACGGGCAGTCGCTGTAGAGGAAGTGGAAAGTGAAGTATGCTGCATCATCATTCGTGGACTGGATTGCGTTTTCAGTTTCGGCAGTAATAAGCTGCGAGCCAGCTTCCGGGTGCGGAAGTGGTATCCAGTGACCGGCCATCAATCCGGCAACGATGAGGCAAAGCGTCCCAGCCCACATTGGAATGAGAGCCCAACTCAATCTGTTGAGTATTTTTGTGAAGTTCACGGCGGTATCTCGTGAAAGAAAAATTCATGAATGCAGTTCGTCGCAACTGCAACCTGTTAATGTTGCTTGGTCTTACGGCAAGGAAATGGAATTAAGTTGAGATTTCTGATTGGCGCCCTTTTGTCCCTTGAATTGGATTGCTTTTTTGTTAACGGGCAGTGGCTTCGGTTGTCAGTTTGCCATCGGAATTAACGCGTGCATTGGATACGCCTCGAGTTCCATTCTTTTGAGGGTCAGCCGCAGTAGCCGTAGTGTTTGTTATTTACTGTTTGGCAAGCCAAAGAATTCGTGGCCAAGAAAGAAGACAACATCGCGACAGGTGACAGCTTGTGGCGGTCCGTTCCGTGATCGAATGGTTGACCGCAGTTTGGGACTCTTTTGCGGAGTCGGCTTGAATCGTTAACGCTATGGAAACACCAACGCTATGGCGACAAAATTTCTATTGCCTGGTCCAAACTGAGTTCACTATTTTGTGAGCCGAGACGCTTAAGCGGCCGAGTGCAGAAACCCGAAACCCGAAACCCGAAACCCGAAACCCGAGGACCGAAGCTGTAATCGCGAAACACGGGAACTTACGTTCCTCGGCTCATAATCTAGGCTCACTATCTCGGCTAAATAATTCAGCGTGGATGCACAACACGAACAAGCGCTTAAGACGTCAACGCAATATGGCGCGGGTGACCTCGAGACACTCGCCTTTTGACAATTCAACCCGGATTATTCACGATGCGTGGGCGTCGACATGGAGAAAGCTTTTTTCATTCAGGTCTTGTTCGAGGTTTGTGGCTTGTGGTTTCGACAGTTCACCCACGACTTGAGATTAACGAATTTGTAAAACTTGTATCCACTTCAGAAGAATTGCCTCAAAGGGCAAACCAGACGCCTGTCGTCGTGAATAATTCCGGTTCAAAAGTCTCAGGAAAGCGTTAGTTCAACTTCCGCATCAGTCTCGGGCTTGACCTTCTTTTTGACTGCAACGCGAGGCTCGGCAGGCGGTGGTGCTTGGCGGCCATCTGTCAGCAACTTTTTCAAGTCGATCATCAGGCTGAACAGCGTCGGCACCAGTACCAACGTAAAGAATGTCGAAACCAGCAACCCACCCAGCACGACGGCTCCAAGCCCGCGATACAACTCGCTGCCCGAACCCGGAAAGAAAACCAATGGCGAAAGGCCAAACACTGTCGTTGCCGTCGTCATGAAGATCGGACGAATACGGGTCCGAACACTCTGCGCGATCGCGTCGCCGTGGTTTTGGTCCTGCTCCATGAAAACCAAAGACTGGTGGACGATCAAAATTGCATTGTTGACCACCGTTCCAATCAAAATCACGAAGCCCAACATCGTAAGCACGTCCAGCGATTGAATTGGTTCACCTTGTGCGACAAGGTAATAGCTCAGCAGCTTCAGTCCCAAAATCCCGCCGACGGCCCCCATGGGAACGCTCAGAATAATTACCAAAGGGTAGATCCATGATTCAAAAAGCGCCGCCATCAGCAAGTAAGTGATCAGAATCGCCAGCATCAGATTCCACTTCAGCTGCGACCATGTTTCAGCCAGTTTGTCGGCCGTGCCGCTCAAGTTAGCTTTGTACTCGGGAGTCAATTCACCGGACTGAACCATCGGGGCGATGATTTGGGTGTTGATGATATCGATCGCTTCTTCCAACGCGATTCCGTCGCTGGGCGAGACTTCAATCGTGATCGCGCGTTCCCGTTCGCGATGGTTGATGCTTTCTGGACCGCTGCTGAGCGATACGTTGGCGATGGCGTCGAGTCGAACCGGCGAAGTCACGTTCCGGGTGGCGATGTACTCGTTCAGAATGCTTTCTGAATTGCTGCCGTAATTCTCATCGGCAAGGATCACCATGTCGATCTTTTCTCCGCCGGTGAAATAGTCCGTTGCGTAAGCCCCATCGACAAGGACATTCACCGCGTAGCCGAGTTCCTGACTGGTGATTCCAACAGCTGCCGCCTGTTCGGGTTTAATACTGACATGAAGTTCGGGACTTGAAAGATCCAGGCTAGGGGTAGGGTTTGCTTGTGTGTCTTCCGGAAAGTTTTGCTTCACGCCATCAATGACCTGGGCGCCTAAAACGACCAGTCTTTCCAGCTCCGGGCCGGTCAATTCGATATCGATTTGACGGCCGCCGCCAAAGCCCCGTCCAAACAGGCTTGATTGACCCGTCGACACAAACGAGCCCGGAAATCTGCCCTCCATGGTGGTGCGAATCAGATCGATCAATTTGCGAGCCTTGGTCGGTTCGTAACAGCGAAGGCCCATGAAGACGCTCCGTCCTCGAGCGACATAAAAGTAGTCCTTAATAACCGGGTATTCCAGGTGCGAAGTGTCTTCGGTTTCAGGATCGATATCCCAATAGGGACGCAACGCCTCTTCTGCTTCGCGGCCCATTTTCCCAAGCTTAGCCACGTTGTATCCGGGCGGCGGAAGGATTCGGCAATAGACCAGATTGCGATTGCCTGCCGGAAGATATTCAATCTTGGGCAGCAACAGATAGCTAATGCTCGCAGCAAGCAGCATGACCGAAGCAACGACGAAAATCCTTCGCTTCCACGTCTGCTGAATCCATCGGTTGAAGTTCACGATTCGATCTGTGAAGCCAGTTCCGATCGTCTTGAACCACTGTTCGGTACGACTCTGTTTGCGACCGACATCGACATGACGATCTTCCTCTTTCAGCATCCGCGCTGCCGCAGTTGGAATCACAATCACGCTGACAATCAGCGAAAGTCCAACGGCAGCACTGATCGCCAAAGCGATATCGGCGAAAAGTTGTCCGGCTTCACCCTGCAGGAAAATGATGGGCAGGAAAACAGCAAGCGTCGTCAATGTCGATGCCAGAACCGCGCCCCAAACTTCTCCAACCGCGACGCGGGCCGCCCGAATCGGAGAATGTCCCAGCTGGTAATATCGAAAAACGTTTTCCAGTACCACGACCGCATTGTCCACCAGCATGCCGACTGCGAAAGCCAGCCCGGCAAGGCTGATCACGTTTAGAGATCTTTCCAGTTCATTCAGAATCAAAAATGTTCCGATGATGCTGACAGGAATCGCCAAAGTCACGACAAGTGTTCCTCTGGCAAACCAGAGTCCTGCCGTCAGGATCAATGCCAATACCAGAATGTAAAACCATGGCGACAGACTGATCGCCGCAATGGACGCCGCGACCAGCATTGGAATGAAGATCAGCGTCTTGCCACGTAGGTGCAGAAACAGCATCAAGACGATGACGGTCAGTGAACCGCCAAGGACGATATTCTGTTGGACCAGTCCAACGGCAGATTTGATGTAGACGGTTTCGTCAGAAACCTGATTTAAAACAAGGTTTTCGCGAGCAAGAATTCCCGCATTGAGCGTCGCAACTTCGTCCTGCAGTCGTTTCATCACGTCGACGACGTTGGCACCGGATTCCAGTTTCGCATCGATGGCAATTTTTCGAACGCCATATCGAAGCACGTATCCAAGCGATTTTTCGTAGCCAATTTTGACGTCTGCAACATCGCGAACATAGACGACTTCGCCTCCCGCGACAGAGACAACCTGTTCTTCGACCTGCTCCAAAGATCGGTACTGACCCAAGGTCCGAACGACGTAGCGGCGCTTTCCTTCTGAGAAATCTCCGCCCGAAATGTCTTCGTTGCCTTGGGACAACGCCTGTCTTAAATTTTCGACGGTCAACCCGCGAGCCGCAAGTTTCTCCGCATCGACGATGACTTGAAGCTGCTCTTTACGCCCACCAAGTACTCTCGCATCCGCAACGCCAGTCACTCGTTCGAATCGTGACTCAATCACATCTTCGGCGAACTTCTGGAACTCGGTGACGTCGTCTTGCGGCAACAGCTTCTCCGCCGCCGGAAACTTTTCGGCCAAACGACGCAATCGCTTCGTCTTCAGTCCGACGGCGTTGGCTCGATGAATGTTTTCGACCAGCTCTTTTGAATCAGAATATTCTTCCGCGAACGCGTCCAATTCATCCTTGCTGGGCGGACGAATGCTAAGAATGAACCACGCGATGGATCGATCGGTCGAACTGGAAGTTCGGATCGCCGGGCGTTCTGCATCGACGGGGTATTCGCGAACCTGTTCCAGTTGGCTGTTAACTTTCAGCACCGCTTCGTTCATGTCGGTGCCAACGGCGAATTCGAGATCGATTTCCGCTTGCCCGTCCGAACTGGATGAAGACATTTTGGTGATGCCTTCGACGCTTTTTAGTTTCTCTTCCTGCTCGTTGACGATTTCCTTTTCGATCTCTTGCGGACTGGCTCCGGGCCAGCGAGTTTCCACGGAAATTCGAGGACGTTCAACCTTGGGGGTCAGCTGCATCGGCATCTGGAACATTGCGATGGTGCCAAACAGCGTCAGCAAAATGATGCCAACGCTTACTTTGACCGGGTTATCAATGAACCATGAAATGGGATGCACGGAATCGATCTCGAAAGTTGGAGTTAATCAATGGAATGGAAAATACAAAACGTCGTGCGTGGCCGGGCTTAAGGAGTCAGGGTGTATCTTCTGTTGAAGAGGAAATTGAAATCTCCTGACCGCTTCGAAGCCGCTCATTTCCCATCAGCACAACCTGGTCGTTTGTCGTCAGTTTGCCGATCACCTGAATCCAGTCGCCAGAAGTGGATCCCGTTTTGACTGGAACTTCGACGACAATATCAGTGGACCCTCGTGACGAGACCTTGAACACTTTGGTGCGTCCGCTGCTAAGCACCAAAGCATCTTTTTTGATCATCAGCATTTCGGTTTTGGGTCCGATCGTGAGCGTGGCTCGCCCCAACATTCCCGGCTGCAGCAGGTAGCCGTTACCGATCTTTTGGTTGTCGATCTCAATTCGTACAGGAAACGTTCGTGAACGAAGATCGGCCTGAGAAACGATGCTTTTGACGACTCCGGAAATGGGACCGTCGAGGCCTTCGAATTCAATCGTCGCTGTTAGCGGAGAACCCTCTGATGCGGCAACCATGGATTCTTGGATTTGTTGAAGTTGCTCCTGAGGAGCGTTGACGACAAGCTCGATTGGATCCAGCTGCACAATCTCGGCGATCGGTTGTCCTTGCGTGATCCACTCGCCGACGTCGGTCAGTTTCTGAGTGACGACTCCTTTGAAAGGCGCTCGAACGGTGTATTTTTCTTTCAAGTCCAGCAGCCGATTGACTTCCTGCTGTGCCGCTTCCACGTTTAGTTTCGATTGGGTCAAGCGTATCTGCTTGGTCGATTTCAATTTATCAAATTCGATTTGAGCCGCTTTCGCTGCCTGTTGGTCGGCGAGATATCGAGACCTTGCCAGTTCAAGTTCACCTTGTGAAATCGCTCCGGTGTTGCCGCGCAGACGTCGAGAGCGATCGTAATCGGTTTTTGAGAACTGCAGCAGAGCCGTGGTTTCGTTCACGCGAGCTTCGGCCAGTTCGATGTCTTTGGGTAGCGACTTTTCCATCTCCAATAACGATTGCTCGCTAAGCTGAAGTGCGATGTTCGCGGTTTCAAGCTCAATCTCCAAAGTCCCGGTTCGCAGTTCTGCCACGGGCTGGTTCTTCGTGACAGAGTCTCCTGGCATCAGGTCAACTGAAGTCACTCGTCCTTCAACCGCCGAACCGATCGTTGATCTGAGGATCGGCTGAAGCGTGCCGACGAAAGATTGCGAATCTGCCAAGCTGAACTGCGAGACCTTTCCAACGGTAACATTCGCCGCTTCGGACGGCTTTTGTGCCGAGGTGCTCTCGGATAGGGCCAACGCGATCAAACAAACCAATGCCACAAAAAGAGCTTGCCGAATCCGATTGTCAGGTTGGTGAGGTGTCATGGAAAATTGGTCGGTACAGTTCGTTCAATGTTGGCAGTCTAATTGAACCCGACAAACGTGGACTCAGGTCGTGCACAGATCTGAAAAGTCGGCAGGATTGGTCGCCAGTTCGAAAACATACAAACCGGGTTATCCGGAAAGGTTGCATTCTCGACTTGCGGAAAAACGCTCATCTCACTGTGCACCCAACACTTGTAAGCCTGATCACCGGCCTTGCATGGACGGAACCGCACCGCAGCCAGTCCCCTCACGGCTTTTTTCCGCAAGAAATCGATCAAATGGAGGCAGGTCCGTATTCGGAAAGCAATTTCCTATCGCTGATCTAACGCTGATCTAACGCTGACGCTTTGTTTGTCGCTTGAAATCGCTTTGCGAAAGCAACTCTTCATCCGGGTCGTTATTGCCACGGGATTCCAGCACCAGACGGATCGGGACTTCGCCAAAATCCAGCGTGTCACGAAACACACCCAGCAAATATCGACGGTAAGTCTTCGAAAAGGAATCAGGATTGTTGCACTTCAACATGATCGTCGGCGGAGACACTCCGATCTGCGAAGCGTAATAAATTTTTGGGCGTCGACGATTGGAAGCCATGGGCGGCGGTTGTCGAATCAGGGCCTCTTTGACGATGCGGTTCAAACGAGGCGTCGGAACGCGATACAGCGATTGTTTAAACAGCATTTGAGCGTGGTTCATCAGCCGTTTACAGTTTTGGCCGGTCTGTCCGGTCACAAAAGCAATTGGGCAACAGTCCATCGAGGGAAAGTTGTGATGAATGTAGTCCGCCCACTGTTGAGTTTTCATGTGAGCGGCCATCTTGTCCCATTTGTTTACAACGAACACGCAAGGTTTGTAGTTCTGTTCGATGTAATTGCAGAGCTTGCGATCGACTTTGCTGATTCGTTGCGTGCAGTCGAACATCATCAGCACCACATCCGCGTGCCGAATCGATCGGTGGGCTCGATGAGTGCCGTAAAAATCGATGTCCGTTTGGCTTTTGCCTCGCCGGAGTCCGGGCGTATCGATCGCGACCATGGTTTGATCGTCCAGATCGAAACGTACATCCACGCTGTCGCGAGTCGTGCCGGCAACTTCGCTGACGATCATTCTTTCTGATTCCGACAGCGTGTTGATGAATGTGCTTTTGCCAACATTGCGACGCCCTACGATGACGAACTTCATCACTGGGTCTTCGATTTCACGAGCATCGACTTCTGCCTTGGTCGGCAGGCTGTCGTGAAGCTTTTCCGATAAGTCTGATTTTCGACGATTGTTTTTCGCGCTACACAGAATCGGTTCGCCGAATCCGAGCGCGTAAAACTCACCGGCTTGGGCTTCCCAGTTTTCACCGTCGCATTTATTGGCCACAAGGATCACCGGCTTTTCCAGTGATCGAAGCCGTTTGGCGACGGTGCGATCCAGCGGCGTGATGCCATCCCGAGCGTCAACGACGAACATTAAAACGTCGGCGCCCTGAATTCCGATTTCGATTTGTTGTTCGATCTCTTCATCAAGTTCGTCGACGTCATTGATTCCGATGCCGCCGGTGTCGACAATTTCGAAATAGCGATCGTTTTCCGACATCAGAAATGTCATCCGATCGCGCGTAACGCCGGCCATGTCATCAACGATCGCCAAGCGTCGGCCGGCGAGCCAATTGAAGATGCTGGATTTTCCGACGTTGGGGCGGCCAACGATCGAGACCTGGGGTAACGACATGAGTCTTCTACAAATCGATCTGGGAGGAGAGCGTCAAAATCAGAGTGCGTGAAAATCGCAAGAACGCGGCGGAAATTGCCGTGGGCAGTTCAAAATGTTAACCAATTCCGATATTTTATCAGGATCAGAAACGCGGTTTCCGTGCAGGAACCCAAAATCAGGCAGCAATCATGGCTTTGAGCGACTCAGATATCGACCTTCGAAAGCTGCTCAAACAGCAGCTTCACTCATTGAACCAGTTCGGTCTGCACGAATTGCCCAAAGGAACCGGGGAATTCAGTATCGACTTCGCAGCGGAATCGGAATCCGCTGAAAGCGTCGCCCAGTCGACTATCGCAAACCCGGAAACCGTCGAAAAGCGGACGCCGACAGTCGCTCCAAAAACCACTCCAAAAACCACTTCAAAAGGCCCATCGCCCGCCCAGCCAACGCCGCAAACCAGCTTGGAAGTATCGGGCAACTGGGGGCCAGCGATCTCGATCGCAGACCGGCCGGATGCTTTGGAGGTGATCAACGCCGAAGTTCGCGACTGCAAAAAATGCGATGAATTGTGTGCTCATCGTTCGCAAACGGTGTTCGGAGTCGGGAGTCCTTCGGCAAGGCTGGTTTTTGTCGGCGAGGGGCCTGGAGCGGACGAAGATCGGCTCGGGGAACCCTTTGTTGGGGCGGCTGGAAAGCTGTTGAACAAGATTTTGGCGGCTTCCAAGCTAAAACGGGACGAGGTCTACATTTTGAACACGGTGAAATGCCGGCCTCCGATGAACCGAAATCCGACTGAAAAGGAAATTCGCAATTGTTGGGATTATGCCGATCGACAATTGGAATTGATTCAGCCCGAGTTTATTTGTTGTCTGGGTAGCGTTGCGGCGAAAACGATGTTGCAGACGACCGAATCGCTGGGCAGGCTCCGAGGGAAATTTCATGATTGGAAAGGGGCTCGGCTGGTGGTGACCTATCACCCGGCTTATTTGCTTCGCAACGAAGGCGCGAAACGTCACGTTTGGGAAGACATGCAAATGCTTGTCAAAGAGATGGGCATTGACCTGTCGACCTAAATGGAATGCAGGCCGGTCCGCTGCTTTGCCGCTGGTGAATGTGGAAAAATCCTCAATTCCATCGCAGCTTGGCAGAAATACCCGATGAACTGTTAAAACTCGCGAATTTCTTGCTTGTTGCCATAGCGGTAACTAATATTCAGGAAGGCAAACTGCGCGAAGTCTGTCCGATTTCGTTGCATGTCGCTCGATCAATAAAACTACCCCTTTGAAATCCGTGCCTTCGATGGCGTCGCTTTGAAATCCGTCAAAGCAAAATGGAGAACGATTAAATGCTTGCTCATTCAAACAGGATTTTTGCACTGGCTGTCGCAGCCTTGATGCTATTTGGCACCTCGACTGCTATCGGCCAGATCGGCGGAGGCGGTGGTGGTGTCGGAGGCGGTGGTGTCGGAGGCGGTGGTGCTGGTGGCGGAGCGGGACTTCTGCCCGAAG
>CAYZPA010000012.1:58661-60878 GCA_964479855.1 uncultured Pirellulaceae bacterium
GGCGGTGGTGTCGGAGGCGGTGGTGCTGGTGGCGGAGCGGGACTTCTGCCCGAAGCTGGTGGTGTCGAGATTGATGCGAACAATGTCGTGACGGCTCGAACCAAAGTCGTCGACTCAGACCGTTTGACTCGCGAGCGTTTGAAGAACGCACGAGTTAACGTCAACAAAGAGATTCAGGAAATCAGCGAGCTGCGAAAAGTTTCGCTCGTTCGACTTGAGCGTCATGTTGCTGCGATGAAAGCGGCAGGCACGCCAATCAGCGACGACGTTCGCTACCTTGCGGGACTGACTCGAATCACACACGTGTTCTTTTATCCAGAACAGAACGACATCGTAATCGCGGGCCCTGCGGAAGGCTATTTCGTCAACGGCGAAAACCGCGTCGTCGGAATGAAGTCTGGACACGCGACCTTGCATCTGGAAGATCTTGTCGCCGCACTACGAGCTTTCGGCCCAGATGGAAAGCGTGCTTCGCTTATCTCATGTTCGATCGATCCAACTCAAGATGGGTTGAAGCGACTCAACGAGACCGTTCGCGAAGCAAAACGCCGCAACATGGGTCCTGCCAACGTTAATCAATTGGCTCCAGCTTTCATCAAGGCTCTTGGACATCAAGTCATCACGATCAAAGGCGTTTCAGATGAAACGCGATTCGCACAGGTCATGACAGAAGCTGATTACCGCATGAAGCTTTACGGTATCGGCCTCGAGCAAATTCCAGTTCGTGGAATCACATCTTTCATCGCGAAAGCCCGTCCATCGAACAATGGAACGACTCGATGGTTCTTCCAGCCAAATTACGAATGCGTCAAAGTTAACGAAGATCGTACCGCCATGGAGCTGGACGGCTCTGGTGTCAAATTGGTTGGCGAAGACGAAAGCGTTGATCGCGATGGTGCTCGTAAAGGAAAAGGCAGAGCCAGCATGGCAAGCCGAGCTTTCTGCACGACTTTCACAAAGAACTACTCTAAGCTGGCTGCGAAGGCGACGGTATTCGGTGAACTTCGTAACCTAATCGATATGAGCATTGTTGCGGCTTACATTCAAAAATCAGACATGTACGCCAAAGCAGGTTGGGACATGGATACGTTCGGCGATGAAGCTCGTTTCCCGATCGAAATTTACCCTGCACCTAAAAAAGTGGCTCCTGTTTTGAACGCGGTCGTCAAAGGTGGCTCATTGATGACACCGATCGCAGGCGGAGTCAGCATCCAGCCTCGCGTGGCACTCAACAGCGATAAAGTCGCCGTTGACAAGGAAGGAAAAATTGATTCAGTCCGCAGCTCGATCGATCGCGATCAGCTTGAAGCCGACCAGTGGTGGTGGGACTGATTCTGTATTCCAATTCGGAAACATTAGCCTTGCCAATTCGGTGAGGCTTTTTTTGTGCGCTGGTTTATGCTGAGAGTTGACGGTAACGCTGCCACGTTCTAAAAGTTGGCTCGATTAAGCGATCTAATTGGCGTCTGACGCATTGCTGGGGTTGGGCGTGTCGCTGGTGGCTGGATCGTCGCCAGGTTTGGAATCGTCGCTCTTGCCATCTTCCGGTGTTTCTGCCGCAGGCTGCTCAACGGCGGTTTTAAGTTTCTGCAAACTCTGGTCGTATTGAAGCTGCATCTGTTGAACGAAGATGTGGCGGAAGAAACCGTAAAAAGGGCTCGACGGAAGTTTGCCTTCGCTGGTCCATGTAACTTCAGTGCTTTCTCCTTTCGCCTTCAGAACGATGGAAGCATCCATTTCCGGGAAGTTCGCGAAACGCATTCGATAGTCAATCCGTTGATCCTGTTTTTGATCCACAAACCAAAGCTTGCCCGTCCCTCGCACATCCGTCCAGCTCTGACTCTTGCCATCGGCTCCGTATTCGACGGTCAAATCTTTGATCTCGTCAGAGTTCCATTGAGACCATGCTTTCCACTTTGGAGTCAAATCAATTTGAGCGTAGACTTCCCGGGGCGATGCTTTGATTGTTGTCGACGTTGCGAGGGAGTAATTGTGGGGCAGCGCCCAGCCAATGGCGGCGATGACAGAAATGATAGCGCCGATTAAAAGAAACAGACGAATCCAATATTTCATTTGCGTGCCTGCTGGCTGCGTCAACGAGAAAAGAAGGGCGTCGCCGCATGAGTTGCACGCGGCTGCTTTTTTCATTGTACGGCTGCAATCAGAATGCCACACCCCATCGAGCATTTCAGCGACGTTGTAGCGACAGAATGTAGC
>CAYZPA010000012.1:60978-100017 GCA_964479855.1 uncultured Pirellulaceae bacterium
GAGTGAGCCCGAGGAATCGTTTCATTAACCGAGGCTATCGCCCAAACGGCTCATTAAGTCAACAAGCCGTTAAGCCAGCGGGTATCTGCCACGAAGTCCGTATCCCTTGTTGGCCGGGCTGTTGATTAAGTTCGTTTCACAAAAGCGGCTACAAGTTTTGCCAATTCGTAATTCTCACTTCGTGGGTGAACTGTCGAAACCACAAACACAAACCTCGAACAATGCCTGAATGAAACAGGCTTTCTCCATGTCGACGCCAACGCCTCGTAAATAATCCGGTTTTCATGAGCAGACACGGATCAAAAGCGTGCATTCAAGAACGTAACATTCCTTAGTTGCCGCCAACGCGATTGGGAGCCCAGCCCGAGAACATTTGTTTCATGACCAGCTGAGGGAAAATCCATGCGTCTTTTGCGTATCGTTTTACAAGCCGTTTGGGCTCGGAGCACATTCGGTGCAACCATTCAACCCCGCCGCGTTGCATCCAGACTGGAGCGCGTTTTTTCTCTCCGGCAAGAAAGTCAATCGTGGCACCGACGCACAATGCCGCCGCAGCAGGGATGCGATCGCGGTACTCGTTGACCCATATTTCCTGCTTCGGGGCTCCCAAGCCAACGATGACGACTTCGGGAGCCGCTTTCGCAATCAGATCGATGATGATCTCTGATTGTTGAGCATCTTTTTCGAAGCCCATCGGCGGGCTGTAGACTCCTACGGTTTCGACGTTCGGCCATTGGGCTTTCATTTTTTCTGCCGCTCGAGCCGCGACTCCGTCGGCTGCTCCGAGCAGAAAGACACGCAACGGTTTTTCGCCGGAGGTTGCGTCAAAGAGGCGCGGGACGAGTTCCGAGCCGGCGACTCTTTCTGGAAGTCGACTGCCGAGCAAACGAGACGCCCAAACGATGGGGTGACCGTCAGCGAGAACCATGTCTGCGTTCGCGTAAGCGTCGCGAAGTTTTTCGTTTTCCTGATACAGCACCGCGTGGTCAACGTTGGGCGTTACTACAAATCGACAACGCTGGCCTTTTTCTCGATGGCTGACCCATGTTTGAAGTTCGTTTACGGCTTCGGTCATATTGAGAATGTCGATCTCGATGCCGAAAAGATTGGTTCGATTGCTCATGGCGTGTATTTGTTTTTCGTTTTTCGTGCGAAGTTCAGATTTTGAGATAAGAATCTTTCCGGGTTAGGAGGCTTCTAACTCTGATTCTCTGTGAAACTTATGTCACGAAACGTGGCGACGTGGGCTCAACTGTCCGCTGGTTGAAATTCAGTTTGCCATCCTCCTTTTCGATTCCGATTTTGACGATTGCGACAGCATTTCGGCTGCCGATGAGGCGGATTTCAAGTCTTGTTTGGAATCGGCTACTGTTTCGGTAACTCATGTTGAACACTTCCGAGGAGCGACATTGAACTTGATGTTCGTGCTCCTTCACCAAACTCCAAATGTCAAAGAAGTTTCGACGTGGCGAACTTGAAAGACAATTTGATCAACGCTTGGAGGATCGGCAGTTCGCCGTTTCGCCAGCTATGGTTGCAGAGGCGGATGTCTGAGGGCAAAGTCCCGACGTTCGTTCTGTTCTACCACCGTATTGCCGATGCGCATCCGAATCCCTGGTCGATGACGTTTGAGCAATTCCGTCAGCAGATCGAATGGTTTCAGTCTCAGTTTGACATCGTCAGTCTTGAAGAAAGCCAGCGGCGAATCGAAAGCGACAACAATTCTCGCCCTACGCTTTCGATTACTTTCGATGACGGTTACGCGGAAAACTGCGAAAACGCCCTGCTCTATCTGATCGAAAATAAAATCCCGGTCACCTATTTTGTGACCACTCAACACACCAGCCAGCAACAGCCATTTCCGCACGACGTTGAGCAAGGGCAACCACTTCCCGTCAACACGATCGAGTCATTGAGGTCACTTTCGAGGGCGGGAATAGAAATTGGAGCCCACACGCGGACACACATGGACCTTGGGTCGACGGGTGATCCTGAGGTGATCTACGACGAAGTGATTTCTGCGACGCGAGAACTCGAACAACTGGTAGACCAACCGATTCGGTATTTTGCGTTTCCGTTTGGCCAGCGAGAGAATCTGAATGTCGACGCGATTCGGTTGCTGAAACGATACGGCATCAAAGGTTGGTGCTCCGCTTACGGGGGCTTCAATGAAATCGCGGGTGACTCCTTTCACCTTCAACGACTTCATGGCGACCCAAGCTTCTCCCGAATGAAAAACTGGCTTCAGTACGACCCTCGTATCGCACAAGTGGAACGGTATGACTACTCGGAAGCCAACGCTTCCATCGACTGGTCCACCTGGATTTCGCCAGATCAAAATTCGGGCTTGAGTTCTTGTGAAACCAACGGGACCGCGGCAAAAAATACTCCAGGCGCTTTTGAGTCGACTTTCGAATGAACGAATTCCCTTTTCCTAACGACCTTCCTGCCAACGATTTACATTGCGCTGATCGTTGGCATCCCAGTGCTCTTCGCGTCATGTTTCTGACCACCAGCATGCCTGTCGGCGGTGCTGAGACTCTTCTGGTTAATTTGACTCGCAAATTCGACAAGTCTCGAATTCAACCGATGCTTGGTTGTCTGAAAGAACGAGATGTGCTCGGCGACGAACTGGCCGATGAGATACCCGTATTTGAAAATCTGATCCATCATAAATACGACGTTGCGGTCGCGAGGCGGCTGCGAAACCTGTTTTTGAAGAACAAAGTCGACGCGATCGTTACCGTTGGAGCCGGCGACAAAATGTTCTGGGGGCGACTGGCCGCGCGAGGGTCTGGAGTTCCCGTCATTCTTTCGGCGCTGCATTCAACGGGATGGCCGGACGGTGTTGGTCGGCTGAATCGAATGCTGACCGGCATTACCGATGGCTTCATTGCGGTCGCCAACCATCACGCGGACTTTCTGGTGGAATTCGAAAAGTTCCCGGAACACAAAGTGTTCATGATTCCCAACGGAATCGATACAGGAAGGTTTCGTTGTTGCGAAACCTCTCGAGGAAAATGGCGGGACGACAACGGAATTGCAGACGACTCGCCTACGGTTGGAATCGTAGCGGCGCTGCGACCCGAAAAGAATCATCCACTTTTTTTGGAAGCCGCAAGGCTTACGTTGGAAGCGGTTCCCAACGCCAAATTTGTGATTGCTGGTGACGGGCCTGAACGGCCAGAATTGGAGTCGATCGCAAAAGAGAAAGGCATCGATCAGCACGTAAGGTTTCTTGGATCCGTTAGTGATATCCCGGCCGTGTTATCAATGATCGACTTGTTTGCGTTGACTTCGCACAATGAAGCCAGTCCCGTCTCGATCCTTGAAGCGCTTTCGTGCAACCGCCCCGTCGTTGCCACCGACGTCGGTTCGATCAGCGAATCGGTTTTGCATGGATCCACCGGCTACCTTTGCCAGCCAGGAGATGCCGACGCCATTGCCGGACGATGGATTGAGCTTTTGAAAGATGCGGAACTGCGCGACCAAATGGGACGCAAGGGACGGGCTCACGTCGTCGACAACAGTTCGCTGGACGCGATGACGACAGGCTATACGGAGCTGATTGAGTCACTCTATCGCGACAAGAAAGCTGCTGGACAACATGGGCGACAGCGATCTTCTGGAAGCATTTTCGAATGGGCAGGTTCCGTGTTGCAATCCCGCAGCGAACGACCAACTTTTTGACTCGATAACGCGATTGTTGGTGAATGAAGGGGCGCGTTTGCAGTCCCTTTTTAATCGTCATCATTGCGACTTTCGCCCCAAAAATATGGCGTTTGTCAAGAGTGCGGTTTTGCCACATTCCGTGCAGCTGAATCGGGTGTTGGGAATAAAGTTTGAGCGGTAAACACCCGTTGGTCGGCAGTTTGCGTAAAATCCGGTTTTCAGCACTTTTCTCTGCTACGGTCCCATATAGAATCGCAAACCGCATCAACAGGATGCTGATACCCGCTTCCTTTTTCGAGCTGTGAATGCACCCGAAAATTTCAAATTTGATCGACGCTGCTCCAGCTGTTTTGCCTTCCTTGTTGCTATGCGATTTTGGAAATTTGGCAGCCGAAGTCGAGCGGCTCGAAGAGGCTGGTGTTGCTGCATTGCATCTTGATGTGATGGACGGCGTATTCGTTCCCAACTTCACTTACGGCATGACCATAGTGAAAGCGTTGCGGGAACTGACCGAAATGACATTGGATGTTCATCTAATGATGGTGAACCCGGAAAAGTACGTGGACGCGTTTGTCGACGCGGGTTCCGACATCGTCACGGTTCACGCAGAAGCGACCTCTGACGCACCGGCACTGCTGGAACAAATTCGCAAATGCGGAGCGGCGGCTGGTATCGCGATCAATCCAGACACGTCTGTCGCACAGATTGCTTCGGCGCTTCCTCATGCAGATCTGGCTTTGGTGATGAGCGTTCATGCTGGTTTTGGTGGTCAGTCATTTATCGAAGCTTCGCTGGGCAAGCTGGGCGAAATCAGAAATCTGCCCGGCGGCGAAAGTGTTGTTCTGGAAATGGATGGTGGGATTAACCGTTCGACTGTCGGGAAGTGCACCGAGGCCGGATGCCAGTTGCTTGTCGCAGGTAGTGCCGTTTTCAAGTCCGAATCCGGGACTGATTACAGCGCCGCGATCGAGAGCTTGATGAGTGAGGTGAGCCTGTGAATATTTTTGATGCGGGCGAAGGTGCTGAACTGTTGCTGGTTCGCCCAGGCGCTACCGAGTTCGACGAACAGGGACGCATCATCGGAACGCTTGATGTTCCTTTGAGCGATTTGGGCCAGCAGCAAGCGAAAACGGTTTGCGAGCAGTCATCTGATTTGGTGGTGAAGGCGATTTACAGTTCACCAAGCCTTGCGGCTCAACAGACGGCGAAAATACTGTCCGAGCGATGGAATCGCAAAGTTAAGGTTACTGAGAAACTACGCAACATTGATCACGGTCTGTGGCAAGGCAAAGAGATTGAAGAGCTGCGTTCGACCCAACCGAAGGTGGCTCGACAATGGGAAGAGCATCCTGAGACCGTATGCCCACCCGAAGGCGAATCGGTTGAAGAGGTGACCCCGCGAATTGTCAAATTTCTGAGAAAACTGGAAAAGAAGCATCGATCAGGAACAGTCGTGATCGTGGTCGCTGATCCGTTGGCAAAAGTTATCTCATCGCTTCTGGAGAATCGAAGTTCGGGCGAAAGTCAAAACCAGTCGGAAGAGAACTCGTTGGCTCAGGCCGATGAATCTGCCACCGGAACGAATGCCGAAGTACCAGATTGCGGCACTAAAGAATGCGGTCGCGCCGAATTGTTGACTCTGCAATTGCCAAGCCCGCCTGTGCAATCCGGTGTCGCTCGATAATCAGCTGATTTGCCGAAGGGCCGCTGGCCCGAACCCTCTGCATGCCATGCCGAACCCTCTGCATGCCGCAAACTTAATCGACCGAATCAAGCTCTTCCCAGCGAGCGTAAGTCGAGTCCAGTTCGCTTTGCAGTGCCGTTGCCTTCTTTTGAATTTCCGCGATCTGGTCGCTCTGCTGTTTGTAAAACTCAGGGTCGCCCATGGTTTGGTGCAGCTCGGCGATTTGCTGTTCCAGTTCTTCGATTTTGGCAGGCAGCTGATCCAGTTCACGTTTTTCGTTGTAGCTCAGTTTTCGCGGCTTTGCTGCTGTTGGCTTGGACTTGACCGAGCTGTCTTTGGTTGAACTTGACTTGGCCGCCTGAGAAATGGTTTGGGGCTTGCTCTTCTTCGAAGATTTCAGATCGGCATGTTTCGACTGACGAAGCCATTCGTCGTAACCGCCGACGTATTCTTTGACGTTTCCGTTTTCGAAAACGATCGAACTGGTCACGACGTTGTTCAAGAACTCACGGTCGTGACTGACGATCAACACGGTGCCCGAAAAATTGACAAGCTTTTCTTCCAGAAGCTCAAGCGTTTCGGTGTCCAAGTCATTCGTCGGTTCGTCCATGACGATCACGTTCGCCGGTTTGGCGAACAGTTTCGCCAACAGGATGCGATTTCGTTCTCCTCCTGACAAAAACTTGACCTCCGTGCGAGCTCGTTGTGGCTCGAACAGGAAATCCGCCAGATAACCAAGGATGTGTGTCGGGGTTCCATTGATCAACAGTCGGTCGGAGCCTCCACCGACGTTTTCCATGACCGACTGTTCAGGGTCCAGTTGAGCTTTCAGCTGATCAAAGTATGCAATTTCGAGATTGGTTCCCTGTTTGACGGTGCCTTTGTCAGGCTGCAGCTCGCCGAGCATGACTTTCAACAGAGTCGATTTTCCAATGCCGTTGGTGCCAATGATTCCAACCTTGTCGCCGCGAAGGATCGATGTCGAAAAATCCGTGAACACCGGTTTGTCGCCGTAGCTGAACGAGACGTCTTCCAGTTCGATGGTAAGATTGCCGCTTCGTTGGCCTTCCTGAATCTGCAGCCTGGAAGTTCCGACCTTTGAACGGCGATCCCGAAACTGTTCCCGCATCGCTTTCAAAGCGCGGACTCTGCCTTCATTGCGAGTTCGGCGTGCCTTGATTCCTTTGCGAATCCAAACTTCTTCTTCGGCGAGTTTTTTGTCGAACAGTGCGTTCTGTTTTTCTTCTGCTTCGAGAGCTTCTTCTTTTCGACGCAGGAAAGTCTTGTAGTCACAGCTCCAGTCAAAAATTCTTCCGCGATCGATTTCCAGAATTCGAGTCGCCAATTCCTGCAAAAACGCGCGATCGTGAGTCACGAATAGAAGCGTTGCAGAATAATCTTTTAGAAAGCCCTCGAGCCACTTGATAGACGGAATGTCGAGATGGTTGGTAGGTTCGTCCAGTAGCAAGACATCGGGTTCGGTGACGATCGCCTGAGCCAAAAGAACTCGTCGCTTCATACCTGCAGACAGGGTTTCAAATCGGACCTCTGGATCAAGCTCCATCCGTGAAATGATTTGGTAGGAATTCGTTTCGGCCTCCCAGTCCTCCAGCATCAACGGTTCCGGGTTGAATTCTGGATCGAAGGCTCGATTGACGATTTCAAAAACGGTTCCTTTTTCGTCGGTCGGAACGTGCTGCGAAAGTTGACGGACTCGTACATTGGGGGCAAGAACGATCCGCCCGGCGTCAGGATCCTGTTGTCCGGAAAGCATCTTTAGCAGAGTCGTCTTGCCGGCCCCATTGCGTCCCAGAAGGCCGATTTTCTGCCCGGGTTCGATAACACAGGTGACTTCATCCAGAAGGGCTGGGCCGCGAAAGCGAATGGTGACGCCGTCGATGGTGATCAGGGGCATGTGAGTTTCAAGCTGGTTAACGATTTCAAAGCGGGCATTATAGTGACGTCTGGAATTTAACCGGAATTATTTACGCCTGTCGTCTTGAATAATCCGGGTTTAGAGTCGAATTTGATTTTAGCGAGTGCAATTTTGGAAATTGGCATCATATCGGACACCCACAGTTTTCTGGATCCAAACGTTTTTGAAGCGTTCAAGGACTGTGACGAGGTTTGGCACGCGGGCGACTTTGGCACGATTCAAATTGCGAATGAGCTTGCTGAGTTCCTGCCGCTTCGTGGCGTTTATGGAAACATCGACTCCAACGATATTCAGTTGGCCTATCCAGAGAATCTTAGGTTCCAATGCGAAGGCGTCGATGTGCTGATGACTCACATCGCGGGTCGGCCGGGGCGATATCCGGCTCGTGTTCGAAATTTATTGAAGCAGTCCCCGCCAGACGTGTTGGTTTGCGGTCATTCTCATATCGTTCACGTCGAAAAGGATCAGCGTTTCGGGGGAATGACTTATTTGAATCCGGGAGCCGCCGGGCACGAAGGCCACCACCTAATGCGGACGGTCATTAAATGCCGCTGCAGCGATGGGAAGCTGACCAATATGCGGCTGGTCGAGCTGGGTAAACGTGGTCGCCCGATCGAAATGCCCGCTGACGATTCGCTGGACGCCTTTGGGCACGGCGGGCATGTCGAGGAATGAACTTCACATCAACGCGCGATGAATGCTGCGATGATGGGTGCTGGGCTGGTCAACGAACGTTGGGCTGAGCAACGAGTGTTGGGTAGATCAACGAATGAGGGGCTCGTTCGTAACCTTCATCATCGCTTGACGAATCGTGTTCATGTAAACCTTGGGCTGAGCTTGAAACTTGGCCCGCGTTTCCGGTGTCGTGAACAGAACGACGTTCTGCTTCGGCATTTTTCCCATAAACACACCGTGTTCCGCAAGTCCGTCAACCAGCCGGCCTTCGTCGTGGTAGACGACAGGGTCGTAGCCCGCAAGGATCGGGCTGAGCCCATCAGGATCGGCTTTGAACGCGGCAAGTTTTTCTGCAGACGCGAACAGGTAGGTTCGGTTGCGGTGAACGATGCCGAAATTCAAATCGCCATCAACCCAGCGCCCATCCTGCATCAAAGTCACGGGGCACTTTCCGTAAAGGCAAAACTGTTTGCGGTCGACTTCCTGTTTTGGAGTCTGGCTGGCGGCTAAGGCTGTGGTGGCGTCGTTCGCGGTTGACGTCGGTGAAGCAGAGGCCTGCGCCTCTTGTGTTGACTTTGGCTCGGCCGCAGACTTTTGGAATCCGGGATCCGTTGCAAGCTCTGCCGAGGTTGCATCGTTTTTGCTTCCTGCTGTCGATTCCGTGAGCAGGCTATTTGTGGTGGCGCCTGAATCAAGCGTTTCGTTTTCAGTTGGCGTTCTCAAAGCAGGTGGTGCGTCAATAGCTGGTCGTTCCATCACAATTGTAAAAGCAGACTCTTGCGAAGCGATGTCCGCCGTGTCGTTGTCAGTGGTTCCGATTGCAAAATCAGAAGCCGTTCGCATGTGGCTAGCTTGCATCGGCTGAGTTTGCACAGCCGCCGTTTGCTGAGGCTCGATCGGAGTTGATGGTGAAACGAGCGAAGCGACTTGCTCGGGTGCAGCGGACCCTTGTTCGGAGCGTTTGGCGATCGCGTCGAAGTACTGTGAGTTAAGGATCCGTTGCGGTTTGGCCCGTCGGGTAACATTGGACGGCGACGCAAGATAACGCTCCTTTTCCAAGAACGCTCGACGTTCAAGGTCATCGAATTGAATGGACTCCCCGAGGCCGGTGATGGTTTCCGGTTTTGGGATGCTCTGCGTTAACGGGGCAACCCATGGGTTGGTTTGTTTCTTTGCGGTTCCGTTTGCAGCATCGTTGAAAGCTGTTTGTCGACGCTTGAGCAGAGAACCGTCTTTGGCGAGCCCGAATTGCTCATGGGAAGGAGCATCAGGCGTGAAGTCCTTTGATTGTCCAACGTATTTGTTTTGGATCGTGTTCATCTGGTGCGCGATTGCACCGTTAGAACCTGAAGTCAGTTTTCGACTGGCTGACGAGAGTTGCCGAAGCATTTTGGAATAGTTTTCTGCATCCGATGGCGAACGTCGTTTCATCAACGTGCGACCTTCGGGAGAAATGATGACGTCGTAAGGCACCATTTGGACGTCGTACTTGTTGACGGCTTCGACGTTTTCGTCAGCGTCAATTTTCACAGGCACGACGTTTTCAGCGATTGCGTTTTGAACTGATTTGCTGGTGAAGACATAAGTGTCAAGCGACTTGCACGGACGGCACCACGTTGCACCGAAGTGCAGTAAGACCAGTTTATCTTCCCGACGAGCGATTTCTTTAGCCTGTTCGATATCGTTTTGCCATTGAAGGCCGCCGGTGATTTGAGCGGAGATTTCGGCGCTCGGGTGCCAGCACAATGCCAATAGGGACAATGCTACTATCAGGCTTTTGAAGCCGTGTCGTGGAGAAACGTTATTCATGTTCGATTTCATGTCGCACCGCCGTGTTTGGGTCGGTAATGAGCCATTGAATGCTCTTCAAACGGATAAATCCCTGTCGTTTGCATCGTCAACGAACGGTTTTGTTGCTGAGGTAAAATTGAACGATTGTTGCGATTTTGGCTTGAAAACCCTCAGATTTTGATAATTTGGGCCGCCGAGAGAAAAGAGTGGAATTGTTGTTTTATGCTTGACATGCAGGGCCGTTTTGACAAAACTCACGGCTGATCAACGAGGTCGTTGGTCGAGTATCTAGCGCCGTGGTTCACCACGGCAAACCTGTCCAGAGAAATTTGGACGTCTTGAGGATTCAAATTTTTGGTCCACCAAGCCGATGACAGTTTGCATAGTGCATAGGCTGACTTGTTTTGGGGTAAATGTTTGAGCGGGTTTGGAACTCGTTTTCCTTGGCTCTTTGGAAGTAGCTGATTCGCAGAGGAATTTGTGGCAGGCACATGTTTCGAGCGGTACGTTCGCTTTCGTTTGGCAATTTTAGATATTCGTCAAGCTTCTTTTTGATCTGTTGTCTGCGGCCCGTGAATCGTTATCACAGTGCCAAGGCTTGGATTTAAAAACTCAACCCACTATTCATTTTTGCGGTTTCCTGAACGGTTCGCCGCATCAACCCGTACGGTTTCCGCCGTCGTAGTTTTCTCGGGTCGTTTTGTTCGCACTGTGTTGTGGCCATTTGATTAGCCACTGAGTTATCGGTGAACGATTCAAATCGGTTCGAGCGATTGCTTTAGCGTCCAATTGAATGGATGTCTGGAAAGTTTTGCGTTTATGGATTCGCGGTTTTTTACATACCGTTATTCTCTCAGCCCAAGCTGTATTTCTGCAGCAATGGATTCGGTTCGGTTTCGAGCGGCGAGTCTCAGGGTGCTTTTGACGCAAATTGCTTTCGAATTTTCTTGTGTCGAATACGTTTTCGACAGAGCCCCTTCTCCTGACGGCACACATTTGAAATCAGCGTTTTTTAAGCTGGAATCTTCTGTTTCATCCGTCGGCAGAATGTCCATTTCTGGATCGGGCAAGACTTTGATTTGAACCTGGCTTCTTAAACATCAGGACATTTTTAGATGGCAAAGAAACGAACTCGTCGTAGCAGTGCAAGTGACGCTCCCGAGGATTTTGGCGACGATAATAGAGACTCAGAAGCGAGCTCCGAAAATAAACCTGTTCGCAAAAAGCGAAGGCGATCGACTTCTGCGAAAACAAACGACGATGTAGGCAGCGTTGACGATTCAGGTTCTGAGAAAACTAAACGACCCGTTCGTAAAACACGTCGCCGCAGTTCTTCGGCGAACGAAGGTTCGGGCCGAGCGGCGAAGGCCGACGTCGTTTCATACGAGGACGGAATCGATTCGCGCGGTAGTGCCTCCAGTGATGATGGCGGTTCCGACCGAGGCGGTTCATCTGAAAGAGGCAACTCAGATCGCGGTGGTTCAGATCGTGGCGGTTCAGACCGTGGTGGTTCAGATCGTGGCGGTTCATCCGAGAGAAGCGGTTCAGATCGCGGCCGACGTCGTGGACGTGGTAGACGCTCCAACGGAAACGGTGGTGGCAGTGGAAACGGAAACTCAAATAACAGCCGAGGCGGTGGCGGTGGTGGAAACCGGGGTCGCTCAGGCGGCGGACGCGGCGGAAACCGTGGTGGTAACCGAGGCGGAAATTCTGGGAATTCCGGAAACTACCGTGGCCGACGTAACGACCGTGATCGCAATCGCGAACCTGTCGAAATTGATGATTCGGAATTGGTCGAAGGCTTTGGCTTGTTGGAGCTTCATCCCAACGGTTACGGATTTCTGCGAAGCCCAACGAAGAACTATTCGCGTGACCGAAGCGATCCTTTTGTGCCGGGCACGATGATCGAAAAATATGGTCTTCGAGAAGGCTTGATCGTTCGCGGTAAAGTTCAACCAGGGCGTCGTCAACAGGGGCCTCGGTTGCGAGAGTTGATTGATGTCGATGGCATGGCGCCAGATGACTACTGCGAAGTCAAAAGCTTTGACGATCTAACGCCGATCAATCCAGAGCAGTGGTACAACCTTGAGACGGGTCCCGAGCCACTGACGACGCGTGTCATGGACATGTTGACTCCGATGGGAAAAGGGCAACGCGCCTTGATCGTGGCTCCGCCTCGCAGCGGAAAAACCGTGATGCTGCAGCACATTAGCCAAGGCATCGCACTGAATCATCCGGACTCGATCCTGATGGTTTTGCTGGTCGACGAACGTCCCGAAGAAGTCACCGACATGAAACGGAACGTTCTCGGCGGAGAAGTCATTGCCAGTAGCCTTGATGAAGATATCGAGAGCCACGTTCGGCTTTCGCAGTTGGTCATCGAACGCTGTAAGCGACTTGCCGAGATGGGACGCGATGTTTTCTTGTTGATGGATTCGATCACCAGACTTGCCCGTGCATTCAACAAGTGGGTCAGCAATTCCAGCCGTCGTAGTCAAACGATGTCTGGTGGTATCGACACCAAGGCGATGGATATTCCCAAGAAGCTGTTTTCGTCCGCACGTGCGTTCGAAGAAGGCGGCTCGCTGACCATCGTTGGAACGGCTCTGGTCGATACGGGAAGCCGAATGGACGAACTGATTTTCCAGGAGTTCAAAGGCACCGGTAACATGGAACTTGTTCTCAGTCGCGATTTGGCGGACATGAGAATCTGGCCAGCCATCGATATCGCGAAATCGGGTACTCGACGAGAAGAACTGCTACTCGACAAGGACAAGCTGAACGCCATCACTGGTTTGCGTCGTTCGCTGATGTCGATGAATGATCCGGGGCACGCAATGCGAGAGCTGACCAAGCATCTGAGTCGTTTTGATTCCAACGATTTATTCGTCGAAAAAGTGGCGAAGCAGATCGAAAGCATTTAGCACCAAGGAAGTTTCTGTGGTTCGAATCCGAATGCAGTTTGCGTTGTCGATGGCAGGTTTGATTGTCATAGGTGCCGTTGCCGCTGGAGACGCAATCGCAGAAACACTTGTGCGGAGTCACGTGCGAACGTCGTGAGCCAACTGGGATGTGATTTCGATGAGTTCGCTTTCGGTGGCCAGTACCCGAACGGGGACCAGTATCTGGGCAAGCGATGACAACGAACGAATCAAAACCGACCATCGTCTATTTGACGGCAGGTGCTGGCGGGATGTTTTGTGGCAGCTGCATGCACGACAATGCGCTGTCCCGATCGCTTGTTCGCGAAGGTTGGGACATTCAACTGATTCCAACTTACACACCCATTCGGACTGACGAATCAAACGCCAGTGTCGATCAGGTGTTCTTTGGCGGAATCAATGTTTTCTTGCAGCAAAAGATTCCAATTTTTCGCTACTTGCCTGCTTCACTGGATCGGTTTCTGGATAATCCCAAATTGATTCGGCGGGTGACTGCCAAAGCAATGGACACCGATGCGAAGACGCTTGGAAAACTGTCGGTATCGATGTTGAAAGGGATGGATGGGAACCAGCATAAAGAGGTGCGCCGAATCTGCGAGTGGTTGATCAAAACGCAGCCTCGTTTGATGGTGTTCAGCAACATTCTGATCGGTGGTTGTATCGAAGAGATCAAGCAGCGGTTGGGGTTGCCGATTGTGGTGACGCTTCAAGGAGACGACGTGTTTTTGGATTCGCTTCAGGAGCCATGGCGTACCCGGGCGTTGGACCGGATCACCGAAATCGCTTCCCATGTCGATGCTTTTATCGTGCATTCAAATTTCTATCGAAAATACATCAGTGAATATCTCAATATTCCGATCGAGAAATTTCATGTCACTCCGCTAGGGCTGGAGCTGGATGACTTTGATGAGTTCCGTCAACTGTCCGATCGGCTAGCGGAACAGGCGAGAGTTCGCGTGCTTGGTTATCTGGCTCGATTGGCTCCGGAAAAAGGGCTGCACCATCTTGTGGATGCTTTTTTGAAATTGAAGCAGGATGGCAAAAATCCAGATCTGCGACTACGAATCGCAGGATGGTTGAGCCCGCAGAACCGTGACTACGCAGATGAACAGTTCGCAAAACTCGACGCGGCTGGCCTCAAGCCGCACTATGAATACGTCGGCGCAATTGAACGTGATGAGAAACTTTCGTTCCTGAAGTCTCTAGATCTTTTTTGCGTCCCGACAGAGTTTCTTGAACCCAAAGCCCTGTACGCGTTGGAGTCGCTCGCTGCTGGTGTTCCTGTGGTTGCCCCTGACCATGGCGCGTTTCCCGAATTGGCGGCTTCGACGAAAGGCATTCGACTGTTTGCCGCGAGAAACGTCGATTCGCTTGCCGACGCGTTAGATAATTTGATGAGCGATCCAGAGTTGCGGGTTCGGCTCGGTCAAATTGGGCAAGCCCACGTTTTTGAACATCGCAACGCTCATGCGATGGCCAAGTCGACGGGTGATATTTTGGCTCACCTTCTTGAAGCACAGCAATCGGTTACAGGATCGTAATCGTGCGGAGCTGAAGTCGAGCGAATTCAGCGTCCATGACGCGAGTTGATTCCTGTAGGAAGTGCAGATTGTAGTTTCGCTTTTGATCCGGATCCTGCGACATGTTCTCGCTGACCGTTGTGCCGGTCGTCATGCTGAAACAGGTTCGCTTTCGCTGTGGGACAGTTGCCAGAAATCCGCAGATAAATGAACGAGGATCTTTCAGTCCAAGAACGACACAGTGTTTGTGAATGTCGATCGCGTGTTCGAGTTTTTGAGGATACGACGATTGAAAATTGGGAAGCGACTGGCGGACATCGGGAATCGTGCAATCAGGCAGATGCAATTCCGGCAACTGATTGGAATCGTTTTCAACCAAGGTCAGATCGCCATTGGATTCAAGGACTCGCGCCAGCGTCATGAAGTTGCTTTGATAGCCCTTCAGTTGAAAACGATTGACAATCGCAACCCGAGTTCGAACGCTTTTTTTGTTTCCGAGACTCACAAGCACGCTGCGAGCGATCGCGGTGTCCGTTGCGCTGACGGGGAAGATATTCAAGCTGGTGGATGCACCGCGTGCGAACTGTTCAGGTCGAGGGCACCAGAGGCAAAGTTCGTGTGCGATTTCTTCACTGATGTCACTGGACCACGCGATCAGTTTGTTATTCTGATTTGCGCTGGCGATGCCGCTGGAAACAATTGCTTGTGAGAGCTTCATGATCTTCTACGCTTTCTTTCCGCGATTTTCGAGCCAATCGCGGCGCTCTTTCTCGAGATTCGCCCAGCCTTGAGCAAGCTTTTCACTGGCGTCGTTGAGTCTTTCAATTTCGATTTGGCGGGCGGCATCCCATTCCATTTTCTCCTGTTCGAAATCGGCGAGCATGCGCTGAACAATTTTGTCGTTGTCCACCGCTTTTTGGCATCGTTCGAGTTCGTGTTCCAGTCGGTCTACCTGATTCAGCAGAAAGCTCGAAATGCTACGCGCGATCTTGTCCAGCCGGTGCGCGGAACGCGAATGTTGAACCGCATCGCTGTTTTCAGTTGGCAGCGTATCTGTCATTGCATTGATCATTTTGAATCCTATTTTCCGACGCGGCCCAGCAGTTTGGAGATCCGGCCACCGAGACTACGTTCACGACGTTCGGCTTTCACAGCGACCTCTTCCTGGTGCAATTCCTTCAAATGCTCTCGCATGGCGCGAATTCGAGTATCGGCTTGGTCGAGGACGCGAGGTTCCTGAAGCTTTTGTTCCAACTCCCCTTTGAGTGCCTGAAGTTCGGCTCTCTGGCGAGACATTTCAGCGCGCTCGCGAGACGTTGCGAGTTGGATTTCGGCAAGCCTTTGCTCGGTTTCGCGAAGCTTTTCAACTTGCTCGTTTTCGTTCGCGAACGCAGCGGCAGTGCTGTCGCGACGAAGCTGCTCGTTCTCATTCTGCAGAGTGTCAATTTTCTCTTGCATCGACTCAAGTTGAGCCTGAAAGCTGTCAACGACTTCGTTGGACGGGTCCTGCCCCTTTGCAGCGGAGTTCGTCTGTTGGTCGAGCAGTTTCCCGAGCTGAAGTTCCGCGTGCTTTTGGTTTTCCTGAGCTTCCTGCAAACGCTGTTCAAGTCGATCCGTTTCGGCCGCTGATTCAGATTCTCGCTGCGTCACACGTTGCTCAAGCTCGGTCACCCAGAGCTCGATCTGACGTCGTTCCTCTTTTTCATCATGAGTCGCCTGATCGGAGCAGCGTAGAAGCTCTTCCATGGATCGGATGCGATCGTCGGAACTTTTAAGTTCCTCCAGCAATTCTTCCAGACGATTCACTAGCCGTTCTGTTTGTTCGGTGTCGACGACTTCTTCGCCCGAACGGTTCGATTCGGTCAATTCGCGAACACGGGCATCCCGTTGAGCCAGTTCGAATCTTAGCTGTTCAACTTCCGAACGCATTAGCTGCAATTCTTCCGCCAGTGTTTCTTTGTCAGTATTTACATCTACGTTTTCGTTGTCGTCATATTCAAATGCTGATGGTTCAATGCCAAAAGCCAATTCGTCATCGTCTTCATGGAGATCTGCATCGACATCGTAGACAAACGCAGTCGGTTCGGCGAGCAGATCTTCTTGCGAATCAAACGTCTCAGCATCATCGGTTGGCTGATCGAAAGTCTGTGCATCGTTCGCGGGTTGCTCCGGTTGAGTCTCGTTGACTTGGAGCGCGGAACTAAAGCTTTGAACTTCTGCGATAAAGTCATCGGTAGAGGTTGGTTCTGGCAACGTCGTGTCGCAGGTTTCCGATTTCGCTTCGGCGGGTGATTCTGATTCTGTCGATTCAGTCGCCGGTTTTGCGGCTGGCGACTCGCCTGTCAGTTCTCTGACGACCGTCGCGTGGTGTTCGGCTGTTAACACTGGGACGATCGTATTGTCCTCAATCCGAAGTTGATCGCCGGAATTCAGGGTATGCTCAAGCTCGATCGGATTGTCATTCACGATGGTTGTGCCAGTGTTCCAGTCCTGAACTTTCATCGTTTGCTCGTCGCCGACTTCCAGCATGCAGTGAATACTGCTTACGTTCGAACCTGTGATTTGAATTTTGCAGCTGCTTCCCGACCCAACAAAAACATTGGTGTTTCGGTCGAGGCCGTGAAATTCAACGCCGGTTTGGCCTGTTACGATCAAGTAGGGCGGAATCATGTTTTCGATTTCGTGGCTCATGATTACACCTCCACCGAACTGGTCGATGCAGCGTTGACGTCAACCGCTTGAACCGGAAGGCCTGTTTGTGCCGTGGCAGAGCCCACAACAGCGGACAGCAGTTGAGGCTCTGTGAATGTCGCTGGAAGCGTGTGATGGATGCTGCAGGAAGTCGAGCAGCTGTCATCGACGCAGACGCCAACAATCCGAACGCCTTGCAACGCATCCGAGGAATCTTCCAGTAGCTGCTGCAGAATAGAGTCATCTTTTCCGATTTCGACAAACAAAACATCCGGTTTCGAACGCCTTAACAGCAACCGAAGTGCAAGGCTGTCTCGAACAAGTTTTCCGGTGACGTCAGCTTGTGCGTTTTGGAAAAACGTCCGCACTTTCTGAGATTGTTCTCCATCGGCAACGACCGCGAAGACTTTCTTTGTGTTCGCAACTTTCGTTTGCTCAATCAGTTCAGCAAGGCAAAATCCGTGTGCGACTCGCTGAACTTCTTCGGCCGGCCATTGAAGCTGGCTCGCCATCTGGGCGACTGTAGCGGCTTCGGAAACAAGGTTCATTAACTTCATGTGACGGCTTGAAAGTCCGGCCCGGTCGAGGTTTTGTCCGCGAATCGCTTTTCGAATGAATCCAGTCGAATCGTCGTAAGTTGGTAATTCGCTGCGATCACAAATGAGTGCTCCTTCGACGAGGAACGAAAGCAGACTGCCGTCGAGTGGCAGTTTGCGAAACAGGTGCGGTGGAGTTTGCTTGCCGTCAAACCGGAATGAAGTGATGTGGTCCGTGAAGCAAAAACGCAGCAAAATCGCTGCTTGCAATCGTAGAAGTTTTTTCAGTAAACGAGGGTCAAGGACTTTGCTGTCCAACAGGCCGACGAGCCCGTCAATTTCGACTCCGCGACGTCCGGCAACCGTGAATTTGATCACAGGAGCCAATTCTGAAAGTGCCTCAGGCATATGGCGAGCGACCAATTCCGGATCCACTCCGTTGGCAGTTACTGCCTGGATTCGTCCGCGGTCCACGTAAATGGAAACGCGATACTTTGCGGTTTCGACGGTCAATGCGCCTGACTTGCTGCTGTTGTTCAGCATGTCCAAAATTTCTCGCAAGCCAAAACAGGCGAAAGTGCCAGTCATGTCGGCATCGCCCAGTTCGTTGATGACTTCCGGAACGGAAGATCCGTCTGTCTGCGATTGAACAACCATTCCGCCCGTGTTGATTGCATTTTCGACGGTGGCGATCAATGCTTCGGGCGTGTACGGTTTGGGCAGCATGTCGACGACGTTGTCACAGTCGACATATTCGACGTACGCTTTCTTACGCAGCGTTGAACTTGCAATGACCGGAATGACAGCTGTCTGAGGCGACGCAAGAAGTTCGATTGCCACCTCGTAGCCCGTTTTGCCGGGAAGCTGGTGATCCAAAATGATCAAATCAGGGCTCTCGTTGAGCGCCGTTTCGACACCTTCCTCCGCCGTCGGAGCTGTGATGACGCGATAGCCTTCGTTGCTTAGCTCTTTGTCACACAGTCTGCGAATGGTCGAGCTGTCGTCGATGATCAATACTGTTTTAGCTGACATAGGAGGTTCCTTTTAACAGTTAGACAACAAGCCGAGAGATTCGAGCCGTTGTTGAAGTGATTTTTTCGAAACGGGTTTCGTAATGTAGTCACATGCTCCACAGTCCATCGCTTTGGATCGGAAGTTGTCATCGTCGCGACTACTGACAACGATCACGGGAGCGTCGCAATAATGACCGCTTTGAATTTCGGTCAACAGTTCCATGCCTCCCATTCGCGGCATGTCCAGGTCGGTTACAACCAGGTCAAAATTACCGCGATGAAGATGCTCGATCGCTTCAATTCCATCTCCTGCTTCGATGGTCGTGAAGCCGTTGTGCTGCAGGATTTTGGTAATGAATTTTCGAGCCGTGAGCGAGTCGTCCACCACAAGGGCGCGGATTGAGCTTGTTTTTTCGGTGGTTTCAGTCGTTGGATCGGAGTGAAGTTGTTCGCAGTACTCCGCGACTTTTTCGCTTTCAAGCAAAAGAACTTTTTCACCCGAACCCGAAAGTGTGATGCCGCAGAAAAGAGGATGGTTCCTGAGAAGGCCCGGAAGTCCGCGAACCACAACCTCTTCCGGCCCGACCAATTCGTCGACGGCGAGTGCGACCTGGCCGTTTTGGTGATTGTCCGTCGTCAGGCCAGTTCGCTTGAGCACTAACACGTCGCCATTTTCTGATTCCGATCTGGTTCTGGTGGCTCCGGAATTTGTGTTCGACAGTGAGAGTCGTGTGACGTTTTCGATTCCTGTATTGGAAGACTTCGCAGCCGTGATTGATTGCATCGGCAAGGCAAACAATTGATCGTCGCTGCGGAATACCATGACGTGTTCAATGCCCGTTCGCAGCGGAATCAACAAGCGGATGGTAGTCCCCTGCCCTGTCTTGGATTCGACTTCGATGCGACCGTGCAATTGTTCCAGAGTCGTTGCGACCACATCCATGCCAACGCCGCGACCGGAAATTTCGCTGGCTGTTTCTTTCGTCGAAAATCCCGGGTGGAAGATGAGATTTGCCAATTCCGCATTGGTGGCTCGCTGGTTTGGAGAAAGCAGTCCTTTCTCGATTCCGCGTTTGCGAACCGCTTCGTAATTGACTCCGTTACCATCGTCGCGGACCTCAATGACCAATAACTGAGCGCTGCTGGAAGCTTCCAGAGTGACGGTTCCAGTTTCATCTTTGCCGTTGGATCGCCGTTTCTCAGGCGTTTCGATCCCGTGGCTGACACAGTTTCGGACAACGTGCAACAGAGATTCGTAGAGCCGTTCCTGAATCTCTTGTTCCAGACCCGCTTGTTCACCCAGCAGGTCAACACGAACCTGTTTCTGCTCACTCTTTGCCGCGTCTCGGGTAGCCCGCTGCAATCGACTGAACAGTCCGGAAACCGGAACACGACGCAGCTGCATCAGTTCCTGACGGAAGTCACGGATGAAGCGTGAGATGGAAGCGTTGTCATTGGCAACCGGTTTTTGTAATTCACGCAAGCCGCTGGAGACGACTTCGATGTCTTTGGAGACTTCTGCGATGATCGTCGAATTGGACGAACGTCCCGACTGTTCTTCGGCGAAACTCAAGCGTGACGCACAACGGGAAAGCTCGCCGTGGAAAAGATCGTATTCAGACGCGTGACTCTCGCGACGGTTTCGAAGAACCACCAGTTCTGCAAGCATATCCATAAGTCGATCCAGTCGTGACGCACGAATGCGAATCGACGAATCGTCGTTGTTACCGAAACTGGCGAAATCAGGCGCGGGCGATGCCTGAGTTTGAACACCGCTGGACAGTGCAACCGGCTGTGGGTTATCCGTTGTTTCAACGGTTTTAGGTTGCAAGCTGTCCATTTCGCGGCGAACAAAATCGATGGCTTCAAAGAGAACCTCGGCGTCGGTTCCGGCTTGATCTGCGTCAAATACTTCTTCCAAAGATGATTCGAGCTCATGAAGATGAGACGCGAGCGACGCAAGTCCGACGGTCGCAGAAGCGCCTTTGAGCGTATGCAATTCGCGGCAGAATGCTCGAATGGATTCTTTGTCGTCCGGAGTCGAATCGAGAGTCAGTGCCGCCTTCTCCATCGCCCCGACGCAACGCATCGAATCGTCCAGATAGGCTTCGAGCATTTCGCGATCGGACTGCAGTTCTTCACGCGCGTCCCGGTCGGACTGTCCATGGCCATTCGCAGCGGCGCTCTCGGAAAACGAGAGCTCGTCATCCCCGTCAGTTTCGACGTCGATTTGTGCTTCGACAGATGAGCTCGTTCGATCGGCGGTAATTGGTGTTTCAGCGCTATCGGTATCGGTCACGTCGGGCTTAAGCTCGGCAGAGTCCGAAGGTACGGCAGCTGGCGAGGCATCTGAAATCGCGCTCAGAAGCAATTCGATCTGACCATTGGCGGCAGGAATTTCGTCGTCTTCGTTTTCCAAACCTTCGAAGTCTTCATCAAGCGGGAATTCGAGTTCAGGTTCTGTGTAACTGTCGACTTCATCCGCCAAGATCATCTCGTAATCGGCCCACTCCTTGTCGGCCAGTTCAATCATCTCGTCAACTTCTGCAGTTAGCTTTTTGCCAGGCTTTGCAGTCAGAAGGTCGAAACTCCCTTCTACGAAGTCAACGATTTCGTCGATCAGTTTGGCATCATCGGGGTAGCGTTCAAGCCATGCTGCTGCGATTTCCATCAATCGTGAAAATTGATTGGCTGCACGTTGAACGTCGTGGCTTGATTCCTTTTTGGCGGCGTCCGCAACGTCGGCGAAAGCGAGACCGAGCGTTTGAATCGAGATATCGTCTCTGGATGCAGGCGGCACCAGCGAGGAGACGGTCGCCAAAGCCCGCTTGAGTTGTCGGTTTGAAGTTTTCTTTTTCATGCTATTGGCTCCCTATCCGTTCGAGTTGCCAAGAGATGAAAGTGCCGCTTCGAGTTGTTCGCTAAGCTGGGAAAACGATTTCGCTTTCCAGTGGGCTCCTTCGGCGCGACTGCGATTGACGCGAGCCGTTTCGGAACTGACTTGCAACGCTTCGACCATGACCTGAGTCAGTTCCAGCTGTTCGCTGGTGGCTGCTGAAATCAATGACAGGCCTTCTTTGGATTCGCCGGCGGCTTCGCAGATCGCTTGAAGGGCATCAAGCGTATCGCTAACCCGTTCGATGACCTGATGAATCTGATCATGTTCATTTGAAGAAACAGAAATGGATTGGTGTGTCTCTAACTGGATCATTTCCAGACGAGCCGAAATGTCAGAGACCGCTCGAGCCGATTGTTCAGAAAGTGCTCGAACTTCTTCGGCGACGACCGCGAATCCACGACCATGTTCGCCGGCTCGAACCGATTCGATGGAAGCATTCAATGCCAAAAGATCCGTTCTCGACGAAAGCGTTCCGATGGTTTGAACGATGGTTTCAATTTCTTTGGTGTGTTGTCCGAGCGATTGAAGTTTTCTTTCTCGAGCGGCTGCCTGATTTCGAATTTGATTCATTTCGTCGATCAGATCAGTAAACTGTTCGAGCCCCTTTTCCGCGGCGGATTGGACTTTCGTGGACGCTTCACTGGCTTCGTCAGCGTTGTCGCAGACGTTTAGCATGCGAGAAGAAATTTGTTCGACCAGCGAAGTCGTTTTTTCGACAGAGCTGGCTTGAGATTCGGAACCATTGACAAGATCTTCTGTCGTTCGATGAATCTCACGACTGCAGGAGACGACCTGACCAACGTTTGAAGCAACTTCTTCGCGGTAGCCTTCAATGATTTGTTTGATTCGTTCAACACATGGAACCGTCGAACCGTCGCTGGCCGTTTTTCCGCCGGCAGCGACACCGTCAAGGTATCCTCGGACCGCGTTGAGTTCAGCGGCGACAGCAGGAGTGCCTTTAAGTTCTTCCTCGGTTGCTTTTCTGGCCTCGTCTTTCGCAGTCGAGATCTCCAGTTCGAAATGGCGTTCGCGTTCGGCTGCATCCCGTTTCAGTTCAATGATGCGTCGGCCAAGGTTGTCGAATTCTGTCAGGCCTGTTTTTTCGTAGTGTTCGCAGTCACCGAGGGCCTGGCTGGTTACCAAGCTGAATGCTTTGCGAATGAAGAAAATGCCCCATGCCGAGGTCGCTACCATCAATAGACCGCCGCCTGCGGCCATCGCGATGGTGGTTGCTTGATCCGCCTGGAAAAAGGCGGCACCCATCAAGGCGCCGGACGCAAGGCAGGCGACGCTGGTTGCAGTTTGTACAGTTTGTGCACGCATGATTCAGGTATCAGTTACAGGATAGATGTGGTTCGTTCTGGTTGCCGGACTGCCAAAACATGTCCAGCAGCCTTGACGCGTATTGAGAGGTCGCGATCGGATCAAGGATTTGCAGTACCTGGTTTTTCCAGGATGCTGATCCGGCGATGACGCGTGACCATGGGTCATTTCGGTTTGTAAAAGTTGAAATTGAAATTTCGAGCTCTGCCAATGCGGCGGCTTCATCGATCAACAGTCCCCAAGCTCCAGAAGGGCTCAAAAGGATAATCATTTGCTGCTCTGCGTCAGCGGAAGTGTCGTATTGGATGCTGGATAAGGCCTGCAAGCTGACGACCGGAATGAATTCGTTTTGGATATGACAAATCCCTTTCAGGCTTGGGTCCGATTGAGGCACTGGCATGATTTCGGGGCGCGGAACGATGCTGCGTACTGCCAGAGCTGAGATTCCGAACCAGCTTTCGCCGCTTCGAAAAATGCAACAGCGTCCTTCGTTGTTCAAAGTTGAATCGAGCACAGATCTCTTTCGTTAGTTCTTCGTCAATCGTTTGGCCAGTTGTTCCTTGAGTTTGGCAAGTCGATCTTGCCCGCTGTCATTGACGACAGAAGAATCGTTTTTCGTTCCGACGTGTGAATTCGAATCACCCAGTGACGCCGAATTTGAATGGTTCGAAAAATCCGACACGATCGCCGCGATGGCTTGCTCTGTTGATTGAGCGAACATTTCGATTTCGCGTCGCCATTGATCGACGTCAAGGGAGAGGCTTTCTGGTCGGGGACAGCTTTTATCACTCATGCTTTTTCGCGGTTGTGCTTAACGGTGAAACTTGAATTCATCTCATCTCTGAACTGAGAGATGGACTATCTTGCTTCGGCCAGAAGCTGTTCTTCGACGACGCGAAGCAGTTCTTCGGGTTTGACCGGTTTTTGGAGATAGGCTCCGAATTGATTTCCTAACAACTCGAGAGCACGAGATTTTTCAGACGTCAGAAAGACCACCGGAACAGATTCGAAAGGTGAATCTTCTGCGTCCATCTGTTCGCAGAAACCGTATCCGTCGAGCCCCGGCATGTTGATGTCCAGGACGACCAACGCGGGACGCTCGCTGAGTTTTGCGACGGCCTCTTCGCCATCGCAAGCAACAACGACGTCATAGCCTGCGCCGATCAGTATTCGTTTTACGGCAAGGCGAACGGCCTGGCTGTCATCAACGATCATCAGTTTTTGTTTTGACATCTGGATATATCCTCGTGTTCAATCGGGCCGCGGGATGCGGAAAACCCGAAAAAGGATATGTCGGTCTCAGCCATCAGGTTGTGTTTTTCCCACAAAGCCATGAAAAACTGTGATCAGCAAGCCATCGCATCCGGACACCGAATGCAAAAAGTTGATGAAAACGACCAGTCAAAATTTGCGAGGCTCGAAAGTGCAACCTAGCAGGAATTCAATGTCATTTGGATTTCGGCGGGTTTTGAAGTTGCACCAATTCCGGCACGACGTGTTTCGGCTTGTTGATTTAATGAGCCGTTTGGACCTTAGCCCGCTAGGGCTAGTCCATAAATAAGTGATCTCTAAACCGGAATTATTCACGACGACAGGCGTCTGGTTTGATTTTGGAGACGATTCTCCTGAAGTGGCGACCGTTTTTGCAGATTGACCAATTCACGTCGTGGGTGAACTGTCGAAACCACAAACTTGGAACAATGCCCCAATCAAAACAAGCCTTCTCAATTTTGACGCCTCCGCATCGTGAATAATCCGGGCTACATCGTTTTATCGCATTGATTTGCTCGCATGGCGAACGCACGGCTACGCCGATGGCTTCGTTTCGAATGTGTGCCGGGCATGTTTATTTGCTTTGGAGTGTGAGACCCCTGTTCATCCAGATGGAGGATTAGAACGAGTGAAGCGCAAGGGCATTGTCGTGAGGTGCTGACCGCAACCGCCCTGTTGACCGAATTATTGACCGAACTGTTCGATTACTCGAATGAGCTTCGATCGATGACTCGCGGGAAAGGAACCTTCAGTATGACCCCAGCCGGTTACCGCAAGGTTCCTCGAGACATTGAAGAAGAGATTTTGTCCAGACGAAAGTCTTGAACAATCGCGGGCCCCGCTAACGCAAATTGGCGGGCTCATTTTTTCAGCGAATCAAATCCGTTCGCTCTCTTTCTTCGACAGGGCTTGTTGATTTATTGAGCCGTTTGGGCGTTTGCGCGATAGCCCCGGCTGTCGCGTCGTTGACCGAGGCGAACGCGTAAACGGCTGGCAAAAAAAACTCGATTTGGAATAAATCAACAAGCTCGACACTGTCCTAGCAACTACGCTTCGTCCAGCACTTCTACTGCCGAAAAGGTCTTGCCTTCCAGCATGGCAAGGCTGGCGCCGCCACCGGTGCTGACGTGAGTCACCGAATCTTCGAAGCCCAATTGAGCGACCGCAGCGGCACTATCGCCACCGCCAATGATCGACGTCGCATTCCCATCCGCAATCGCCTGAGCAACCGCTTTGGTGCCGACGGCAAACGGTTCGACTTCGAAGACTCCCATCGGGCCATTCCAAACAACCGTTTTGGCAGAAGCAATAATCGAAGCGAATTTCTTTGCAGTCTCGGGACCAATGTCGAACCCTTCCCAGCCATCGGGAATTTCACCCGCAGCAACAATTTGCTTATTGCAATCCGCGTTGTTGAACTCATCGCCACAGCTCGTATCGACTGGCAAAACAAGCTTGTCGCCGGCGCTTTCCATCAAAGACTTGGCCAGTTCAACATGCTCGGGCTCAACAAGGCTGTCGCCGACCTTGCCGCCTTTGGCCAACGAAAACGTGTAAGCCATCGCTCCGCCAATCAAGACGTGATCGCAAATGCCCAACAGGTTTTCGATCACCTTGATCTTGTCGGAAACCTTGGCTCCACCAAGAATCGCAACGAAAGGACGATCCGGATTGGAGATCACTCCATCGAGATACTTGATCTCTTTTTCGACCAACGAGCCGACGACTTTCGGTTTATCACCCATCGCTTTTGGCACGCCGTACATCGAAGCGTCTTCACGATGACAGGTTCCGAACGCGTTGTTGCAGTAGACATCTGCAAACGCCGCAAGCTGAGCCGAAAATTCATCGTTGCCAGATTTCTCACGTTCGTCGAAACGCAGATTCTCCAGAACCAGCACTTCGCCATCAGCCAAAGATTCTGCTTTTTCAGATGCATCTGGGCCAACCGTATCGGCAGCCATATGAACGGGCGAACCAAGAATCTCTCCCAAACGATCGGCAGCCGGTTTAAGGCTCTTGGCCGGATCGGCGACTCCCTTCGGGCGTCCAAGATGGCTCATCAGGATTAGTTTTCCACCGCGATCGATGACCGACTTGATGCTTGGCAGAGCCATTTCGATTCGGCGATCATCGGTAATCTTCAGGTCTCCATCGAGTGGCACATTAAAGTCGACTCGCATGAGCACAGTTTTTGAGGCAACATCAATATCGGCGATCGTTTTCTTGGCCATGGTTCTTTTCTGGTCCGGGTTGGCGTTAATGTGAGCCTGAAATTTATCGCAGTGAGAGCAATTGGAAAAGGGCCGCAGGAACGAGGCTCTTCCAACGATGGGCCGCAGGAATAAGGCTCTTTCAACAATGGGCCGCAAGAAGCGGTGAAGACTTCGGACCGGGTGGCTCGGTTGGCGCGACTATCCGCGCCCCTCCTACCACTTAGACCGGGCGGAATCGCCGTCGCCAGCCTTACTCCGCCAGACATGCTTTTTAAACGATCACTCGTCTTACAATCAGAATGCAACGGTTTGGCGACCAATACTCAGGACCGGCCGCGCCGATGCTCGAAGTCTACTCCCGTGTTGCGATCAAGCCCGCACAGAAAGGCCTGCCGAACACAGCGTTGCACGCAGTCAAAGATCTGAACTTCGTGGGGGGAGATACTTGCCTCGAGCCTGTCTGGCATTTGCATGAGTTCCAAATTGAAGGGCAGTTTGACTGGATTGTTGCGATTGACGAAGAACTTGGAACAGAAGTTTGGGTGTCTCCTTTCTTCGGCCTAACGAATTGCCCGAACAATCAACGGTTGAAATGCGATTTGACAATGACGAAGGCGGTTTTAAATTCGCTGCAAAACTCAATGCGGAAATTCTTGCAAAGGCGAAGAATGTGAAATCGTTCCGTTTTCTTCCGCCGCCAGACGCTGGTACAGACTGGAACGACTTTCTTCGTAACTCACCGTCAATCGGTTGAAACATCGGTTTTTCCCGTCTTGTCTAGAAATGATTTGACTTTGTACGGCAAATCGCCGCACAATAGAAAGGACAAGGAGAATCATCATGGCAACCGAACACAAAACAGAGCGTATCGAGGCTAGGACCTCAGCAGCGAATCGGGCGCTAATCGAGCAAGCGGCAATTTTAGAGGGGCGTTCGATATCAGATTACATCATCAGCATGGCCAGCGCAGCTGCCAAGAAGACGATTGCTGAGCACAACATGATTCAGTTTATCTCAGACCGATCAAATTGCGTTTGCTGAAAGCCTGCTCAAACCGAAACCTGTCACTGACGCCTTGAGGCGTGCTAAAGCCCTTCACGCCGAATTGATCGAACCGTCTTGAAACCCTTCCGAATCGAACGGCTAAACAAACAGGATCGCAACCGCTTTGATTGCGGTACGGCTGTTCTAAATGACTATTTGAAAAAGCAAGCACGACAGGAACAGCGTCGGAAGTTTTGCACCTGCTACCTGGCCCTCGACAATGCATCGGATGCGATCGTCGGATTTTACACGCTGTCTTCTAGCAGCATCGCTTTAGCCAGTTTGCTCGACAGTCTTCGAAAAAAGTTACCACGATATAACGATGTACCCGTTGCGCGTCTTGGTCACTTGGCGGTCGATCAGACTTGTCAAGGACAGGGGTTGGGGTTCGCGCTCGTCTACGACGCAATAAAACGAATCGCCACGTCGGGCGTTGGAACTTATGCGATTGTCGTAGACGCGAAGGATGCTGCGGCAGTTGCTTTCTACGAACGCGTTGGGTTTGGCTTGTTCGCAGACAAGCAAAACATATTGTACCTGCCAATGACCAGCGCGATTGCGTTGTTGGATTCTTAGCGGAGGACGGGATTAGGGGGGGCAGGGGCAATAGTGTTCGGCACGACGCCTGCGTGCTGGTCGGCACAATTGGCTTGGCTGATATTTTGCAAACGAGCGAGGCAGGGTTACAGAATCCCTGCGTTCCAGATTTACTGACCCCGCAGCATAGAGCATCTCGTCAACAAGATGATTCGCTACGCGCACTCATCAAAAATGACTTCCGGCAGTGCCATTCCTCCTTGGCACCTTTCATGCCCTGCGTGGTAACAGCTACTCTTGAGATGCCCGCTCAGCTTGCGCTTCAATCCGCGAACAATTGGCCAGCGCGATGATCGCAAAAGAAGTCGCAATCAAGGGATCGTCTTCACGCATCAGCGCCGAATCATTCGCGAAGTGACCGTCGGGTTGTTGAAGTTCCCTAATCGTGGAAGCCAATTGGCTCGTAAAATTCACGCTCCATTTCTCATCGTCAATCTGACTGACGGCCGAGGAGAAGGCCTGATAGTAATAAAACCGCAGGCTTCGCGACCAACCTGAATCGAAGTCTTCGCTTTCGAAACCGGGAACCAGTGGGAAATTCGAGTTCTCTTTCAACCAGCCAGACGCCTGTCGGAATTGGGCTCCTTCGGCACCATTAGCCATCTTCAAGATCAGCAAACCGTCGCTTGTCGCAGATCCGTAAGGCAGCGGTCGGTTGCCGTTAGCTTTTGATTTATTCAGAGCCGTTCCCGGGTGTGGTGAAAAGATGAATCCTCCGTCACGACTTTTGGCATGAAGTTTCTTCACCCACTTTCCAGCAACTGCGATCGATTTTTGCGTTTCGGTAACAAGGCTTTCAGGCAGATCGTATTTCGTTTGTGATTCTTTCGTGGAAAAGCGTTGTAATGCGTCCACAGCGAATCGAGTGATCGAAACGTTCGTTCCCGAAGTCTTTCCAGCGACAACGTTGGGACCGATAATATCCCAGCCGCCGTAGTTCGGATCTTCAGCCTGAAAGCCACGCGGTTCGACGCATTGGGAATCGATCAAATATCGCAACAGACCTTGTAACTGCTTCGATTCCAAATCCGCATCGATTCGATGCATCGCGATCAGATACATTGCCGTTCCGTATACCGGATGGTCGAGCGAACCTTCGGGGTTGGCAGTACGGTTTCGCAATTCGATCCCTGGCTGCAAAAACGCGATCGCTTTTTCGATCGCTTCAGAGTGCGCGTCTCGCAATTCCTTGCTCAAATGAGACATTGCGTACAGCGACAACGCCGTCGTGGCGGCTCCCTGTTTCATGGAACCGTACGTTTGGCTCTTCCACGCTCCAGAATCGTCCTGCTGATCGACCAGCCATCGCACCGCTTTATTTAGCGGCTCATCAGCAAGCGAAACATGGCTCAGCAACACCACGAACAGTGGCAATAATAAACACGAAGTCGTTCGAGAAATGATGGAGCGATCCTACTTTTGAGAAATCGGCAGAAACCGATTCGGTGCTGAAAGGACAAGACATGCCGCTGCGGTGCAAAACGTTCGACTGGTGATGCAGTGGTGTCCCGTCCAGCTGGAATCTTTATTTTGGACTGCCAACATTTTGTCGCGAACGGTCGGGAACCATGTCGCCCATTCCTTGCCTTCTTTTTGCAGCATCGTTTCGGTGATCAAATGGAAAGCCAGAAATTCTTCTCCTCCGGCCTGGTTGAACGCCGTGTTGTCCCGTTCGACCAATTTCAAGACCTGTGCAAAAGCATTTTTCGCCACGGGCGTGTCGTCCTTGCCCATCGCGTACAGAACTCGAACCCCAGTGGCGTTTTTGTAAAGCGAATGCATCCAGTGTTGGTTGGTGTTCATCTGAGTCTTCATTTGACTCATCAGGTGTTCGGCCGTTTTCTCTGGCGATCCACCGACTCGAAAGCCCGCAAAATGAGCCGACCGGAGGCTCGTCCAACCCATCACGGTCCCCAGCGTCGGAGCCCATGACTCTTGCCCCCAATCACCACGACGACTCTGCCCTTTCACGACCGTATCAACCAGTTTGGCGACTGCTTTATGAGTCCGGCGATGAATCCCGACTTCTCCTGCGACTTGGCTAAGGAAGAGTAGCGCGAAGAAAGTATGAGCCTGAGCACCGATTTTGTTTTGCAACTGCGTTCCGGTCTTGGCTGTGATGTTTCCTGCCGGCATCGCATCGACGCAGCCGATCAAATAATTCACGATGCGTTTGAGATGAAGCTTGTTCGGCCCCTGGCTGGGAGTGCTGCCGTTTGCCAGAAGAGCCAATCCGACCATCGCTGAGCAACCAATATCGTCAGGCTGGTTGATGTCGGTACCGTGGCCGCCCTGACGACCTTCGGTTCGCTTCATCCATTCGATGCCTCTTTCGATCGCAGCGATCGATTCAGAGGTCGTTTCCAGTTGAATTGTACTCTTGTCTTCATCCTTTCCGGCCAAAGAGCGGCCTATCGACTTGTAAGCCGAAAAAAGAAACGGTGCGCCGATCAACGGAACTCCGTTGGCCATGAACTTGCGACGTGAGTACTTCATCGATGACTCCTCAACCGTGGAACCGAATTCGCGACAGATCGCATTATGTGGTCTTTGCACTGGTTCGTCAAACTTTTCGTTTAACTGCTACCGCCGCATTGGATCAATACCCGCCATCCCAGTGGTATCGCTGACGATACTTAACGTGCCGACAATGCAAACAATTCGATCACTTGCTGCAGGAGGCAAAATTTACTTTTACAGCGATCTCTGTTGGATTGGTGTCGACACTGGCCGTGAATTCGTCGTTATGCAGCTGTGGCAAGCGGCATTTCGGCAAAGCTTCCTTGGCAAGTTCGGTCGCCGTTGCATGCCCTTGAATTCTTAACTCTGTCAGGTGACGAAAAGCCGCAAGAGTTGATTGGTTGATTTCGATGTCGGCTGGATCAATTCCATCCGTCTCGATTTCAACGACGCGATCAAAAACAGCGAATCCGTAACGATCACAAATAGACTTGAGAACTGCTGGTCCGCGGTAGTCGACGACTACCGATGTGCGCTTGACCGTTCAGCGGATTATCAAGGCTGCTGAAACCGTTTTTCTTGGGCCCGATTCAAAGAAGTCAACATTTTGTCGTTGACTCGCGGATTGGATCGCCGCAATTGATTTGGATTCAGCACGATACTCCTGCGCCACGTATGCAATCCACGCGCAAGCAGGCGCCAGAAAGAGGATGAAAATCAGAAAGCTCTTCAGGTTGAAACGAAGGAATCGACGACTGTGTTTCATTGCGTTACCCTTAATTGCCTTAACCGAAATTCACGACGGCAGGCGCCTGGTTTGCACTTTGAAAGCCGCCTTCGCCTTCCGAACGTAACAAAATCTGCGTCAAGTCTCAAACACTACGAAGACTTCAGCGCAAAGTTCAATTTTATCCGATCATCGAAACTACATTGTCGCGAGTCACCGGATCGATGACTCCTTTTTCTGTAATGATTGCCTGAATGTAATCGGCAGGAGTCACGTCAAACGCCGGGTTGTACACATCGACGCCGGCCGGAGCTGTTTGGCGTCCGAAACCGTGGCTGATTTCTTCCGCCGCACGTAGCTCGATTGGAATTTCTTCGCCTGATTCAATCGACAAATCGAATGTGCTGCTGGGAGCCGCGATGTAAAACGGAATGCCGTGAGCCTTCGCCAGCACAGCGATCGAGTAAGTCCCGATTTTGTTTGCAGAATCTCCATTGGCCGCAATTCGATCCGCGCCCGTTACGACCGCCTGAACCTTTTGTTCTCGCATCACTTGCGCCGCCATCGAATCACAAATCAAAGTCGCTTTGATGTTTCGTTGCATCAGCTCCCACGCTGTCAGGCGCGCGCCCTGCAACAACGGTCTGGTTTCGTCAACAAAGACGTGAAGATCGTGGCCTTGATCCTGAGCCGTAAAGAAAACGCTCAACGCCGTTCCGTATTCTGCCGTCGCCAAACCGCCCGCGTTGCAATGCGTCAAAACTCCGCTTACGTTTTCCAGCAAGCCCGCACCAAACTTTCCGATCGAGTGACACATTTCGCGGTCCTCGGCGTGAATTGCTTTGGCTTCAGCAAGCAATCGCGATCGCATCGCCGCATTGTCAAGCGTCGATTCCTCCGCCGCGAAGACTGCTCTCATTCGATCCATCGCCCAAAACAGATTGACCGCAGTTGGACGGCTTGTGCACAGGTAGTCCGCCACTTCGTGAAACCGATTTTTGAAAGCCGCTGAATCTGAATCATCGACCGTTCGCAAGCCAACCAAAACGCCATACGCCGCCGAAATTCCGATCGCCGGAGCACCGCGAACTCGAAGCATCTTGATCGCTTCCCAAACCGTTTCGATGTCGCGGCAATTGATGCGAGTCATCTCAACGGGCAACAGCGTTTGATCAATCAGGCAAAGGTGGCCAGCGGTATCACCAATCCACTCGATGGTCTCGGGGCGTTCTGACATGTTCTGAATGTTTCTCGTTTTCGTTGTTTGGAAATAGTGATGTGTTGGTTGGATAGGCTTTTTCGTTAAGCCGCTCTGGTTGTTCCACTCTCTGAGGCTTTGTTTTTTTGAAACAATCTTCAGTAACGTGAGCCGTTTGGGCGATAGCCCCGGTTACCGACGCTTCAACCGGGGCTATCGCCCAAACGGCTCATTAAATTTCGGCCTCTTTGAGCCGTAGTTTGCTGTGCCAAACAACCCTGAAAGCCAAGCCACTTTGAAAACTCGCAATAGCTGAGCTTCAACGCAGGCTACCTGAATCAGTGATCATCATCGTCCGGCAAGCTGTCAATTCCGATCAAACGTCGTGCCAAGGGACCGACTGTCAGTCCCTGAACCACGATCGAAAAGATCACCACCGCATAGGTTACCGTCAAGAACAAATCTCTGCACTCCAGCGGCATCGCCAACGCCAACGCAATCGAAATTCCGCCTCGCAAGCCACCCCACGCCATGATCGTCGTCGTGTGAGGCACAAAATCCAAACGCTTTGCAAAGAAACGAACAGGCAACAGTAGCGAAACGAATCGGCTTGCCAGAACTATCACGATCGCAATTCCACCCGCCATCAGGAAAGTCTGGTCAAAACTGATCAACAACATTTCGAATCCGATCAGAACAAACAGGATCGCGTTGAGCAGGATGTCGACCAGTTCCCAAAATTTATCGACATACAATTCAGTCTGCCGCGACATCGAAGTTCCACGCACCGTATCGTTGCCAACGAATAGGCCTGCCGCCACCATCGCCAGCGGAGCCGAAACATGGAGCCACGCCGCTACGGCACATCCGCCAAAAACACAGGCAAGTGTGATCATGACTTCGATCTCGTAATCATCGATCGCCTTTAGCAGCCAGAACGTCGCGAATCCGAAAGCCAGCCCCAACAGGATGCCACCGAGCACCTCTTTCCCAAACAGCTCCGCGATGCCGACAATGGAAGTCGACTGCCCATGGGTTTGCGATTCTGGATGCTCTTTCGATTCTCCATCGGATTCAGTTTTCGCGTGACTATGTTCGTGGGGTTCAGCCACATCCGATTTGTCGGGGTTCGCTTCTCCATGATCGGAAGCAACCAAAGCGGCTTCGTTAGAATCGGAATGATCTTCGCCGGAGTGCTGTCCACCGGGATGCTGTCCGCCGGTGGCGATGCTGAAAATGGTCAGAAAAACAACGACCCCAACGCCATCATTAAAAAGGGACTCACCGACGATTTTGGTTTCCAGTTTCTTTGGAACACGGGCTTGCTTCAGGATGCCCAGCACCGCGATCGGGTCTGTCGGAGAAATCAACGCGCCGAACAACAGGCAATGGATGAACTTTAGCTCCAGTCCTAGCAAGCCAAACGCGAACCATGTCAGCAAGCCGACCAGAAACGTCGAAGCCAGAACTCCCAGAGTCGCAAAAACCAGCACGGGCCATCGTTGGACTTTCAGCTGATCAAAATTCGTATGCATCGCTCCCGCGAACAGCAAAAATCCCAACATCACATCCAGCAACAGGTCGCCAAAGTGAATCCGCTCCATCAATTGGCTGGCGAAATCAACCGCGTAGGAAGACTCGGGAAACAGAATACGGCTTAGAAATAGAATCGACGAAAAGACGATCGCGATGATCATCAAGCCGATCGTATTTGGCAGCTTCAGGTATTTGACGTTCAAAAAACCAAAGAGCGCCGACAGCGTAATGATGATTGCTGCGATCTGGAAAGGAGTCATGACGTAAGCTGGTCAGGGACGAATTTGGTGATCTGGTATGTTAAACTTTCAGCACCCATTCGAACAGAACGCTGCTGGTTCGAAGCACGCCATGCTCGTTCCGCGACAGTCGATAGGTCGGGGGCAAGCTGGTGTACGCTAGTTGTTTTGCGCCGACACAAAGCGAAAACTTTATGGTCGAAATTAATGCTGAACGAGAGTCAATGCTTGAAAAGCTGCATCCAGTTTTTCGAGAGATCGACCACGCCGTGGTGAAATACATCGAATTGACACATAAACCCGGATTATTCACGAGGTATTGGCGTCGACAGGGAGAAAGCCTAATTCATTGGGATGTTATTCCAGGTTTGTGGTTTCGGCTGTTCACCCAAGCCGTGAAATTGACGAATTTGAAAAACTTGTCTCCGCGTCAGGAGAATTGCTTCAAAGAGCAAACCAGACGCCTATCGTCCTGAATAATTTCGGTTCAAAGCAAAGTGTTTCGTTTTGATTTGGATTCAACAATATTATGACTGATGCAATGGATACAAATCCGTACAAGACACCGCGATCGAAGCAAACGAATAGCTCGCGTGTTCGAGCCGATTTGTCCGGCGCGAGATTTCCATCATGGAGACTTTCGTTGTTCGCTGCCTTTGTGATCCTTCTGTTCGTTCCCAGTGGCATGGTGATTCAGTTGACCAATGGAACGCCCGCGAGACATGTCTATTTTTGGTGGGCTTATGCGCCAGAATTTCTGGTGAATACGGGCTTTCGTTTTCGAATGGTCGACCGTTCAATGACGATGGTAACTCATTTGATCGCCAGCGTTCTGCTTGGTTGTTTGTTCCAGCTTGGAAGTTGGTCGTTTCGTCGATTCGCTGGAACCATCAAATAGGCGTTATTGGCCGACATTGAAATACAGGCGCCGACCGATGTTAAAACTTAGCCTGGGTTACTCGCAAGAGTGGTTCATTCATGCTGAGTTCACTGGTCTTTGAGCCGAAACGCGTAAGCGGCCGGGTTCAGGAACCCGGGAACCTACGTTCCTCGGCTCATATACTCGGCCGGTCATTTCAGCTCGCACGCGCTGCTGGTTCGAAGCACGCCACTATGACACAAGACTCTCGCCGCGGCCGAACTTGGTGGAGCTTGCTTGGTAGATCGATTTCGCTTCGTCCATCAACGCGAGCAAGTCCGCTGATCTGCGCTGGTCCGAAGGATGCGTCGAAAGGAACTCGGCCTGTTGTCCGTCGCCCTTGATCGAAGCGAAACGGTTCCAGAAATCTGGGGCAACGACAGGATCGTATCCCGCTTTCGCCATCAGCTTAATGCCGATGTGATCGGCTTCGGATTCCTGTTTGCGGCTGTACGGCAGCAGGACGCCATATTTGGTTCCCAGTCCGTAGGCTTGCATCAGCAACTGTTGTTTGTCGGGAACGTACTTTCCGGCCAAGGTTTCTGCAACGGCTTTGACTTTGTCAGCCGCCATGGATTGGCTCATCCTTTCGCCGCCGTGTCGAGCCAACGCGTGGGCGACTTCGTGAGACATCACGACCGCCAGACCGGCTTCGTCATGGCAGATCGGAAGGATGCCTTCGTAAATCGCCACTTTGCCACCGGGCAAGCAGAATGCATTTTGAGTCTGGTCGGCGATCAAGCGAAATTCCCAGTTGTAGTCACTGCGGTTTGATACTTTCGCGATCCGCTGGCCGACTCGATCCACCATCTGCGAAAGCCTCGCATTGGTCGACAGATTTTCTGAAGTAACGGTTTCTTCAAAAGCGGTCACGCCGAGCGAAATTTCCTGGCTTTCGGGGATCAGGATAAGCTGACGTCGGCCGGTCATGGGAGCCGTTTTGCAGCCGCAAAAGCCGATGCCGAATCCTCCGAGCCCTAAAATACCTGCATTGGTGAGAATTTGGCGACGAGTAGGTTGCATGGTTCGACCTCAGTACCTTTTTCCGGCGATCCAGGCTAGGATCTTCGAAAATTCGGTCAGGATTGGAGGATGGATTCGCTACGTTTCGCGAAGTTTTGAGAATCGGAGCTTGTTGAAAAAATGAGTTTGTGCGGTTTTCTGTTTTTCCGTGACGGGCTGAATTTGGCCGAAACCGGCAAATTTGACAAACGTGTTTGCGGTCGAGACAGTAGTAAATGGCCAGAGGTGTGTCATTACGCTTTTTTCTGCGGTTGCTAGCCCGGAAACGCGAGTTGAGTATGCAATCAGAGCCGATCACTGGAAAATTGAGATTTGTTCCGCATAATTCTGCGGCTCAACCGATAAAAAACATGGCGCTGCGGGAAGCAACCTTTCACTAACCTGCCGAAACTGCAACAAGGCGATCGAAGTCGCCGGGAAAATTAGACACACCATGGATCAGCTTTCGGAAACTTCAAAAACCGAAAACCCGTACAAGGCTTCGCCGGCGGAGTCGATGGAACTTGCTGAAAATCCCGAACAGTTGCGCGATCAACTGCACTCAATGTTCGCGGGCTTCGAAAAACAATTTCGCAAAGAGCGTCCGTTTCTGTGGCGGGCAACTCTGCTGGCTCCGGTTGTCGTTTCGGCGACGTTGCTGGGTTTGCTTTGGATTGTGAATGGGTTCACTTACGCGGCTTCGGTTCTTTTTCACGCTACGGCGACTTTCTTTGTGCTGGGCCGATTCGTTTTGCTGGCCGGAGTCGACGGAGCAAGCAGCCAGCCAATCTGGGGCATGGAGCTGACGATGAGTCCGGGAGAGCTTTTCGCGTTGGTGACCTACCTGGATTTCATGACGGCGTTATTTGTGACGTTTCACATGGGAATTCTATTCAAGATTCCCAAGGTCGGCCCCAAGCTTGCCATGCTGGTTTGGGACGGCAAGTTTTTTATGGATTCGCAGCCGTGGATCAAGCGAATGGCTTTCGCCGGGTTGGTAACGTTTGTGATTTTTCCGACTTCGACGACGGGAAGCATCGGTGGTTCGATTTTCGGTCGATTGCTTGGACTTAGTCGTTGGGCGACGGTGGGGGGCGTGTTGCTGGGCAGTCTTTTGGGTAACACGATCATGTATGCGTTTGCCAAACAGATCAACAAATATCTGGAAGATAACTGGACATTGCGGGTCGTGGGGTTGTTGATCATCGTTTTGGTGTGCGTTGCTTTTGAGTGGCGTTATCGGAAGGTGAAAGACAAATACATCCAGGACAAAAACGACGCCGCAGAAAACGCGAGCTAAGACAGAGTGCGACCTATGGTAGAAGGTAAGTCTAAAACTGCCGCTCAGGATCTTGAGTCTCGACAGATCGCCCAATGACACGGTTCGACGCGACGTTTAAACGAGAGTGACGTGACCAAAAAGTTGACCGCCATCACTGCCAAACAAAAAGACGAAGCATGGCAGAAACTTCAGCGACGGATCGTTCGTTGTCGAAAGTGTGAACGGCTTCGCGAGCATTGCCAATCGATCGCCGAAACGAAGCGAAAAGCTTATCGGGATCAAAAGTACTGGGGCAAGCCGGTTCCCAATTTCGGAACGCTCCCTGCGAGTCTGCTTGTTCTTGGGCTCGCTCCGGGAGCTCATGGAGCGAACCGAACCGGCCGGATGTTCACGGGCGATCGCAGCGGCGATTGGCTTTACGCCGCGTTGCACAAAGCTGGATTCGCGAACCAGCCTACGTCGACCGATCGGGATGATGGGCTTGAACTGATCGACGCCGTCATCAGCAACGTTTGTCTTTGTGCGCCGCCGGGCAACAAGCCGACTCGCGAAGAGGTCGCCAACTGTCAGCCGTTTTTGCTGGAAACATTCTCTCAAGTGAAACCCAAAGTTGTCCTTGCGTTGGGACGGCTCGCCTGGTCCGAAACGATGCGTCTGGCGAAAGCTTCTGAGTGGCTCGCGGAAGGCTCGGCGACAGCACCAAAATTTTCACATGGCGCAGAATTTCAGTTCGGCAACAAGGTCTGGTTGGTGGGTAGTTACCATCCCAGTCAGCAGAACACGTTTACCGGTCGATTGACGGAACCGATGTTCAACGCCGTGTTTCGGCGAATCCGGAAGCTGATTTAATCGTTGTTAATGACAGCCCCATTCGCGGTTCTGATATTTGGACGGTAGGGGGAGGTAAAAGCTCGAGATGGTCGAAATTGTGATTCCGGTTTTTGCATCCAATGAGACAGTGAGTTTTTGAGGGAAGCGACCTGCGGAAATGTTCGGGTTGGACGAGGTGTAAGGGCCATGATTTTCGGTGCATCGTGATAGATCTCGTGCTCGACCGGTAACTTTATGGTCGCGTCGACTAAACCGGAATTATTCACGACGACAGGCGTCTGGTTTGTCCTTTGAGCGGTTCTCCGGACGCAGAGGCAAGTTTTGCAAATTCGTCAATTTCACGTCGTGAGTGAACTGTCGAAACCACAAACTTGGAGCAATATCCCAATGAAACAAGCTTTCTCCAAGTCGACGCCCACGCATCGTGAATAATCCGGGCTAAAATGGGTTTGCGTTTTGCCATTCGTTGGACGGTCCGAGTTTTCGGCTGATCGATTCAAGGCAATTGACATCAAGTCAAAACGAACGCTTTCAAACTGCAGCATACCAAGTGGAAATTGAGTAACGTGTCCGATTCACAACCTTCAGATTTTCAAGACTCCGATCGACCCGAAAGTCCATACGAACTGGGTGCGTCGCAAGGCGGATCGGAATCGACGATTGAGACCGATTCTACGCCTGCGCCGATTGTCGTTCGGGAGCGATTGTCGCTGGGAGGAATCCTCGCATGGCTCACGGTCGCGGTGATGGTTGTCGCAATGATCACGTTGACGGCCTTGTATCGATCCGGCGAGGAGACCCGTACCGAAGCCACGTCATCGGATCTGTTTCCGGTTCAGTTGCAAGCACGAACGATCGTGGGCCAAAAGGTCTGGACGGGCATGACGCCTCCCACGATCAATCAGAAGCAGAGCGATAAAGATGCCGACGGCGACAAAGACGAAAGTGGTGACAAGGCGAGCGACGCAGAAAAACAGAGCGACGCAGACAAAGAAGACGATTCAACTCTAGAAAAAAAGGATTCCAAAAACAGT
>CAYZPA010000013.1:0-14137 GCA_964479855.1 uncultured Pirellulaceae bacterium
TACTGGAGAACGCACCGCAACAACGACTGGCTGTTTCCGTCTCGGGCTCAATTAACCCGGATTATTCACGATGCGTGGGCGTCGACCAGGAGAAAGCTTGTTTCATTGGGGTATTGCTCCAAGTTTGTGGTTTCCACAGGTCACCCACGACGTGAAATTGACGAATTTGCAAAACTTGCCTCCGCCTCCGGAGAATGCCTTCAAAGGAAAAACCAGACGCCTGTCGTCGTGAATAATTCCGGATTAAAACAAATTCGTTCGGCGCGGCAGCCGGTCAGTGAAAGATCCGCGCAACGGGCGCTGCAACGGATCGTGACGGCTCTGGAGTGGAACATCGAGGGCATCAGTCCGCATACGCTGAGGCATTCTTACGCCACCGCGATGCTCGACGCCGGAGCCAACCTTGCGGCGTTGCAACAGTATCTTGGCCACAAGAACCTGCAAGCCACTGAAATCTACTTGCACTTCACTCGCGACGGCGACGCCAAGGCGAGGAAGATTGTCGCCGAGCACATGAACGGCCCGCGAGGAGCAGGCTCATGAGTCGCACGGATATCGAGCCGCCAAGCCTTGCTGCGCCGCCAAGCCTTGCTGCGCCGCCAAGCCTTGGCGATCCCTCGGTCAGCCGCGTGCTGAAACGCTATGCCAACGCCTACCTGCAAAAGTACGGCTCGCGGATGACGGCCCAGCAAAAGAAAGTGCTCCGCGCCGTGGTGGCCTGTCGCGAAGCTTCACTGGGCACGATCTCGTACGCCTGTCTTGGCTGTGGCCACCGCCATACCGTGCCGCGAAGTTGTTGCAATCGGCACTGCCCCGGCTGTCAGTACGCCGAGACAGGAAAGTGGCTGGAGAAGCAGCAACAAAAGCAACTGCCATGCAATTACTTTATGGTCACCTTCACGATTCCGAAAGAACTTCGTTCGGCAGTGCTCCGCAATCCGGAAGTCGCGTATCGTACGATGTTCGACTGCGCCAGCGAGGCATTGAACCCGGATTATTCACGATGCGTGGGCGTCGACACGGCGAAAGCTTGTTTCATTGGGGTATTGTTTCAGGTTTGTGGTTTCGACAAGTCACCTACGACGTGAAACTGACGAATTTGCAAAACTTGCCTCCGCGTCTGGAGAATCGCTTCAAAGGACAAACCAGACGCCTGTCGTCGTGAATAATTCCGGTTGAAGATCGGAGCAGCAGAGCCACGGCATGTGGGTGCCAGTGCCACGGGCTTCACGGGCGTGTTGCACACGTGGGGGCGGGATCTGTCCTATCATCCGCATGTGCACTTTCTGGTGCCCGCCGGCGGACTGGATAAAGAAGGCCGCTGGGTTAACTCCCGCGCGAGCGTGTTTGTTCCGGAGCAGGTTCTGGCGTACCGCTTCCGGGCGTTGATGCAGCAACGTTTGCAAGCCGCCAGCGGCTTTGATTCTGTTGCTGCGTCGGTGTGGAGGCGCCGCTGGGTGGTTGACTCGACCGGCGTCGGCGATGGTCAGCGGGCGATGGCGTATCTGGCTCCCTACGTTGCCCGCGGGGCGCTGGGGAACTGGCGAGTGACTCAGTGCGATGATCGCGCGTGTCTCGATGAGGCGCAGCTGGTGTTGCAGGTCAAACGCAGCGGGACGAAGAGCTATCGGGGGATGCGACTTTCGGTCGTTGAGTTCATTCGGCGTTGGTTGTTGCACGTGTTGCCAGCGGGCTTGCATCGTGTGCGGCACTACGGCCTGCTTCATCCGGCTTCGCGTTACGGTATCGAGCAACTGAAGTTGATCGTCGCGGCGGCCACGATGCGGCTGTATCTGCTGGCGTGTACTGAGATCATCGTGATGGCCGAGCAGCCCGGTGGGATGCGATGCCAACGCTGCGGCAGTGCGATGGTGAGTCTGGGGTACACGCCGCCGATCACGGTCGCGGCGGACTTGGCTGCTTCTCTGCCGAGCGGTTCCAGGGTAACGATCGGTCGGTGCTCATTGGATTCTTTGGAGCGTGCTCCACCGTGATACGATCCGCGTTTGATGATTGCTTGTTGGTGAAAGTTGATCGGCTTCTGAAAATTCAGAGCCATGATCGGGCGACCGGTCTGCGCTCTGGTCGCCGCGTGGCAGAGTCAGTCCGCTACTGTCGCCGAAGAATCGTTCGGACCCTCAGAACTATCGCCGCGTCTTCGTTGTTGCAACTGTCTAATGGCGGCAACACGTCACAGCGCTTCGTCTTGGAGCTGTGCTTCTTCTCCGAAGCAAGCCTCACCGCAGAGCAAAACCACTAGAGTCCGCCCCGCGTTTGCCCAACGCAACTCTGCTCCGCGGCTCGCCTCGAACATGGATTTGAAGTCAGGTTCGCAAGCTCACTGAACCCCAAATCCTAAGTAGTTAGCCGCCGTTGGATTTCCAGTTGACATCACCTAGAGCCGCAAGGTAATATGCCTAGCATTGCAATGCAACAGTGCTGTTTCGGAGAATGTAAATGGTGTCTAAAGAGTTGGTGGCAGCATCCACCAAGCCGCTGGTGCTGGGCGTACTGTCTAGCGGCGAAAGCTACGGATACGAGATTATCCGCGAAATTCGGGATCGGTCTGGGGGGCAACTGGAGTGGTCTGAAGGCATGCTTTATCCGGTGTTGCATCGGATGGAGAAAGAAAAATTGATCGTATCGACATGGAAGTTTGGCGAGAACGGACGCAAGCGAAAGTACTACCGGATCAGTGCGTCCGGAAAACGGACCATGGCGGCAGAGAAAAGACAATGGCTGGCGGTTCACAATACATTGGGTTCGTTTTGGGGAGAAAAAACATGTTTCGGCTAGAAGACGCAATAGAGAATTGGAAAGAAGCCTTGATCGGCGACGGCACGATCAATGCAGAGGAGAGGTTGGAGCTTGAATCGCATTTGCGGGAGTCTGTCGCTGCTTTGCAATCGCAGTCGCTCAGCGTACAGGAGGCGTTTCTAGTAGCCGCCAACCGTGTTGGCCGCCCCGTCGAGTTGCAGCAAGAATTCGAGAAGAATAGCTCGGCCAGTCGCTGGCGCTACAGGTTGTTTTGGATGTTGGTTGGCACGCTTGGGCTGAAAGCGATCGGGGGTACCTTGGCGGCAATCTCGGCAATGCTTGGAACAGCGATGGCAGCCAGCGGTTTTGCGGGGTCGGCGTCCGCGATTGCTATGTTAGCTGCAACGGTCCTGCTTTGGACTGGCGTTATCGCCGTTGGATTTCGGCAACGAAAACGGCTGGGGGCAGGATGTGAAGGTCTGCCTCAAGTGTGGATGGTCACACTCGCGGCAATGCTTGTTGTAGCGCCACTGTTGAGTACCTTCTCGCGAATTGGGCAAGCCAGACTCGTTGATCCGGCATGGTTTGGGGAGGCTGCACCTTACTCAGCGATTGGGGGATACAGTTTGAATCTCTTCATCGTCGCATTTTGCTTCGCAGCGATGTGGAAACTTAGTGATGGTGGAACTTTGTTGACCGATTGAGGTGAGGCGGACAATGTTAGCGGCTAGGCGGCACCGCATCTTTCCAATAGCACTGACTGTTGCAACCCGAGAGTTACAAACGGAGCGGACTATTCTCCATCAGTGAGCGGTGATCCGGCTCCATGCCAGACGATTCGCCTACCGCCAAAAAAGGATCGGCCGGACACTGCGTCTAGCCGATGCTGGACGACATCTGCCGTCCAGATTGGTACGGGGTTACCCCACCCGGTCGCGGCCGCCAAGCCGCTAACGCTGACTCGACATGGATGTCGATCCAGCGAAGTTTTGCGTGACAGGCTGTTCTGGTTGGCGGGGCCGGGATTTCTGGCGCCGGCTTTCATTGCGACGGCAATTTACTTTCACCACCAACACGTGGAAGAGATCAAAGGTTGGCCGAAAGGAAGTTTTGCGAGTGCTTTCTGGATGCTTTCGATCGCGACCATCAGTTCCAAGTTGCTTGTGGGTCCCGTCATTGATCGAGTCGGTTCGATTCGATTGATTTGGACCTACCACTTGCCGCTCGGTTGCAGTTGCCTGTTGTTGGCATTTGGGTCGTCACCGCTGATCGTTTATCTAGCGATGGTTTTGATCGGAGTCGCCATGGGGGGAGCGAATTCGATTTTCGGAACGGTGTGGCCGGAGCTCTACGGCATCGCAAACTTGGGTTCCATTCGTTCGATCGCCGTGTCGGGAATTGTGTTCGCGTCGGCCTGCGGTTCGGAGGTTACCGGTTTGTTGATCGACTTGGAGATCGGATTCGAAACGCAGTTGGTATCGATGGCCGTTTGGTGTGCGTTATCGACGGGATCGTTGTTTCTGATTTCGCAGCGCATGCACCAGCGAAGAGGAATAGAGCGTCGCCAAATTAAAAAGCCAAGCCGGGACGGACAAGTGTTTGAAGCTTGACCGTCGGCATCGCTTTTTCGACTAAGTCCGGATGATTCACGATGCGTGGGCGTCGAACTTCCAGTGCCAGGACTACTTGTCGTACTTGCCAGCCTTCAAGTCTGAAATGTACTCGTTCAGGTGCCGTTTGACATTGCCTGACAGGAAATACATGCCCAACATGTTCGGGAACGCCATGCCCAGAATCATCATGTCACTGAAGTCCTTAATGCTCGTTGGAGCGATCACCGCACCAAGGAATGTGAACGACAGAAACAGAACTTTGAACAGGCCAGAAGACCAGTCGCCGAACAGAGCCGTGAAACATCGCTCGCCATAGTAAGCCCATGAAATGCATGTTGAGAAAGCGAACAACACGATCGCGATGAAGAGGAACCACTTAAACCATTCGTAACCGCCCGTCACAAACGCTTCTTTTGTGAAGTAGGCTCCCCGGTCCAGTTTGACCATGTCGTTCACGGTCAATTTGGAGTCGCCATCGGCATCGTAATCGCTTTTGCCATCCTTGTTGCGGTCGATTTGCATCAGGTACTTTTCAGCATCCTGTTGAGAAAGCCCTTCGATATCGAGATCCTTGGCCAGAACGGAAACCGCAAGTTCCTGCTTCATTGTTGCTGATTGCAGCGGCTGACTTCTATCCGCGATCACACCTGTGATGATGATGACCAGTGCCGTCATGGTGCAAACGACAACCGTGTCGATAAACGGCTCCAGCAAGGCAACATAGCCTTCGCGAACCGGGACATCCGTCTTCGCGGCGCTGTGAGCGATCGACGCCGAACCGGTACCCGCTTCGTTGGAAAACACGGCTCGTTTAATTCCAATGACCAGGCAGCCAAGAAAGCCGCCGTAAGCTGCATCGGTGTTGAAGGCTCCATCAAAAATCTGTTGGAAGGCATTGGGGATGTCTTGCCAGTGAGTTCCCAGAATGTAAAGAACGCAAAGCACATAGCCCGCGCACATCAGGGGTACGATTCTGGCGGCGACCTTTCCAATTGATTTAATGCCTCCGACGATGACTAGGCCGACTGCTGCTGCCATCGCGAGTCCGTAGAGCCAGCTGTACTGGTTCAGGACAGGAACCTCGGTGCGGATTGCGTCCAGCGATTGACTGATTTGAAACGTGTTTCCGCCGCCGAATGAACCGCCGATGCAAAGGATTGCGAACATTACGGCAAGGATCGAACCAAACACGCCAAGGCCTTTTTCTTTTAGACCTGCGCTCAGGTAACGCATGGGGCCACCGGACACGCGACCTTTTTTGTCTTCGGTGCGATACATCTGGCCGAGCGTACATTCGGTGAACTTTGAGCTCATCCCCAGCAAGCCAACCAGGACCATCCAGAAAGTTGCTCCCGGACCGCCCTGCCCGATCGCGATCGCGACGCCAGCAATGTTTCCAAGCCCAACCGTTCCTGAAAGTGCTGAAGACAACGCTTGGAAGTGAGTTACTTCTCCGTGGTCATCGGGGTCATCGTAGTCGCCTTTGGTTAGACGGATCGCGTGCCAGAACCCGCGAATGTTGATGAAGCCCATGTAGATCGTGAAAAAGATGGCTCCGATAAAAAGCCAAACAACGATGAAAGGGATTTTGGTGCCCAGCAAATCTTCTGTCCATAATCCATTGAAGATGACGCCGGCCATAGGGGCAACGACATTCTCGCCGACGACTTTATCGACTTCGTTTAGCTTCTCGTTGATCGTTTGAAGGATGTCCTTCTCGCCGTCGCCCATCTGGGCGGAATCTGCTGGAGAAGAATCTGCTTGATCGGTTGCCGCCGCAGGAGTGCTTGCTGCAGCTTCGTCAGAAGTTTCCTGAGCCGGTGCAATGTTCAGGCTCCCAAGCAGCATCATCGTGCTGGCAAAAACCGAGAAAATGGTGACGAAGCGTGGCTTCCCGGAGCGGAACGGATTCTTAAAGATCATTATTTGCCGGAGCTGTTGGGGATAGGTGCAGGCACGCGTCAGCAATAGGTGGCCGCAGCGACCAAGTGACGATGTGATCCGTTTGTTGTATGCCAGCTTATCCTTGAGGTCAATAAAACATGAGTTTTCTCCAATTTTCACATATGTGGTTGTGAAAAGTGTTTTATTTGATACGGTTGTGCCCGAGTCGACATTTCCCAGTCAACTTCAGCAATTCGGCCGCCATTCCGTGTTCAGTTCCAAGCGATCTCAAAAGACAAAACTTTCCGACTGCGATCAGTCGTTAGTGGATGCATTGCGAGGTAGCGGTGGGCTCTCGATTCAGGAATTGGAGCGATCTTTAGGGGTCACAGCGACTGCGGTTAGGCAGCGTTTGGATCGCATGATGGCGATGGGGTTTGTCGATCGGAAACACAAAGGATCCGGGCGGGGGCGTCCGAGCTACCGTTATTTTTTGACCGAAGATGGAAAGTCGACCGCAGGGGATAACTTACGGGACCTTGCGGTTGCACTTTGGCAAGAATTGCTGGAGTTCCCCGACGAGGAGGTTCGGGAGCGAGTTATTGCTGGGGCGATCGATCGGTTGGCACAGCGGTATTCGGCGGAAGTTTCCGGAGATTCGGTCGGAGAAAAGATGGCTTCGTTGGCCTCTGTGTTTTCGAGTCTTGACATTCCGATTCGTTCCGAGACGATCTCCGACGGCGAACTGACGGTTCTGACCGTCGACGGTTGCCCTTATCCCGAATTGAGCCGCGGGACGCGGGACATTTGCGATCTGGAGCGAAAAGTAGTGGAAAAGGTCGTCGGGGCTCCGGTTGATCTTTGTCGCTGCCAGCAGGACGGAGACCAATGCTGCACTTTCAGGGAAATTGAAAGTGGCGACGGAACGAAAAACGTAAGCGGAACTAAAGACGTAAGCGGAACTAAAGACGTAAGAAATCGCGATAGCGATGCTTCAATACGAAACAAAGATTCAGACTTAAACAAAATTCATCAACCTTCCTAAAGTAAATTTTGACATGAGTGATGTACTTAAAATTGTTGACCTTCACGTATCGATCAACGACAAGCCGATTTTGAGAGGCGTCAATCTTGAGATGACTCGTGGCGAGACCCACGCATTGATGGGCCCAAACGGTAGCGGCAAAAGTACGCTTGGTTTGGTCATCATGGGGCATCCGAGCTACGAAGTCACTTCCGGGCAGATTTTGCTCAACGGTGAAGACATCACGGAACTGGAACCGAACGAACGAGCTCGCTCCGGGCTGTTCATGGCGTTCCAGCGTCCTGTCGCCATCCCGGGTGTTCGTATGGCTGACTTCTTGCGTCACGCGACAACCAATGTTCGCAACCCGGATCGCAAGGAAGGCGAAGACTTGATCCCGATGCGAGAATTCCGCAAAGAGATCAAGGACAACATGGAGCAGTTGAAGATGGACAGCGAGTTCGCTCGTCGTTACGTCAACGACGGTTTCTCTGGTGGCGAAATGAAGCGAGCGGAGATTCTTCAGCTGGCAATGCTTCAGCCAAAATTCGCGATCCTTGACGAAACGGATTCGGGTCTGGACGCGGATGCGGTTCGATTGGCAAGTCAGTCGATCAACGAAATCGGTCACAACAAAATGGGACTATTGATCATCACGCACCACGACAAACTGCTCGAACACAATCCTCCGAATTACACGCACGTTATTCTTGGCGGAAAGATCGTCGAGACCGGCGGCAAAGAACTTGCGGAAGAGCTTCACGAAAAAGGTTACGACAGAATTCGCAGCCAATATCCTGAAGCCGCAAAGGTGAACGACGACGAAGAAGTCGCTGTATAGGAATTTATCGAGTCACTCCCCAATTATCCAAAATCACAAGGGCGGAAAAGCAGGTCAATCTGACCGAAACAATTTTCCGTATAGATAATCATGGCAACCGACATTACTCAAGACGAAGTTTCCGAATCCGATGAGCTCCGCGGAACGGACATTAACAAGTACGATTTCAAAACGAAGACCACTGCGATATTCAAGGCTCGCAAAGGTATCGACGAAGAGATCGTGAATCAGATCTCTGACATCAAGGAAGAGCCCGATTGGATGCGGAAGTTCCGTTTGGATTCGTTGAAGATTTTCAACGAAAAGCCAATGCCTGAATGGGGCGGTGACATCGATCTGGATTTCCAGGACATCTTTTACTATCTCAAGCCAACCAACGAGCAAGGTAAGTCTTGGGATGATGTTCCGGAAGAGATCAAGGACACGTTTGAAAAGCTGGGTATTCCAGAGGCGGAGCGTAAATATCTCGCGGGTGTCAAGGCTCAGTTTGAATCAGAAGTGATCTATGGTTCGCTGCAAAAAGAGCTCGCGGACCTTGGCGTAATTTTCACCGATACCGACACTGCCATTCGCGAGCATCCAGAATTGCTTCGCGAGTACTTCGGCAAGATCATTCCTCCTTCGGACAATAAGTTCGCGGCTCTTAACAGCGCGGTTTGGTCTGGCGGTTCTTTCATCTACGTGCCCAAGGGTGTGAAGATAGAGTATCCGCTTCAGGCTTACTTCCGCATCAACGAAGAGAACATGGGGCAGTTCGAGCGGACGCTGATTATCGTCGACGAGGGAGCTCAGGTTCACTATGTCGAAGGTTGTACCGCTCCGATGTACACCAGCGAATCGCTGCACAGTGCGGTCGTCGAAGTCATGGTTAAAAAGAATGCTCGCTGCCGCTACACGACCATTCAGAACTGGGCCAACAATATTTACAACCTCGTTACAAAACGAGCGATGGCCTATCAGGATGCGACGATGGAGTGGGTTGATGGCAACCTCGGGTCGAAGCTTACGATGAAGTACCCTGCCGTCCACATGATGGAGCCGGGTGCTCGCGGTGAAATCCTTTCGATCGCGTTCTCAAGTGCTGGTCAGCATCAGGATGCAGGAGCCAAACTGGTTCACAGTGCTCCTGACACGACGGGAACGATTATCTCTAAATCGATTTCCAAAAACGGTGGTCGTAGTAGCTATCGCGGTTTGGCTCGCGTCGATAAAGGAGCTCACAACGCGAAGTGTTCGGTCGTCTGTGATGCACTGATTTTGGACGCGGACAGTCGCAGTGACACCTACCCGTACATCGAAATCAATGAGCAGGATGTTTCGGTTGGTCATGAAGCCAGCGTTTCACGAATCGGCGAAGAGCAGTTGTTTTACTTGATGAGCCGCGGCCTTTCAGAGACAGAAGCCAGCACGATGATCGTGAACGGATTCATCGAGCCGCTCGTGAAAGAGTTGCCGATGGAATACGCAGTCGAAATGAATCGCCTGATTCAACTTCAAATGGAAGGCTCGGTTGGCTAGAGCTTTCTTGCTGTCGAGATTGATTGTGTGGCTGTTGGCGTTAAGCCACAGCCATCGATCGTCGCTTTCGCTTTCGTTAACCCGATTATCGCATTGACGACGTTAGAGCAACATTGAAGCGACATCAAAGCGGGATGCGGAAACCACGTTACAACCTACAGACAAACACATGACAACGATTACTGAAAACAAGATGATTGCGTTTAACGACGAAGGTTTCCGGCAACTGCTGGACTCGGTGAACGAACCCGATTGGCTCACAGAATTACGTGAATCAGCGTGGAAGGCTTTCAGCGATTTGCCGTGGCCGAGCAATAAAGATGAAGAGTGGATGCGAACGGACATTCGACTTTTCAAGCTCGAAAAATTCGGCCTGAAAGCGGAATCGTCCACCGATGGCTTGCCGCCGTTGGTGCTTGGCGAGGGCGTCGACCTTGCAGGAAGCGTTCGTTCGATTGACGGTCGTTCTCTGGAGGCGGTTGAGCTTGCCCAGGAATACAAAGACAAAGGCGTCGTCTTCGGACGGATCGCCGATCTTTTGGAAGAGCACGGCGATTTGATTCGCAAGTACCTGTTCCAAGCCGTCGATCCAAGCTTTGATCGATTTTCCGCTTTGCATGCGGCGATGTTCACCGGTGGAGTGTTCCTGTACGTGCCGCGTAACGTCACATTGGACAAGCCAGTTCATATCAGTTCCCAGGTCACCGACGGAGGGAGCGACATGCGTCACACCTTGATCGTGGTTGAAGAAGGTGCCGAAGCAACGGTTCTGGCCGAGTCCAACAGTGCGGCTGATTCAAACGCGATGCATTGCGGAGCGATTGAATTGTTTGTTGGTGATCGAGCGAATCTTCGCTACGTGAACTTGCAGGATTGGGGACAAAAAGTTTGGCACTTCGCCCACCAAAAAGGCATCGTCGGTCGCGACGCGAATTTGCAGTGGACCGTTGGTGCTCTGGGTTCTCGTTTGGCGAAAGTGAATCAGCACGTGGCTCTGCGAGGCGATCGAGCCAACGTTCAGGTCAACGGTGCCATCTTCACTGAAAATCGGCAGCACCTGAGCTATCACACTTTGCAGCATCACGAAACTCCCGACTGCACCAGCGACTTCCTTTACAAGTCGGCATTGCAGGATGATTCTCGCACCGTTTGGCGTGGAATGATCAAGGTAGATGCGGAAGCTCAGCGCACTGACGGCTACCAGCGAAACGATAACTTGCTGCTTTCGGAGAAGGCTCGAGCAGACTCTATTCCGGGCCTTGAAATCGAGGCCGACGACGTACGCTGTACTCACGGTTCAACTTCCGGTCGCGTCGACGAGGAACTGATCTTTTACGCTCAGTGTCGCGGCTACACTCGCAAAGAAGCGATTCGAGCAGTGGTCACGGGTTTCTTCCAGCAGGTCTTTGATCGCATTACCATCGAAAGCGTTCGTGAGGCGTTGGCGTTGGCGATCGCTCGCCGGGTTCGCGATTACGATTGATCCCGGATTATTCACGCAGAGACTCCAAAGCTGGAGTTTCGACCAAGCCTCCCTTGTGGAGGCTTTTTTTTGCGCGCTTGGTATCGACGGTTTCAATCACTGTGAAGATTCCAATCGGTGAAGGTTCGAATCGGTGAAGGTTCGAATCGGTGAAGCTTACATCGGCGAAAGGATAAACTCGCATCCTATAAGGATCACAAGCAATGCCAGTAAAGCCCAGGTCGTTTTGTGGTCGATCTTTGTTAACGCTTTGGGCAGGTCTTTGATCGATCCAAGTCGATGCCAGATGTAGAATCCTGCGGTTGCTGCCACGCCACCAAAAACGAGCAGCGTCCATAGCGGTGAGCCATGTTTTAGCATCGTTGCGCAGTCGCCGACGTTATCAAAAGCTCCGATCGCGATGTAGGCTCCGTTAGCGATCAGGCAGAATCCGGCAAAGAAGAGGGCCAGTTTTTTGAGCGTCGAAAACTGAGGCGGAACGGCCCAGCAAAAAAGCAGCGGGACCAGGCAGCCGAGCAGCGGTCCCAGCCAAACGACGACCAGCGGATTCGGGTTTGGAGAAACGTCCGTTCGAGAAATGGTAAGTGGATGCAGCACGACTCGCTCAACCACGCCGCCGGTTGCAATCGCTCCAACGACATGGCCAAATTCATGCAATGCCATCATTAAGAACCAGCTCAATGACAGTACACCGATGATAAAGAGCAGGCTGTGGGTGCGATTCATGGTATTTGATTTGATGAAACGAAACGCAAAAGCTGGTCGGCGTCAGGAAGAGCCAGTCCTGGTTCTGCAAGAATGAATTGATCCGGAATCATTCACGACGACAGGTGTCCGGTTTGCCCTTTGAGGCGATTCTCCTGAAGTGGCGACAAGTTTGCAGATTCGTCAGTTTGACGTGTTTGGTGAACTGCCGAAACCACAAACTTGAAACGATACTCAAGGGAAATAAGCCTTTTCTATTTCGACACCCACGCCTCGTGAATAATCCAGGTTAATGAATCGCAAGGTTTTACTATAGCGGGCAATGACTGTGAAAACGATTTTTTTGACCGTCAAGTGCGAGTGAATCACATCGTTGATTCAATTTGCGTCACGCTGCAGTAAAATGCCGGAGGATATGTTTTGCTCGTAGCCTGATTCATCTGTGTTGATTCACGACGACAGGCGTCTGGTTTGCCCTTTGAATCGATTCGCCTGAAGTGGCGACAAGTTTTGTAAATTCCTCAATTCCATGTCTTGGGTGAACTGTCTAAGCCACAAACTTGGGATAATATCCCAATGAAACAAACCTCTTCCATTTCGACGCCCATGCCTCGTGAATAATCCAGGTTCGTATGACTTCAAAACAAATCCTCTTTGTCAGCGAATACGGTGCGCTCAACGGCGGTGAATTTTCATTCATGACCGCCCTGCCCTTTCTTCAGGACGCCGGTTTTCATTTTACAGCATTGCTTCCAGCGGAATCTGATTTTGCAAAACGGTTACAACAAAAAGGCGTAACGGTTGAGCCGTTTTCGTTTCACGAACCAGACGATGTTGAGGCGTCATCGACGGGTCCGCGAATTAGAAAGTCACAATCTCATATCCGGGACGAAATCGGCGATGCCATCGATCGCCTGCAACCAGATCTTGTTCACGCGAATTCGCTCGCAGCGAGTCGTATTCTCGGTCCCGTTACGGGAAGCCGGAATGTCATTGGTTTGGGCTACGCTCGCGATATTATCAAGCTTAGCAAAACAGCGATTTTGGACCTGAACGGGTTGGATCGACTTGTTGCTGTCTCGCAAGCGACGGCGGACTTTCATGTTGAACGAGGTTTGGACCGGACCATCGTTCAGGTGATTCATAACGGCGTTGACCTGAAAAAATTCTATCCGGTGAATTCGAATCGCGACTCGAAAGCTCGAATCTGCCTTTGCATTGGGCAGATAGGAATGCGGAAAGGACTTGATTCGGCGTTGGAAATGATGGCCAGAGTTTGCCGCAGGCAACCCGATGTCCAGCTGTGGATTGTGGGTGAGCGACATTCGCAGAAGCAGGAAGCGATTGAGTTTGAGCAGAGGTTGCGTGAAATTTCACAGGTCGAATTTGCTGAAGGCAGCGTCAAATGGCTGGGACGCCGGGACGATGTTGCTCACCTCATGCGTCAAGCCGATATTCTGATTCACGCTGCCCGGCAGGAACCACTGGGCCGAGTGCTATTGGAGGCGGCTGCTTCTGGTTTGCCAATCGTGACCACGAATGTTGGCGGGACACCCGAGATCATGTTGGGACTTGAACAGTTCATGTTTCCGCCTGACCATTTCGGTGACGCCTTCGAGTCGGTGATTCAGTTGCTGCAAGACGACATCTTGCACCGGGAAGTTTCTGCATCGCTTCGACGCATTGCCGAGACTCGGTTTTCGTCCGATTTGGCGGGAAAGGCACTGGCCCGTTGCTATTTGGATTTGCTCTAAAGTTAACCGGAATTATTCACGACGACAGGCGTCTGGTTTGCCCTTTGAAGCGATTATCTTGACGCCGGGCAAGTTTTGTAAATTCGTCAGTTTCACGGCGTGGGTGACCTGCCGAAACCACAAACGTGGAGCACCATCTCAATGAAACAAGCTTTCTCCAGATCGACGCCCACGCATCGTGAATAATCCGGGGTTAAAGCATTGCCCTTCTACAAGAAAGCACAGCAGTTCACCAGAAAGCATTTCCGTTTCACGCGAGAACTCAGCGAAACTTGGTGACATAAAAAAAGCCACAAGGTCGAAACCTTGTGGCCCTGATCGTCGGAGATCAATCTTTGAATGCGGCTTCCAACACTAGCGGTTGCAACCGAAAATGCTGCACTTCTTTTTGGCTGGAAATGGCTGCGCGGGTCCGAAGACAGGTGCCATCGCCGGAGCGTAAAGTGCCGGATTCATCGGAGCTGGTGGAAGGTAAACCGAAGCTGGGATTGGCTGTGGTGCCGGGTTGAGCGGAACCGGAATCGCCATCGAAGGTGCAGCGTATACCGGAGCGGGTGC
>CAYZPA010000013.1:14237-90324 GCA_964479855.1 uncultured Pirellulaceae bacterium
GCTTGCGCCGAGTATCCGCTGAGTGGAGCTTGATACATCGGAGCTGGGCTCATTGGAGCCTGATACGACTGAACCATTGGTGACTGCACAACTTGTGGAGCAGTAATCGCACTGCCATCCATTTTTGTATAACCGTTGCTCGAAAGTTCGTTTGCACGTTCTGCTTCAAGAGCCATCAGCTCGTTCTGCAGTTCCGTGATTTTGTTTTCGCGTTCGACGCGAGCGTCTACTTCATTGATCTTCGCTGTTTCATCGTTGACACTCGCTTGCTCCTCTTGGCAGAAGCCGGTCGCTGGAATCAAAGAGGCACTTAAGGTGAGGGCGAGAAAGTATTTTTTCATGTTCAGGGTTCCTGATCTTCTTGACTAAGGCAGAAGCTGCAACCATTCGAGCTTCCTGCCTGCCATCAAAAGCAGGTCATGGGCCAATGAACATGTTTGCGGCACGGAATCAGAAAAAGCCCGCGTTTTACCGGCTAAAACTGTTTTTCAATCGCTGTCCGCGTGTTGCGAAAAAGGAACAACTCACATGCTAACGTTCATTTCTTGCAACAAACGTTTCGCTTCGTAAACCTTGCCGGTGATCCACAGCACGTATCGAACGTCGACGCCGATCGATCGGCTGTAGCTTTCGTTCCAGGCGAAATCGTTGATCGTTGCTTCAAACGCCCGATCAAAATTGACTCCCACCAATTCCCCTTTCGCGTTGAGAATTGGGCTGCCTGAATTGCCGCCAGTGGTGTCGGTGTCGTACAAAAGAGCAACTGGAACCTGTTTTAACTGCGGATGCAAAAAGCTTCCAAAATCTCCTTTCGCATACAGGTCCTGAATTTTTTGCGGAGTGATAAACGGTGCGATGCCGGTCGTTTTCTCGATCACGCCTCGAAGCGTCGTCGCTGGCGACTTGTAAACCGCATCCTCGGGAGAATAGCCTTTCACGGATCCAAAAGTCATGCGCAATGTTCCATTTGCGTCCGGAACGAACTTCGTCTTTTGAAATTCCTGCTTCACATCGATCAGTTTGGAATAGAGTTTCCCGAGCAAACCATCGGTTTCTTTTGCGGTCTCTCGAAGGCGAACGGATTCGGGATAAAGAGCGATAACGGTGTCCATGAATGGATCATCAATCTCAGCCAGTTCGGCAGGCGTTTTTTTGAACAGAGATCGAATCAGCGGTTCGTCGGTAAGCTTCGTTGTTTCATAGGCAGAATCTGAAAGCGAATTGTCAGTGGCGAAAGCTCTTACCGCCGCCGCGTTTTCGGTGTTGCCAGAACGATCGATAACTTCTCGAAGCCGACGTTGCATTTCGACGAGCATCGCTTTGTCCGTTGCGGCGTGCCAGTCTTTCCAACCCAAAATCGCTCGATCAACCGTTCGATCGATGTTGCGTTCCATGTAAGCCGATTCGCGTTCCAGATCATCTTTTGCGCGTTCGACTGCAGCATCGTAGATCGTGAACGCAAGGCCAAGTCCTCGGCAGGCCGAAACGGTGTTGTTCAAAGTCAGATCGTATTGAGCAGTTGTCGCCATGTTGGCGTAAGCGGTGTCGATTTGCTTGAGCGTCGATCCGTATTTTTCTTTGCGAGAAACGTCGGATTCGATGAACGATTGCAAGTCCGTTTCAACGGCTCTGCGTTTGGCGACAATCTTCGCGCGGCGAAGCCCTTTCAATTGCCCGCGCGAACGTTTTTCGACATTTGCCAATGATTGTTTGCGAGAAGAATGTTTCAGTGCAACACTGCGGTCGTCTTTCGACATCGCGTCCATGGTCGCGATCTGCCATTGATAAAGATCGACGACAAAAGGCAGCCGAACGTCCTGCTCGTACTCCAAAAACGAAGCCGTTTTGTGTCTTGCAGTTCGGCCGGGATACCCGAGCAGAAAGACGAAATCGCTTTCGTTCGCGCCCGAAGCGGAAACCTGTATGAATTTCTTTGATTTGTAGGGCACGTTTGATTTGTCATAGTCCGCCGTGCTTCCATCCGGCGAAACGTAAGCTCGCATGAACGAAAAGTCACCTGTGTGGCGAGGCCATTCCCAGTTGTCGACTGCACCGCCAAAATTGCCGACCGAAGATGGCGGAGCAAACACAAGTCGGACGTCCTTGATGTAGGTGTACAGAAAAAGAACATAAGTCCGCCCTGTGAACATTTCCGCGATGTCGGCTCGCATGCCCGCGTTGTCCGTCTCCGCCTGCTGTTCGAGTTCCTTTCGACGTTTTTCAATCGCTTTGTTTCGCTCCGAAGACGACATCGAATCATTGACGGCGGCCAGCACTTCCTTCGAAACGTCTCGATACGATTCTGTGATTCGAACGACGTAGCCCGGTGCCGGGATTTCTTCTTCCATCGACTTGCTAAAAAAACCGTTCTTCAGCCAATCGTTTTCGGCGGTGCTGGCCGATTGGATCGCTCGATAGGCACAGTGGTGATTGGTAATGATCAGTCCACTTTTGGATACGAATGAACCCGTGCAACCGTTGACTCGACAAATTCCGTCGACAAGGCATGTCGCGTCCGGGTTGAAGATTTGCTCGGTCGAAAGCTGCAAGCCTTTTTCAGTCAAACCAAGGTTGCCAATCGAACTGATTGGGTACATGCCTTCATCCGCTTGTGCCACAGGCAGGTTCGAAACTGGCCCGCTTACTAGCGCCGCGAATGCAACAGCGGAAAACAGAAAGGCGAGTGATGGAATTCGTCGCATGATGATTGCTCGACAATGAATGGATTTTTGACCCATCCATTGTAGCAATTTAAGCAGGTCCAGCTGGCTGTCAGCAGCGACGGAAAGACTATTTTAGCTGCAACACGTTGGCTCGATACTGCAGGCTCGCCGATTGAGTCAATTCAATCGCCTGTCCGCTACGGACATCGATCACCAGTTCTTGCCGAGCATTGAAAGGTCCTTTTCGTTTGACGTATTCTCGCAATGCGATGACCTTCTGCCGCCAGGTGCCTTCTGATTGTGTTTCCATGTCGGGTGGATTTCCCCAGATCACGATCGCGCTGGTTTCGCCTTTTTCGGTCCACAGCTGATAGGGAATCGAAGTGCTGTCCGCATCCGCAAATGATCGCCACGTTACGATTCGGTGAAGCCCCATGTCCTGCCAGTCGTGCCGAAGAATTTCGCTCAACGACGCCGCCTGTTTGATTCTTTCGTCAGGCCACGGCGTCCATGAATAAAGATGCCGCAAATGAGGAGGCACGCCTGCCTGTTGGCCGTCGCCATGAAAGAGGGTGACGACTGGCATTTTTCCGCCAGTGAAGGCAAGCGTTTCCGGCAACACGTGGCCCGTTCGATCTACCGGAATCAGCTTCGCAGGTTCGGATCCCCAGCCGGGCACGGTTCCAGATTTTCCGCCACGCAGTTCGACGACCGCGACTGGATTACGATACGCCAGTTCGATGTCCAGACCATCTCGAGATTTCTCAACGCTGACAACCTTTTCAATCCATCCAACCGACTGAAACGATTTTACGGCGTCGCTGATCAGTCCGGTGTTCAGTAACGATGCTGATTCTTCGGAGCCTGTTCCAGAAAGTAGTGTCGCTTTGAGATCCGTTTTTGCCCACTCGGGAGGCGGAGTTTTGATTCGAATGTTGTCTTCAGTAAGCTGGTTCGAAGCAGGATCAACGATGTCGTCTTTAAATCGATCCCAGCTGTAGATTGCGGCGACTCCCATCGCGACGTTCAGGGCCACGAACAGCGTCGCCGGATGCAGCAACAGATTCTGTAGTGACACGCCGTCCAGAATCGCTTTGAATCCCGTCTTCTTTTTTCTGCGAGCCATGATGGACCTGATCGATGCCGAACGTATCGCGCAAGCGTTGCGCACGAATGATTTATCGAAGGTCACAAGTCAAAACTTGCGGCGAGCTCATGTCGGCGAAACGACCGATACGTTCGGCACGCCAATCACAATTCCGGTTCAACGGAAGGCCATAAATTCGCTACGAAAGGAAACGCTTTACGACCGGAAAATCCCTGCGACCGAAAATTCAGCTTTGATCGCAAGACTGGGCTACCAGATTTGAATGGCGGTTTCCAACTGGATGTCCAGCTTCTCTTTCACCTGAGTGGAAACGAGATCGATCAACTGGCGGACTTCGGCGACGGTGGCTCCGGGTTTGGCGACGAAGTAATTTGGGTCGGCATCGTAGAGTTCCACTTCACCAACTGCGGTTCCTTTGAGCCCCGCACTTTCGATCAAATCACGAGCCGATTCTCCGCCGTGATCTTTGAAAATGTAAGCCGTGTTTTGGTCCGAAGGGGGACGCTTGGCTCTGCGAACGATCCACAGTTTTTGCATTTGACGCGTCAGCTCTTCGGAGGATTCTTTCTCGAAATCCATTTCCACCGACAGGATGACAAGCTCGTTCAAGCTGGTCTGGTGATAGGAAAACGAAACGTCATCTCCACGATGCGTCAGCCGTTCTCCGTCTCGTTTCATAACGTCGACGGATTTCACCCATGTCCCGACATCGACATTTGGAAATCCAATGTTACTGTGCAATGCTCCGCCGATCGTGCCCGGCAAACCGGCAAGATGTTGTGGCCCAGCCAGACCTTCGCGAACCGCGCTGGCCACGAAATGCGAAAGCTTCGCCCCGCCACCGATGCGCATCGTGGTTTCATTGACTTCGATCTGACAGAATGCGGGCGCCGAAAGATGGATGACCAAACCTTGAACTGCGGATTCGCTAATTAGGAGATTGCTGCCGGCACCAATCAGTCGAATCGGAACATCGTTCGCGGTAAATCGCTTAACGATTTCAGATAGCTCATCCACCGTCGTCGGTTCAGCAAAATATTCAGCGACTCCACCAAGCCGCAAACTGGTCAGCGGAGAGAGGGGCTCTTTCTCACGAACGATATGTTCAAAACCGGAAATCAGTGACACGCCAAAGCCTCAGAAGTTACTCGTTAAAAAAAGGAGCCGAACCACCCGCTGTGCCATTCGCAAAAGTTGCGATTCGGCAAAAGCTGCACTTCGGCTCCTAACAGAATAACCTTTTCCAACGCCTTGGCGTAGGCCTCGAAAAAACGCTTCTTTATGTCAATTCGGCATCTCAACAAGCCATCTTCGTTTCGACGCCCACGCATCGTGAATAATCCGGGCTCAACTACCGCCGACGAAAGAAAGTGCGGATTGTGCCGGTGTTAAACGGACGTGCTGAAACCGCGCTGTAGCCTCGCTGGCTCACCCGGGAACCATCGTTTCGAAAAGCGACCCGGTTGTAGCCATTTCCACCGCCGGCTCCCGCAACTCGAGCGGCTCGTTGCTGGCCTGAACCGTGCATCATGCTGCCTCCTCTGCCGGTTTGGAAATAGCGAACCGCTGCCGCCCTTGCCGCCGGCGAAGAATTTCTTGCCGCCCAAACATCGGCCTCGTATTCCGCCTGTCTAACGGGCGTTCCGCGCCCGAGATGGTTTAGAGCAACATGGCCGTACTCGTGGGCTCGGAAAAAAGAGCACAAGTCTGGACCCAGACGCGCACAGGTTCTCGGGTTGTACTCAACCCGGATTATTCACGATGCGTGGGCGTCGACTTGGAGAAAGCTTATTTCATTGGGGTATTGTTCGAGGTTTGTGGTTTCGACAGGTCACCCACGACGTGAAATTGCCCAATTTGCAAAGCTTGCCTCTGTGTACGGAGAATCGCTTCAATGGCGAAACCAGGCGCCTGTCGTCGTGAATAATTCCGGTTCAATGGTCAACGTGTTCCCGCGATAACCTACCGAAGCGATACCTCGCATCCCTCTCACTGGAATTTCTTGTACCTGAGCATTTGCTACCTGGTGATGAACTAGGCTTGCACCGGAAACCAACAACATCCAGATTCCCATCCCGGCAACACGCCGAGCCAACTCCCTCGATCGACTCAATCTCATTTCGCTCTCCCATCCAAGTTTGAATCGTTACCGGAAGCGGTAAGACGTGGAAGTAGTGAGGCGAGTACGTTCGAATTATCTGGAGCCGTTCACGACTGTCGAATAAATAATTGTTAACGAGCACGTTTACGTTGCCAGCGTTTCTTGCTAACGCACGCTAACTCCCGTGAAGTCGGTGGTTCACGTCTGCGATAAAAAAGTTGAATTGATGTAAGTTTATTTTTGACAGTTGGAGTTTTGGAACCGTGTGTCAGCACACGAACGACGGTGCGAAAGTGTCAGTTTCCCGAAAGCAATTGACGTCCATGTGGGAATTTACATCCGGGTCGTCAAACAAGTCTGAGACGCGTTCCGGCGTTTATTTGCGGTGTTAGCTCGTAATTGCTGTAAAGGAGTCACTCGAGTCACTCGGCTAAAGCCGCCAGAGCTTGTCGATTTATTGAGCCGTTTGGGCGATAGCCCCGGTTGAAGCGTCGTTGAACTTAATCGAATTGCGGTTGAGTTTTTCTATCATGGCGACGCTTTTGTTGTTCGGTGCGCCTGTCTGTTTTGCTGGAAGCGGTGACCAGCTCCTTCGTGCGTCACAGCCTCAAGCCGCTGCCAATCCCCAACTCAGCCAACTTCGGCCCCAGCTTTCTCAAAGACGTCCCCGATCCGCTGTGCCTTTCGCCAAGCCGCTCCGCAAGTCCAAAGCACGCTCGCGAAGCTATCGCTGTGCCGAACCGCAGCACTCGGCGGACGACGCTACGCCCACCCGGCTGCTCACACGACGCGGCTGACAATAAAGTGAGCCGCTGGCCGTAAGGCCTCGGGTTCGTCGCGTCTCCGTAGCCGATGTCGCCAGACTTCGGTCGGCATCGCTTCCCTGAACTCTGGCGAGTCCAGCTACGACAGAACGCACCCGGTCGCTCACGCGACTCGGCTTACCTTACGAGGCTCATTTTACGCGGCTTTGTCCACGCAACAAGTGAGCCGCTGGACGCTTGAAAGATTTCTATCGAGTCAGTGGATTTTCATTGCGCATGGGCGAGGTGCTTCAGCGGAACGGCTTTGCAAAGTCTGCGGTTGTTCATTGATTCCGCATCGCATGACCGAAAAGCCGAGCTGGTCGAGGGTGATGGATTCAAGTCACCGTCCCCGCTGGTATCAACGTCACTGACGGAACATCCGGCCTTCAGGTTGCCACGAAAGCTTGGCAGCCGCTTCTGAAATCGATTACGATAGTGAGTGACCAAGTCGCTTCGAGCGACAAAGTTCAACGCACGATCTATCCGTGCCCCCAAACAAAACCCAAATTGCGAACGTGTCCTCGTGGCACACGGATAGATCGCAATTCGTTATTCAGGCTGACTTCGACAACGCGTTTGCGTCTTTCAAATTCCGAACCTCTCAAATGAATGACCGGCAAATCAAGTCTTCCCCTATACTTCGAGCATGAATGTTTTTGTGATGCTATTCTTCGCGGTGCTCTGGGGCGTCGTCTTGTTGCTTGTCATAGCAATACCGGTTTTCGCTGTCGCATATTGGTTTTACCGCAAAGGCAGACGAGACGAGGAAAAATGGCGAGATGGAAATTAGCTATAGCCGTAATGCCTTTTGTGACGTGAGTTTTGTCCCGTCACTGGTGGTGGGGTATGTCGGCGCAGTGCTGGCTGGCTCACTCCGGCACATGCTCGACTTCGATCGGCTGACTTGCTAGGATTGGCGGGCTGTCTGGATAACAATTGAGCCCGTTTTGGCTCTCACGCGTTCCATTTGTTGCCGTTTTGTGTTTTGATTTTGACCACCGCGCAGCATGAAGGCTCTTTGCCGCCGGACGCTTTAAAGATTTCTATCGAGTTAGTGGGTTTTCATCGCGCCTAAGCGCCTAAGCGGCTGGCATAAAAATCTCGATTTGGAATAAAACGACAAGCTCGCCATGTCGCAGAATTTTTTCTGCGAACTCGACAGGTCAAACGAATTGCCCCAGCTGTCGTGGATGAAAAAAGATCTGTTTGCAGATGCGGGACGTAGCTACATTGACGAACGATGTCGCGGATGACAAATTCAGAATTAGGAAAAAAGAGGTAGGGACTGAAAACGCCCACCTAGAATTTTCACCGGATCAACATCCAGCCACTGCTTCAAAATGGTCGAATAGACACTTCTGAAATCATGCTCAACGGCCACGTCACCGCTTTTCGATGCCTTCAGGCCCGGAGCCCCAAGGATGCCGCCTTTTACGGGAGTTCCTGTCAGAAAAACCGGGCCGGCGATTCCGTGATCGGTTCCTTCCGATCCGTTTTCTGCAATCCGCCGGCCGAATTCACTGAATGTCAAAACCACAACTCGATCGTCGAGTTTCGCGCGTTTCAAATCGTCGTGAAATGACTTCAGGGCATCCGCGTATTCCCGGAGCAAGCGGGCGTGGGTGAAAAGCTGAGCCGAATGCGTGTCGTAGCCGCTTTGTGATGTGTAGAAAACTCGGGTCCTCGATCCGCTTTTCAACAAACGGGAAACGAGTTCCAGCTGCTGGCCCAAACGCGACTGTGGATACTCTGAATCAAAATTCTGTTGCGACGCTTTCTCTTTTTGCTCAAAGTCTTTGGCCGAATCGTAGGCTTGTAACACCTGCCGGGTCACGAATTGCTCAAGGTCAGCTTTGCTGCTTTTCGGTGAACTGCCTTTCGTCGGCTGAAGTGCGAGGTGCAAGTCTTCCGCACGAGACAACGAAATGGCTTCCGAGTTTCTGCCCCATAAAGCGACCGGGGTTTCTTCGCGACCGACGTAAATCGCGCTGCGTTTGCCAGTAAACAATTTTTGATCCAGTGTACGGCCCAACCAACCATCGTTATCGTGCTGGTCGTCGTCGAAATGGGCCGTTTGCCATATCTTCATGCTGCGAAAATGCGATCGATCCGGGTTGGGGTAACCCACGTTCTGCACGATCGTAAACGATCCATCATCAAATAGTTCTTTTGCTCCTTTCAAGGAAGGGTGCAAACCAGCTTGATCGTCAAGCTTCAACAGATCTTTGAATGGGATGCGCAGCTTCTTTCGTGCTCGGGCGTAGTTGTCATCCGCAAAGGGAACGACCGTATTGAGTCCATCGTTACCTCCGTCTAGCTGGATGACGATCAGCACCTTTTCGTCGGTAGAAGGCGACGCCGCATTCGCGGTTCGGCCGACGACATGCGGCAGAACCGGGGCCAAAGAGACGATGGAACTCGTTTGCAGGAAGCGTCTTCGTGAAAACATGCTTTTGCCTATTGGTGAATACTTGTAGTGACAGCTTCAAGTCGTCGCGATCGCCAAATGATTGCGGCTGGAAGCGGCAAACATAACTAACCCCTTTTCAATGCAATTGGTACTCGGCTCGCGAAATCAACTGCGCTGCCGCCGATGCCAAACTCGGCTTTGACTTTTCCAGCTCCGAAACGGTTTGCGACACCGCCTCGGGAATCACTTCGCCAAAAAGCAGCTCGCACAACCAGCCAACTCTCTCTTTTAAGCTCACGTCGATTTCGTAACGACTTGCCAACTGATCCAGATCGGGAACCTTGGCTGGATGCCAGAGCTCGCCACAGGCCAACGCGTTCGCAAAATTGGCTCGTGCAACAACCGTTCGAGAACCGAGCCACGAACGCCCCTCCTTCCAGCCGCCAACGTTGGGCGGGTAAAACAGGTCCTGACCCATCTGCTCTGCCCAGCTGGAAAGAATCATGGTGCTGGGAGGTGGTTGATCCAGCTCCAATGAACGAACCGCACCAGCAATCAACTCGGCAGGCCCGATCACTTTCGCCCGCATATTGGAGTCGCTGAAAAACAGCTCGGATCGCAACACCGTCTCCACAGCCCAGCCAATATCCAAATCGTTTTCCGTCAGCCCTTTGGCAATCGCCTCCAAAGCGGCTTCATTGATAACGCCTTCACCGAGAAATGTCTTGCATATTCGCCAGGCAATTCGCCGGGCCGTATCGAAATGATCCAGCAACAGTTCCAGCAGCTGATCTCCTGTGAACGGTTGGTTTCGACCAAGGATGGTCAGTTTTGCTTCATCGTGACGCGAGGTGCGATTTTCGAATCGATCATTGATCACGGTCCAACCGGTTAACGCCCGTGCAGCTTCTTTCACATCGCTCTCGGAATAGTTGCCCACACCAAGCGTAAATAACTCCAGTGTTTCTCGGGCGAGGTTTTCGTTGGCTTTGCCTTTTCGGTTTGAATCCGCGTCGAGCCAGATCATCATTGCAGGGTGCTTAATGATTCCTTTCAAAAGATCCGCGAAACGTCCTCGCCCCAATCTGCGAAACAGTTCATTTTGCTGCCGCATCAACGATAGATTGTTGACCTTGCGATTACTGGTCGCAAAATGGTTATGCCACATCAGCGTAAGTCGCTCTCGCAGCGGATTGTTCGTTGAAATCATCCGATACAGCCACCACGCTTTGAGCCGCTGCGGGTTGTTCGAGGCCACAGCTGCATCGCCAATTGTATTCGTCATCGACGAGTCATTTTCGTCTTTGCGATCAAGAAACCTATCCAGAGCCAGTGCATGCCCGTCCGCCAGGTCAGTCTGAATCTGTTCCCACGGTGCTGAAAACCCTGCCCTGCGGTGCAAGTGTACGACTCGCCGCAAATTCCACGGAGCTTTCGCGTTTGGTTGGTAAGCCTTCCAGATCATTTTGAATCCCGAATTGGACATCTCTCTGCAAAGTCAAAAAAACTATCTGTCAAACTTTGGTGTAAATTTCCCAAGATCCAACGTCTCGCCGGACTTGGCGACGAATTCTTTGTAGCCCCAAGATTGATCGAAAGTTGTCTGAAGGCGGTACGTCGCTCCAGGAATCAAGGCGGTGAACGTGACACAGAAATCATCATCCAACTTGGGGGCTGTTGGATTTTGGAAGCCATAGTTGATTCGATCTACATTCGCAATGAATTCTTCGTCTGCAGCAAGTTTTCCGACTCGCATGGAATCAAAATCAAATTTTGCCACGCCCGGATTCAGGGTAAAGAACAGCGATGGAGCACTCATTTTCCTCATTTTGTCACGATCGTTTTCATCGTCCACGACAAATTTCGCTTTCGCCGATCCGCAGGGCTGTAGCACGACTTTGACTTCTTCGTCGGTTGCTTTGAGCTCAATCGTTGTGCCAAGTTTTTGCCATGCGTCAAGGAAGTGAACTTTGTAAGTTTCGTCAGGCTTGAGCCCGGTGAGCTCAAACTTTCCGCCGAGCGTTGGCCGCGAATCACCACGCCATTGACCGGCCAAGTCCCACGATTTGAGACTCGTTATGATGAAGGCTTTGTCAATTGAGTTTCCTGCTTCGTCGACGATAACGCCGCGCACCGTTTTACCCGGAAGGACTTCGATTTCAGTTTCGATCTCATCGGTGCCTTCTTCGATATCAAGCGTCTTAAATGCGTTCGCGTAGAAGCGGGTGCCACCTGGTTGGCCGATGGTCGTCATTCGCGATTCCATCGTCTGCAACACGTAGTGGCTGTCCAGCTTTCGCGCGACCAGAGTTCCGCGCCCCGTTGAAACCGCGTAAGTAAACTTGCCATCGGCATCTGTTTTTTGCTGTGCTTGCCAGCCAGTGATCGCGTTCGCAGGGGTTGTTCGACCAGAACTTTCATACGTAATCGTGGCGCCGACGACCGGCTTTCCTGTCCCTTTCTCGACGACTCGACCTTTGGCCAGCGTCACACGCGGCAGTTTGATGTCAACATCGCGCGTTGTGTCGCCGTTTTCCCATTTGATCCGTTCCAACTGACGGCCCATGTAAGGAACACCAGCAGGAGGATATGCCTGAACACCGAAGCGAATTCCCGGCTCCGGTAGGATCCGATAGTTTCCTTCAGCATCCGTCTTGCCGTAGACCGAAGACATCGACCCAAACTCTTCTTGACTGGCCCATATCGAGATTTTTGCGTTGGGAACGGGCTCGTCGGAGTCTTCGTAAGTCACCTTGCCCGTGATGATTTTTGCCGGTGCGAGAGTTAGCACAGCTTCTTCGCCGGGTTCAACATTTTTAACCAGTGGTCGATAGGTTCCATCTCGCGGACCGCGCTGTTCTGGCTGTCCACTGTTGAGTGAAATGTTTTGCGGTGCAAATTTTTCGCTACCGGAAAGCCGCAAGTAGACGCCATAATTTTCCGGAATGCCCGCCAACTCAAAACGACCATCTTTGTCAGTCTTGATGGGCGGTAACCATGCTTCTGGCAATGTCTGTGATGAGCTTTCTCGACTCAAGCGGAAGCCGACCGTGGTTTCCTCAGACCGCTGACTCGCGTTTCGATCAAACATCGCTTCGACGATCAGGATCTCACCGGCCGCCGGTTGACCATCAATATCGACAAGCCGGCCTTTGATGGTACTTCCTTCCGACAGCTTGATTTCGAGGGATTCACCTTCTGCCAGATCCAATTGACGGACAACCTTCCAGCCAAGTGCAACACCATCCTTTCTGGCGATCAGTCGTCTTGGATTTTCATCTGATTCGATTTCGCCCAGACAAGTCAACTCGCATTTACCATACGCATCAGCTATGCCCGAGCCGAAGACGACTTCTTTCTCTTCAACAGTGCTGTAGCCGATAAGTGCAACGTGAGCACCTGCAACAGGTCGATCATTTTCATCGACTACATTGCCAATGATTTTTTTAGATTCCAGCTCGCTATCCTGAGCTTTTGTTAAATCGGGTCTTTCAGGTGCCGCAGAGCTCATATTTCGCACTGGTTCCGGCCTTGAATCTGAAGACACATCGATTGTCCCCAAATCGATCGTCTCACCGGCACTCACTTCCAAACGCTTTGCAACCGTTGCAAATCCTGTTCGCGATGATTCCACCATGACGGTGTAGTCGGCTCCCGGCAAAATTTCAGCGTTCTCGAAACGTCCTTCAGCATCTGTGAAAATTCGCTCTAGCTCCTTTGAAAACCCGCGGCTCTGTATAGGTGAGAATCGAATTTTGGCTCCCACCACAGGTTCACCATCTTTGTCGACCAGCTGACCCCTCACAGTAATCAACGGTTCTAATTGAACTTGCAAACTCTGGCTGTCCGCATCTTCTGCAGTGAGCTGAACGACCTTCCCAAGCCTCTCTTTCGGATGATGCAATAGTACCGTTCGCTTTTCGCCGACTTTAAGTCCAACAGCATCAAACTTGCTATCTGGAATCTCTTTCCACCATGAACGAATTTCATGCCCGTAAACTCGAACGTTCGACATTGGTTTCCCATTCAAGCCCGACATTTGGACTCGAATTGATTTGCCCGGATTCACTTCGAAGTTCAATTCGAATCTGTCGAGTTCGTCGTTGATGTCGACTTCTCGAAGGACCGTTGGGAATTTTTCAAAAGGATCGACGCCAACACGCCATGTCTGGAGACGACCATTCTTTTTCGGCCCTGTGATCTGTTCGAATCCTTGCCCTTGCGGGTAGGGTTCCCAGGGCAACAACGCACCAACAATAGCCTTGCCCGGAAGACCTACCAGTTTGTAGGAGCCATCTGCAGCGAGCTTATAGCGTTGCTGATACCCATAAAAGTTTCCGTTTTCATCAAACTCGGGTGCGGCTTGGGCGAATGAATTTGAAAAGTACGGAAAGTAATAGACGAGTCCCTCTTTGTCCTTGAGTGGTTTTCCGGTGGATGTGTCGATTATCTTTCCAGATATCCAAACGCCTCGCGTCATCTCCAAATCCAGCTCAATGGGCTCCATTCCCATCGGGTTGGGAACATCGAAGGTTCTCATCAAGTAAGATTGTTCATCGTTTGGCACCGCGATGATTTGTTTGCCTGTACCTTTGGGCATGCCGGTCAACGTGTAACGCCCGTCGCTATCAGTTTGAACTCGAATCTCTCGACCGCCTGAAATACCTCGCTCGGCCATTCGATAGGATTCGACCGCAACGCCTGCCAGCGGCTCGCCAGTTTTTGCATCCTTAACAATCCCAGTGATTGTCTGACTCGGCGGAACCGGGATGACACATTCACTTCCATAAACAGTGAAGTCTTTGGCCCAGCCCGGCATCTGCGGCCCGTCCGTGGCGACCAAGGGCTCCATGCTTCTGGTCAGGATTGAAGTTCGGGTGAATGCGAGTCCATTCCCTTCAATAATCAAATCGACCTTGCGTTCTTTTCCAACGCCCTGAATTGAAAAGGATCCATCGGATCCGGTTTTCAAAGACTTCGGAAAACCGGGAGGGAAAAATGGGGAACGCTTGTCGCCGTGCTCATTCCATGCAGTTGACAATAACTGCCCGGTTTTGAGCGAATCAAAAAACTGGTCAAGATTTGCTGTTTTCGGCACAGAAATTTGCGAGATACGAACCGAAACACCTTCGAGTGGATTCCCTTCAAGGTCGATAAGTTTTCCAGCAATCGGTTGGTTGTCTTCGACCAGAATGAGCTTGATGTCTTTGCAAGCGGAAGCATCTTGCGGCCACATCCAATCAGAACCGAAACCATCCGCACACGCGTAAACCGAAAGACGGTCAAAAATGTTTCGTGAGGCTCGGAGTTCTTTTTCATTTACCAAAACCCGGAACTTTCCGAGCTGGTCAGAGATGGTATCCGCGATCAAGTTTGAAGTTGGTGAGTGGCCAGAAGGCTGTTGCAGCACCTTCACTGCCGCATTCGCAACAGGCTGGCCTCTGTCGTCGCGCACTATGCCACTGATAGTAACATGGTTCTGGTCACTATTGGCAGGTTTGAGATCTGATTTATTCAACCGGCTTTCAATCATGGCTCGAATCTTCTCGTCGTCGCCAAGCTTTACTTCACCCAAGTCTTTCGATTCGCCGGGATTGATGTGAAAAGGAGCTTCAAAGGGGCCGCTAAATTTTGGAAGTGTTCCTGCCTCGGTGCGTTGGAAGGCTTTCAAAAAATAGTCGACATTGGGAACGAGACCACTGATTTCAAAACGCCCGTTTTCATCGGCTTCGTAAAGTGCATTCGACGAATGACTGACATTTGCAGGAAGTGGCGGGATATTGAACTGCCGAGCGCCCATTGCGACTTTTGGACTAACCGTCCAGATTCGAGCATTCACCAATGGGTCACCGTCGTCATCAACTAACCGGCCTGTCACCATTCCTGCGGGTTGCAACTTTACTTCAATTTCCCCATCCTGCTGGCCGCGAATCTGTAATCTTGCCGAGTGTTTCAAGTCGTTGGTTACAACGTAAACGGTGCGGCCAACCGATGGATCAAAGCCAACGATTTCAAACTCTCCCTTATCAACTCGATCCCATGATGTTGAGAATGTCCCATCCAGTCGCCCCGTGTAGTAGAACGACTCGACCGGCTTACCATTGGGACCAAAGACGCGGCCAACAAGCTTGATGCCGCTATCAAGCTGAAGGTTCAATTCAAGGCGACTTGCATCGGCCGACGGATTGATCTCAGCAACCAAATGGCTGCTTTGAGGCATAAGGAAAGAGGGAGCAGCAGCAATCATGCTTTCAGCTGGTCCGCGACTTCCATCCGGCTTCTGAATGAATTCTGACCGCGGAAAGTTCGTGTGGTCGTCGGCCATAAACGTCACATATCCCAAGCCGGGCAAAACCGTAATCTTGTACTTGCCGTCTTTGTCGGCTCGCATCTGGTCGCGTAGGTCGACGTCCATGCTTCGGGCAACGTTGAACTTTGCGCTATCCATCGGGACATAGTATTGCAACGTGCCTGAAAGTCCTTCTCCAGTTACTTTGTCGGTCACCTTTCCTTCAACCCAGATGCCCTTGGGTAAGTCAAAATCGATTTCGACTTTTACATTTGGACCGTCGATTGGTGCATCGCGACTGATCGCAAGATAGGCAACGTCGCCATCGGGAGCGATCGCGGCAATTCGGTTGTCTTCGCCAACCGGCATTCCAGTTAAACGATATTTGCCGTCTGAGTCGGTGACCGTGCGAACAAAATCTTGCCCCATTCCGTTCATTGGATCGCCGTGTAGCTTTTGGCTTTTGATGGTGACCCCAGCCAACGGCTTTTTGGTTTCGGCATCTCGCACCACGCCGGTAATTGCGGTCGTTGGGCCTGCGACTAAACGAAACTTATTGGCGTAATAGATATCGCTTTTAGAAGTCGAGTAGCTGTAACTTTCTAACAGCTCGATATCCTTACCCTGTTCGGTGCGCACATAAATGTTTTGGCTCGCGATCGCCGGGCTTTCCAACAGCAGTCGAGCTATTCTCCCGTCGCCAACGCCGTGGATTGAAAAATTTCCGTCATCGTCAGTTGTCACTGGTTCAACAAGAGAACGTAACTTAATACCGGACATAAACTCGGTCGTTTCCTGACGCGCGGAATAGAAGTCGGCCTTGGGCTCCCGAACCGCCTTATTCCAGGCAGTCAGGTCGCCGTCGACTGAACCGTAGATTTCTACTAGCGAGACTTTTACGTTGGCTAACGGCAGTCCCTCAACATCAAACAATTCACCGGAAATGAAATCGTCATTCGAAGTCAGCTGTAGCGGCTGGCCTTCGCGATCCAAAATTCGTTGAAAGTCGGACCGTTGCCAATTGGTTGCTGTATCCATTCGATCGCGGATCTTCTGCAGCAGCTCACCGTTGGTTTCAAACAAGGCAGCATCGGACCATGCAAACCCATAGCGATCCATTTTGGCGACGAGTATTCCGATATCATCTTTACCGCGAACTTGAAACTCAAATTCGCCTTTCGAATCGGTGATTGAAAGTGGCTTCTTCTTTGAGCTAAACTCACCTCCAGCGAGCGAATCCTTCAAGAGGTAAATTTGAGCTCCAGCGGCAGGTTGCCCGTTGGGCTTCAGCACCTTCCCAGCAAAGCTCAACGGACTCTCGAGTTGATTGCCTTTCTCATCAACAGCCCCGGTGGAATCCGACTCGTCGTTGGCTCGGGGGGCGTTTCGTAGCCCCAACAATCCGGTCGCCGCCGTCCCTACAATTCCACAGCTCAACACGACTGCCAAAATCAGATTGCTGGCTCGAGTTGAAAGCGTGCGCGACGTATCCAAAATTCTTGTCACGCGATGGCCCAGCATCGATCGCAACGAAACCACGCCAACACCGGCAGCCGCTATCGGTGCAGTCGAGAGCTCAGCGATGCCCACAAGTCGGTTTGCGTATTCAGTGCGGTCCCCTCCAAACTGCACGACGACATCATCGCAGACCTCTTCTGCGGAAATCTCGATTCTTTGCGAAAGCAACCACAACAAAGGCTGAAAGAAGAAGATAGCGGTCGCGACTCGGCGGAGGAAATTCCAGAAACAGTCCCGTCGGCGTAGGTGTGCCAGTTCGTGGATCAGCACATCCTGCATCGCCAAACCACAGTCCTCTTCCGGCAAGAGGATGGAGGGATTTCGAAGACCGGCCAAACAGGGGCTGGGTAAGAACGGGGTTCGCAGCAATGCAGGAGCCACGACGCCCATTTGTTCTGAAAGATCTTTACATTGCAGTTTGAGCGGCAGCTCGGCCTCGACGGAATTATGTTTCAATTGCCAAAGACGACGCCACGCGAGCGCCAGACGAGACAGCGTCACGACAGAAACCAATAGCCAAACTGACACCCAAACGATCGCTGTCACTCCGGTCAAGCTCAGCGATTTCGAAAGCGGTTGATTCGAAGGCGATTCCGGCTCAACCACGGCAATTCCACTTAGATCGGCATCGAGATCCGAAACGAAATCACCGCTTTGAAGGCCTGCAAGCTCGGGTCCTCCCGCAGTACCGAACTCGGCAGCTGGACGACGCATGGCCGATCGTATTGCGGGAGTTTGAGAATTGGCGAATTGATCCGGGACAAGCGACTCTTGTGCTTGGCCAAGAAATTGTTCACTCGGTTCTGACACAGCGGGAATCTCGACTTGCGATTTATCTTCTTCGGAATCTGGAAGAGTCTCCGCGACGAATGCTGATGGCAGCTTGATTGACCAACCGGAAACGCCAGCAGTCGACAGAGCCAGCGTCGCAAAAGGGCACAGCAAAATCGCGACGAGCGTCGTGCGATAAACAGCCGACTGAGCCGCTGAACCTCTGGTTTTCAGCAGTCGACCAACCAAGAGACCAACCGCGATCAAGAGCGTTGACTGAAGCAACCAGTTGGCCGAGAAGTTTGCCGCGAGTGAGATCCACTCAAACAGGCTTGACCAATCAGAAGAAACAAACGTGTTCATCACTTTCCCTCCTTTTTGCCGTGCTGGTCGATCAGCTTGCGAATTTCTGCGAGCTCTTTGGCGGAGACTTTTTCATTTTTTAGCAGATGAGAAACAAGGCTTGCTGCCTTCCCACCGAAGACTCGTTGCACCAAGTCGTGCGTCGCGCTTTGTTTGAAATTCGATTCTTCAACCAGCGGAAAGAATACAAATGTGCGACCTTCGGACTCGTGGTCCACAGCACCTTTCTCTTCGAGCCCTCGAAGAAGCGTTTGCACCGTGCTATGGGCGATCGGTTCCGATTCATTGATCGCGTCCGTAATTTCCCGGGCAGTCGTTCGTCCGTTCTCCCAAAGCACCTGCATGATCAGCAGTTGCACTCGTCCAAGCTGCGTGGCGGTCATCACAAATTCCCTCGTCAGATCTAGCGGCAAACGAGTAAGGCGATACTCAAGTCGAGATTCACGCCGCATCGTTTAGTCCACTAAATTTATCAAGGTAAACGATCGCTGTCAAGCATTTAACATTCTCTTTTTGAAACTAAGCGTTGGTTGACGTCGTTTAACGCGAGCCGAAGGCGACGGTGTTTAGAGCCGCAAAAAACGTCGACGCTGCAGCTAGTGCAAAAAACCGGAGTTGACGTTGGAAATCGTTTGTCGCTTTTTTCCGAGCAGGATGTCGATTTCCATGTTTCCCATGCAAGGATATTTGCAACTTCCAACACTTGACGTTAAACAAATTGAGCTTCAATGAGTGACATTTTGGAGCCAAACGCGGACCGCAATTCCAATTGACCAAGCGAGGGAACCGCGAAATTTTCAGTCAGATTCTTGGATCCGTTTCAACAACTGCTGCAGTCCGTCAATGTTGTCCTGCAATGCCGTTTTCGCATCGAGCTCATTGCGGTGGTTGATAATTCCGATCGGGCCGGAATAGCCAGAGTTGATGACGGTGCGAATCATTGCCTGTTCGTGCGTGCCTTCGCCTATCGTGAGGATTTTGTTCTTCATTGATTTCTCATCAACGAATTCCGGCAACACCATCCCGTTCAGGTTCACGCAGACCAGATAGGGCAGCATCGACTTGAATCGCGATTCGAAATCGGCGATGTCGCCGTGGCCGTGATGAAAGTTATAGACGATGCCAAGATGATCTGAATCGGGTTGTGTCGCTTTGATGTGCTCAATCACTGCGATCATATTGGCAGGCTCACCGGTCCAACCTCGATGATTGTAAAGCGCGAATTTCAAACCCAGCTGACGAGTCTTATCGACGATGGGCATAATCTTCGCTGCGATCTTTTCGATTTTCTCCTGCTGGGTTCCAGTTGGGCTTTCTTCCATGTAGTGCCAGATCTCTGGCTTGATGCCGTGCTTTTTGATGAGCGGTTCCATGGACTGGTGCCAATTGAAAAACGCTCGATATTCGATGCCATGCTTTTTATAGGCTTCGATCTCTCGTTCAAACTCTGGCAGATGTTTTGGGCGCCAAGCGTAGGCACTTCGCTTCATGCCAAGATCGATAATCATCTGGGCACGCTGTTCAGGCGATCGCTCTTTCGCGTCGAACGCTACCATGCACCATGGAATAAGGTTTTCAGTTTTGAAGTTCTCTCCCGGCGCAACGTCGTCATCCGAAAGCTGCCCAACTTTCTCCGAGATTGAAACATCATCGCTCGCGAAAGTCCGCCCGACGCTGTCAGCAATCACCTTCTTCAGTGCGACCGGGTCAATCTGGCCTTGCTTGCGATAGACGACTTTCCCGCCGGGAGCGACCAACACCGTGTAGGGTAATCCACCCTGCCATTGCGGGTCGATGGTCTCGAAAAGTTCATCCTGTTTTTCAGTCGCGAACAGAACGTTGCGGCACGACACATTCTTGCTCTTGAGCAACTCAGTCGCTTTGTCGAGATCGCTTGCCTTGTCGGCGCTGACGGTCACCATTTCGAATTCTCGACCACGATACATGCGGTGCATCGTGACAAGTTCCGGCAACTCTTCGATGCAGGGAGCACACCACGTCGCCCAGACATTGATCAAACGTAACTTCTGCGAGTCATTCTGAACGATCGATTGTATCTGCTGCTTATCCACGACCGACAGACTTACAGGTTCCTTGCTCCATTTTTTGCGGAACTCGTCGTGCACTTTCCGTTTTGTAAACCACTTCGTTGAACAGCCAAAGACCTTGGTTGTCTCGACAGGAACGGGTCGGTCGGCAAGGATCGCATCAATCGCGTTTCGAGCGTCGAGCTTCGTTGGGCTGCCTGCTTCGGAGTCGTCAATTCGCCCTTTGTATCGAAGTTTGCGATCGGCATCGAAGATGAAAACATGCGGCGTCGCCAGCACGCCAAACGAAAGCGAAACTTTCTGATTTTCGCCGTCGTAAAGGTAGGGGAATTTGAAACCGGCCTGCCGCGCGCGAATCTTCATGTCTTCAAGCGTGTCGCCCAAATCGGAGTAGCCAAGTTCGTCCAAGCGAACCGCTTTGGGATCATTTCGCGATATCGCAACGACCGAAACTCCGCGATTCGAATAGTCGCTGTAGATCTGATTGAGCCGCTCTTCGTAAGCCTGTGCCGTTGGGCAGTGGTTGCAGGTAAAAACCACCATTAGCACTTTGGAGTCTTCAAAGTTGCGAAGCTTCCAATTGCGATCGTCAACACCCGGCAAGTCAAACTCGGGAACCGCATCGCCGATGTTCAGCGTCGTAAACCCTTCCGGAAGGTCTGATTGCTGGCCGAAAGCAAAACCAGAAACGGATATAGACAGCAAAAACGTGCAAAGCAAAAAGCGCATGGGCCAACTCCGATCGAAAACTTGAGGTTTCAGCGTAACAGTTCATGGATGCACTCGGAAGTAAGTCGGCCGAATCGGTCGCAATGAAGACGGGACCACGTCGATTACCGCCATGAATTCAGCTTTTGGGCACGGGAATCAGGCTCGAGCTTTTCCTCATCGTATTGAGGTTGTCGTATTCAGGGTACGCACGGTACGCACGGTTTTCACGGTGGCTTGCCCGGCTTCCCGCGATACCAGCTCTCAGTTTGGTTCAGCCTGACGCGATTGCACTCGGTGCAAACCAAAAACGACAGCATCTTCGTGGCAGCATCTTTCAACTCGGTTCGGCGGGCGAGCTTTTGGTGTCAAAGTTTCTCGATTATGACAATTGTGCTGAAGACGAAGACTGATCCGTCCGATTCCCGAAGGGAGTAATCGTATCTGCGTTTCAAACAATCGCAGCTGCGCGAAACGATAGCACATTGCGAATGATTCCCTTCCGATCTGACGGAGCCCCTACATGTACCCAGTCATCCAGGCACTTTTCCTCGTTTTTGCAGGCATGTTTGTAGGCTACTGGTGCTTTTATCGGGACCGGAGCGAAGACGAAACAGTTCGCAACAAGCTGAAAAAAGACAACGCCGATCTGAAGCGTTCGCTGCAGACTTCCCAAGTCGCATTCGATTCGCTGGATGAAAAATTTAGCCGCCAACGAGGTCAGCTAAACGTCTTGCAGCAGCTTTGCGATGACTGGTCTAGCAGTCGCGAAACCGCGGAACGGGACCGGGCTCAGCTGGAGGCCGATATCTCTGCGAAATCGACTCGGCTTTCTGAGATCGAAAGTGAGTATCAGGCTGAAAAAGAGAAACGCATCGCGATGGAAGATCGCCTGCATGAACTCGCTCAAGAGAAACTCAGCGAGACCTCCAAAATCGAAGAGCAATGGCGGAAGAAGCACTCAGCCGTCGAATCTTCGCTGACTCAACGAAAAAATGATCTGCAGTCTGCCAATGGGGAGAAGGAGCGTCTGTCCGAACAGCTTCACGCCGCGAACGCTCAAATTGCGGAACTGAAATCAGAGATCAATTCCAGTCGGACGCTGATCGAAACGGCGACCTCCAATGTTTCTGGTTTGAAGCAGGAGTACGTTTCGATCGAATCAGCGCTCAACGCCAGTAGTGAACAACTGAAACACACTCAGGCCGAAATCGCAGCAGCGGTTTCAGAGAAAGAAGTCGCGCAACAGTCGCTGGTCGAGCTCGACAAACGATACGCATTGCTCGAAAAAGAATGTGATTCACTTCGCGAGCAACTGTCAGATCGAGACGCTCTCGTTCAGCAGGTCGAAACCGTCAAAGAGTCTCTTGCTGTCAACGCAGAACAACTTGCGCGTGTTTCCGAGCAACGGGATCAGGCGCTCGAGAACGAAAAAGCTGCCAGTGTTGCCATGTCCGGTTTGCAAAAACGCATCGACAATCAGGAGTCCACGATTCACATGCTGCGTCAGAATCAGGATGACGCTTTGGAGAATCTGAAGCACGAATTGAAAGTGCGTTCGTCGATCGAGACAAAGTTTGATGCTCGTGTTCAATCGCTGCGAGGAGAGGCCGAAAAAGTTCGTGCTGACTACGAAGGGCAGTTGGAATCGATGCGTGAGCAGCTAGGCCGTCAGTCGTCACAGTACGCCGAACATTCCAAGGATCTGCGACAGCAACTTTCTCAGCAGCGGGCTGAGCTTGATCAGGAACGTCAGCGATTGAATTCGGAGTCGGAGTCATTCGTTTCCCGACTCAGTTCGGCTAAATCAGATCTTAAGGCTCGAATTTGTCAGCTCGAATCCGAATCGGCCACCTACACACAGTCCATTGTCAAACTGGATGCTCAACGTGAGCAGCTGCAACAGGAACTGGAGCTTGCTCGTGACCAGATGAAAGCTCAGCTCAAGCAGGACAGCGAAACGATTGGTGAACTGCAACGCGAACGCAACGACCTGCAGCAGGACATCGAGACGCTGCAAGCTCGCATTGCTGAAGTCGAAAAAGAAAACTCATTCCATCGGGATTACTCCGAAGAGCTCGCTGAAACGCACAATCGAGTCCACGAACTGGAAACGGCACTTACACGGCGAGACGAAGACGCCAAGCGTTTTCAGGCTCAAACGGTCGAACTCTCTCGCTTACGCCAGCAACATCATGACTCAAAGAAGAGACAGGGCAGCCTGCAGACGCAGCTCGATGACATGTTGGCTCGACAGCTAAGACGCGACACCGAGCGCACCGATTTCGAAGCCACCATCCGTGAACTGGAAGCCAAGCTGGCAGTGAATCAGGAAACGATTGAAGATTTGCGGAAGGAACGAGCCATGGTTTTGGCGAGCCTTGCCGATCAGCGTCAATCGCACGAACCAGAGTCAACGATCATTTCGTTTACGCAATCGTTGGACAACGACGAGGAATACGATTCCGAGTACGGTGGTCGCATGAAGCGTCACGCCAATCGCGGCGTCGTGTACACGGAGGCTCCTGAAAGCTGCGATGACCTGAAACGGATTTCCGGTATCGCAGAAGTCCTTGAAAAGCGATTGAACGATTTCGGTATCTACACGTTCCGGCAAGTCATGGACTGGAAGCCAGAAGAGATTGAAGAGTTCTCGCGACTGTTAGCTTTCCGCGACCGCATTGTTCGCGATGACTGGCAGGGGCAAGCTCGCTTCTTCTACAACCAGAAACGAAAAACGATGACTGCTGCGGCGTGACCCGCAGCAGCAACGGCGATCATTTAAATCGAGCTACCGTATCAACTTTGTGTATACGACCGCTCCGACTACGATTGCCATCAACGCCAGAAACAGGATCAATCTGGCTCGCAACGCAGACTGCGAAATCTGTTTCAGTTTGCGTTTTGGGTCCATCAGCATCCAGCAGACGATCGCCAGCACATTCATTCCTGCTGCAAAAACGAAGAACGAATTCGCGGTTCCCGTTTCGGGTGCGAAAAACGGGATCGTGATATTCGCGACAAACAGCGGAAAGATCACGGCACTGACCGCGGCGCCGAGGTTGCCAATCATATTCATCGATGCGGAAACGGCACCCGATCGTTTTCCACCGATGTCCATGCAGAACGACCAACTGGGGCTCAACGCCATCTCGACACCAAAAGTCGCCAGCGAGTAACAGGCAATGAACAACCAAACGGATTGTTCGCCTGAAAACTGAGTGCAAACGAGCAGCCCGATTGCGCCCAACGAGTAACCTGCGACGGCGGGTATTCTTCTCGACGCAACCGGATAGCCGGCACGATGAATCGCCGTCACCGCGTAGCCGCTCAGCCATAGCGCCAACGCGCCACTGAACAGTGGAAGCGAAGCCAGCCACTTGTATTCTTCACCGTAATGTTCTGCGATGTAAGGTTGAAGCCAGGTTAAATTGATAAACGCGGTGACGTTGATCGCAACGTATTGAATCATGGCCAGCAATACGTTTGCTGAAGTTACAACCTGGATGAAAGGAATCGTTTCGTTGACGGGAGCCGCTTCCTCAATGCCGTCTCGAATCAGTTTGGCTTCAGCAGCATTGACGCCTTTGTGATCGGTCGGTTCGTCTCGAAACCAAACCCACCAAACGATTCCCCAGACCAAACCAACGACAGCGTTGGCGACGAAAGTCATCCGCCATCCGATGGCGGAAATCAGAATCGGCATCAATATCAAAGAAAGCCCCGCCCCAACGCGAGCTCCAGAATGAAAGATGCCTTGTGCGAAACCGCGTTCTTTCGCTGGCAACCATCCGTACATCGCACGGGTCGCCCCGGGATAGGCTCCGGCTTCACCGACTCCGAACAAAAAGCGAACGACCAGCAACATGATTGCTGTGCCGACGAAGCCAGTCCACGCCGTGAAAATGCTCCAGATGATCACGACAATGGTTAGTGCACGTCTGGGACCAGCTTTGTCGCTAAACCAGCCAGCTGGAATTTGAAACAACGCGTAGCCAACAGCGAAGATTCCAAAGACGTACCCCATCCGTTCATCGGTCAGGCCAGAAATGTCTCGCTGCATGTCATCCTTGGCGGAAGAGATGCAGATTCGGTCCATGTAAGTGTTGACCGTGTGCAAGAACAGCAAGAACACCAGAAAGTATCGCTGGCGAGAAGCAACAACAGAAATCGAGTCCGCGTCATTCGGAATTTTGCTTGGCGACTTGTACGGTTCATCCATGAAAGTTCTGTTGGCAAAGAATCAATGGAGGCAATTTAGTTCCCGGATTGTAAACCGATTGTGCGGTCCTTGCGCTTCCATAAGAATGACGTCATGAAAAATTCGGGCTTAAAGTGATCCGGGTCCTACTTCTTCGCCAGGTTTGACTTGTTGTGTCGCATGTCCAGCAACGACTGCAAAGGTTGTACATTGCTGGCTCTTGCCGGCCAGGTGACGCTAATGTGGTTTCCGTTGGAGTTTTTTACGCCGCCGTCCCACCAAAACCAACCACCCGAAATGATTCCGACGACCTCGCGTTTGGAGTTGAATACGGGGCCCCCAGAATCACCCGGCAACAGCGCGACGTCAGCGTAGATCAGCGATCCATTGGTTGGACCTGACGCGATTGCGGCAAAGTGCCGTAAGCAACAATTCAGCTTTGAATCACCGCCGAGACCGGCGAATTCCAGTCGATCACCTGCGGTCACTTCGTCGGTAGCGATGGGAGCGGGAGTCACTCCTGCGGGCACCCAAACCCACAAAAGTGCGATGTCGCGACGTTCATCCTTTGCGACCACTTTGCAACGACGAGACCGTTTTCCGTTGCGATAGGTGACGATAATTTCTTCCGGTTCTTCGTCTGAATCGTCACCACTTACGACATGCCATGCCGTCAAGCAGTACCCTTCGAAACCACTGCTCAATGGTTTGTCGTTATCAAGATTGACAAGGACGCCCGTTCCCATCCCGTTTCCGTACTCGATTTTTACAACGGAATCGAGGTGTTCCGCAGGTTGGGTCCATTGCCAGTGCATCGTGTCGGCTCCCGTTTGAGCCGACAGACTGTTTGCAGGAAACGCAGCCGCAAGTAAAACGGCTGCGATGATTGCATACCGAATTTTAATGCGTGGATTCGTTTCGCGTTGAAGTTGAATACTCATGGCGCACCCTTTCTTCTGGGAGCGGCATCGAGTTCGTTTGTTTCAGTTGTCGACTGAGACTAATTCTTCAGACACGCTCCGGGTTTGAACAGCCAAAATATTTCAGCTGGATAAGTTGCCTGAATCGTAGCGCGAAAATGGCGAACGGCCAATTCGATACTTTTTTCACGAACTTATCACGCGATTTGACGCACTCACGTGAACAAGTCTTACAGGACACTCACGCCAAAAGCATGCCTTTTTCATTCACCACAAAAAGGTCCATGAATTCTTTGGCGTGCATGTCACCAAGAACATTCGGATCGGTGAATAATTCTACGATTTCAGCAATCTGTTCTTTGTCAAAAACGCCGACCATGCTGTTGTTAAATTTTTGCTTCAAAAGCGGAATTCCTTCTTCTCGACGGACGCGATGTCCAACCGGGTAAGAAACTTCGATGCGATCGGTTGACGTTCCGTCGTTGAAGAAGACCTGAATGCTGTTGCCGATCGCACGCTTTTCAAGGTCGTAATATTCGGTCGTGAAAGTCTCGTTCTCTTTCACCACCATCTTTGATCGCAGTTCATCAATTCGCGAATCTTTCGCGACGCTATCGGTGTAATGATGAGCCGTTAGTTCGCCGAAAATCAAACCGATTGCAGCCATATACTGCAGGCAGTGATCTCGGTCGGCGTAGTTGTCCAGCGGACCTGTTTTGTCGATGATTCGAACGCCGGGTTCTTGCGTTTCCATTTCGACGCGTTCAATTTCGTCGATCCGATCCACGACTTTCGAATGTAAGGTCATGGCACATTCAACTGCCGTTTGAGCATGAAATTCGGCGGGGAACGAGATTTTGAAAAGAACATTCTCCATCACGTAACTGCCCAGCGGTCGTGCCAGCGTGACCGGTTTTCCGCCAAAGAGAACGTCGCTGAAACCCCAGCCCTCTGCCGACAACGCCGTTTCGTAACCCATCTCTCCCGTCGCAGCGATCAACGCAAGACGAACCGCTCGGCTGGTCGCGTCTCCTGCAGCCCAACTCTTACGAGAGCCCGTGTTGGGAGCATGTCGATAGGTCCGCAGTGCCCCGCCATCGATCCACGCGTTTGAAACTGCATTTCTGGTCTGCTCTTCGGTGTTACCCAGCAGAAAACTTGCGACTGCCGTGCTGGCGATGCGAACCAGCAGAACATGATCCAATCCGACTCGATTAAAGGAGTTGTCCAGTGCAAGGATGCCCTGAATTTCGTGGGCTTTGATCATTGCCGTCAGGATATCATGGACCGTGATTTCGTCGTCTTTGAACCGTGATCGATAATCGGCGACAGCAAGTATTGCTCCAAGGTTGTCTGATGGATGTCCCCATTCGGCGGCCAACCACGTGTCATTGAAATCCAGCCAGCGGATCAAAGTTCCAATATCGAAAGCCGCTTTAACCGGATCCAATTGCAAGTTCGTTCCGGGAACCCGGCAGCCGTGATCCATGTTCACGCTGGGCACAAGCGGACCGAGCATTTTTGTGCAGCCGGGATGTTCAAGTGCCAGGAATCCGCAGCCAAGGCTGTCCATCAGGCAGTAACGCGCGGTTTGATAAGCCAGCTCGCTTTCGATTTTCGTATTGTGAACGTAGTCGGCAATTTCGACGATCAGGGAATCCATCGTTGTTCTCGAAGTTAAACGGTTGCGATATTTTTCAACAGTTTAACGTAATTTCACAATCCTCGAAGTCGTCTCGCGATCCACCAATGCTTTTGTTTCCGGCGCGATCTGTTACTCCACGTCAGCTTCCATGTTTCGAATGACCTCACCGCCAGCAATGCTGAGCATGGCTTTGAATTTGTCGACTGGAAAAGTTGATTTAAAAACGTGAGCACTTCCATCGGCCAGTGCAACTGCGGGTGCAATCGAAAGAATGCTTTGAAGGTTTTCCTCCGTAACGACGAATTCCTCCGGCTTGGTCCATTCCGTGGCTAACTGATCTGGTGCGTTAATGATCAAGATCGTGTTGGAGGTGCCGTCGCTGATATCGCGAAAGCCCAGACCGATTCGAGACCCGCCTCCATCCTTCGCTGGTTTGCGAATCAGGCCTTCGGGGCCGCCGTTCCCGACAAGGCAAGTTTTACCGATGCCCAGATTTTTTGCTGGACGATAAACGTCCGGCATCTGCTTGAGCAACGCGCGATTGTGCTCACTGTCCCACGGTTCGTGCAGCCGAAACTGTTGGTGCAATCTGCTTTCACCAATGAACGGAAGAATGTGGACTCGCCAGCTCAACAGCGGCTTTCCTGAACCGTCCGTTGAATAGGCCGACGGGAAATTTCGTAGCGATGCAGAAAAGTTGTGCATCGCCAACGCGACCACGCGGACCTGATTTTTGGCGTCGGTGCGAGCCATCGCGACACGATCCGCATCGTTGAGCATGTCTTCCAGTTTCAACGTTTCCGACGCACCGAGCTTGAACCTTGGGTCAACTGGTTCACTTGGCTTGTTACGGGATCGGGAGCGGGAACGACGACGCGTCCTCTGACCGCGATAGCTTTCAGGCCGTGGAGTGATCTCTCTGCCCTGAATCGTCATCATTTTTTTCAGGGTCTCTGGATCTGTTGAATTTTCAACGAAGCGGACAGAGCCGTCACACATCGCGATGCTGGTTCCGTCGGGATACAGCCCGAACAGTTTTGCCGCATCAAAAGATTCGGGATCGAGACCATCGCTGGGTTTGGTCCACTCGATCGCAAGTTCGTCTGAAGCTTCTACAAGGTAAATCGTGTTGGATGTTCCATCGATAACATTGGCGATAGAAGTGCCTTTGTTCGATTTGGCAATCGGGGATCGAAAGACTCCCTGTTTGCCGCCGACGCCCCGGTAGACGGTCATTCCTTTTTTCGCGTTGCTGACGGGCGAGCGAAAGAGGTCGGGCATCTGTTCAAGCAAGGCGATATTGTGAGGACTGTTCCACGGTTCATCCAGTTTGAATTGCTTGTACAGCGCGTTCTGCTCAATGAACGGCAGGATGTGAACTCGCCAGCTCAACAGTTTTTTGCCGTCCTCGCTGGCAGTGTAAGCAGGCGGATAATATCTGTAGGCGCTTTCGTAATTCAGTCCCGCTAAAATCAATTGACGCATGTTGTTCTGTGACTGGACTCGTCTGGCGGCAGCACGAGCCGATTGAACGGCAGGCAGGAGAGCGCCGGTTGTGATCGGAACCGCGTATCCCAATTCCAATGACGGTATTGTTTGCGTGGTTTCAAACTCCAAACCCGTATCGGTTAGCCGGACAGCCAGCAGCGATGGTTTGAGGTGGCGATGGATCACGCGAGCACGTGGCAGTCGAATTCCAGACAGAACTTTCTGCACTTGGTTGGCGGATTTTTCAGGAAGGCTGCGAGTGAATTCTCCGATCGTGCTGCGAGATATGTTTGCGATGATCTGCATGTAGGGATAGGAGATTTCGAAATTGGCGGCGGTATCGACATAAGTCATCGCCAATAACGTTGAACTTCCCTGCGGTTGTGCGAAAGAAGTCCGCAAGAATGCCATGTCCTGATTGCTGAGCAAGCTTTCTTTTTGCTTTCCTGCTGCGGGTCCGTTTGGCGATTGCAAATCGGCGGAGAATTTCAAAGCAGTTTCAACCGCTTGGGGAAAAAGGCCAACGATAAGGCGGTCGCTTGTGATGCACCAGCTTGGTTCGACGAACAGAGGTGATCCGCGGACGCTGATTGAAGTGATAACGTGGTCACCAACTTTCTTGCGAGAGAATTCTGGCGGGTACCTGTTGCCGCGAGATTCCAGCAGGACTTTTTTGAGGACTTTGTCAGCAGCTTCGCCAAGGGCATCTGCGTCTCGAACGGTCGTCGCGAGCGTCATGCCCGAAAGCAAGCCATCGCCGGCACCATTGTGAAGTGTCCATGACTTGCCAAGATTTTCGACGATGTCATGTTGCAAATGAACGCCGGTTTCGCGTTCCATGTTTTCGACGAACTCAAAAAGGTTCTCGCGGCCGTTGGACATCAGCAAAACAAGAGTATTGAACCAACCAAAACCACGCCGCATGTCGAATGAAACGCCTGATGCAAACAGCGAATCAGCAGGGAAGCGATTCAAGTCCGTATCAAGGAGACCTTTGGCGCCGGAAAGGTCAAGGATCCCTTCGGGGCGACCGTCGAGCGTTAAAAGCACTCGGCTAAATGATCCATCATCGGTCAGCCCCGTGCACGATTCCAGAGTCTCCGCATTGTTGAAGCCCATCGCGGCGATCATTCCAGCTTGCTCTCTTCCGACCAAGCGAACGATCTTCGAACGAATCTTTCGAATGTTGAAATAGCTAAGATTGGAAACATGTTTGACACCGCCGGTTGATTTGAAATTCTTCAGCCAGGCGGGAACTGATTTCGCTGCCATCCGCTTGCGAACATCATCAATGATCGATTTACCAGTCGTCAAAAAAAGGAGGTTGCCGGCGTTGCCGATGACAATTTCCAATTCGTCTTCGAGTGCAATGCGATAGAAATTCAGATTGTTGGCTTTCACCAATTCGGAATCCTGTTGCATCACTTTTGCGATGTTGGACGCAAGCGAGGCCGCATCGTCGCCGGCATCAAGGATCAATGCGGCTTTCAGATCTTTCGGCAGCCCTCTTCGATCGAAGTCTGCAGATTCGACGAAGAAGCAGCCACTTCGTTTGAAAATCGTATTGGCTAACTTTGGGCCGATCGCGTGCAGCAGTTCGGTTTGGGCGGCATCTTCTCCCGCATCCAAGGCGGGCACCATGAGCCCGGCTCGAGCGATCAGATCGTCGACAAAGGCAGCGACTTCTGGCTCGGCCATCATCTTTTCGGTTGGATTCCCGCTGGCGGGCTCGTACGGATAACGCTCGTCCCAGCTGACCCATGCGAGGCATTCTTCCGGGGCTGCAAATGCGAAGCCTTCGGATTGAATTTTCGATTGGGCGGCGGCTTCGGCTGGATTGCTTGCAATCGCCACGCAAAAGGCAAACAGGCCGGCCAATGTGAATGCAAAGTGCTTTAGTTTTTTCGGTCGATCAACAAATCCCGGCATCCGACTGCTCCATTTTCAGATCATTCAATACGAAAGATCCATTATTGGCGATGTCGGCCAGCAATTGCAATCGTCGAAGGCCGTTTGAGACCGTGCATGGGCACCAAAGTAGCTCGGCTCTCCGAGCCGTTTTGTTCAACGCCTCAGAGAGGCGTGCTACTTTCTGTGAGCCGAGCCGAGTCGCGTAAGCGGCCGCGTGCGTCAGAAGTGGATGATCGATTGCCAAGAAACAAACCCGGGGACTCACGTCCCTCGGCTCACAGCCTCAGCACTAACAGCGTTCGATCACCATCGCGACCGCATTGCCGCCGCCAAGGCACAGGCTGGCCACGCCGATGCGTTTTTCGGTCTGAGTCAATGCACTCATGAGCGTGACAAGGACACGAGTTCCGCTGGCGCCGATCGGATGCCCCAGAGAAATGCCTCCGCCCCAAATGTTGACTTTTTCGGAACTGATCTCCAGCCCTTTCAAGCACGCCAGCATCTGACTTGCAAAAGCTTCATTGATTTCGAACAAATCGACGTCCGCCATGTTGACGTTGGCTTTCGAAAGAGCGCCCCGAACCGCATCGACAGGCGCGATAAACAGATCCTTGGGCTCGACTCCAGAAGTGTGGCTGGCAAGGATTCGAAACTTGGCAGATGCATTGGCGGCATCCGATTCGCCAACAACGACCACCGCCGCCGCGCCGTCAGACAAAGTCGATGCGTTGCCAGCGGTGACCGTGCCCTCACGATCGAAAACCGTTCGTAGTTTTGCTAGGCCTTCGGCCGTCGTGTCTGGGCGGACACACTCGTCGCGGTCGACAACGGATTCTCCTTTTCGAGATTTCACGGTTACTGAAACAATCTCTTTTTCAAAGCATCCCGATTCAATCGCTGCGGCAGCTCGACGTTGGCTCGCTGCCGAAAACTCATCCTGTTGCTCGCGAGTGACTTCGAACTTTCGGGCGATGTGTTCGGCATGCATTCCCATGTGGCAGCTCTCGAACGAACAAGTCAAACCATCGTGAACCATCGCGTCGACGACCGATGCGTCGCCAAGTTTTACTCCTCCTCGCAACTGTTGCATCAGGTGGGGTGATGCCGACATGTTTTCCATGCCGCCAGCGACGATCGCGGAAGCGTCGCCGCAGCGAATCGCTTGATCCGCCAACATGACTGCTTTCAGTCCCGATCCGCAGACTTTGTTCACGGTGACGGCTGCGATTGAATTTGGAAGCCCTGCTGCCAAAGCCGCCTGCCTCGCAGGAGCCTGTCCGACTCCCGCGCCGATCACGTTACCCATGATGACCTCGTCAATTCGGTCGACCGACATTCCGGCTCGCGAAATCGCAGCTTCGATCGCGACACCGCCAAGCTTTGTCGCAGCAACGGAGCTTAGGCCGCCAAGGAAACTGCCGATCGGAGTCCGTGCACCGCTAACGAGATAGGAATGAGTTGTCATGTTTCGACCTGCTGAGACCATTGTGCTGAGACCATTGGAAAGGATGATCAATAGCCTACCGCATTGGACGCGAAAGTCGCAGCCCTGGCAGTCCATCAGACAGATATCCGTGTGGCCGGTCGATCCCCGCTACGCTTCCGAAGTTCGTCCGATTAAACTGGAAGCAATACGCGAGCGTTCGCCCGCCGCATTTTTTTAACCTCGACTGTACGCCGGCAAATCATGGAAATTTTGGGAGGACCGCTCTTTGGAGTCGCAGGTGCAGGGGAATCTCACGGTCCCGGTATCTCGACGATCGTTTTTGGGTGTCCGGCTGGTATTCGGATCGATCGTGATCGAATCCAGCATTTTCTCAATCGCCGCCGACCGGGATCGAACAAGCACGGAACGCCACGCAATGAAGCAGATCAGGTTGTCCTGACCGCTGGTGTCTTTGACGATGCGAACCACGAAGCAATGCTCTCTGGACCAGCGATTTCAATCGGGGCGGTGGAAACCGGCACGCCGACTTATTCGACGGGCTTTTCTACTGGCGAACCGATCGCGGCGTTCGTGGCGACGGCGTCATCTAAAAGCGATCACTACCAACAGTTTGCCGGTCCGCAGGGCGAAGTGCGTCCCGGACATACGGACCTGGTGAAGCACCATCAATCGGGTGGCTTTGTCGATTATCGAGGCGGAGGCCGATCGAGTTACCGAAGTGCGATCAGCGACGTGGTTGGCGGTTCGATCGCTCGAGCTTTTTTAAGCGAAACTTTTGGGACACGTTTCATCAGCAACATCGTTCAGGTCGGTTCGATCAAATCGAAGCGGCGACTTGCTGATACTTTCGACACTGCGACGGTAGAAGAGAGTGTTATCACGGAAGTTGAATCGCAACTGACCAAGTCGGAGATTTGGAGCGTCGATGCCGAGTTCGCTAACGAAGCTGCGAAACAAATCATGGAAACGCGTAAACAGGGCGATTCACTGGGCGGGATTGTCGAAGTCGTTGCGATCAACGTTCCGCCGCTTGCCGGAGCCCCGCTCTACAACAGTCTTAAACTTCGACTGATGGGATCGCTGGGTGGGCTGCACGCGGTTCGAGCCGTTGAAGTCGGTTCAGGAAATGAAGTCGTGACGCGGCTTGGCAGTCAAAACAACGATCCGATTCGAAGCGGCGGCTACCAGTCCAACCATCACGGTGGAATGCTGGGCGGAATCACGACAGGACGGCCGCTGGTGGCGAACGTTTCCTTCAAACCGACTTCGACGATTACGACTGCGCAAGAAAGCGTACGCAAAGATCTTTCAGAGATCGAGTATCAATTGAAGAAGGGGCGGCATGACCCTTGTGTGGCAGTTCGAGCCGGCGTCGCATTGGAATCTCGCATGGCGATTGAGCTTGCCAACGCAGTGCTGCATCGGCAGGCGGGCTGCGTTCACAAAGAAGACTTTGATCTGTTTGGTTAAGCGAACTTCTTGGGCTGGAAGCCGCAAGTAGCCTTTATCATTAAGGGGGGAATGGCGGAGCATCCATGCGAAGTTGACTTGTTCGTGAGCCGAGTCGCGTAAACGGCCGGTGCAGTGACCCGGGAGCAGCGGCGAACGACAGCCTCAACTCCGGTAAGTGGTACCAGTCGTTATTTCTTGCCACGGCGACGTAGTTTCGCTAACCGGTATGACAGGAGCGTTGAAACCGGTTCAGCCGGAAAGGTGAACGCTTTTGCTACGACCGTCACCCGGAATAGATCGATACCTCAGAAGTAGCTCTTTCGCGCCATCATGGGTATCGAGATGTCAGATTCGCCGAAAAAACCAGCCAAAACCTCGCTCAACCGTCGAACCTTGTTGAAATCCGCGGCCACGGTTGCCGTCGGAGCCGCAGCTGCCAAGTCAGCCAATGCGGAAGCCGGTAAGCCGGTAAAGAATCTGGTCCAGATTGGAAAGCGGACGACAACGTCGGACAGTGCGGTCAAGCAACAGGCGGCAATCGACTACGAAAGGAGCCTTGCTCATCACGGCGGGCGGTTGGCGAATCCGATTAAAGATCTCTTTCTGACTGCACAGAAAAGCAAACAGGAAGTTCCATTTGCGGTGACCGTGATCGGCTCAGGCTACGGGGCTTCGATCACAGCGGCCAAACTTTCTCAATACTTGCGAGACGATCAGCGGATCTGCATGCTCGAACGCGGCAAGGAATGGGTGCCGGGATCGTTTCCTGACACTTTCGCCAACGTCAGCGGCAGTTCGCGAGCGAACATTGCAGGACCGACTCGAGGCCAAGTCACCCAACCGCTGGGTCTGTTCAACATCATGTTCAACGACGAAGTCAACGTGCTAAATGGCAGCGGTCTGGGCGGTGGATCTCTGATCAATGCCAGCATCGCGCTCAAGCCACAAGCCGACGTGTTCTTTCAAAACAAATGGCCCGAAGCGCTTCGCAATATCGAAACGCTGAATCCCTATTACGATTCTGTTGCACATGCCTTGAGCCTGACGCGTACTCCTCGTGATCAAACGCCAAAAGTTCGTATCCGCCGTGAGGTCGGGCAACGCATCAGCGGCAATCCAAGCTTTACGGATCGTTCTCCCGTTTCGGTGATGTACGACTATCGTCATTTGGATCAGAACATGCGAAACCGGCAAGGCATGATTCAGCGACCATGTACTTTGTGTGGAGACTGTATCAATGGTTGCAATGTTGGCGCGAAAAATACGCTGGCCATGAATTACTTGCCCGTTGCCAAGCATAATGGCACCGAGATGTACACGCAGGTCGAAGTCAAATCGATCAACAAGATGGATGGCTACTATCGAATCAACATGGAATACGTTGACGATTCGAATAATAAAGTGACCCGTCACAAAGTATCCATCAATTCAAAAATTGTCGTTGTCGGTGCCGGCAGTCCCGCGAGTGCATCGATTCTTCTGGAATCACAATCGCCGAATTTTGAATTCTCGCCGTTCCTTGGTCGCGGCTGGTCCTGCAACGGCGACGCGATTGGGTTCGCGATCAAGATGGCGCCGGGAACCAATATTGGTGGTCATGGTGCGTACCCGACGGACAAGCCTCCCGTTGGTCCGACTGTGCAATCGTCGGTGTTTTTGAATCAGCATTCCGAACTGAAAAAGCGATTGCTGATTCAGGACGCTGCCATTCCTCGCGGCGTCACGAACCTGTTCACGGCATTGTTGCGAGATCCCTCGTTGGACAAATCAATGGTGATGCTGGGGATGGGGCACGACAGCGCCGAGGGACGTTTGGTCAAAAAAGCGGGACGCTGGCAGATCAAGTGGGAAGGCCTGAAGGGTTCCGAGTATCGAAAAATGGTGTTCGCCGAATTCGAAAAATTTGCAGCGGCTCACGGCGGTGAATATAAACGCTTGAAAGCTTTTGGAGACAATCTTGTCACGGTCCATCCGCTTGGTGGCTGTGGCATGTCGGACGATCCCATCTATGGAACGACGAATCACCTCGGAGAAGTCTACGATGGCAATGGAGGCGGCTTCGTCAGTAACAACAGTGCATGTGGGTCAGGTGCGGCTGCGGTTCATCAGGGGCTTTACGTCGCGGACGGTTCGGTCATGTCGACCGCCTTGGGAGTGAATCCTTACATGACGATTGGTGCTATCAGCGAGAGAACGGCCAGCCATATCGTCGCCAATCCCGCTTATGCCGGTTTGTTTTCAGCATAGTTCGTTTGCCATAATAAGTTGACCAGCTTTAGGGCCTGCTGCCGCTCAACGATCTGTCAGTCGATTGTCTTTCGTGGGCAGCACTTTCAGGATCACTGGTGGAGTCGCGATGCCTTCGACATCGTTGCAACGCAGAAAGAAAATTCTTTCCTGAGGTTGAACGAATGGTTCCGCTTTGATGAAAAACCGCTGACGCAGGTTCCCTTCGGTGATCATCAATCCGTTAAGTCCGATGTCATCAATGTAAACGCCGTGCGGAAGGTTACGGCCCGATCCTTCGTTGCCAAACGAAATACGCCCAGTGTGATCATTTCGTTTTGCGACGACGAACGCCTCAATGGACTCGCCAGGCCGAATCTCGAAAACCAGCGGACGGTCTAGGTCAATTGACTTTGGTAAAGGATCGGACTCGTTGCGAACGATATGGATTTCAATTTTTGGCTCGCCTGTTTCCAGCTCCATTTCGCCAAAGCCGTGAGAAACTTCCACAACTTTTTTTCCTGAGATGACGGAGCTGCTGCGAAGCGTAATGGCGGCGGCTTGCTCCTTTGTGATCGTTTTCGCGGACGCGTCGGCAAAGATGGTCCCGACCGCCTCGATGTGACCCGCTTCGATTGTCAAAGGCGCCGACACCCGGTAGCCAGCGGGAACGTTTTCAATATCGACACGGATTGAACCCTCAAAGCCATCACGACGTTTTGCCTTGACCGTGAAATATTGGCCGCTGTTGGCTTTGATTTTCTTTTCCGATTTGACTTCTATGGCGAAATCCGGGTTCGATCGCCGAACCGTCAATTCGTACTTGTAGTCGTCGCCACCGAATCCTCGAACGTCGGTCACACGAACCAAATAGGTGCCGTCTTTGGGTGGTACAAACTTCAGTCGAGAATCGTTGCCGATCTCGCGCCGCGAATCGTCATCGTTTTCGTAATTCAATTCGAAAACTGGCAACCCATTTGGGACGAAACGGGAACCGGGTGGATAAGCTTCAACGATGTAGCAGGGTTCCTGCAGTGGATGTGAAATCGCGGTCGTTCCGAAATAGGCAAATCTTTTTCCAGTTCCAGGGTAGACGCGGAATCCTGAGTCCGGACCTCGCGGATGCAAAAACAGTTTGGAAACTTCTCCGTTTGCGTACAGGTACTGGTTCAGTTGCATTTCCTGCCAGTTGTGTAAACGAAAGTTGTCCAGATCATCCGAGTTTCTTCCTCGGAACGTAAGGTAAGAATCGCGGACGGCTCGAAGCACGACTTGAGGGACCGGCGTGCCGTCGGGATAAAGGATTTCAATGCGTGAATCGAGCGGTGATTTGTCTTGCTCGGCACGCGTTTCGATCATCAGTGCCTCGCCCGCGACGCCATCGAAGCGAAAGAGGTCGGCGTCCGGTTCGCCGTTCGTTTTCGTGATAATACCGGCGATTCGACAGGGAACGAAAGCTCGTTGAGCGACTTCTGGTGATCCGTTTGGTTCAACCTCTCTTGTTAACGAAGCCACAGGCGGCTTGTTTAGATAGGATTCGCTGGCTTGAACCGCTGCAACGGAATCAACCGCTCGTTTTTCTTCCGGCACCGCCACGATTTCCATCGTTCCGTCCAACCGTCCAAGAAAGATCGACTCACCTTTGGGAGAAATTGCCAACGCGGTGCAAACTTCTGGTTGAAGTTCCAGCATGCCGATTTGAGCAAACGTTTTGGCGTCCCAGATTTTGACTTTTCGGTCTTCTGCTGACGAAAACAAACGAGACCCATCGCGCGAAAATTCCAGCCGAACGATTGACGCTTCATGGGCAAACCCTGCGAATACAATTGGGTTAACAGAAGGAGAATCTACAGATTCAAGTTGCCACACGCGGAAGCGATTGTCGCGACCGCCTCCGACGATTTGTGTTCCATCGGGACTGAATGCAGCTACGAACTGTTCCTTTAAAGGCTGGCCGAGCGTGTCGAGCCGTTGGCCAGAAGCGACGTGCCAGACTTTTAACGTTTGGTCTCCGCTTGCACTGACTAGGTTCTTCGAATCCGGGCTGAAGTCCAGGTCGTAGATCGCAGCGTTGTGGCCCTTGAGTGCGCGAAGTTGTTTGCCCGATATGACATCCCACATCAGAACCTTTTTGTCGTAGGCACTTGTTGCGACCAGTTTGCCGTCGTCACTGATCGTCGCGTCGTACATGACATCGGAGTGACCGTCGAAGCGTTGTAGTAACTTTTTTGAAGCGACGTCCCACAGGTAAGCCCGACCGCCAACACCGGCGATGCCGCTTGCACCGAGCAAAAGTTTACCGTCCGATGAAAACTGGACAGAGTTCACTTTGCCGGGAAGTGAATCAAATTCATGTTGCGTTTTGAGCGTTGCCGCATCCACAAGTTGGACGACGCCGTAACGAGCAACCGCGATTTGTTTTCCATCGTCAGAAAACGCTGCGGAAAGGATCGCAGGTTGCGTCTGGATGCCCGGTTCAAGTTTTGGAGCTTCGATCTTGATGGATTCGGGCTTCATTGCCCTTTCTGCGATTCCTGCTCCATCAACGTTTGGGTTTTCGTCGACCGAATCATCGGCCGCAGGTGAAGGTTTGGCTCCTTCGTTAATCCACTGTTCGATGATTGCGATTTCTTCGTCGGGAACGCGATCGTATTCTTCGATCGGAGGCATCGCAGGCTCTTTCGTGCCCTTCATCAGTTGGATGATATGGCTCGCAGATCCCTCTTCAGCGATCAAAGCGGGGCCGGCGGAACTGCCTTTGAGGATCTGTTCGACGCTGCTTACGTCAAAGTCGCTTTCCGAGTCATCTTCGTTGTGGCAACCGGCACAGTGCATGGTCAGAATCGGCGCCACGTCGGAATCGAAATCAATTTTGTCCGTCGCCTGAACGGGGCTTAATGCCAACAGCGAAAGGCATGCAATAGTCAGGGCTAACTGAATGGTTTTCATGATTTGAACCAGTTTTAAAACGTTTAAATCAAACGCGGCGAAAGTTGGAACAGCTGCTCTAATCCCAGTTAATGATTGAAAAGGAACTCACGACTGCTCATCAGGCTCCAAAAAAGATCTTCGACTAACGCTCTGCGTTCGACGCCGTCACTATCCTGCATCGCCGCAAGAAGCCGCCGAGATTCTTCATCGGTTGGTTCCCGTAACAGCGTCAGCAAGTAAGCTTGGCGAATGAGTTCGGTATCATCCGAATATTGAGCCATTAGTTGATCCAAACGATTCCCTTTTAGTTCCAGTTTCGAGTTCAACGTGTCACCATTGGAGATGTGTAACACCTGAACCATGCTGGGCTCATCCGTTCGCTGACATTCGCAAGTGATCTCTCTTTGATTTCGTCCAAACGTTTTCAGGAAATGTGACTTCACTGCGGAATCGTAAAGCTGAATGGCTTTGGTGCCTTTGGGGTAAGACTTCGTGGCTTGGGTGCTGGCGTCATTTAAAACGATTTCCTTGAACTCGGTCGGCACTTGAGTCACATCGGAAACGGCGTCGAGCATTACTTCTGCCATCAAGCGTCGCGGGTAGTATCGCGAGTAGAAACGTTTCTCTGTTTTGTTGCCTGGGGTCACTTCGCTACTGCGTTGGTAAGCCGCAGAATTCAAAATCGCTCGCATCAGCTGTTTTAAATCGAAGTTATTTTCCACCAGATAGCTTGCCGCGGCACTGAGCAATTTTTCGTTGCTTGCCGGGTTGGAGACGCGAAGATCGTCAACGTCCTCGACCAGCCCGACTCCCATGAACCGTGACCAAACGCGATTCGTGATGGCGCGAGAAAAATAGGGGTTCTCCGGAGAAGTCATCCACTTCGCCAGTGGAATTCTTCGGTCACCCTGAAAATCGAAATCGATCGGCGTGCCATCGAGCGGCGCGGGGCGTTGCGGTTTGCCGGTTAGCGGCTGTAGCAGCTCGCCCGATCCAGCCAGAAACAGCGTTCGAACTCCGTCGCCGTTTCGTTGGTCTCCACCCCATCCTTTGGCACGAACTCGCGAAAACAGATTCGCAAAAGCGTAGTACTGGTCATTGGTCCATTTTTCCAGCGGGTGGTTGTGGCATTTTGCGCAGGCGATCGAGAGCCCCAGAAACGCCTGGCTGGCATTTTCGGCCATGTTTTCCGGATCTTGATGGATCGCATAAAAGTTGGTCGCTCCGTTTTCGACGCTACTGCCTTGCGACGTCAAAATGTCGGTCACGAATTGATCCCATGGAGCATTCGCTTCCACGTTTTCTCGAATCCATTTGTAAAACGCTTCGACAGCCTTTGGGCGAAGTTTGCTGCCGCTGACCAACAACAGGTCGGACCATTGATACGCCCAGTAGTCAACGAATTGTTCGCTTTGAAGAAGCTTGTCAATCAGCTTCGAACGTTTGTCGATCGCAGCATCGGCCAAAAAGTTGGCTCGTTGTTCCGGCGTCGGCAGTGTTCCCACGGTGTCGATGTAAACCCGGCGAAGAAACACTTCGTCGGACGCCATCGGAGACGGTGGCAGATTGAGTCGTTGCAATTGTTCGACGACAAGTTCATCAATGAAATTGTGTTTGGGTGATTCCTGAAAAAGCTCCGCCGCGACCTTGTTTGGAAATGGAGACGTGATCCTCGCGAGTCCAATTTTGCTGGAGTACCATGCCGTGACCGCGCTTTCGCCGTGCCCGATCACGTTGACCATGCCCGCTTTGTCGACTTCGGTAACCGCCCCGTTCGCGGACGTGAATTTGGCCCATTGAGTCACATTGCGTTTTGTGCCGTCTGAAAAATGAGCGATGACTTCCACCGGTTGTTGGTCGCCTTTAGCGATCGTTGTCGATTCCGGTTTGATTTGGACTCGCAGCACTTCGGCATCGGTTTCATTAGGTGCACTCGCCCCGGAAGTAATCCATTGGGACAGGATTTTGAAGGCTTCTGAGTCCTGTTTAAATTTGACACCGCCCTTGTGTGGCACGATTCCCATCGGCTTGGTCAATAGAAGGCTGCGACCCGGGTCAGCCAACTCGATTCGGCGCCCTCGGGCCTCGCGAGTGATATTGAAATGGTCGCTGCCGGGATCGTATCCGTGTAACGAAAGTCGAAAACCTCCTTTGCCCGCCAAAGCACCGTGGCAGGCACCCGAGTTACATCCGAGCTTTGAAAGTACCGGCAACACGTCGTGGCGAAAGCCTGGAGAATCGTTTGTCGTTTGAGCGTAACCCGGGGCTGCCGCAAACAGTAAGGCCAAAATGCATAGAAGATGTTTCATGTTCACTATCGCAAGCGGTCGCATGGGAAAACGACCGCATAAGAAAATTGGTCGCGTTAAAATCCGATGATTTACAGAAAATTAAAAGAGGCCTTTGATCGGTTTCGCCCCATAGTCCACGATCGGGAATGGTCGCCCGCCGGGACCCGGCAATTCGTTTTCCAATTCCAGACCAAGGCTTTTGAAAATGGTCGCGACGATGTCTTTGGGTTGATAAGGATCCTCAGCTGGAACGGCTCCGATGGGGTCGCTACTGCCGATGACACGCCCGCCTTGGACACCGCCGCCAGCGAAATAAACGCTGAAGCACTGCGGCCAGTGATCTCGTCCGCCGGCTGGGTTGACTCGCGGAGTGCGTCCGAATTCCGCGAGGTTGCAAACGAGCGTTTTTTCCAGCATGCCACGTTCATCGAGTTCGCTGATCAAAGCAGCGTAGGCTTTGTCGTACATCGGCGCAACTTTATTTTTCATGCCATCGATGGAAGTAAACGGTTTGGAGCCATGAATGTCCCAAGTGATTTCATCGAACACGGTCAGGAAAGTGTTGATGGTCACGAACCGAACGCCGGCTTCGATCAATCGGCGCGCCAAAAGGCAGCATTGGCCGAACCGATTCATGCCGTACTTTTCGCGGGTCTTTGTTGGTTCCTTGGACAGGTCAAACGCTTCGCGAGCCTGTTTGCTGGTCATCAGACGATAGGCCGCGTGAAAGTTCTCCTTCATCATTTTTGCGTTTTCGCTGGCTTCGAAATCGCGGACGGTTTGATCGACGATGTCTCGCATCTTTCGACGCCGCAGCAAACGAGCCGTTCCGATCTGTTCGGGTGGCAACAAGTCGGGGACTTTGAAGTTGGCTTTCGAGGGGTCCGCCGACAATTCAAACGGATCGTATTTCTTGCCAAGGAATCCGCCGGCCTGGCCGTTGGGCATGTTGCCTCCGCCGCGCCCCATTTTTTGTGGCAGCAGAACGTGAGCCGGTAGGTCGGATCGACGTCCCTTTAAATACTCCAGCACGGAACCCGCATGAGGCGTCTCGACGCCACCTTGAAAGACGCGACCGGTTTGCATGACTTGCCAGCCGGCATCGTGGACGGCGGCGCCAAGATGGTGACAGGATCGGACGAGCGAAAATTTGTCAGCGATCTTTGCGTGTTCGGGAAGCAGTTCTGAAACCTGGAACGTGTCGTTGTTGGTCGTGATGGGCTTAAACGGGCCACGGATCTCGCGAGGAGCATTTGGTTTCATGTCCCACAGGTCCATGTTGCTGGGAGCACCCAAATTAAAGATCATGATCGCGGAATGGTCGTCGTGAGGATCTTTGTCGACGCTTCGGGCTGCCGCTTCTGCTGCCATCAAGTGCGGCAACGTTAAACCGATGGCCCCCAGCGTTCCGATTTGAAGGAAGTCTCGCCGTGTCGTGCCGTTGCAGTTATGCGATTTTCCTTTGCCGACAAAGTCCAACATGTACGATCCTTTTTCAAAATGTTTGGCCGAGCGAAGCCTTTAACAACCAAATTTATTGTAGACCTGATCCAATTTTATAGGTCGCAGATGTCCCTGAAAGCGGTTGGAAGTGAGTTAATGTTGGTTTCGAGTCCCAAATCTGGTGTTAGTTGTGTCTTTCTAGCACCTTCGGGCAGGTTTGCGGCGTTTTCGAAGACAGAGCTGAGGTGCTGCTAGCCGCTCAAGGAAATGTCTCGACGGGGACCTCATTGAAGTTGTTTCAAAGTTAGGGTTTTGCTACCTTACCCACATTGAACTAGCGTCCTGAGGATTTTTTTGCGGGCGATCGTCCTGCGATAGGCATTTTTGTGGATTAGAGAAAGAATTCCTCTCATCCGTAAATTTGCCGTTAATCCGTCAGGGAAAGCTGGTCGAAGAAAAAACGCCTTTGGGTCATTTGGGATGCAATCCTCGATTAAGGCGTTTTGACATCCTGCCAACATGCAACTTGAACGAAGAAGACCTATGATCAAGAAAATTCAGTTTCCCATTTTTGCGGCCATTTTGCTCACGGGCAGCCTTGCCTTCGGTCAAAGTTTTACGATCCTGTCACCCTCGGACCTTGGCAGATCAGCGAGCTCGGAACCGGTGAACGAGATCTTTGACATCAGTGGTCAATTCAGCCTTCCTTCGAATTCCGTCACGCTTGCGGTATCAAATGGTTTTGTGACGGAAAGCGATACTTGGACTGTCAGCGAATTTGAATCAACGACATTTATCCTTGGAGGCACTGAACCAGTTCTCGCATTTGTGAATCACGGCGCCAATCTTGGTTCAGAGAATTTTCAGAACGGTTCGCTCTCTCGAGATGGCGTAACATCGGCCCCCGGTGAAACATGGGCTTTGATTTCGGCTCTTGACAACGATTATTCATTCGGCGTCGATGGAGATGACTATTTCGTCGACTACGTTGGAGAGGAGACGGAACAACTGGAATCCAACAGTAGCGGATTCCAGTTCGCATCGAACGAAGCTGCGTCTTCATTTACTGTATTCTCATCGAACACGACTGCACTGAACAACAATTTCAATGTCGGGTTCGCTTTGGTGAACGCAATTCCTGAGCCGACTTCTGGTGTTGTGTTGGCCTGCATGGGCTTGGTATTCCTTCGTCGCAATCGCAACTAAGGACGGTTCAGGATCTCCAATCTGAGATCTCGATCGCAATTGAACCCGGATTATTCACGATGCGTGGGCGTCAAAATTGAGAAGGTTTGTTTTGATTGGGGCATTGTTCCAAGTTGGTGGTTTCGACAGTTCACCCACGAAGTGAATTAGTGAATCTGCAAAAACTGTCGCCACTTCAGGAGAATCACCTCAAACATCAAACCAGACGCCTGTCGTCGTGAATAATTCCGGTTGAATCAAGAATGAAAAGCCTGTTCGGCATTGCTGAACAGGCTTGCATTTTTCATGTAAGCCACAGTTAAACGGCTGTGTATCGGCGCGTTTAGAGTGTGACGGTTTGGGTTTGCCGACGGATCATCTCTGCGTAGCGGCCATTGAGCGCGATCAGTTCGTTGTGCTTGCCCGACTCAACGATCATGCCATCGTCAATCACGACGATTTTGTCCGCGTGAGTGATCGTTGACAGGCGATGGGCGATGACAAAAGTCGTTCGATCTTTCAACAGTTCCGCCATGGCGGATTGGATCAGCTGTTCACTTTCGGTGTCCAGGTTGCTGGTGGCTTCGTCCAGGATCAGAATTTTAGGATCGGCCAACAGTGCGCGAGCGATCGAAAGCCGTTGCCTCTGCCCGCCGGATAGTTTGACTCCACGTTCGCCAATAAGCGATTCGTAGCCGTCTTCCAGATCGTCAATGAACTCGTGAGCGTTTGCTTGCGTGGCTGCGGCGACGACCTGCTCCATCGTTGCCGAGCGATTTCCGTAGGCGATGTTCTCAAAGACGGTTCCGTCAAACAGAAATACTTCTTGCTGCACGACGCCCAGAAGTTCGCGAAAGTTCTTGAGCTGATAATCGCGTAGGTCGACTCCGTTGAGCAAAATTTGCCCCCGTGTTGGGTCGTAGAATCGGGAAACCAGATCGGTTACCGTCGTTTTTCCAGCCCCGCTGCGGCCTACCAAGGCGGTCACGGTTCCGCCCTGCACTGTCAAATTGAAATCCCGGATGACGTCAGAGCCTTCGTTGTAGGCAAACCAGACGTCTTTCATCTGAATCGTTTCGACTGGAAGGATGACTTCTTTGGCGTCAGGTCGATCAGGTTTGTCGATCGGTGATTCAAGCACTTCAAAAACCCGCTCCATCGAAGCGAGCGATCGTTGCAATTCCGTTAGCGATTCGACAATTTGCCATACCGGATTCAGCAGCATGAAAACGTAAAACTGGAAAGCAGTGATATCGCCGATTGTCGCCTCGCCACCGATGAACCAGTAACCTCCCAACCATGTGATGACGACTCCGATCAACGCCATCAATAAACCCCATGTGCTCCACAACAGTATCTCGCGTGTCGCAGCAAACATCCGCATTCGAGTGATGGTGTGGTGCCCCAGCGTGAATTCTGTTTCTTCGCGATGTTCGCCACCGAATGCGCGAACGTCACGGATTCCTTGAAATGCTTCTCCGACGCGTCCATCGACAAATGAGACGTCTTTGCGAATCGCGCGATACACGGGACGGATCCTTCGAATCGCAATCATGCTCAGGATCATGATCGGGGGGATGATGCCCAGTGCAGCAACGGCAAGTTTCCAGTTGATGAAAATCAGAATCCCCATCGCCAACAGCAATCGCAAAATTGCGACTCCCGGGGAAACGACCGCCATCTGCAAAAGGCCCGTCGTTTTATTGATGTCGTCGGTCAAACGAGAGATGATGCCTCCGACTTTCATGTCGGAAAGCTGATCCAAAGGAAGCTTCAACAGCCGTTCAAAAAGAGCTCGACGCAACGACAGAATCACGCGAACGTTCAGCAGTCGCTGATTCCATGCACGAAACATGCCGCAAATGCGAGTCAACACAACGACGGCAAGGAACATTCCGCCAACGATATTTAGAGCCCAGAATTTGTCGGCATTGCTACGATCAGCCAGAAGGATCTGGTCAATGATGTAGCGACCAAAGAGCGGTGCAGCGATCTCGAGAACCGCCACGGTTACCGCCAGCCCAATCAGAACAGCGACCATCTTCCAGTGCGGCCAAAGTTGGCTGATGTATTGCTTCAGATAGCCACGACGTTTGAGTTTTTTCGCTTGCGGGTCAGAGTCGCTTTTTGGGGATCTGTCACGGTTCTCTTCTTCGGCCTGATTTTCGATTTCCTTTTTACGGCTGAATTCGCCCTTGCGAAACTTGTCAACGAATTCGGCAAAACGGCCTTTGGATGTTGGAGAGCGATGCATAGAGTGGCGAGCGAAGCGAGAATTTTATTGAGGGGCGTGGCATTGTAGTCCTCGTTTTCCTTTTTCGGCAAACGCCGCGTCAAGTTGACGTAATGTTCTGTTTCTGTATCGTGATGCCATGAAACGAACGATACGTATTGCTGTTGTTGCGACTTTGGCCGGGGTGCTGGCTGTTGCTGCCGTTGTCGGTTGTTGGAGGCCAGGCATGCTTCGCGGCACGCCCAATCAGGGCCATCAGCTTGGTGGGGACATCTACGAGACGCTGCCGGGCAATACGATCGAGTGCTTTGTTTCCGCAATCAGGGAACTGGAAACGAATCCGGACTACCTGTATTCCGAATGTGATATTCGCGAAACGAAAGATCATCAATTGATCGTTTTCCACGATTGGGACGTTTCAGGAATACCCAACACCGATCACAACTGCAGCGTGTTAGGGGGCCGTCCTGCTGGACAGGCAATCTGTGATCTGACATTGGAACAGGTTCAAAGTCTGCGACTGGCAGGCGGAGCCGGGATTCCGACGCTCGAAGAAATTCTGGAAACTGCTGCGGAGATCAGACCCAAGAAACCGCTTCTGCTCGAAATCAAATATCTGCATTCGGACGATGCGAGGAATCGAATGCTGGAGCTCGCGAAACGGTATCGCGACCAAAACGCGATCTCAATTCACTTCCTGGCCTTTATTCGAAATATCCAAAGGTCATTTCCCGAACCCCGAGAATGGTTGGACCGGTTTGCACAGAATGAGTTCTGTGTTTATCAGGTCTATCGGCCAAAAACGGATCAGTATGACTTGTGTCGGACGTGGGATTAATTCACCAGAGCATCACCGCACCACTGCAGCGCGCGGCTTTAAGTCGTCTGAATTGTCAATTAGTTCAGTTCAATTCAATTCCGCAGCTGCCGCTTCGTCCAGGTAGAACGTTACCGGGCCATTCGGAGCGATGAACGAAGTGGGATAACTTTCCCAATCGCCGGACTTGTGAAAAATCTCCCCCAGCACTTTCGCTTTTCCTGATCCTGTAATCAGGAAATCGACTTTCTTTGCCGCGTTCAAAACGGGGCCGGACATGGTGACTCGCTTTTGTCCGGACTCGGGATGCGTGGCGACGTCGCAAATATTCTTTGACTGCAGCAGTTCGATTTGATGTGGGAAAATCGAAGCCGTATGGCCATCGCCGCCCATTCCCAAAATTAGCAGGTCCAACACCGGCAGCCCGTCGGTATTGATCTGGCAGTGTTTTTTCATCTCTGATGCGTATCGAATCGCTTCGGCCGCCGGATCATTTTCTCCGTGGACGCGATGGACGTTTTCGGCTGGGATCGAAACGTGGTCCAGCAACAACGATTTGCACTCGCCGTAGTTGCTTTCCGGATCATCGGGAGCCACGCAGCGTTCGTCTCCCCAGAATAAATGGATTCGGTCCCACTCAATTTTATCCGCAAAGCTCTCGGCGAGGATCTGAAAAAGTAGCTTGGGAGTGCTGCCTCCTGAAAGCGAGATCGAAATTTTGTCTTTTGGTTGTTGATAAATCCAGTCGACCAGATCTTTGGCGAAAGCAGTTGCAACGGCAGGATTGTCGGCAAAAGTTTTGACCGTCTTATTTGCAGCGGGAGCCATCTTTTCATTTTCCAATTTGTTTGACTATGTAAAAACGTTACGGCTAAATCTGTTTTGAGATTGCGGTTACTATACAGCAACCTATTTGATTCACCATTGGAACTGTTTCCAGAGACAAAAATGATAAAAACTGGCTTTTCGAATCAGCTGACCGAGACTCTCGAATCGATCGAGCAACAGGGGCTGTACAAACGCGAACGGTTGATTAACGGTCCGCAGTCTGCCGACATTCCCGTGCAAGCCGGGCCCAATGATTCTGCGGATGTGCTGAATTTCTGTGCGAATAATTATTTGGGGCTCGCCGACAACGAAGAGCTGATCGAAGCCGCCAAGTCAGCTTTGGACCAGTACGGATACGGGATGGCGTCGGTACGTTTTATCTGTGGCACGCAGACGATTCATCGTGACCTTGAACAGAAAATTGCAAATTGGCTGGGCTTTGAGGACTCCATTTTGTATGCAGCCTGCTTTGATGCTAACGGCGGCCTTTTCGAACCGTTGCTGACTGCGGAAGACGCGATCGTGTCGGACTCGCTGAATCATGCTTCCATCATCGATGGAATTCGACTGTGCAAGGCCAAGCGATTTCGTTTCGCCAACAGCGACATGAATGATTTAAGAGCAAAACTAACTGAGGCTCGTGAATCAGGGGCTCGCAATATCATGATCGCAACCGATGGCGTCTTTTCGATGGACGGCTACATTGCGAAACTGAACGAGATTTGTGATTTGGCCGACGAATTTGAAGCGCTAGTGATGGTCGACGATTGTCACTCAACCGGTTTTCTTGGCAGCGGTGGTCGCGGGACGGCCGAGTTCTGCGGATGTGAAGGTCGAATCGATATTTTGACCGGAACACTTGGGAAAGCGTTGGGCGGCGCGATGGGTGGATTCACGTGTGCCAGTCAATCGATTGTCGATTTGCTGCGGCAGCGTTCTCGTCCGTATCTATTTTCCAACAGTCTGGCTCCGGCTCTGGTTGGAGCATCGATGAAAGCGATCGATTTGGTCAGTTCCGATGCGGGCGACCAGATGCGGAAGCGACTTTTTGAAAACGCGAACCGCTTTCGTAGCGGCATGGAAGCGGCGGGGTTCACGCTTCCACGGGGGGAGCACCCAATTATTCCTGTGATGCTGGGCGATGCAGAATTGGCTCAGAAAATGTCAGCCAAACTTCTCGAAGAAGGCATTTACGTCGTCGGATTTTTCTATCCCGTTGTGCCAAAGGACACGGCCAGAATTCGGACGCAAATGTCAGCGGGACATTCTCTGGAACAAGTCGATGCTGCGATCGCTGCGTTCACCAAAGTCGGCAAGGAATTGGGCGTGATTTAATCGCGATCCTAAGTGCCCCTAAGCCCAAAAGTAACTCAACAGAAAAACGATGATGAAAGCTCTCGTAAAAGCGAAATCTGATGTTGGCATTTGGATGGAAGACGTTCCGATGCCTGAAATCGAACCGGATGAAGTACTGATCAAGGTGCATCAGACTTCGATCTGCGGTACCGACATGCACATCTACAAATGGGACGACTGGGCCAAAGCCAATGTTCCTGTGCCGATGGTAACCGGTCACGAATACGGTGGTGAAGTGGTTGAAGTCGGTTCGACAGTACGACGTGTTTCGGTTGGGCAGCGTGTTTCGGGCGAGGGGCATGTTGTTGGAAACCGAAGTCGCAACGCCCGATCAGGACGATTCCATCTGGACCCGGATACGAAAGGGATCGGAGTCAATTTGCCAGGCGCATTCGCTCAATACGTGCGGTTGCCCGAATTCAATGTGATTCCGTTGCCAGACAACTTGCCGATGGAAATCGCTGCGATTCTTGATCCACTTGGCAACGCAGTCCACACGGCACTTTCGTTTGATCTTGTTGGTGAGGACGTATTGATAACCGGAGCCGGGCCCATCGGCGTCATGTCAGCTGCGGTCGCTCGAAAAGCGGGAGCTCGCCGAATCGTGATCACCGATGTGAATCAGTGGCGATTGGATTTTGCACGACAGATTAACCCTGACATTCACACCGTCAATGTTGCCAGCGAATCGTTGCAGGACAAAATGAAATCGATTGGGATGGCCGAAGGTTTCGATGTCGGTTTTGAGATGAGCGGTGCCGAACCGGCGTTTTCTCAAATGGTCGACACGATGATCATGGGAGGAAACATTGCGATGCTCGGGCTACCGCCGAAGCCATTTGTGGCTGATTTCGGAAAGATCGTTTTGAAGGCGCTCACCATCCGCGGCATCTACGGTCGTCAAATGTACGACACCTGGTACAAGATGCTGGCGATGCTGGACAATGGACTTGATATGTCGGGCATGATCACTCACCGATTTCCTGCGAAAGAATACCAAGCTGCTTTCGACGTGATGTTGACCGGTGAGTGCGGAAAGGTGATTCTCGACTGGGAGAAAATGGATTGATGGACCCAAGTCACGCGATAATGGCTGTCGCAATGAAGTGTTGGCTTACTTGAACCAGCCCGACTTTTTCATGTTTGAGATCGAATCGCTTTCGTCGTTATCAATCTTGAAAACTTTTTGCAGATTCATCAGGGTGAAAACGGTCATCACGTTTTCATTGATGTTGCAGAGTCGAAGTCGGATTTTTTCCTGATCGCATTTTTTGGAAAAATGAATCAGCTTGCCGATCATGGCCGATGACATGAAGCCGACGTTTTGAAAGTTGACGATGATCTTTTCGTTTTCAGGCTTGATCAGTTCCAGCAATTCATCACCCAAGCCTGTAATTCTGGCTTCATCGATGATGCTGACATCCTGAAAGTAAACTACCAGAGTGTCGCCGTCTTTTCGGGTTAACAAAGTCGCCATCGTAAGTATTCCACAAGTATTGGGCGCTGAAATGGACCCAGACTGAACGCTGCCTCGATCTGAACGTGGCCAAATCGGGCTTCATAATGATATGATTGTGTTGCCACAGCACCGCTCGATTGTAGACCCCCCTGTGGCGACTGTAAACCAAACCTCTTGAACCAACTCTTTCACCGACGGTACCTGCGGCCGGAATAATTATGCGATTCAAAATCGGAGGACGCGACCCTCGCTTTCGAGGCATTAGCGGTCGCAACATGAGCGAATTGAGCCGTTTGGTCCAGCTGTTTGTGAGCCTGCAGATCCTGTTTGGTTCCCGACGTGGCGGCGGAATTCCCTTCCTGATGCCGCTACTGTTTCTGGGGGCACTTTGTTTGGGAGGCTGGTTTTTCTTTCAGGCCATGTATTCGCCCGAAAGAACGCTAGAACAGGCCCATGCAGATTGGGACAGTGGCGTTACCGGACGAAAGATGGATGCCATTGTCGAATACAGAAAGCTGCTGCAGAAATCGAATCCGCTCGAACCGGGAACGAAATGGCTGACGACCGATCGCGACATGCTGTATCGTCGCATCATCGAGCACGAACTAATTTTCGAACAAAACGAAACTTCGGCTTACGACTGGGTCGTTCGCGCGTGGGATGAAGGGATTCGTGACCTTCGATTTCCACCGGGGGAGGTTCGGGACTATTGGAAAAAGTCAACCGACTTGCTGCGTTTGCGAAACAGAAACCGTTCTTCTTCCAGCGGATCGCGACCTGTCCAGGAAAGTCGCTCGGGCGGTGGGCTCGAATCAGATCCGAGGCTCGACGGCCTCATTCCGGGTGCCAATTGATCCAAGCTGGCCTTATGGATATCTGCATTTTTACGCCAGCGACAGCCTCCGGACGAAGTGGAAATTGGGTTACGGCATCGCGGTGGCAGGAACTGTTGACCCAGTTGGGTAACCGAGTCAGCGTTGTTCATGATCCCGACGCAGACTTTGAGCGTTACGATCTGCTGATCGGCTTGCACGCCAAACGAAGCGGTCGATCAGTTCTGCGTTTCAAGAAAAATTTGCCCGATCGTCTGGCGATGATTGTTTTGACTGGCACCGATTTGTATCGCGATCTTGCCAAGTCACCCGCAAACCGATCCGCGGTCGCGTCGAAGGCATTGGATGCTGCAGACCGAATTATTTTGCTCCAGCCGGCGATGGCGAAAAAGCTACCGCGATCGTGGCGCGAAAAATCAGACGTGGTCATGAAAGATGTGGATGCAAAAAAATCATTGTCACGAAATCGCAATTTTGATTCTGAGGTCGAAGCTATGCACGTTTGCGTCGTCGGACATCTGCGAACCGAAAAAGACCCTTTTCGTGCCGCGTTCGCAATTCGAAACTCGGATGATGCGAATCAATTTGTCGTGACGCAGGCAGGAGCTGCTCTGACGGATTCGTTTCGCGACCGCGCGATAAAGGAAATGAAACGTAGCGCGAACTATCGCTGGTTAGGTAGCGTGACCAGATCCAAAGTTCAAAAACTGATGGCTCGAAGCCATGTTCTGGTCAATAGCTCCAGAATGGAGGGAGCTCCGAACGTGCTTTTCGAAGCGATGGAGATTGGTTTGCCGATCCTTGCTTCAAAAATCGATGGCCACGTCGGAGTTTTGGGCTCAAACTATCCCGGTTACTTTCCGGTCGGCGATACGGATTGCTTGCGACGTCTGCTTTTGAGGTGCGCCACTGAACCCGCGTTCTACAATCGGCTTTCTGCATGCCTGTTGGAGATTGCGAAGCAGTTCAAACCCGGTAACGAAAAACGTGCGTTGTTGAAGGCGATTCGAAACGGGGGTTCGCGTTAGTGTGGTGTGTGGTGTGTGGTGTGTGGTGTGTGGTGTGTGGTGTGTGGTGTGTGGTCAGCGAAAGGGGCTTGGGATTAACTGCCGCTATCCCACATTGCCGCGTGCTCTCGGGTGAGCTTTCTCGTACGCCTGCTTCAAACCAGCGGTGCTGACATGGGTATAGATCTGAGTCGTAACAAGCGACTTATGCCCCAAAAGTTCCTGAACCGATCGAATGTCGGCGCCACCATTTAACAGGTGCGTGGCGAAGCTGTGTCGGAGCGTGTGGGGCGAGGTTCGAAGATCAAGCCCGGTGATTTTCAGGTACTTCTCCAGCATGCGACCAACGCTTCTGGTTGTTAGTCGTTTTCCGAACTTGTTCAGAAAGACTGCTCCATCTTTGCCGTCTTCTGTTGCGTGCGCGATTCGACGTTTGATCCAATGTCGAAGTGCTTTGACAGCGTAACTGCCCAGGGGCGCGAGCCGTTCTTTCTTGCCCTTACCGCGGACTCGAACGAGCCCGTCTTCCAGGTCCAGATCGTTCAAGTTGATTCCAACCAGTTCGCTGACACGGAGCCCGGCTGAGTAAAGCGTTTCCAGAATCGCAGCATCCCGAAGTCCCATCGCCTCTTTCTTGGGCGGCGCGGACAGTAACATTCCGATTTCGTCGCCAGTCAGGAAATGAGGAAGCTTTCGTTGGCGTCTGGGGTTCCGCAATGGCTTCGCCGGATTCGAATCTGCCAATCCTTCCCGTTGAGCAAACTTGAAAAAGCTTCTGAGGGAAGCAAGTCGCCGCGAGATCGATGTCGGAGCGTAGCCTGCTTCGTGCAGTGCCGCGACGTATCCACGAAGATCTTGCGGAGTGACAGCACGTGGGTGCGGGCACCGGCCGAGCACGTCGACAAAGTAATCGTGCAGGATCGTCAGATCTTCGCGGTATGATTTGACGGTCAGCTCAGAAGAATTTCTTTCGTTCTTCAGATACCGGAGGAAACGTTCAATCGCCGTTTCGAATTCGGTTGCCATGCCGGCAGCCTCTAGCTGTCGTCGCTGGAGAAGAGGTCTTCCGAAATCCCGGATCGGGAATCGAGAACGTCCGAAGCTGATTCGGCACGAGCGGCGTTGCGAACTTTCTGACTCAGGACGGCGGCGTCGTACCAGGAAAAGCTCAGGGCAGGATCCGACGCGTATTTTCCAAGCGTCCGCAACGTTTGGCTTTTTTGCTGATCGTTAAAGAGAAAGATGTATCTCTCTTCGCCCTTCACCAATGCAACTACGTTGATATCTTTTGACACAGAAGAACCATCCCGACGCGACAACGAAAATCCGATGCCTTTGAATTCGGCAATCGACGATCGAGCCAACAGGTTGGATTGAATTTCTATGAGCGATATTTGAAAACGAGGATGATTTGCCCTAACCAACGCTACGCATCGCACAATCAGAACATAGTGAATGCATTCAAGTGGATTCCTTGCACTGTGCCTGATTTATCAAACTGGCATAGCCGGTAAAGTCGATCGCGCAAGGGTGGGTTGGAACGCAGGGAGTCGTAGTAACCGAACACAAAAAAAACGCAGACGATCAACAGAGTCGATTCGCCTGCGGGCTGAATGTTCCGAAAGTTAGCTGGCAAGATGCCTCTGGAAATCAAACCGTACGTTTCTCAAGGCGTCGCATGATGGACTCTTCAGGGATTCGAGTGACTTCCGCCATGGCGACCAAGTCGGTGCGAAGGATGTCGGTTTCCTTTTTGCCGGCGGGCATGGTGAACTCGACGATGAACGCGCCGATCTGCATGCCCTGGCTCGCGTAGACGGGAGGCCAGAAATCTTCTGCTCGGGTAGCCAACGCTCGGGCCAAGAGGCGTGTCGCGCGACCAGAGAATCCTCCCATGCACATTTCCAATCGCCCTTGCGATTCGCGGTGCAGGTAGAAAACGAACGCGACCTCTTCTTTGGCTTTTCCGGATCCGCAACGGACCCATTTTCCACTGGCGTCTTCGTAATAGAGACCTTCCTTCAGGTCTTTGTCCTGTTTACTTAAGTTCAGACCCGCCATGCAGGAGGGCGGATGAGGATCGTTGTCGCGGTATCTCAGGAAGAAAGGCAAGGAACGTTCGGCCGGCGTGGCCACGTCGTCTTGCGACATAAACGCATCGCAATTGAACGAGTGAGCCAAAATGATCTCGACGACCGGATTGCTTTTGGTGCTGCCGATCCCAACAAGTGCTTTGTCGCCTTTCGAATCTGAAAAGCGATCGTGTACCGAAGTCGCACGGCGAATCACCTCGGCTTCTTCCGCTTGCCCGGGGCTCCAGACCAACGACTGTTTAAGATGTTCCGGTTGAGGAAGTTCTTCGGCCGCGAGCGCTGCGTTGGCGTCGGCTGGTTTGCGGAGCTTTGCAGTTCCACCAAGCGTAGTGACACCATTGAGGAGCTCACCAAGCAGAACCGAGTCCGAAGCGGCAACGAACGAGACTTCGCTGTCGGTGCTGTCGTCCTTGCGAACGCCAACGCACATCTCCAGCCGTTTTCGGCGAGCGAGCAGCGCCCAGAAGTTTTCTGGTTCCACCGCAAAGAGAGCACCCGGAAGTTGATCCGGCGTCGTGTGTCCATGCTCGATCAAAAAATCACAAAGCCGTGAAAGCGCCTTCAGTGGAATGTACTTGACCTCATTCTTTAGCAACGCCGCCACTTGATGCCGATCGAGACCGGTGTACTCAACGATCGCTTTAATGGTTCCGGGTCTCTTTCGAGGATCGGGAACGTGGCCAAGAAGCTCAGCCAGTCGAAAACTATATTGCATTATCAATTCCACGATTTGGATAAGTGGTGAGGGCCTAAATCTCACCTCAACTTTAGTGTGACATTAGGAGCCATAAAAATCAATCAATAAGATTTTCACATTAGCTTTGCATTTAAACGCAATAAAGGCGCCTCCATTGGATAAGAAACCCGCATTGATGCTTGGTCAAGGGTTGATAGTGTGTCCTTATTGGTTGGTTCTGCCCCATTGAGCGGCTCGATTGGCTCGCAGGTTTTGAAATATTTAATGTCGGCGTGGACTCTAAGTTGTTCCAGCTTTGGCAAAGTGAAAAGAAATGCCTCACTGGTAACGGCGTGTTGATCTAGTCCAAATCGAGATTTTGATGCCAGCCGTTTTGGCGCGCCGTTTTAGCTCGCTTAGGCGACAGCCTCGGTTAACCGCGCTTCAACCGGGGCTAACGGCGGCTAACGGCGGCTAACGCCCAAACGGCTCAACAAATCAGCAAGCCGATAAGTGGCGGGAATCTTTCGAATTGCCCAGGGCTTGAGCGGTGGTTTTGAACTTGCCTTCGACTTTAGCGATTTTTCGCGCAAATTGGAAAATGATATGGAGCCCTGTTGCTGCATTTGATACCGTCCTGCCGCGTGTCAAAAACAGCTTGTTTTCAGGAGCTACCCATGAAGGTCCCAGTCCGTTGCGTTGTCGCATTCACACTGCTTGCAGTTTTCACCAGCTGGATTTCTGAGGCCCAAGGCCAGTTTCGCAAACTGCCTTTCGGGCGATCCAAAGACTCGGCTGAATCGCTTCAACTTTCGGAAAAGTCCGGACCGTGGTTAATCATGTGTTCCTCTTTCTCTGGTGAAGACGGGGTTCAGCGAGCCAAACGGTTGGCGATAGAGTTGCGTCAGCGTTACAAACTGAAGGCTTACACCTACACGAAAAGCTTTGACCATACCGACGCGATAGAGGGAAAAGCCATCATCGGTCATAAGCTGTTGAAGTTGCCTAATGGTGAAACCGCGCTGGATGAAAACGGGCAGACAATTCTGGTGGAAGAGTCGATGAAACCAGCCGGAGTCGCTCAGTTTGCTGAGACTGCGGTCTTGGTGGGGGACTTCGATGCCATCGATGACGAACGAGCGCAAAAGATGTTGGCCAAAATTAAAACAATCGCGCCGGAATGTCTCGCAAACGGCAATCCATCTGAGCTCGCCAACGACGACGCGCTGGCTGGAGGCAAGCTTCAGTTTTATCGAGACAGCATTAGCTATGCGATCGATGGAAAGACGGGTCGGTTGCGAAACGCATTTTTGTTGACCAATCCAATGCTTCCTGACGAGTACTTCGAAGCGAACAAAATCGACAAATTCGTTCTCAATATGAACAAGAAAGTGCGTTTCAGTTTGCTAAAGTGCCCGGGCAATTACAGCGTTCGCGTGGCAACTTTTCGCGGCGACACGACGATCAACGTTCGTGAGATTCAGGAAAAAAAAGATGAATTTGCTTTCCTGAAACGCAACAATCGCAAAGTTCGAAGCAAGCTGGACATCTGCATGAACAAAGCGAACGTTCTGACCAAGGCACTTCGAAAAGAAGGCATCAAAGCATACGAATTCCACGACCGTGAGGAGAGTTACGTCTGCATCGGAAGCTTTGACTGGATCTCCAGAAAGGACGAAAACGGGGTTGTGGTTGAGCAAAACCCCGAAGTTCGCGAGTTGATTTTGAAGTATCGCGGTTCGGTCATCAGCCAGCCCGGCAATCCGCAAGTCGCAACCAGACCAAAGGTTCTGCCGTCGCTACGCCATCTTAAGGAAGCCGATTCTATTACCTTCGATATTCAACCGCTTCCAGTCGTTGTTCCAGCGGCTCCTCAAAGCGTCGCTCAAAAATTCCTTGGTGGCAAAAAGTGGCGATAGCCAGCACCTGAATTTTCACGCCGGGATTTGGCAACACGATTACGTGCTGGCGAATGCGAAAGTGATATCACAAACAGGATTCGCGTTGACTCAAATCGACGTACAGAACACATTGCAGAGGGATCACTTCGTTGATCCCTCTGACTCATTTGAATGGCAAGGATGCTAACAATGTCGACAATGAAATTTCGAGTCCTCGGGCTCGCCGCCGCTGCTTTCCTCTTGCTTGGCGGTATTGTTCCGTTTGGCACGTCCGCCCAATCGGTTGACGATTCGACGGTCAACGATTCCTCCGGATTTTCCGTGTTCGAACAAAGGAATGTTGAATCTCCAAACGGTTCGTTCACCAACCCAAATCCTTCTGCCACAATTTCAAGCCGGCAGTTTGAAACCAAGCCGGCGGCTGAAGAACGACCGCAGCTAAAAGGTTCCAGAGCCATCGGAACTTACGCTCATCAGGGTCCCGACATGTTCAAGCAGGCTCCTAATACGATTGGGACTCCCAATGCGATTGGGACTCCTAATGCAGCTTCCAATCGTAGTTCCAGCAATCAACTGAAACCTTTCGCTCAAAATTCACTGCGACCTGGCAGCGCCGACAGGATTGCGGCTCGCCCTCAAGTCGACGACGCCACCGCGCAAGAGCCTCCTGCAGCCATTCGAAATATGGAAAGCGTTCGCCCGGCGAAATTTTCACCGATCGACAACGCAAGAGCGATGTCGGCGACAAGATTCGATCAAGTGGACGATTCTTCTGAACCAAAGATCGCACAAGTCGCGTATCAGGAGGGGTTCCGACCGGTCGCGCCCAACAAAGGTGCAACCGCAAGCTCACGGTTCGGAGCTCCTTCGTCTCAGGGATTTGCTCAACCAAAATCACAATTCGGATCACCCCAGAGTCAGTTTGGCAATGACAGGCAAGCCTCGCCCGCTCCTTTGAAGCAATCCGTCAGCGGTTTCAACGCGACGCCTCCGCGACAGGAGCTTCGCAGTCAGAGAGGTTCCGAAAGTTCGGCCGCTTCTGGTGACGTCAGATCTTTCGCGCCGGCTCCGATGGCTCAGCCTGCATCGCAACCCGGTCAACGGAATCAGAATTTCGGGAATCCGATGGCTCCTCCAGCCCGAACTGCTCGACTGCAACAACAAGGTCAAGGAGCGGCTCCACAAAATCAGACCATGCGTAGGTCGGCTCCGATGCGTGGGTCGGCTCCGATACAACCAGCCAGCAATAATCAAAACAGAAAAGCAGCCGGTAATGCAGCCCAAGCAGGATCTTCCGCCAAAGCATTGCTCAAGCGTTGGGTCGTGACGAATGAAAGCCCCGTCAAGCTTGCTGGTCAGCCACTTGCACTCGCAGAATTGCTCGCGCTTCCGATGAACGGATCGCGGCGGGATGTGATTTTCCAGTACTGGGTTACCTACTACGACCAAGCCATCCACCTGATCGCGAAACAGGAAGCTGAATGGCTCAACGGCGTCGGTAACGTTCGAGCTTCGGCGGATCGTGCGGTCTTGGAAGCCGCTCAACAGGCGGCTCAAAACAACGTGCTGGCCACGGAAATTCAGTTAGGGAAATCCCAGTTGAAACTCCAGCAACTACTGCCAACATTTCGAACGCCCGAAGGTCAGCTGGCGTTGGCGTTGCCCGCTGATGCTCCATGGGTCGGCAAGCTGAATACCAATTACGAAACGTATCAGAAACGTGGAATGGTTCCGACTCGTTTGAACGGCATCGATTCGCAGCTTCCAAAGTCGCGACAATTGATTGCCAATCGAGCCAGTTCAGTTGCTTCCGCGATTCAGGCCGCAGAACAGTCCAAAGCTGCCCTCGCGTCAGGCCAGACTCAAGTATCGAACGTGCTGGAAGCGGCAAGACTCAGAAGCCGCACTCAGCAGGAATTCCTTGCCACCGTCGTTGGCTACAATCGCGCAATCACCGACTACGTGGTTTCGGTTCGTCAGGACATTGTCAATCCGACACAATTGGCGACGGTATTGATCGGACCTACCGCCGTGAAGGAAAGTTTGGCTCGAGCGAAACAGTCAAACGAAACCAGTCGTCTTGCCAAACAAGCAAGTTCGACGTCAGCGGCACCGGTAAGGCAAGCTTCAAATTCCAGAGCCGTTCAACCGAACCCCAATTCACGTTCGGTGATGGAGTCAGTAGGAACGGCTGTTCAACCGAAGCAACAAAATCAACCCAAAGTTGCAGAAAGCAAACCTGCTTTCGAATATGGCCCTGTTGGTGCCGCACGGAAAGCCACGAGATTTGATCCCAGCAAAGTGATTGCCGAGCCGAACACCAAAAAAATCGCACAGGCTTCTTCGAATCCGAACTACTCCGGCAATTCAGCCGCCGCTGGTAACGGGACGCAAGCGACGAGCAATCGGAGTGCGATGCAACCGCAGAGAACTGCAAGTCGCTCAAATTCACTCGAGTCAAGGCCGCTTGGTCCAATGAGCTTCGGCAACAACGGTTCTTCAGCTTCGCGAGTCAGCCCTCCAACGCAAAGCGATTTCAGCGCCGGCGGCGCGATGAGTCCACCCGTGAGCAAAGGTTTTGGCAGCCCTGCTGTTACTTCGCAGGGTGGAGATTCCTCTTTCGCGCCGCCAGCAAAATCATTCAGTCAACCCAAACCAACAGGTGGTTTTTTGAAGCCGCAAGGTAGCAACTAATTTCGCCCAAACTGTAAAAATCGGAAGCCGTCGGATAGCAAATGGACTTTTGACTTCGCATGGCATTTTTTGATTGCAGGTTGTTGGTGATGTTATCGAAGGTTGGTGAGTTGGGGCATCGTGCAAAGTGAGTCGTAGGCCGTGAGGCGGCGTAAGGCCTCGGGTTTGTTGAGTAGCCGTAGCCGATGTCGCCAGACTTCGGTCGACGTCTTCTAACACGGCTGAACTCTGGCGAGCTTGTCGATTTATTCCAAGTCGAGATTTTTAGGCCAGCCGTTTAGGCGTTAGCTGTGGTTAAAGATGCTTCAACCGGGGCTATCGCCCAAACGGCTCATTAAATCAACAAGCTTTGGCGAGTCCAGCTACGACAGAACGCACCCGGCCGCTTGCGCGCGGCTCACGGTTTCGGTCACACCCGGCCGCTTACGCGACTCGGCTCACTGCACCGGGCGTCTACGGATTCGCATCGTGGTGGCTTGTCTGAATACTGGGTTCAACTGACTGCCCGGAAAGCGCTGAAACAGTACAGTGGACCGATCGCATTCGCGAAATCGTTCACGACCAAAGAGTCGGCTGGGCATTGGCCAAGCGCTTCCTGGCAATCTCGCAGTACTCTTCATTGCAATCGATAGCGATGAAGTTGCGATTCATCTCTTTTGCGACAAGGGCGGTTGTACCGGCGCCGCTGAACGGATCGAGCACAACGCCGTCTTCCGGACAACTTGCGGCGATGCAAGTCTGAACCAGCTTGGGAGGGTAAACGGCGAAATGGGCTCCGCGGAACTTGGAAAGAGAAATCGACCAGACCGTTCGCTTGTTCCTGCCTTTGGGATGAAATGCCTGATCCCACCGCCCGTCGTGAAGATTGCTGTCGCCTTCGTTTTTTCCTTTCTCAGGAGTGCTGCCGCGTTTTCCAAAGTGATTGCGGCCGCCCTTCATTTTTGAATTTTCGGAAAATGTAACGTGCGGCTCTCGGATCGCATCCGCATTGTAAAAATACTCTTTTTCATTTGAGAAAAAGAAAATGTATTCGTGATCTGTCGTCGGTCGGGTACGAGTGCTCGACGGCATCGCGTTGGGTTTGTGCCAGATGCAATCGCTGCGAAGATGCCAACCTGAGTCTTTCAGTCCAAGGGCGACTCGCCACGGCATTCCCATCAGTTCGCCTTTGAGATATTTGTCGCCGATAACCATCCAGAGCGAACCTGTCGGTTTTACAACCCGTTTCAGTTCCGCAAAAAGCTCACACAACCGTTCAACGTATGCGGCAGGTGAAACTTCCTGTCCAATTTGCAGCTCACTGTTGTAGTCCCGTTGTTTCCAATACGGCGGGCTGGTGACGATCGTGTCGACGCAGTGGTCGGGTAATTGGCGAGCGACTTCGATGGCGTCGCCGCAAAGGAATTGGTCAAGTTTAAATCCGGTTTCAGGTTTCATGCTTAATCCGTTAAGGAGTCAAACGGTAGGCGACTACATTTGTTCGATGACGCCGATGCCCAGTAGGCTCAATCCGGTTTCTACCGTTCGCGACATCAGGTCGCAAAACTGAAGCCGGCTTTTCTTGAGCGATTCGGTTTCCGCATCCTTGACGCTGCACTGTTCGAGGAATCGAAAGAAGATTTGGGTCAGCTCAAAAAGATATCCGCACAGTAAATTCGGTTTGTACTCGACCAGCACGTCATCGATTGATTCGCCAAATCGAATCAGCTTCACTGCCAATTCACGTTCGATGTCGGTCGCGAATTCGAATTCGACGGGCGCCTTTCGCAAATCGTCCATGTCGGTTTCTGTTTTTCGGATAATGCCTTGAACACGTGCGTAACTGAATTGCAGGTACGCCGCAGTGTTGCCTTTCAGGGCCAGCATTTTTTCGTAGCTGAATTCGTAGTCAGACGAACGGTTGTTCGCGAGGTCAGCATATTTAAGTGCTCCGATACCGACTGCCTGAGCGATTACTTTCTGTTGTTCGGCTGAAAGGTCAGGGTTCTGGTCGACGGCGATTTGCAATGCTTTTTCTTCGGCTTTGTCCAGCAAGCCGCCTAGCCCGACCGTGTCGCCGTCTCGCGTTTTGAAGGGTTTGCCGTCTTTCCCCAACACGGTTCCAAAGCTGACATGAACCAGTTCAACGTCATCGTAGCCCCATAGTTTTGCTGCCGCGAAAAGTTTGTCGAAGTGTTGGTGTTGTCGGTGATCGACAACGCATAGGCAAGCGTCTGCTTTAAATTTTTCAACGCGATACTTGATCGTCGCAAGATCAGTCGTCGAATAGAGGAACGCTCCGTCTTTCTTTCGAATGATCATCGGAGTGTCGAAGGTGTCCATGAAAACACACAGGGCTCCATCACTGGTTTTTGCGAAACCCTTGGCTTCAAATTCGTCGACGACTTCCTGAAGCTGATCGTTGTAGAAACTTTCGCCAAGCTCGTGGTCGTGAGTCACATCAAGTCGACGATAGATTTTTCGCATGTCCTCCCAGCAGTACGGCAGGAACTCGTTCCAAAGTTTCAGGTTGGCTTCATCGCCTTTGTGTAGAGCGGCCGTTTCCAGCAAGACGGATTGACCGATTTCCGGGTGCGCCATCGCCAGGTCAGAAAGCTCGCTCGATTCAACAGTGCTGATTTTCTGCGACATTCCGGCGTGAGAATCCTGTCGAGCGTCAATGCGTTTGGAGACCGCAGAAATCTCCTTTTTGATTTTCTTGAGTTCGGCTTTGTCTTCTGTAGCAGCCTGCTGCTTTTTCAGAGATTCGAGTTTTGTTTCCAGCTCCTGAATTTCTTTGGCGACACCGTCGATATTTTTTTTGGCGTCGTGATAGTCGATAAGTTGACGAACGAGTTTATAAAGTCGGCTCAATTCGGCGACGGGCTCTTTTTGATAAGCGGCTTCATCGCGAAAATGTTTGTAGCCGTAAATGATCATGCCAAACTGGGTGCCCCAGTCACCGACGTGATTGTCGGTGATGACGTTGTGGCCAGCGAACTTCAGAATTTTCGCAATCGCATCACCGATGACGGTGCTTCGGATGTGCCCCACATGCATGGGCTTGGCGACGTTCGGCGATGAAAAATCCACCACATAGGTCCGCGGAGACTCGACGGGAGCGACGCCAATTCGGTCGTCCTGAAACGCAAGCTTCAGCCTGTTTTTTAGCCACTGACTGTCCAGAGTCAGGTTGATGAAGCCAGGACCGGCGACTTCGGTGCCGCTACAAAGTCCTTCGAGTGATAAACCGGAAACAATTTCGGTTGCGACGTCGCGAGGCGGTTTGCCCAGTCGTTTTCCCAACGGCATCGCAATGTTGGCTTGGTAGTCGCCGAACTTTGCGTCACCTGCAGGCCGAATCATCCCCAGCAATTCGTCTGGTGAATCAACGAGCGGCTTCAGTGCTGTTTTAAATCGAGAGCGAATTTCGGCGAGTGCGTTCATGACGACGGGAGTTGGGTGTCAAAAGTTACAAGTGGATAAAAATTGGTTTGATTGTGTCGAAACGACGAAACGACACCGGTTAAACTGTCTCGATGCCGTAAACTGTCAGAAAAGAATGTCACAGAAATGACGTGTTTTCGCAATCCGGCGTTGCGATCACGCAAGGACAACTATCGACTGAAATCGTTCGCTATGCCCAACTTTTGTATTCGCTCAATCGGTTCTTTGGCGCGTTTTGTGCTTTTGATCTGCTTCTTCGGAACTCTATTTAATTCCGGTTTCGCTTCGGAAGGATTTGAACATCCCGTTTCGGTTGTGGAAGCCGATATCTACGTTGGGCAGAAAAAGCTGGTGATGCGGCTGAAGTGTTTCGCCGAGGATCTTGAGCTGTTGCAAGGAGTTGAGCCCTACGAAGAAACCGGCAAATACGATAATCAGGAGCTGCTGGACGGGACTCAGGATCACGCAAAATATCTGGCCGAAAAAATCGTCATCCTTGACGCCGAAGGCGTGCAAATCGTAGGAGAAGTCACCGAGGTCATCGGCTTTGAAATTCCGGAAGAAGGAATCTCGTCCGGGCAGCTTATGAATTACACGATGGGGTACGTCATTGAATACACGTACGATTCGGCACCAGAATTCATTACTGTCAATCAACAAATGGTTGCCGATGGAGCCCTTTTGCCATCAGAGCTGAAAATCCTGATGAAGCAGGCGGGCAGCGATGCTCCTTTCATCCACATGATGAAACCCAACATGCCGGAAACATTTCAGTTCGATTGGGATAAAGCTCCGCTCAAGTCGGACGCGTCGCAGGAAGACTGGGACGCATGGTTCGAAGAGCAACGTGAAAAGAATCTTGGCATCGAAAGTTACAGCAGTGTCTACAGCTTCCTGTATATCACTCGTCGAGAGGTTCGCCAGGAAGTGTTGATCCCGATCGCTTCTTTGGGAACGTTTATGGAAATCGAGGGTGCCGATGACGGGTTTCTGTCGATCGAAGAACAGGATGCGTTGAAGCCAAAGATCGAAGCCTTATTCGGGAATGGCAATCCTGTTGTTGTGGACGGGAAACAAGTTGGTCCAAAGTTTGACCGAATCGATTTTTACGGACTGGATTTAAGGGACTTTGCGATGCAAGCCAGCCGCCGAAAAGTTTCGATGGCCAGCGGGCGAGTCGGCGTCATCATGAGCTACCCATCTGACGGCCGGCCGGAGAAAGTGCAAGTTTCATGGGATGTGTTTAACGAGGTCGTTCGCAGCGTTGACGTGATCATTTTCGCGCTGGATGACGTCAAAAGAACGCAGTTTTCAAAGTTTCTGCCTAGCAATACGTTTGATTGGTCGAATGATCGTGTCGAAGTTGCAGAGCCGATTGAACCTGTCCAGGCAAATTTTGATTTGCCGGCATGGCAATCGTTTCCGTGGCTTTCAGTTTTATTGCTTACGGGGGCAGCGATTGCGTTTGTTAGTGCGAGAATCCGCGCGTGGCTTCGTCTGAAGAAGCTGAGAGAAACCGAGTTGGATGTGGATGAACTGAGCGAGCTTGATCCTGGTGGGCAAAGGTATTTGGTTGCCGGTGCGATGACGACGCTGGGAGTTGTTTTGATTCCTTTCGTGAGTTTCGATTTGTATTCGCCGGGGGCTCGCACGCCGAGCGTTGTGACGGAAAATGCGGACGAGATTTTCGCGACCGTTCATCACAATCTGTTTCGTGCGTTCGATTTTACAGAAGAAGAGCAGGTTTACGACGCGTTGGCCAAGAGCGTCGATGGAAGATTACTGCATGATCTTTATCTGCAACTGAACGACAGTTTGCGAATTCAGGAGCAAGGAGGAGCTGTTTCGCAGATTGAATCGGTTGACTTGATTGAAGGAATGCGAACCGCTGAACAGGAATCGTTTTCGGCGACAGAACCCGGATTCGTCTACCGTTGCAAATGGAACCTTGTTGGAACCATTGAACACTGGGGCCACATCCACGAACGAACCAATCGCTACGACGCGACTTTTGATGTTCAAGCGGTGGATGGCCACTGGAAAGTTACCGCCATGAATCTTGAGGATACTCCTCAGGGTGTGGTTAAGACTCGCGTGCGAAAGTTTTGACGTCCCGTGATGAAGCGACTGGATCTGACACTGACGCCGGCCATGAATTTGGCGTTGGATGATGCGCTGATCGAAAGCGCGGAACGTGCGGAGGATGCGAAACCAGAAGAAGTTTTGCGTTTCTGGGAACCGAATCGCCCGATTGTGGTCATTGGTCGCAGTTCTCCGTTATCGATGGAGGTCAACCAAACTTACTGTGACGAAAACGATATTCCTGTCTTTCGGCGCATCAGTGGCGGGCAGTCCATTGTGACCGGGCCGGGTTGCCTCATGTATGCGGTGTTGTTGGACTACCGAAAGCGGCCCGAACTTCGGATGCTCGATCAAGCTCATTCGTTTGTAATGTTACGGATGCAAGCCGCGTTGGATTCGATCGGTGTCGCTACCAAAATGGAAGGCACCTGCGATCTGACTTTTGGCGGCCGTAAGTTTTCTGGCAACGCACTTCGTTGTCGTCGAAACTGGTTGCTGTATCACGGCACGATTTTGTGTGAAGGCTTCGATCTGTCACTGATTGGCAAGTGTCTCGGCGATCCCAAGCGTCGACCGGACTATCGCGGTGATCGTTCGCACGATGAATTTGTGACTGCGATTCCAATGTCGCCGGACGCGGTGAAAGCAGCGATTGCCCAACAGTGGAACGCGGTCGAGCAGTTGAAGTCGGTGCCCGTCGGCTTGGCTGAAAAGCTTGCGATTGATAAATACGCTTCGCCGCAGTGGTTGGCCAAGGTCCCGTAACTGTGCCTTGCACGTGCTTGCACCGAATCGGAGGACGCCTGTCGTAAGTACGCTGGCGATTTGAAATCTGCTCCAACGTCTTTTCGTTCGTCTCGGTTCCTTCGAAGCTGTAAAACCTTGACGACTGGGCGAGTTTGAATGTCCTTTGCTATCAGTTGTGACGGTTTTTTCGACCATTCGTTTGATGGATACCGCATTTTCGACAACACTAAGCTGAATGTGTCGGATTCCGGGATTCGTTTTGTGGAGTCCGTTGTGCGGACTGCGTAAAATGTAATTGGACCTTTCGTCCGATGAATCGAGATCATTTTTAGAGATCAATCATGCGTTTTTTGGCCACCAAAATCTGCTCTCCTGCGGCACCACCAATCTCATTGGGGCTGCTTGTTATTGCGTTTCTGTTTCTTCCGTTTGAAGCTTTCGGACAAACGCAATCTGAGTTACCGGAGGGTTGCGTTCGTTGGAAAGAGTACACCAAAACCGTTTTTGTCACTCAGCCAGTCACCGAGAAACGCACCGTCAACGAAACCTCGTACGAAACACAGGAAGTCGAAAAGTACCGCAACGTTTGGAAGACGCAGGAATTGGTGCGGACGGTAACGGAAGAGAAACCAATCACGCGCACTAGTGAGCGTGTGAGCCGGAAGGTCGTTACCAAACCTGTTACGACAACAAAATATCGGACCCGAACACGAGTCGAAGAATCGTACGAAGACGTCACCGAAATGCGGGAGGAAACTTACACTGTCCGCAAACCCATTGTTGAGACATCGATCGAAGAACGTGAAATTCGAACTCGCCGCCCAGTCATAAGAACGCGAATTGAAGAGGAACAGGTCACCGCCTACGTGCCTCGCGAGACGACTCAAACGGTTTTGGCTCCTGCGACCGTTGCTGTTCCTGGCACAGCCGTTCGCCCGCGCCCAAGATGGTTGTCTCCCGGCTATTACACTGATCCGGTGACCGGGCAATCGGTCTATCGTAGACGCGGTTTTCATTGGGTGGATGAACCCGCTTACCGCCCTGCCACCGTGGTTGTTCCGCAGACTTCATCGGCAGTCACGCTGGTGCCGGAAACGTTCACTCGCGAAAAACCGGTTCAGGAAACGACCTACGTTGATGAATACGAAACACGACGAGTTCCAGTTGAGCGACGTCGCATCGTCGAAGAGGTGCGGACTCGAAAAGTCCCAGTCACCACACGCGTCCCCAAGCGGGAAATTATCGAAGAAGAAATTCCTTATACTGAAACAACTTACGTCGATGAGGTTATCGAACAAACGGTACCGGTAACTGAGACCGTGATGGAACGGGTTACCAAAAAGGTTCCTTACACTCGGATGGAAGCCGAATGGGTTCCCTACGTCGAGAAAGTCCGTGTTCCAAAGACGGTCGCCAAACAAGTCCGTTCCGTTTCCACTTACCGAGTGCCCTACCTTGTTCGCATGCGTGTGGCCGTGGATGCGTTTGGAAGAACCGTAGGGCCAGCAGTGCAGGTTCAAGGCAGTCACAAGCTACATCCGAACTGGCGTTCGATGATGACGGAAGTGGCGGACGCTGACCAACGCCTTGTTCGCGAAAACGGCGTTTCAACAACGGCCAGAAAGCCAATGATTGACACCGACGTCGAATCGGCTCGCAGTATCCTCGAGCGAGGTCCCGCATCGTTTGATGTATCCGCCGCGGATTCGGAAAATGCGAGTGCTCGAAACTCACAGGATTACGGTACGGTGAACGTCGAAACCGCACCGGTTGGTCCGGGCTCACCGCCAGATTCGATTGAGTTTCCACAGTCCAATTCGAAGTCTCTTCGTGAAACCTCTGGAAAATTAGTGCCAATTCGTCGCGATGGCGATGCAGAGGTTGAGGACGAGGAACCGGAATCGGAGCTGGCTCGACAGATGCGTCAGGAAGTCGACGATCGTCTTCGCCGTGCTGGTTTGAAGGTGGACGGAGGATCCAGCCAAACTCGTTCGGTGAATTCTGCAACCCCAGCAACGAGAACACTGCGTGAGACGAATACGCCAAGTGAGGGGGGGGGCTCTTTTGAGCCCGATCCGCTTTCGATCGATGTGAACTCGATCGATGTCGATTCGATCGCGGCGCCCCTGCCGCCGGACGCCGCCTCTGACTCCGACGACGTTGATGATACAATTGAGCGCGATGTGAAAGTCTCACGCCCTAGCCGCTCTGAATAAATCATAGGCGAACCATGCCCCAAGTCGCTTCGCACGCTCGACAGTTACCTGCTTCTCCAATTCGAAAATTGATGCCTTACGCGGACGCTGCAAAATCCGCTGGAAGGCATGTTTTTCATTTGAATATCGGTCAGCCGGATATTCAGACGCCGCCGGCTTTTTTCGATGCGGTTCGCAACGCTGATATCGACGTGCTGGCTTACAGCCCTTCGCCCGGCATTCTAACGCTTCGCGAAAAGATCGTTGACTATTATGGTCGCGTCGGGCCGCAGTTGTCGGTCGACAATGTTCTGGTGACGACGGGCGCTTCCGAAGCACTGCAATTTGTATTCAATGCAATTTTGGATCCTGGTGATGAAGTCATCGTGATGGAGCCGTTCTACGCGAATTACCTTTCGTTCTGTTTGCAGAATCTTGGCTCGATCGTGCCAGTGACCACTTCGGTTGACGATGATTTTTCACTGCCGTCAGTCGAAGCGTTCGAAGAAAAGATCACGCCGCAGACCCGCGCGATTATGATTTGTAATCCTTCAAATCCGACCGGTGTTTGCTATTCCGGCGAAACACTGAAACAGCTTGAAGCGATCGTTCGAAAGCATGATCTGTTTTTGATCACCGACGAAGTCTATCGGGAATTTGTCTACGGTCAGGAAATGCCACCGTCGGCATTGATGCTGGACGGGATGGAGCAGCATGTCATTGTGATCGATTCCGTTTCGAAACGATTTTCAGCCTGTGGTGCTCGGATTGGATGTCTTGTCACGCGAAATGCAGATGTCTTTGACGCGACCATGAAAATGGCTCAAGCTCGCCTTTCGCCTCCGACGTTTGGGCAATTGGGAGCAGCTGCTGTCTACGATTTGCCGCAATCGTTTTACGAAAACGTGGCCAAAGAATATTCCGCTCGGCGCGACCTTCTCAAAAAGTCGCTGGATGAAATTGAAGGAGTCACCTGTCCCGATATCAATGGTGCGTTTTATGCAATGGTGCGTCTGCCCGTTTCAGATTCGGAAGTTTTTTGTCAGTGGATGCTGGAGTCTTTTGAGCACGACAACAACACGGTCATGATGGCTCCCGGCGCAGGTTTCTACGCGACGGAAGGGCTCGGGAAAAACGAAGTTCGAATCGCCTACGTTTTAAATGAAGCCGATCTCGCGGCCGCGATGACGTGTTTGGCCGAAGGCTTGAAAGCGTACCCGGGTTGACCCATGAAATTTCGTAGTCCGCATCTGCTGAATCGATCTTCCAGTGCACTTTTGGTGGTCGACGTGCAGGAGAAGTTGCTTCCGGCGATTGACGCAGGCGATCGAGTCGTTGACCGTTCGAACTTGCTGCTTGATGCGGCTGAAATTTTAAACATTCCAGTGTTTGTGTCGGAGCAATATCCGCAAGGACTGGGGAAGACCGTTGCCGATCTGCGAATTGCTCACGCGAAAGTAGTCGAGTCCAAAACGATGTTCAGCTGCCGGGAATGTAGTTCGATCCTCGATGCGCTCCAGTTCGGTGCGATTGACACGGTTCTTCTTTGTGGCATCGAGGCTCATGTTTGTGTGCTGCAAACGGCATTCGACTTGATGGCTTTAGGGTTAAAAGTCCATGTTGCGACCGATGCGATCGGTTCGCGTTCAGTTCACGATTGGCAAACTGCAATACGACGAATGGAAATGCATGGCATGGTTGGGACCACTGCGGAGTCGGCCGTTTTTGAATGGTGTGAGTCAGCCGCTGCGGCCGAGTTCAAAGCGATCAGCAGGTTGGTCAGGTGAGTCCCGGTTATTGAAATGGCCGCCAAAGACACGCTAATCATGGGGTCAGACGGTTTGTTCGACAACCTGACAACCGATGAAATTATCGATATCATCCGTGCGGGTCACCTTGATCGGCAAGCCGAACTGCTGGTGCGGCGAACAGGCGAAAGAATGCTGACGCCGGAAAATTTGCCTTCAAAACCAGATGACCTGACCGTAATTGGTTTTCGTCAATAGACTTTCGCGACCGATAACAATAGCTCTTTCACGCCCAACCAAGCCCATTCGATAGGTCGTCATGCTAACAGAACCGCGACTGATCTCTGCCGGTACTTTTGAGCCAGAGAATCACTTTTATCCTCGCGTCCTAAACGCTCATATCCATCCGCTGGTGCGGAACCTGATGGAGATGGGAAACGATCGGATCGCCTCGCGGTTCTGCCACCTTCACCCGGAAACAGATGTCGAAGCGGTTTCGAGCCTGTTGAGCTCGACGCCCAAGTATTTTCGCTGGGGTGGCTGTGACCTGTTTCACGTCACCTCGGAAGAAGGCTTGCGCAGCGTCGTTGTCATCGAAACCAACTCCTGTCCTTCGGGGCAAAAGTCGATGCCTCGCGTCAACGAATCGGTCGAGATGGCGGGCTACGAAAAACTGCTTCGCCAGTCTTTTATTCGACAGTTGAAAGTTCGCAAAAGCAGCATTAAGGGCGGCCTTGCGGTTCTTTATGATAAAAACCACATGGAGAACTCGGGGTACGCGGCGACCCTGGCCGAACTGACCAACGAAGACGTCTGGCTGGTTCCGTTTCATCAAAGCGACGTTGGGCGAACTGCAGAATTTGACGAAAACGGAATCCTGCATGTGCTGCATGGCGGCGAACGAATTCCGATTCGAGCAGCGTTTCGATACGTGACTCAGCAGCCTTGGAACCGCATTCCTCCCGTGACGAAAACGCTCATCTACAACCCGGTCCTGGTGTGCCTTGCCGGTGGACGTAACAAACTGGTGGCGTCGAAGGCCTATGACATCTACAACGCAACTCAAATTTCTTCCGGGCTAAAAATCAATACGCCGGAAACGATCTGGGATGTATCCAAAGAAGAAGTTCCGCTGTGGGTGGCAAGAATGGGCGGCATCGCAGTTGTCAAAGTGCCGTACTCGAATGCCGGCCAGGGCGTCTACACCATCACCAGCGAGCGCGAGCTGGAAAACTTTATGGCGATCGAACACGAATACGATCACTACATCGTTCAGTCCTTGATTGGCAATTCAAAATGGAGCTCCCGCAGCCAGTTGGGCCAGCTGTTCCACATCGGCACGATGCCTGATCGCAAGCTGAATTTGTACGCCGCTGACGTGCGTTTCATGGTCGGCACCAGTCCCGAAGGTTTCTTTCCCGTCGCCGTTTATGCTCGTCGAGCACGCAAGCCGCTGACAACGAATTTGAAATCAGGCGATGACTCCTGGGACATGCTGGGAACCAACCTTTCGGTCAAACAGGACGACGGTTCCTTCACGACTCAGCCCGAACGATTGTTGCTTGTCGACAGTCGTGACTTCAATCGGCTCGGGTTTGGCTTGGACGACCTGATCGAAGGCTATCTGCAATCGGTCATGTCAATCGTGGCGATCGACAATATGGCCAAAACGCTTATCAACACCAAAGGCAAGTTTCGCAAGAAATTGTTCGCCTCCATCAACCCGGACCGCCGCTTCAACGAGGAAATTACGTTTTGAACAATCCAACGGAAAATGACGACCCAAGTGATCCAAGCGATGAGCCGCTTGAGTCCGAACAGCAGCACCATCACGACGAACCCAAAAGTAACGGCTACGCGAACGTCAAGCAGGTCAAACGCGTCGACCGACTTGAGATCGAGTCCTGCCCCAAAGGCGAATTCACCAAGCTGTTTATCGAGATGGTGGAAAACGCGATCGGCCGCGCGATTCAGGTGCCCGTCGTCGTTGCGCGCGGAAAGAAAGATGGGCCGATCTTCGGGATCACGGCCGCGCTTCACGGTAATGAGCTCAACGGCATTCCTGTGATTCATCAGTTGCTGGAAAAAATCAATCTGAAAACGCTCAGAGGCACCATCGTCTGCGTTGTGGTCGCCAACATTCCAGGACTGTTGGCGGAACAGCGAGAATTCACTGACGGTCAGGACCTCAACCACATCATGCCCGGAAAGAAGTATGGCAAGCTATCGCAAGTCTACGCTTACAATCTGGTCGATCGAATCACCAGTCACTTTGATTACTTGATCGACTTGCACACCGCCAGCCAGGGCAGGATAAACTCGCTGTACGTTCGTGCCGATTTGAGCGAACCGATCACCGCGCAAATGGCTTACTTGCTACAGCCTCAAATCGTCGTCGACAATCCGGCGTCCGACTACACGTTGCGCGGCGTCGCTGCTGAAAGTGGAATCCCGGCCATCACGGTCGAAATTTGCGATCCAGCGACGTTCCAACGTGACCCGATCAAAAGAACCTTGCAGGGCATTCGCCGAATTCTGCGGCACGTCGACATGGTTTCGACGCGACAGCAAAACTTCGTCACGCACAAACCTCCTGTGCTTTGCAAGAAATCGTACTGGATTCTGACCGAACGCGGCGGGATGATGCGAGTCAACCACAAGGTGACGCAGATGGTTCGCAAGGGAGAACTGATTGCGACGCAAGTCAATATTTTTGGCGAACTGATGCAAGAGTACTTCGCGCCAGAAGATGGCATTGTGATTGGACGCTGCGTCAATCCGATGGGACAAACGGGGTCGCGAATTCTGCATCTTGGTGTGCTGATGGACGAACAGGGACAGCAGCAGTTTGTTGAAGTCAGCGGTTGTTCGCTGAAAGATCCGTCATGTTCCTTGCCACGCAAATAGGCTGGTACCCAAGAAAGCTGTCACGATGCGAGTTTTTGTTTTCGTCAATCAGATCGAGGAAATCGGCTATCGGCAGACGACGGCTTTGTTGATCGCTTCGTTCGTGCGGCAAAAGCATCATGTTTTCCTTGCCAATGTCGATGCGTTGGCATTTTCTGCGACGGGCGACCAAGCGTTTGCTTGCACGATGGCAAAGGAAATCCCGTTTGCTGCTGATTGTCAGAGCGAAGACGTCGAGGCGTTCGCAAAATCGACTGCGACTGCGAAATCGAATGCGACCGCACCCGCCCGCTTTGAGCCCATCGAAGCAGGTGACGTGATCATGATTCGCACGAATCCCGGTCGCGACGCATCGCGCGTTCAGATTCACGAATCGTTCCTGCATTTGTGTGCGGCGGCAGAATCGACCGGTGTGCGTGTCATTAATTCGCCACAACAGCTTCGGTACTTTGCCAGCAAATCATCGTTGGTCACGGTCGATCCCAAGTTTCGCCCGGCGATGATCGTCACTAACGAGCCGAAGCAGATACTCGACTTCATCAATTGCTCACCCGTCGATTGCGTTGCGAAGCCGCTTTTCGGATCGCGTGGAGAAAATGTCATTCGCGTATCGAAATCGAATTCCGATCTTGAACAAACGCTTTCCGATTCTTTCGGCGACACGACACTGGTCGTGCAGCAGTTCGTCGATGCCGATCACCCGGGCGACAAACGAGTCGTCGTTCTCGATGGTGAGATTTTGGAAGTCGATGGACATCTGGCGGGAATCGAACGCCATCCGGCAAGCAATGATTTTCGAGCAAATTTGCACGCGGGCGGGTCGGCTCACGATCTGACGCTTTCGCCGACGGCTCGGTCGGCAGCCCAATACGGCGCCGAGCTTCTGGCCGCCAACGGAATTCGTCTGGCGGGAGTGGACTTGATCGGCGACAGGATCATCGAGTTCAACGTGTTCAGCACCGGTGGACTCTACGATGCGATCCGGTTTTCGGATGTCAGGTTTGACGATGTGATCGCAGAACGTTTGCTGCCCACGTCGCCATGAGGTTTAGCGCGGCTAAAGCCATCCCTTTCGCCGGAACCACAGCAGGAATCCGACGGTCACGCCAGTCATCAATGCCAGGACTGCCGCGTAGCCGTAACGCCATTGCAGTTCGGGCATGGAATCAAAGTTCATGCCGTAAAGGCCTGCGATAAATCCCAGCGGAATGAAGATGGTTGAAACAATCGTCAGCGTCTTCATCACTTCGTTCGTTCGGTTGCCGACGGATGCAAGATGGAAATCGCGCAGGTCGGAACACAGTTCCCGATACGATTCGATCGACTCCTGAAGTTGAATGATGTGATCGTAGCAGTCACGTAAAAACACTCGCGTTTCATCGGTGACATGTTCCGTTTCGTCGCGTATTAGCTGATTCAGCAATTCACGATTCGGACGCAGCCAACGCCTCAATTCCAGCAACTGGCTGCGAAGTCGATGGATTTCCTGAAGTGAAATTGCGTTGTTGCCCGTGATGGCTTCGTCCAGCTTGTCGAGGTGATCGCCGAACCAGTCGATAACGGGAAAGTAGTGATCAAAAACAGTGTCAAGAATCGCGTAGACCAAATAGTCGCTCTTGCGGGTTCGTATAATCCCCTGCCCTTCCGCAATTCGGGTTCGAAGCGGTTGAAGGCAATCGCCGGGTCTTTCCTGGAACGTGATCACGAATTTTCCGGACTGGAAAATGCTGATCTGTTCAGAATCAAAACCGCCCTCATCAAGCGACAACATCCGGGTAACAACGTAACGATAGTTCTTAAACGTTTCGCACTTGGCACGTTGAGTGACATGAGCCACGTCTTCCAGCGTGAGGTTGTGAATATTGAACAGATCGCCGAACTCGCGAAGCAATTTTGCATTGCCCGGCCCCACCACATCGATCCAGACGACTTCAAATTCTTTCAGTACAGATTTTGCTTCGGCAAATGTCCTGCAGGGAACGGTTTTTGATTTTTCAGCCGTGTACCCAATCACGTTGATGGTGTAATTGCCGCCGGGTTGGACAACGATCGTGCCCGGCGCCGCACCTGGAGTCGGCTCGCGATGGCTACGTTTACGCTTGGACATCAGCAATGAAACTCTGCGCGAAATGAAATTCTGGTGAGCAAGAAACAACGATACGGGCAGGGATGGCAATCAACACGACGCGAATTATCCGATCGCCTCTTTGATCAAGGATTCAAGTTTCACGATGTCAGCAGAGAACTTTCGGATTCCTTCGGCGGTCTTTTCGGTCGCCATCGCGTCCTCATTCATCATCCAGCGGAATGTCTTTTCATCACAGTTGACCTTTTCAATGTCCATCGCTTGAGACGCACCCGCGTCCAGTTTTTGTGTGATGGGCTCGGAAGCGTTTTGTAGTTCTTCAAGCAAGCCTGGGCTAATCGTTAGTAAATCACATCCTGCCAGTTCGATGATTTGGCCGATGTTGCGGAAGCTTGCACCCATAACTTCGGTCGCGAAGCCAAATTTTTTGTAGTAATGGAAGATCTCGGTGACCGATTGAACACCCGGATCATCAGCGCCGGTGTACTCAGTTCCCGTTTTGGCTTTGAACCAATCGTAGATGCGTCCCACGAATGGCGAAACCAGTTTGATGTTTGCTTCTCCGCAGGCGATTGCCTGAGCCAGCGAGAACATCAGCGTCAGGTTGCAATTGATCGATTCTTTTTGCAAGACTTCTGCAGCCTTGATGCCTTCCCATGTAGAAGCAATTTTGATCAGCACTCGCTCACGAGGCGTGCCGGAATCTTCGTACAGTCGGATCAATTCGCGAGCTTTTTCGATGGTGCCTTCGGTGTCGAAAGAAAGCCGAGCATCGGTTTCTGTTGAGACACGTCCGGGAACGATTTTCAGGATCTCATTCCCGAACAGGATCAGGACGCGATCAATGGTTGCTTCAACGATGTCGCCGCTGCCATTGGAACTGGCTTTGGTTTCTGAGACCGCCTGGTCGATCAGGTAGCGGTATTTTTCGTCCGAGGACGCGGCCAGAATCAGTGACGGATTCGTCGTGGCGTCCTGTGGTTGATATTCCGCCATGGATTGAAAGTCACCCGTGTCGGCGACAACTTTGGTCCACTGCTTCAATTGGTCGAGCTGATTCATGATTGTGTGCCT
>CAYZPA010000013.1:90424-95088 GCA_964479855.1 uncultured Pirellulaceae bacterium
ACAGTTTCTTCGATCAGAGCCAATTGCTCTTCGGTAGAAAGTGAGACGTCCATGAAGATCCATTTTTGACCGTGGACTTCACAGAACCCGCCGCCAGAGCCTCCGAAGTGTTCGTGTCGAATGCGATAGTCCAGCGATCGAGCGATTTCCTGCCACGATTCGAGTCGTTCAAGCTTGCTGGTCGGTTGAGTCGGGGAATGCATGGCAGTGTTTTTCCGTCCAAATTGCTCGATGAAAGAGATTGAATTAAAGCTCAACCGGAGGCCCAATGGCTGTCTTCGCTAAAGAGTGAAAATAGGCGGCACAGGAAGTCAGTGTCTGCTACTTGCAATTGTTCAAAATCGCAGGGCTCGCTGCCGATACTAGAGAAATACCACCATTTTCCCTAGTGCAACCATGGAATGTGACCGTTCCGTCGGCACTTCAGCTATCAAAGGCCCACCGTGAACGATTGTCAGCAGAACGAAACTGAGCAGCTTCGAGCCGAGGTTGCGGGTCTGAAACAACAGCTTGATCGCTGTCAGCGGATGACCGCGTTGGGCGAGCTTGTCAGCACGACGACCCATGAGTTTAACAATGTGCTCATGACGATCATGAACTACGCCAAAATGGGCATGCGTCATGATGACAAAGAGACGCGTGACAAAGCTTTCGACAAAATTAGCCAAGCCAGTAATCGCGCCGCCAAGATTACAAATTCTGTTCTTGGAATGGCTCGAAATCGCAGCGAACAGTTTGAGAAAACGGATCTGCGAAAAATCATCGACGAAACGATGGTGCTGTTGGAGCGCGAACTACAAAAGTATCGTATCTGCGTGGAGCAAATCTACGACGACAATGTCCCCGAGGTTTCAGCGGTCGGCAATCAGATCCAGCAAGTGTTGATGAACTTGTTGATCAATGCTCGTCAAGCGATGCCTGATGGCGGCCAACTGGTGATGAAGCTTAATCATGACGCTGATTCGAACATGGTTGAGTTGTCGGTTCGCGACTACGGTTGTGGCATGAACGACGAAACGATGCGGAAGATTTTCGAGCCCTATTACACGACCAAGTCCGGTCCTGATGAATCGGGCAAAGGCGGAACTGGCCTTGGGCTTGCAGCGTGCAAGAACATCATTGAGGCGCACGGTGGCAAATTGCGAGTCGAAAGCGCGGTCGGCAAAGGGACAAACTTTGTCGTGAAGCTGCCGGTGACGCGCAAGAAAGCTCCCGTTCCTCCCGCTCGTGGGATCGGCGGAGCCATTGCTCAGCTCAACGCTGCAACTCCGGTTGCGACCACACGATAAAGCTAAAGTCAAAGCCAAAGTTTGACGCTTCCCCGATCTGAGTTGCTGCAATCGCTGGTGACGATCGATTCCCTGAATTGATCGTTGTCGCGGCGCGTTCTGGTTTGGTTTGAGCCGATCTGAGCTGATCTGAGCTCGCGCTTTTGCAACTTCCTGTATGTGGGCTCCACGCTTTTGCGATGCCGCCAAGCGGCCTAATAAAGATCGTCGAAACTGATAAAATGTTTCGATGGCCGCTGAAGAATCCAACCTCGAATCTCCGCTGGAAAAGCTGACTCAAAAGATTCAGTTTGTTAAAGGGGTTGGGCCTGCGCGAGCTGAATTGTTGGAAAAGCTTGGCCTGCATACCGTCGCGGATTTGCTTTTCTTTTTCCCCCGAAGCTACGAAGATTTCACGCAGCTGACTCATATTCGGGAACTGGAACGCGAACAATTGGCGACCGTTGTCGGGGAAGTCACCGATACCGACGAACACAAGTCCGATCAGGGGCGACACATCGCCTACGTGATGATTCGTCAGGACAATTCGTGGTTGCGAGCAATCTGGTTCAATCAACCTTTTATGCTGCGAAAATTTCGTGTCGGACAGCGAGTCATGCTGCAGGGTAAGGCTCGGCTGCAAAACAATCGCCATCAGATGTCGCATCCAAAAGTGACCTGGTTTCATGATGACGAAACGGTGCATCAACAGCAGACTTTGCTTCCGGTCTATCGGCTGACCGACGGTGTCAATCAAAAGCAGATGCGAAAAATCATTGCCAGTGCGATCGAGCAATGTGCTCATCTGGTAACCGAAGCGTTTCCCGAATCGCTCCGTCAGCGGGCAGAGGTAATCGGCATTTCGGAGGCGATCAGCCAGATTCACACCCCGTTGAACGAAGAGCAGTTGAAAGCCGCAAGGCAAAGGCTTGTCTATCAGGAGCTTTTTATTTTGCAATTGGCGTTGGCGATACGTCGACATCGTGTGCGTTCCCGTCAAGTCGCGCCCGCGCTCGAGATGACTCCAAAGATCAAATCCAGAATTCTGGGGCGGTTGCCGTTTCAGTTGACCGAGACGCAGCGGATCGCTTTCGCAGAGATCGCGGCCGACATGGCCAACCCTTTTCCGATGAACCGTTTGTTACACGGCGAAGTTGGCAGCGGAAAGACCGCGGTTGCGTTGTGCGCGATGTTGGTTGCGGTCGCGCACGGGCATCAAGCGGTTCTGATGGCTCCGACTGAAATTCTTGCTCGGCAACATTTACGAACGGTACGTGAATTGTTGCATCGAAGTCGAGTCCGGATTGAATTGTGGACCGGAAGTGTGAAGGCTGCGAAACGCAGAGAGGTTGCTGCTGCGGTTGAGAGCGGCGAAGTCAATATTGTGATCGGCACTCAGGCGGTTGTGGCATCGCAACTGCCGTTCGAAAAGCTTGGCTTGGTCGTGATCGACGAGCAACACAAATTCGGTGTGAAGCAACGAGCGGTCCTTAAGCATAGCGGGCCCGATCCGCATTATCTTGTGATGACCGCGACTCCCATTCCAAGAACCGTATCGATGACGCTGTTTGGTGATCTGGACGTTTCGACGCTCGAACGCACCAGTGGCGTCGGACAAAAAGTTAATACCTATCTTGGGAGTGAATCGAGTCGCGAGAAATGGCTGGATTTTGTTCGCAAGAAACTTCGTGAAGGTCGTCAGGCGTTCGTCATTGCTCCGTTGGTGGACGGGGACGAAGATCAACCGCTCAGCAGCGCCGAGCGAATGTTTGAGTCGCTGTCGAACGGGCCGCTGGAGGAATTTCGCCTGGATATCCTTCACGGACGTCAGTCGATGGACGAGAAAGAGGCATCGATGCTTGATTTCGAATCGGGTAAGACGCAGGTTTTGATTGCGACGACGGTGGTCGAGGTGGGAATCAACGTTCCCAATGCCACCATCATGACCATCGAATCGGCGGAACGATTTGGGCTCTCGCAGTTGCATCAGCTGCGTGGGCGGGTCAGTCGCGGTCAACATCCGGGCTACGTTTGTCTTTTCGCTTCGGCGGACAACGCAGAACAAAACGAGCGGCTTACGGCGTTTGCTGAAACCGATAACGGATTTGATCTGGCAGAGAAGGATCTGGAGATTCGCGGTCCGGGTAATCTGTTTAGTGCACAGCAGTCAGGGTTTCCACCGCTTATGATTGCCGACCTTGTGCGAGATACTGAACCGTTAAAGCGAGCATTTCAGGATGCCAGAACGCTCATTTCGGAATCTCCTGAGCTCGAAGGTGAGCAGTATCAGCGACTAAAGCAACTGGTTTACGCACGATATGGAAGAAGCCTCGACATCAGCGATGTTGGTTAGGTCATTTCGGTTTAACTCAGTGTCCACCCATTCGGATTCGCTTTCTTTGTAGGGCAAGTGGGCGCGAGTGTTATTCTCGAAAGGCCAGCCTTGTTTGTTCGTCGTGACCAAGTGAGTCAATTTTGACGTTGATGGTTTTTCCATTCTTCTTTTTGAGGACCACTTCGTCTTTCGTTTGACGGACATAAATGGCTTCGATGGAGTACTTGCCGTTGGCGCTATTCCAGGTCTCGTAGACCGGTTCCTCCTGTTCGGTGTCCTGCTCGCCATCGGTGGTTTGCTCGCTATCAGTTGTTTGTTCGCCACCGGTGACCTGTTCTTCCGTCGTGTCATCGCTGTTGTTTCGTTGGCGCCGATTTGTAAAACCATCCCTTGCTCTGTTCATACGTTCTTCAGCTTCTTCCCTGATTCGCTGGTGCATTTCCTCAGCCTTTGCCATTTGTTCGTCCATGGCTTTTTCCATCGCATCTTGCTGAGCCTCGAATTGATCGTGGATGTCGTCACCGCTCGTTCGCATTCCGGGTGACGAAGGAAATTGACCTCGGCGGCTCGAACGAGAGCGACGTCGTGGACGCGAGCTTTGACCTCCGCGGTCGAGCTTGGTATCGGTATCGGAATCGGTACTTTGATTTGAATTGTTTTGTACTTGGGAACGCTGCGCTTCGGATGCTTCTCGCATGTCTGCGATCGGTGGGGAACGATCAACCACGGTGCGGAGGACGAAAAAGCCAATACCTAAAAGCAGGACCAAACCGGAGATCGAACAGACAACGGCACCGAGTACGACGAACAACTTGCCCATGCTGACGGCGGATTGGCCCTCAATTCCTTTGATGCCTGTCAACAAATAGCTCTTCAGGGAATTGGACATGTAGCGAGTTCGCATCGCGTTTTTGCCTCGCCAAATGAAGAAGACGCCAGCGCCCATGAACAGCAGGCAGAAGATGGCGAATTTGAACATCAGAATGGTCCGAGAAAGTGGATCAGTGTTTTTGATCAGGCTGCATTTTAGCAATCGAGACCGCGCAGGGGGCTTAGGGGAA
>CAYZPA010000014.1:0-70932 GCA_964479855.1 uncultured Pirellulaceae bacterium
CAATTTCACGTCGTGGGTGAACTGTCGAAACCACAAACTTGGAACAATATCCCAACGAAACAAGTGTTCTCAATTTTGACGCCCACGCATCGTGAATAATCCGGGTTGAAGTTGCCGTCTTTCTGCTTCATCGCGACCCAGACTTTCATCGAGCCATCGGATTGAACCGCATAGGTCAGACCACCGAAGTAGGCCGTATTTTTTTCTACTTTGATCAAAGGGAAACTTACGAACTGATCCTTCTCTTCCCAGCCGTCAAATTCTGGCGTGTAGTGTTTTAGTCGCAGCACAATTCCGCCATCGGCGTCTTTTTGAAGCATGAAGAATTCGGTGAAGTTCAGCTTTCCGTCTTCTACCATGCGGAACGTGCCCAGCATGCAATCGCCCGCCGGAGCACTCCACATTTCGTCGCACTTTGCGCCCAAGCCCGTGCCACTCCATTGCCCCTGAAGAAACGCGAACTGTGATAGTTCCGCTTTTGCAGGTTTGGTGCCAACTTCCATCTGTAATGTGTGCTCGGTTAAATTTTCCTGAGCCAACAATGGATTGCATGTGGCCATGGAAATCAGAAACAGAATTGTCAATCGCATGACGCACCTTCTGGGGTTGTAGGAGTTGGGAAATGACAACGTCGCAGAATTCGGCGACGATAAAAACGCTCTTTGATTCGTCGCGATTGTTTCGCCTGTTAAAAAAACGGCAGCGACCGAATAAACGTTCGCCGCCGTGAATCTAACTGCCAATCGTTATTCGGAATTATTCACGACGACAGGCGTCTGGTTTGCCCTTTTAAGCGATTCTCCGTACGCAGAGGCAAGCTTTGCAAATTCGTCAATTTCACGTCGTGGGTGACCTGTCGAAACCACAAGCCTCGAACAATACCCCAATGAAGCAAGCTTTCCCCAGGTCGACGCCCACGCATCGTGAATAATCCGGGGTTATTTCTTTTGACGTTTTGGGTTCGGTTCAAACTGGCCGTGATTGGCAGCAGCGTAGACCGAAAGGTAATACAGTTGAGCCGCAGAAACGATTTTTTTGAAATTGATATCTGCCGTCTGGTCAGATGGCTGGTGGTAGTCAGGGTGCATTCCTCCGAACAGAAACGCGACCGGAACACCTTTGTTATAGAAGTTGATTTGGTCGCTTCGATTCCAAACACTTTCCATGTCCAGTTCGAATTCAAACCCGACATTCTCGTTCGCGGCCAGAATCAAATTGTGAAGTTCGTTGTCGCCACGCTGGCTACCCACCAGATGAATGTGGCCCTCGTTGTCTGCATCGGTATCGCCTTCTCCCGCGTCTTCGTTGCGGCCCACCATGTCGATGTTCAGCATGCAAGTCATTTTGTCGAGCGGCTTGATCGGGTTTTCGGTGTAATATTTCGATCCCAGCAAGCCAACTTCTTCCGCTGTGAACCACATGAACAAAACGCTGCGTTTTGGCTTAACTGGATTCGCTGCCATGGCTCGCGCGATACTCAGCACTGCCGTCGAACCTGAACCGTTGTCGTCAGCGCCCGGATAGACCGTGCCGTTGCGGATGCCAAGGTGATCCAGATGCGAGCCAATCACGACGTACTCGTCTTTCAGTTCCGGATCGGAGCCTTCCAGCCACGCAATTACGTTGGGAGCACCCGCCTGTTCTTCACGCATCGGAATCGTGATCGTGATTTCTGTTCCCGTCTCAATGGCTCCAATTTCTTCATTCCAATCCTTTTTGGTGCCTGTGGCGACCGCGATTTCCATCGCTGCCGATTCCGAAATCGTGGCAGACACGCTGGTGGATCGACGGCGTCGGCCAGGGAAAAGATTCTGGGCAATTGATTGTGGCGTGCCTTCGATGACTCGAATCGAAGCTGCAGGGCGTTTTCTGGCAATCGCGAAAGGGGCTCTTCCGAATGCCGCTTTGTCGGCCGAGTAAATCACGATTTTGTCACGCAATTCGATGTCCGCAGGAAGCGTTGCAGACTTTCCCTGAAGTGTCAGAAAAACGACCTCTCCGGATACTTCGCCCGCGTCGGTGTAACGGTCAAAACCAAGGTTGCCTTCGCCAGGAAGTTCGAAACCGTCCGGACCTTCGATCTTGCATTGGTCCATGATGGGCGTGCGCCGAGTCAGTGGCATCATTTGAAAATAAGTTTCGCCATTGCCAGCTGGTTCGAGCCCAAATTCGGCCAGCTTTCCCGCGACCCAGTGAGCGGCTTTGTTGTAGCCGACCTGTCCGGTACCTCGACCTTCGAATTCCGGTCCCGCAAGCACCGAAAGAAACTGTTGAGCCTGTGCCTCGGTGATCGTTTCGAAGCCAGTTTTTAGATCTTCTGGTGGAGCTTTCGTTGCAGCATACTGAGCGTTCGCTGCGGCGATTGAAAATACGAAGGTGCCAAAAAGGGCCAAGATGGTGCACAACACACGGCCTGTATAAAGTTGCTTGAGCTGCATGATTTCTTTCAGGGAGAATGGGATTTCACTGTCAAACCATTGTGACCTGAGAAAGTTCCTTTTCCTACTGCCGCATCGGTTTCGTTGCGGCTTTGGTGCAGTTTTCAACGCAAGAAGTCATTTCGCAATTCGCAGGGGCAGCGATTCGGCGTCAAAAGGGAAATTGAACGTTACGCGATTGTGTAGTACCACTGGTATCCATCAGGGAGCACCGCGTCGCCTGAAAACTCAAAATGCAAGATCCGACGATGCAGTTGCGTACCCTCGGTTGAATTTCCACTGGCGTGAGAAAGCAGCGGTCGCATGGCCAAAACGTCACCTGCATCGGCAAGAATTTTCTCGATCGGTTGATCGGATCCGGAAGCCAATTTTCCGTTTTGGTGAGACTTCGGAATGACTTCCAGGGGGCCATTGTCCTCGGTTACTGCATCCAGATGAAACCGAAGGGTCAACATATTTTGAAGTATCTGTGTTGACGCTTCCACATGCGGAACGTTCAGCTTGCGAGTCGGTTTGGAAAACGAATCGCTTGGGATCGAGTTGTCTTTCACCGCGATGGTCATGTCTTTGTGCCACGGCAAAGCCCATGATCGCTGCGGATGTTTGTCAAAATAAAGCGCCCGAACCAAAACGAATTCGGGCCCTAAAATTTCGGCCAGATGAGACTTGATACGCTCCGTTTGCCAGATCGCGTTCGCATCAGGAAGTTCGTCGATTACATTTCGAGCCGCATAAACGACGCCCTTGCGATTTCGAATCGCAGCATCAGAATCCTCCAGCACGGCATCCAGACGTTCGATCCAGCTGCCGATCGCAGAAGGGTCCAGACCGCTACGGATCATCGCGAATCCACGATCACTAACTTCGTTGGCGAACGGTTTCAGGTCCGAGGTTGCTGCGTCGTAAGAAGCCACGATTAGAATCCGTCACCGTCAAGCATGTTTCCGAGCCCACCCAGAATGGAGCCTTCGCCTTTGCCGCTTCCAACGGCACCGACAAGTCGCTGGGCAAGACGGCTAAACGGCAAGCTTTGCAGCCACACGCGACCGTGCCCTCGAAGCGTTGCAAGAAACAGTCCTTCGCCGCCGAAAACCATGCTCTTCAAATTTCCAGCTCGTTCGATGCTGTATTCGATGTGCGGTTCGAAAGCCACCAGACATCCCGTGTCGACTCGCAACGTTTCCCCATTGAGCTCTTTTTCGATCACGGTTCCGCCGGCGTGAATGCACGCGAGGCCATCCCCGACCAGCTTCTGCAAAATGAAGCCTTCGCCACCGAACAGGCCCGCACCGAACTTCTTGTTGAACGCGATCGTGACTTGGGTGCCCAACGCCGCACACAGGAACGCATCTTTCTGACAGAGCAAATCGTTGCCCTGGATGGTTGCCATATCGATCGGAATGATCTTGCCGGGGTAGGGGGCTGCGAAAGCAACGTGACTTTTGCCAGAACCGTGATGCGTAAAGTGAGTCATAAAAAGTGACTCGCCCGTAATGGCGCGTTTTCCAACATCCAGCATCTTGCCGAAGAAGCCTTTATCGGGCTGCGAACCGTCGCCCATTTTGGTGTCGAAGTTGATGCCTTCTTCCATGTAGTTCATGGCTCCGGCTTCCGCGATCACGGTCTCGCCGGGATCAAGTTCGATGATCACCATTTGCATGTCGTCACCGACAATTTGGTAATCAAGTTCATGACAGCGACGGTTTGTTTTGACGGGAGCCTGAGCTGTCATTGGAACGGCTGCCGCAGTGACAGGAACCGAAACCGTATTGTTACAGCCCGGACAGCGAACGTCTTTTCCGGCAAAGTTGGCCGGTGCGGCGAGTGGTTTTCCGCAGGTGCAATTGAAATTGATTGACATGGATTCCTCGTTTGAATTTCAATCCGGATTATTCAAGATGCGTGGGCGTCGACATGGAGAAAGTTTGTTTCATTGTGACGTTGCTCAAGGTTTGTGGTTTCGACAGGTCACGCACGACGTGAAATTGACGAATTTGCAAAGCTTGCCCGGCGTCCGGAGAATCGCTTCAAAGGGCAAACCAGATGCCTGTCGTCGTGAATAATTCCAGTGCAAATGAATGTTTGTCGCTCAGCGAATCGTTCTATCGAACGTCGGTTCTTCATCGAGTCTACTGCCCCGCTTTTTCAAGCTTGCGACGCAACTCGTTCCCGTAGTCTTCACCCAGCCACTTAAATACGTTTTCGCTCCAGATTGCCGAATGTTGGGTTTTGTCGATGATTTTTCGTTCGACACATAAATCCAACAGTTTTCCGGGGTAGGAGGACTGTTGCTCGCTTTCCATTTCGCCCAGAGGGTAGGGATCGTCGAGCCCGATGATGATTTGATCGGTTCCCTCCCGTTTCACAATCAAGGCAAATGCGTCCACGTCATGGACTAGTGTGTCAAAAAAGATGTTCGGATGCCCGACGGCTTTCCGAGGATGGGATTTTCCCTGAAACAAATCCGGACGTCCGTCAAAACCCTGAATTCTTCTACCGAGACTGATCTGAGCCAGTTGTCCTCCGTGCGCGAAGCAGGTTCGGATGTTCGGAAACCGCTCCTGATAGCCGTTGAGCGTGTAAAAATGATACGAGTCCGCACATTGAGCCAGCATCCAGACAAGGTGAAAACGCCAGCTCACATTTTCAAGATTGATGAATTTTTCGCCATCGTAAGGATGGACTTCAATCGCCAATCCAAGATCGTTGGCGCACTCGAGAATCGGCTCCGTTTCGCTATCAAAAATCGAACGCCATTTACCGATCGTGTCCATGTAGTGAGTCGGCAGGCAGAGTACTTTTAACCCGAGCTCCTTCACGCAACGCTCGATCTCCCAAATCGCGCTCTGCACGAACCCTGCATGGACGACGAAACCGCAAGTAAATTTGTCGCCATGTTCGCGTTGAATTTCCGCGTTGAAGTCGTTTTGAAAACGCAGCACGCGTTTCATTTCGTCCATTCGCAGTCCGTTTCCGTACAGCTGCGACAGGTTCAGAACCACCGCATGATCGATCTCATTTCGCTCCATCCATTCGAGCTTCTCTTTCAGGAAGAAACTGGAATCTGTCACCGGGCGTTTCCAACCCTTCTGTAGCATGTAGCGACGGTCTTCGTCGATCCAGAAGATCTCATTTTCTTTCATGAAATCCGGGATCTGTTCGGGGTAAGGCAGCAGGTGCGAGTGTCCGTTGATCCTCATGAGGTGCTCTATCCATTAAACCGGAATTATTCACGACGACAGGCGTTTGGTTTGCCCTTTAAGCGATTCTCCGTACGCAGAGGCAAGCTTTGCAAATTCGTCAATTTCACGTCGTGGGTGACCTGTCGAAACCACAAACCTCGAACAATACCTCAATGAAGCAAGTTTTCCCTAGGTCGACGCCCACGCATGGTGAATGATCCGGGTTAAAGGCTGACCGGCAGCAGGTATGTCTCACCGATCTCAATCCAGCACCTGTTTTAGCGTTGAAACGAACCGATGTACATCGGCGAAAGAATTGTAAAGCGGGACCGGAGCCGCTCGAATCACATTTGGTTCACGCCAGTCGGTCGCCGTGCCAGATGACTCCAGTTTTTGGTGCACTGATTTCCCGTTAATGCCCTCCAAAGCAATCTCGATCGAAAGCTGACATCCTCGTCGATCCCTGGCTCGCGGCGTGATCACGTTGACGCGATTTCCCAGCAATTCCGTCAACAAATCTTCAAAGTAGCCCGTTAGCTGCAGCGATTTGCTGCGAAGCGGTTCCATGCCGCCAGCGTTTTCGATCACCTCCAAAGAGGCCCGAATGGCCGCCAGTGACAGAATTGGCGGATTGCTCAGTTGCCAACCTTCAGCAGTTGGGATCGGGTCGAAACGGTTTTCCATTTGAAAGCGGGTCGCTTTATCATGGCCCCACCAGCCGGCCATTCGCGGCATCGAAGTATCCGTCGCGTGACGTTGATGAACGAAGCAGCCACCAATCGCACCGGGCCCTGAATTCAAATATTTATAGTTGCACCAGACCGCGAAATCGACGTCCCAGTCATGAAGTTGCAGCGGCACGTTTCCAGCAGCATGGGCAAGATCGAAACCCACCGAAATGTTGAATCGATGAGCCGTCGCGGTGATCCGTTTCAGATCAAGAAATTGCCCGGTGTAGTATTGGACTCCGGGGAGCAGGACCAGGGCGAGCGAGTCCCGGTTGCGTTCAATTGTGTCGCAAATCCCGTCATCAGAAAGCAGATCGCTTTCGACGCCATGCGGCACGGTGACAATGGATTCTTTGGGATTGAAACCGGCGAGCCGAATTTGCGATTCAACGGCTTGATAGTCTGACGGAAACGCGTGAGATTCGATGAGTATTTTATGCCGAGATTTTGTAGGGCGATAAAATGTTGCCATCATCAAATGAAGGTTCACCGTCAACGTATTCATGACGACGACTTCATCGACATTCGCGCCGACAATTTTCGCCATCGTCGGTGCGAGCAGTTCGTGATACGACAACCATGGGTGTTCGGTTTCAAAATGGCCGCGCACACCAAGCGTCTGCCATTTTTCCAGTTCCATGTTGACGAACTGAGCAACGTTTTTTGGTTGCAAGCCTAACGAATTCCCGACGAAGTAAACCTGGTCGCCATCGTCGGTTTGCGGAATCCAAAATTGCTTCCGAAAGTCCGCCAATGGATCGTCTGCGTCGAGCGATTGAGCGTGTTCAAGTGTGGTCAGCATGGGACGACTACTTTTTTTTATGAATTCGCGTCGGCGATCGAGAACTCACCGGCTCTTTCAACAACCGTTTTGCAAACCGGGCAAGTGCGAATTTCTTCGGGGCCATTCCAGAACTCGTCCATGACTTTGTGCAAATCTTCATCGATATGCTTCAGGCGAAATTCGGCCTCATGAACAAGGTGCTCGTCGGCGTTGCAGTACCAACGAAGCTTGTCGACTTCGCCTTCGGGACGAGGGAATTCGACGATCAATCCTATGGTGCCATCGGGACGCTGGGGCCGATGGGGAACATCACGAGGCAGCAACCACATCTCGCCTTCACGAATGATAACGTCGTGCGGGTCATTGCCGTCGAGCGGTCGAATGCGGACGGCGATATCGCCCTTAAGCTGATAGAAAAGTTCCTCTGTGACGTTGACGTGGTAGTCGTTTCGCGTGTTGGGTCCCATCGAAACAAAGACGATCACATCGTCGGCTTCTTTGTAGAACTGTTTGTTCATCACGGGAACTTTGAATTCGTCGCGATGGTCTTCAATCCATTTCATCAGGTTGAAGGGCGGAGTTGCCATAATGATTTTCCCTAATGTCTTGAGCCCGGATTATTCACGAGGCGTGGGTGTCGAAACAGAAAAGGCTTATTTCCCTTGAGTACGGTTCCAAGTTTGTGGTTTCGACAGTTCACCAGCGACGTCAAACTGACGGATTTGCAAACTTGTCGCAACTTCAGAAGAATAGTCTCAAATTCCAAACCAGACACCCGTCGTCGTGAATAATTCCGGTTGAGATACCCTGAGATTTAGTTCTGTTTCAAGTTGGCTTCAATGTTCCGCATTGAATCACGGATCTCGGTCAGCAGCTGTACCGCTTGGGCGTCGCCCGATCCTGCGATTGCATTAGGAGTGCTGGCGACCGTCTGACTGATCGCTTCTCCGACCAAGGCAACTTTGTCTCGTTGAGCCAAAACGATGTCACGGAAATCGCGGCCGTCCTTGATCCCCGTCAGCTGCACCAGGGACATACCCGACGAGTTTCCTGCCGTTTCCACCGACAGCGCTTCGATATTGAAGTAACGCATGATCGGTCCCTGCACGATGCCCATATCCGTGATGCGATCCAGCGGCACGGTCTTTTCGATTTTCGTGAAAATGCCTTTGGAGACTTTCAGCGATCGGTCAGTGAGCGTGCACCGGTGGGATGCGAGATACTTTCGCGTGAAGAATTTGCCGCCCAAGATCCAGATCGGCAAAAAAGGAATTCCAATGACGGTGACGATGCACAGCAAAATTCCGTTAAGCAACCAATAGGTGGTTACCGCGTCATTAAATTCTGCGTCTTTGATGATGATGTCTTTGCTCATCCCCGCATTGTACCGGAACGAGTCAGCGAAAATCAACGATTAAAGCAAACTGGCTATCGGGCGATCGTCTTTTGTCGCTGTGATTGTTGACCGTTTGATTGTTGACGCAGCGAATTGCGACGCGATTCAATCACATCCAGAACTCGCCCCAGCACCTTCTGCGTTTCGACTGGCTGATTCTCGCTGGCGTTGTAACGCTCGTACTGCAATTGAATTTCGTCCGTGGTCAGCATGGTTCCCGATCGTTTGACCGCCGATGCGAATGCGTCCGCGACAGCTTCCCGAGCTTCGATTGGCAATTCGTTTTGGCTCACGAATCCGACCAACGCACGCTGGGCCCGTCGCGTCGGTTGCGAAGCAAGAATTCGAGCCGCCGCTGGCGTGAACTCAGGATGATAAAGCAATCCCAACAAGCGATCCTGATGGGCTCGCAAATTGTAAAAGCGGTACTTTGGATCCGTTGCAAGCTTATCCAGCCATGCCACCGCTCTGGCGGCATGTCGATACCGATCATCGTTGGAAATGTTCCAATCTGAATGAAGCGCTTCCAGCTGTTTCGCCTGGCTCACGATCGCATCCTGCTGCTTGCTATACGGAAACGTCAAAAGTCGATCCGTATACTCCATGTTTCGAGACGCTTTCATCAAGCGATCGGCATCGCTCGCAAGTAACCCGATCGGGGTTCGTCGCGTTTTCCAGTGGCTGCGAATCTGTTGGATCAAGCTCTGGTAATTCGGATGGTGCAGCGTGTCGGAAACCAAAATAAGATCCACGTCCGGATCAGAGGTGACTTTTTCGAATAAGCCTCGGCTGGAAAAGGTCGCTGAACTACCGAATCCATCAGCATTCAAAATCGAAGAATAAGCACTCGCCAAATCATTGCGGATATGACCGACGGCAGAACCTTTTCTGAACCGGCTCGACGCAATGAAAGCCGCCAACTCACTGACGTAACTGCTGCCCGGGAAAGAAGCTTGAGGGTCGATCTCGATGGTCGCGTCCAGAGCTGCGAACTGTAAGTGGCGATCGCCAGTGAGAATCGCCTTAATCAATGGCTTTCGATTTTGGCCACTGATCTGTGAAATCGTTCCGATCTTCTTCAGCACTTCACAGCACGCGGTCGCTGCAGGAATAAGGTCCAATTCGATGCAACGATCCAGCAAGCGTTCCATCTCTTCCGGGGAAACTGAATCATTGGATTCGATAAACGCATCGACGTCGATCGAGCTGGACGGCCCGACGGTTCGTTTGTCGGATTCAAGCTGCGTCAGTAGGCTGAGCTCTCGATTGCGATTCGACGTTGGATTGATTTCGTAAAGCGTTCTGGCCAGCTTGCGAGCCCGAACCCTTGCGGCGAGGCTTGAAGCAAGTCTTGTCCGTTCCAGCGATGAGGTCTCGTCGTTCCAATCCCAAAACGTTACCTCGCCCAGCAGGCTGTCCGAAGAAATTCGTGCTCCATCGAGGAATCGTTCGACGCGGTCTGCAAGGCGGTTTTCGATTTCGACGCGATCTGGAGTCACATTGGATTGGAGCATCCGGTTTTGGGCGATCGCTTTCGTGGACGGCGGCATTTTTGGCGAAAGCCATGCTCGCACCAGCACGTCCATCGCTTCTTTTGAATCTTGACGAGCGAGTCCACGAATGGCTTCCAGTTGGACCGTTTCGTTTTCCGATTCAGCGGCGCCTGCCAGCGGGGCAACGGCCGATTCGCCGAAGTTATAAAGGGCTCCCCGAAGTCCCGGAAATTCCTCACTGCGACTTTCGTCGGCGAACGTCTCCAGAATCTCTGCGACTGCCGGTTCGCCAATCCGACGCAGTTTCGCAAACGCCTCGCTCCGCTGCATGATGTTTTCTTTGGCAAGTTCGGCGACCAGCGACTTGATTCGCGATTCGGAATTCGCCCATGCGTTTGCCGCAGCGTAAACCTTTTTTACGAAGACGCGACCTTCCGGTTGCAGTTCATCGGTTCGAGCGACCATGTAAAAGAAATCGGGACCGACGGTGTTGTTCAGCAGATAGCTCGCTTCGCCATCAAGCTCGATCGAGGCCAATTGTGTCAGGTAATTTTTTGCTTCGTCGAAACGTGACAGATCGACCATGATCGAAACCGCTTTCGCAAGTTCAGCTGCAGACGTCGGGTTCGACTGGGCAACAGAACGGGCGACAAGATCCGAGCTGGTCTCGTACAGGGGTGGGGCAGCATCTGATGAAAGCGTGATGGTCTGGTCCCTGTCGCCTTGTCCGCCGTTCCCGAATGGATTGTCATCGCCGAATGGGTTCTGAGCGCAACATTCTCCGCACAGCATCGTTGCCATCGCAAGCAGGCAGGCAGCGGCAAACAGGCAGGCGTCGCTGATGCGGAAGGAGAGAATTTGGCTATTTAGATGCATAGTCATGACCACAGGAGATCGTCCAGATCAACCGCCACACATGAGGGCTGGCGCGATGGTTTCGATTGTAGTTGCTGCATAGACGTTATCGCCACCAAACTGAACGAAACCTTGGCAAAGCTTGATTTTGCTGCAGGCGTCAAAGTTGCCGTCGAATCCACCGGGACTGTGAAAAATGGAAGCCTTGAACAGGATTCAAACAGAGTTCAAACAGCTTTTCCACCGTTGGACCTGATCAGCAACCCTCTTGGGCGATGTTGAGCCATAGCTTTCGAACGCATCGACTGCATTGGCAACACCCAATACAGAATAAACCGACTCGTCGAGGGATGAGTCAAAAGACTGAAAATCATCCACGGTAAGCTGCGAAAGTGTAACGGTTCTTTCGGTTGCGAGCTTTACCAGCCCGCCGATCAAATGGTGGGCTTTTCGCTGCGGCACACCACGCTTGATCAGGAATTCCATCAGCGTTGTTGCGTCCAGAAATCCTTGCTCCAGTCGACCCGCAATCGATTTTCGTTTCAATTCTGCCCCTGCGACCAGCGGAGCGGCAACTTCCAGGCAGCCTTCAACGGTGTCGACAGCTTCGAAAAAAGGACGCTTGTCCTCTTGCAGGTCCCGGTTGTAAGCCAGCGGCAAGCCCTTGGTTAGAACCAGCAGCGTCTGAAGTGATCCGATCACGCGAGCCGATTTCCCACGAGTCAACTCCAGCACGTCAGGATTGATCTTCTGCGGCATGATCGAGGATCCCGTACAGAACGCGTGCGGGAGCGAGATAAAATCGAATTCGACAGATGACCACAGAATCCATTCCTCGGCCCAACCGCTTAAATGAATCGCGATGGTGGAAAGGCAGAAGCAGGTTTCCAGCAAGTAATCCCGATCGCTTGACGAATCGATGCTGTTTTCGACAAGCCCTTCGAATCCCAGTCGGTCCGCGCTGTTCTGGCGATCGATATTCAGTGTCGTTCCAGCCAGAGCCGCTGTTCCGAGACTGCAAAGATTGACTCTTTTTCGGCAATCTGCCAGTCGTTCCCGATCTCGCTGGAATTTTTCGATATAAGCCAGCCAATAGTGCGGTGCCAGGACCGGTTGAGCACGCTGCAGGTGCGTGTAGGCCGGTAAAATCACATCCGCATCGCGATCGCAGCGGCCCAGAAACGATTTTTGTAACGCTTCCAATCCTGCGTCCAACCGATCAATCGCGTCACGGACCCACAATCGCATGTCGGTGGAAACCTGATCATTACGGCTGCGTCCGGTGTGAAGTTTTCGGCCCACGTCGCCAAGCTTGTCGATCAAGGCTTGCTCGATGTTCATGTGGATGTCTTCGAGCTCGGTGCGGAGTTCGAAAGTTCCCGCGTCCAGCTGAGCTTTAATTTCGCCAAGCGTCGCCACGATTTGGTCGCGCTCATCGGTAGTCAGGATTTTCTGGTCGGCCAGCATTTGGGCATGAGCGATGCTTCCGGCGATATCCTGAGGGTAAAGCCGCTGGTCGAAGCTGATGCTTTCGGTGAACCGTTCGACTCGGCGATCCACCGCCGCGTCAAAGGCTCCGCTTCGACTGGGGCTTGCGGCAGCGTCCTGGGAGGAATTGTCTGATTCGGACAAGTTGTGTTCTCGGAAAAGTGATTGCAGAATGCGGTAGCCGGGATTCGGGCGATTTTAACCCGAATTATTCACGACGACAGGCGTCTGGTTTTCCCTTTGAAGCGATTTACCGGACGCGGAGGCAAGTTTTGCAAATTCGTAATTTCACGTCGTGGGTGACTTGTCGAAACCACAAACCCGGAACAATACATCAACGAAACAAGCCTTCTCCATTTCGACGCCCAAGCATCGTGAATAATCCGGGTTTAAGCCAAAGCTCGGTAAATTACATGAAAAACGACGCTCCGCCGATCGTAGACTTGCGGTAAAATCGTGTTAAACCTCAGCAGCTAACATCGGCTCAGGCTGGGCTTCGATTAAGGCGATGATACCGTTAGTGCGATGATACCGTTAAGGCGATTCTGAAGTTGAAACGATGACTTTCAGCGAAGCCATATTTCCATTTTTTGACTGTCGGAGCGAACTCGATGACCATTCTTCGAATTCCAACGTTTGTGGCCCTAATTGTATTTGGCGGATTGCTGGCTCAGTCGGAGGCTCAGGACATTTTCAAACGGTCCACCGATAAAAATAGCTCAGCTGAGACCGCCGATAAAAAAGCAGCGGACGCGGACGCGGCCGATAAGTCGGAAACCAAAGCTTCGGATTCTGTCGCAAAGTCATCCTCTGCCTCGGGAAAAGCCACCGATGCAGGAGCTCGTATTAACAAAGGCAGCGATGGTTGGTACTCGATCGCTGGTTCGGCGGCCAATGCAGACTTCCGCATGCCTGGAAAACCAGAATACAAAGAGCGATCCTTCTCGCCGATCGCGGGACGACCTGCGGTCACCAATCACATGTACCAATTCCACAAACCCAATGGTGAATTGTCGGTGATCGTGGCGTGGCTGGATCTTCACGAAGAACCCGCAGGTCGGGTTCAGCGAAATAATGTTCTTGCAGGTGCCGTCAGCGGTGCGGTGGCAAATGTGCTGGGGCAGCTTGAACGAAACGATGGCGTCAAAACCGGGAACCACTCAGGTCGCGAATTCGATTTTACATTCATCTTTGGTGACAAAAATTACTCATCGCGTTCCAGAGTTTTCCTTGCCGGAAAGCGACAGTACCGAATCGACGTCATCTCGCTCAAAGGCAAAGAGGATCCGGAGTTGGTAACGAAGCTCTTCGATTCCTTCCTGATCAAATAGGATCGATACAGCCAAACGTCGCCCGACGCCCGGTTTCAGCGGAGTCTGCATTGTCAATTGGCGGATAAAGTTGTCAGAATTCAATCGCAAAAGCCGTTAGCCGCTTGAAGCATTCCCCGTCCTGTTGGTACCCTTGGGAAATTTTATTTCGCCAGGTCTAACCAGGGCTTTCGAGTGCCACGTCGCGACGATATTAAAAAGATTCTGTTAATCGGTTCTGGTCCCATCATCATCGGCCAGGCATGCGAATTCGACTATTCCGGAACACAAGCTTGTAAAGCGTTACGCGAGGAAGGTTACGAGGTCGTTCTCGTCAATTCCAACCCCGCGACGATCATGACCGATCCCGGAATCGCGGATCGGACCTACATCGAACCGCTTCAATGGGAAGTCGTCGCTCGCATCATCGAAAAAGAGCGGCCTGACGCTTTGCTGCCGACCCTTGGCGGGCAAACTTCGCTGAATCTGGCGTTGCGATTGCACGAAAATGGCGTGCTTGAGAAATACAACGTCGAAATGATCGGTGCCGAAGCCGACGTTATCGACAAAGCAGAAAATCGCGACCGATTTCAAAAAGCGATGCGGAAATGTGGGCTCGACATCTGCAAAGGCGAAACCGTCAGCAATGTTGAGGACGCGAAAAAGATCCTTGAACAGGTCGGTCTGCCAACACTGATTCGCCCCAGCTTCACGATGGGTGGAAGTGGCAACGCGATCGCCTACAACCGCGACGAATTCGAAGTCCTTGTCCGACGAGGGCTGGATCTTTCGCCGACAAACGAAGTTCTGATCGAAGAATCCATCATCGGCTGGAAAGAGTACGAGATGGAAGTCATGCGCGACCTTGATGACAATGTGGTCATCATTTGCGCAATTGAAAACTTCGACCCGATGGGCGTTCACACAGGCGATTCGATCACCGTCGCGCCTGCTCAAACGCTTTCCGATAAAGAGTATCAGCGGATGCGTGATGCATCGGTCGATATCATTCGCGAGATCGGAGTTGAGACCGGAGGTTCGAACATCCAGTTCGCCGTCAATCCAAAGACCGGTCGAATGATCGTGATCGAGATGAACCCTCGCGTCAGTCGATCCAGTGCGTTGGCTTCCAAGGCAACCGGTTTTCCGATTGCCAAGATTGCTGCCAAGCTGGCCGTCGGGTATCGGTTATGGGAATTGCCAAACGATATCACCAAGAAAACGAAAGCCTGTTTCGAGCCGACGATCGACTACGTGGTCACCAAGATCCCTCGTTTCACTTTCGAAAAATTTCCCGAGGCCGACCACACGCTGACCACGCAGATGAAAAGTGTTGGCGAAACGATGGCGATCGGGCGCACGTTCAAAGAGTCGTTCCAGAAAGCTTTGCGAGGACTCGAGATCGGTCACTTTGGGTTTGGCTGTGACACGAAAGACCTGTTCGGCACCGATGAATTTCCGTCGCGTGACGAGATCAAGTCAAAGCTGTCGGTTCCAAACGCGGAACGTCCTTTCTACATTCGATATGCGCTCAAGGACGGGATGACGGCGGAAGAGGTGTTCGAACTGACGAACATCGATCCTTGGTTCTTGCATCACCTTGTCGGCATCGTCGACATTGAAAACGAATTGCGAGCCACAACGCTGACTGAAGTCGGCGAGCCGCTCATGCGAAAAGCCAAACAGGCTGGTTTCGCGGATCGTCAAATGAGCACCATCTGGGGTGTTAGCGAAATTGAAGTGCGAAAGCATCGAAAGTCGCTCGGCGTCATCCCGACTTATAAATCCGTTGATACGTGTGCGGCCGAGTTTGAAGCGTTCACGCCGTATTTCTATTCGACTTACGAAGTCGAAAGTGAAACGCCACCGAAGTCGGATAAGAAACGGGTCATCGTGCTCGGCGGCGGTCCAAACCGGATCGGGCAAGGGATCGAGTTCGACTACTGCTGTTGCCATGCCAGTTTCGCGCTGCGTGAGCTTGGTATTGAATCGATCATGGTGAACTCGAATCCGGAAACAGTCAGCACCGACTACGACACCAGCGATATTCTCTTTTTTGAGCCGCTGACCGTTGAAGACGTGTTGAACATCTGCGACGACGTTCAACCGGATGGTGTCATTGTTCAGTTTGGCGGCCAGACTCCATTGAATCTTGCTCGAGCCCTTTCTGATGCCGGCGTTCCGATCATCGGAACCAGCGTCGATACGATCGAAGCCGCAGAAGATCGCGAGAAGTTTCAGAAACTGCTGCACGAACTGGATCTGAAACAACCTGCCAACGGTATCGCCGACAATATGGGCGAAGCTCGGAAGGTCGTCGCCGAAGTCGGCTATCCGGTTTTGGTTCGACCAAGCTTCGTGCTGGGCGGTCGAGCGATGGAGATTTGCTACGACAAGGCGCAGTTTGAACGGTTCGTTTTGGAAGCGTTTATCGTGTCTGGCGGGCAACCTGTTTTGATCGACAGTTTCCTAGAGGAAGCGATCGAAGTCGACGTCGATTGCATTGCCGATGGTGATGACGTTGTCATTGCCGGAGTCATGGAACACATCGAAGAAGCTGGAGTTCACAGCGGCGATTCGGCGTGCTCGATTCCACCGTATTCGCTCGACAGCACCACAATCGACAACATCAAAACGGCGACGATCGCGATGGCGAAGCGGCTCAACGTGGTCGGCTTGATGAATGTTCAGTTCGCCGTCAAACGAGACAAGGACTCCAATGAAAACGTAGTCTATGTTTTGGAGGTCAATCCACGCGGCAGCCGAACGGTTCCTTTCGTTGCGAAGGCGACCGGAGTAGCCGTTGCCAATATCGCCGCGAAAGTCATGGCGGGTGAGAAACTTAAGACGCTGGGCATTACGACGGACCTTGTACCGTTTGACTTTAGCGTCAAAGAGAGCGTGTTCCCGTTCCGCAAGTTCGCAGGCGTCGACATTGTGTTAGGACCAGAGATGCGGAGCACTGGCGAAGTGATGGGAATCAGCGACCAGTTCCCGATTGCGTTCGCGAAAAGCCAGTTGGCCGCCAGCGTAGAGATTCCCGAGACCGGAAACGTATTCATTTCTGTTCGAGGAGTGCATAAGGAACGCGTGGTCGACGTCGCCAGAAAGATCAGTGCGATGGGCTACAAGATCATCGCGACTCCAGGGACGGCTCAGCGACTTCAGGAATCTGGCATCGAAGCGGAACCGATTCGAAAGCTTCGGGACGGCAGTCCAAACCTGATCGACCGAATGAAAGATGGAGAAGTCGATTTGATTCTCAACACGCCAAACGGAAAAGGTGCTCGAACGGATGAAGGCATCATTCGGGCAGCTGCCGTGCAGTACGGCGTGCCGTGTATCACCACGATTCAGGCGGTCGAGGTCCTTGTGGATTCGCTGGTCGTGATGCGAAAAGAGTCGATGGACGTTGAGTCGCTTCAAGAACGATTTGGTCGAGCTTAGTTCGGCATTTCACTCTGCCAAATGTTGAACCGGAATTATTCACGACGACAGGCGTCTGGCTTGCCCTATGGAGCGATTCTCCGGACGCCGAGGCAAGTTTTAAATTCGTCAATTTCACGTCGTGGGTGACCTTTCGAAACCATAAACCTGGAGCAATACCCCCAAGGAAACAAGCTTTCTCCAGGTCGACGCCCACGCATCGTGAATAATCCGGGTTGAAGTAACTCTTCATGAAACGAATGGCCAGTTTTCGAATCAGCCTTGGCTGATTGCCCAATAGTGCCGAAGGCACGGCATGCCGTAGCCCCAAGTGTGAACCTGGGGTGGTGATTCCAAAACAACGAAAAGTCGCGGAGCGACGACAGGTGCCGCTGTCCGGTGCCAAATCGTTAAATAAGGAAATTGGTTCAGGTCACTCAGGTCGGCCGTTGCCCAAGGCGACTGATGGAAAGCCCAAGGCGACTGATGGAAAGCTACCTGCGACTGAACGTGGCTGCTGTTTTCCGAATCATATCGACGATAGGGTGTAGATTGCTGAGATTCGCGGTCTGGGAAGTAGAATCTGCGAACTCCGCTCTACTTCGTTCGTAGCGATTAGAAGGGCCTGTCGAGACAGTTTGGTTTGGTCGCTGGTTTTGACCTGTCGACAATCGCGTCGGTTACAAGCAAAATAGCCCTTTTCCAGTTGCTCGCCCAATTCACCGGTAAGTCCGGCAATCGTCGATGTCAGAATCCACTGTAACTTCGGTTTCAACGCCGCAGAACGAAACTTCTTCCCAAGCGAAAGCTGACAACGGCACTCCCATGATCGAAGCGATCGGACTGTCCAAGTTCTACGGGATCTTTGCCGCCACGCGTGACGTTTCCTTCACCGTCAACAAAGGCGAAGTCGTTGCCTTCCTTGGGCCCAACGGCGCGGGAAAAAGTACCACGATGAAGATGCTGACAGGCTATCTTTCACCATCGCAGGGCGTCGCCAGAATCGCCGGTTGCGATATGAGCAACAATCGCTTGAAAGGTTCTCGTAATCTTGGCTACTTGCCCGAGACCGGACCGCTGTACCCCGAGATGACGCCTTACAGTCTGCTGGACTTTTTTGCGGAAGCTCGAGGCATGAACAAAGCCACGAAGCGAAATCAGATCGAAAAAGTCGTCGACCTTTGTGCGCTCAGTAGCGTTATCTATAAGCCGATCAACAAACTTTCCAAAGGCTACCGGCAGCGCGTCGGGATGGCGCAGGCGTTGATTCATGAACCTGAAGTCCTGATTCTGGATGAGCCAACTTCCGGGTTGGATCCGAATCAGATCCGCGGCGTGCGCCAGACGATGAAGCGATTGGGGCAGGAAAAAACGATCCTGCTTTCGACGCATATTCTTCAGGAGGTGACCGCGATGGCCAATCGCGTCGTGATGATCAATGAAGGTCGTAAAGTCTACGATGGCCCGATCGATGCGATGGACTCAAAAGGGCTTGGGCTTGATCATGTTTTTGCCGATTTGACGGGGCACGATCCGGTCACCGGAGCCAAATTGCAAACCGAAGAAGAGGAAGAGCAGCGTCGCGCCAGAAAAGCTGCCGAGCGTGCCGCTCAAAACGAATTGGCTTCAGCACAGGATGCGGACGCCGAAATCGAGGACAATGTCGAAGATGAGCCCGATGTTTAGATCGCGTCTTTGGAAATTGGAAATTCTGTCGACCGAAACGACAAACAAAACACTGACTGTGAATAACAGATGATCAATATTACCACTATTCAAATCGTCGAATTCATTTTCATGCTGGTGATCGACCTTGTTTTCCTGGTCGCATTAGTGCTGATGATGTTGCCTTTGGGGATCTGGCGGCAAGCTGCGTTCGCGGTCATGAAGCGAAACTTCGTCGGCTACTTTAGCAACCCAACCGGCTACGTCTTTTTATGTCTGTTTGTGTTGTTGACTTCGTTTGCCGCGTTCTGGCCGCACGAATTTTTCACGACGAACCTTGCGAATTTTGACCAGCTAAACAAGTTCCTGCCCTACATCATGTTGATCTTCATCCCGGCGATCACGATGAGCATTTGGGCGGAAGAGCGTCGACAGGGGACGGACGAACTGTTGCTTACCCTGCCCGCAAAAGATTTTGATATCGTCATCGGAAAGTACTTCGCCGCTGTTCTTGTTTTCACCGTTTCGCTGCTGTTTTCACAGCTTTCAAACTACGCGGTGTTGCTATCGATGACCGGAGGCGACCTCGACAATCTACTTTTGTTTTCTACTTACCTTGGTTACTGGTTCGTCGGCGTGGCAATGATTTCGCTGGGCATGGTGGCGTCTTTTTTGACCAACAACCTGACAGTCGGTTTCATTTTTGGAGCCGCCTTTAACGCGCCGCTGGCTTTCTTTTCAAACTCCGACGTCATTCTTTCCAACAGCCAATGGATCCAGCGACTGTTTGATTGGTCGCTGCTGCAAAGGTTTGAACCATTTGGACGCGGGCTGATCAGTGCTTCTTCGATTTGCTATTTCCTTGGCATCGTCGTGATCGGAATCTACCTGAGCCTGATTTTGATTGGACGACGTCACTGGTTGGGCGGACGTGATGGTACTTCGATGTTCTGGCATTTCGCGCTGCGTGCCGCGTTCCTTGTCGCGATGATGATTGGTGCAGTCATTATCGTGCAGTACAGCCCTCTGAATCGTGCCCGGATTGATATTTCCGATCAACAGGTGAGCACGTTGTCTGATTCGACCGTCGCGTTGCTTAATGAGCTTGCCGAAGATGAAGACGGTGAACCGATTGAGATCGAAGCTTACGTTGGCAGTACCGTTCCAACCGAATACGTGAAAACAAAGTTTGATCTGGTCAACCTGTTGCGCGAATTCAACGTGATGGGCGGCAACCGGGTTCAGGTCAACGTTCATCAGGGAGTGGAACCGTTCAGCGAAGAAGCCATCCTTGCAGAAAAGCGGTTTGGAATTCGGCCGCAGAAGGTGTCAACATTGTCGCGCGGAGCTCCACGCGAAGAAGACGTCATCCTTGGCGTCGCGGTTTCCAGTGGCAAACGTCGGATCATCAATCCGTTCATGTCCTACGGGATGCCGGTCGAATACGATTTGATGCGAGCCATTAATTCGGTTTCTCAAGATCGTCGCAAGGTGATCGGTGTTGTTCAGACGGATGCCCTGATCAATGGCGCGGTAGTGAGAAACGGAGAGCGTGCGTCGAGGATCCCGAAACTGAAGATTTTGGAAGATCTCGAAAAGCAATACGACGTCGAACAGATCAATGCGACCAATGAAATCGAACTTTGGACGGAATCTGACGGCGATGATTCTGAGTCGCGAAGAAGATATGACGTTTTGTTGGTCGTGCAGCCATCGAAGATGACGCCAGTCGAAATGGAGAATTTAATTTCGGCAATTCAGTCGGGGCAGCCCGCCGTCATTTTTGAAGATCCCTATCCTGTTCCAGATAGCTTTCCGCAAGTCGGAGGTACGTTCTTTCCCAGACGGTTTGCTCGTGGCAGCCAGGAAACCGCGAAGATTGAAGATCTGTGGAATGCCTTGGATCTGGATATCGACAGGAATCCGGGAACGTTTCGGGGGCTTTCGATGCAGTTTCCGTGGTTGGTCTGGCGAAACGAAAATTTCTACCAACGCGACATGATGTTGGCTCGGCAACGCGAGATGTTCGTCATTCGAAACCCTTCGGGAGCTATCGGCGACGACATTCCCGAACCGATGAGGGACATCAAGGAACTCTTCTTTCAGTACAGCGGGATCGTAAAACAGAAACCGACTTCGACGTTTGAGTTTGTTGACCTTGTGAAAGTCAGTCAGGCCGGTCGATTGAATTTGCTACCGTGGCTTCAGTACAGCACCGGCGAAATTTCGGAGCAGCGACTAGCCAATGCGAGAGGGCTTAACAATAGCTCCTTCGTTCTGGCGGCTCAGATTAAGGGTTCCAACGCTGGAGAGATTGTGCGGGGATCAGCCGAATCCAAAGACAACACCAACGTGATTTATGTTGCGGATATGGACCTGCTGGCTGACTATTTCGTCGATGTGCAGAACGCTCCGATTCGAAATAATGAAGAGTACCGTTTTCAAAATATGAGTTTCGTTTTGAATTTGGTCGATTGGATGGCGGACGAATCAAAGTATCTGAAAATTCGAAACCGCCGAGTCGATCATGTCACGCTGGGTGAAATTGACAAACGAAAAAAGAAGGCGCTCGACAAAGTCGCCAAGGCGAACAATGACTTCGAGATTGAATACGAAACGGAACGAAAAGGGTTTGAAACGGAGCTGTTTTCCAAGACCAAAACCCTTCGCGACGAAATTGATCGGCTCGAAAAGAAAAAAGTGGACGGCAAGCCTTACGACAGTGCGAAACTTGCAGCCAAGAAAGCGCTCCTAGATACTGAGTCACGCCAGCAGCAGCAACGCATGCAAAATCGGACTCAGGAGCTCAACATTGAACGTCTGGAAAACCAGCGTCGTGTCAATTTGGAAGCTGAATTGGAGATCCAGAAAATTCAGCAGTTCTACAAATTGTGTGCTGTCGTCGTTCCGCCGATCCCGCCTTTAATTGTCGGCATCATCGTGTTCTTTCGCCGTCGATTGCGTGAACGAGAAGGTATCTCGAAAGCCAGGCGGCTCAAGTAGGTCACGGTCACTGTTTCGGTTTTATCCGGAATTATTCACGACGACAGGCATCTGGTTTTTTCTTTGAAGGCATTCTCCGGACGCGGAGGCAAGTTTTGCAAATTCGTCAATTTCACGTCTTGGGTGACCTGCCGAAACCACAAACGTGGAACAATACCCCAATGAAACAAGCTTTCTCCTTGTCGATGCCCACGCATCGTGAATAATCCGGTTTTATTTGAACAACACATTACGTTTTTCCAATCAGGTTTTTGATGAACGGTGCTACTCGAACAACAGCAATCATGGGGCTTATTTCGGCCGCAGTCGTTGCTGCTGCGTTCTACTATTATCCCAAACCTGTGGCAGTCGTCGCTGATGCAAAAGTTGGCACGAATCTGTTTGAAACTTACGAGGTGAGTGATGTTCGGTGGATGATCATCACAAAATTCAACTCAGAATCAAATCAGATTGAACAGTTTCGTGTTCGTCGCATCGGAGAACGCTGGGTGTTGCCCAAATCAAACGATTTTGATTCAGTTCGCATTGCCCTTGTCGGAGAAGTCGCTAAATCCTTGCTCGATCGCGAGGTGCTTTCGTTGGCGACCGAAGACGAGCAGGGACACGTCGAGTTCGGAGTGGTCGATCCAGCGGAGGCCGGAAACACTCCGAACCGTTCCAGCCTTGGGTTGAAAATTCAATTGCAGAATCGGGATCGCAGCGATATCGCCAGCCTGATTGTTGGTAATGCGGTGCCGGGCGACAAGTCATCCAGCAAATTCTACGTTCGCGTAACTGGAGAGCCTGCGGTCTACGAACTGGAAATTCCGAAAGGTCTTTATTCGACTCGATTCAAGGATTGGGCTGATCCGAACCTGTTGGCCGTGCCCTCGTTTCCTCCCGCTGGTGCGAACGCGGTTCGTGTATCAAATATCGACGTGGAACACTATCAGATTCCAGTCGAAAAAATCACAGGATCGTCACGAGAGGATATTTACAAGCTGTCGATTCCGCTGTCGCTTGAACAAAAGCCACCAAAGCTGGAAGTCTTTAAAGAGGGTAAATTCAAAGAGGTTGAAATTGATGAGAAGCTTCAACCGCAAGTCGCATTGGTGTTCAGAAGCGTCACGGGAGGGCGGCTTCCATTGGAAGGTGTCCTGCAAAAGCCAAAAGACGTGGCCAAAGCACTTCGCAAACGGGGTGACCTGAAAGACGCAAAAGTATTGAAGCTGTTGCTGCAATATGGTTTTCGTGCCAGCCAAGAGGATTCAGCTGGTGCGGTTAACTTCGAGGGTTCTGGCGGATCGATTTTTGTTTCAACGACAGATGGCGTGAAGGTGCAGTGTTTGATTGGCTCCATCGCAACTCAGACAGGCACACAGGATTTGGCGTTAAACTACAACGCGATGCTGGTTGCCAGTCTCGACGAATCAGCCTTTACCGCTCCCGAAAAGCCAGAGGGCGTCGAAGAAGATTCAGACGAAAATAAGGCATATTTGCGAGCCGTCGCTGCGATTGAACTCAAGAAGAAATCGGCTCAGATCCGGATCGATGAGTTGAATCTTGGCTGGTCCAAGTGGATCTATATCATTCCCGAAGCCGTGGTGAACGCACTGCGGCCCGATATCGAAGGGTAGGGCGAGACGGCAATTCTGCTCGTCTCGGCTTGGGGTTCGAAAGCGTCCGGACGCCGGACGTCATCGGTCGGCTTGGGCTCAATCGGAATTATTCACGACGACAGGCGTCTGGTTTGATGTTTGAGGCGATTCCCCTGAAGTGGAGACAGTTTTTGCAGATTCACCAATTCACCTCGTGGGTGAACTGTCGGAACCTCAAACTTGGAACAATACCCCAATGAAACAAGCTTTCTCCATGTCGACGCCCACGCATCGTGAATAATCCGGGCTCAATCGAGGACGAAACGTTCTTCGAGCAAGTCGCAAATTTCGAATGACTGTGAGATCTGAAATTCGTCGGGCATTTCGCTGACGATTTTTTCTGCTTTGTTAAGCACTTTTTCGTGGAAGCCGGGAAGGCGATCCTTTTTTTGCATGTACTTGCGAGCAATGTGTAAATTCTCCTGCTTCAGGCAATCGCTTGAAAGGCAAACGGAAACGATCCGATCGTCCTCAGAGGTCGGGAGCGAACGGCATTCGGAACACATTTTGATTGCGGCGGATTTTTCAGAGCCGCAATTGAAGCAGATAGCGTTAATCATTGGAGACCTCCACATGGGTGATTTTCAAAACTATAGGTCAAGTTAGATAAGCTGGTCTGTCTCCAGATTTTGGAGTGCCGGAAACCCGGAAATGCTTCCTGCAGCCGAAAGAACTGTTACAACCAGAACCAAGACGTTTGAAACGGTGGCTCGGCCTGGTTGGTCAAGCCGTCAGCTATTGGCGGTCAGCGATTGGCGGTCAGCTACTGGCTCGGTTGCATCATGCAGTACGCAAACCATGCAACGATGCAACCTCGGGCGGTCCATGCGATCGTGCGGATCCAGTTGGTGTTGACCAGTCGCGAATGAGCATTGGCATCGAAAGCCTGGCTGAGCTGATTGTGACAGGGGATTTGCAGAAACGCCGTCGAGAGCCAAATGATCGCCAGCAGCACCAGCGCGGCCCAAACCCAGACCGCAGGCATTTCCTTCGGACGCTGGTTCAGCATCATCAACGCAGTCGCGATCTCGATAAGCATTGGAACGCCGACGACGGGTGTGATCCATCGCTGATGCAGTTCCTGATACTCCACATAGTTTTCAGTCGCCACCCTTGAGAACAACGGATAGTGCACAATTTGCACCATCCATATCAGACCAACCATGTACCAAGTTGAGATCACATTCAGAAGGAAAATGAAAGTCGGCATGGAAGCAAATGGTTACTTGAATCTGGACGGCGGTGGCTGGACATCGAATGTCTATTGATCGCCCTTGTACAGCTTTCGGCCGATCGACGGATGGTAGACCGTCCATGGACTGTTTGGATTAACGTCCTCTTCGATCAGCTGTTCGAACGAATGCAGTTTCGCGTCAAGGCTATCGAGATAATGAAGCGCGACTGCCTCCAGTGTCATCGGAAGTTTCGGGCTGCCAAATTCGTAGCTTCCATGGTGCGATACAATCATGTGCCGAAGCTGATTTGCCAGCGATTCGGGAAAAGCTTCCCCGGACTGCTTGACCGTTTCCGCAATCATTTCATCAAGGATAACAACGCCTTGAACCATGTGTCCCAACAATTGTCCCTGATCGCTATAGCCCAAATCCGGTGAGTAAGTCAGCTCGCGGATTTTGCCAATGTCGTGCAGGAAAGCTCCGAAGATCAACAGGTCCTGATCAAGTTTTGGGTATCGCGGCGACACCAGTAAAGCGACCTCCATCAGCGAGACCAGATGTTCAAGCAAACCTCCGTGGTAGGCGTGATGATTTTTGACGCCGGCTGGCGCTCGTTTTAGCTGGTCCATGAATGCTTCGTCCAACAGAAAGCACTCGGCCAAATCTCGCAGGCTGACATTCTTCATTTCACGTAGCATCTCTGCCATGCGAGCCACCAGCGTTTCGAGCTTTTGCGTCGACAGCGTGATGAAGTCGCTTTCGTCGATTCCGTCGCCACTGGTTTTTGTGACTTCGCGGGCAAGCACCTGCATGCTGCCGTTGTAGATCTGCGACGTGCCCTTAACGGTCACGAAATCGCCGTTTTCGAAACCGTCAAAGTGCTTTTGTTGAGCGTTCCAGAGCATCGCGGTCACAGAACCGGTGCGGTCGCTGAGCCTCAACTGCAGGTACAGATTTCCATTGCGATTGGTTCGCAGTTGTTTTTCAGACGCCAAAAAGATTTGGTCGATGGCATCGCCGTCTCCGAGGTCGCTAACAAATCGTCGGGCCATTTTGGTGATTTCGGGTTGGAGCTGGATTTCATGAAGGGTCGGCATTCTAGGGGCAGGGATTTTAACTCACAAGCCGCAACGCTTCATCAGAGACCGCGACAGCAATATCGCAAATACGCGAATTGGCTCGATCACCATGTGGTCACGGTTGGACGCGATGAAAAAAGAACACCCCAACACCGTATTCGATATTCGCCGTCATTCACGTGGAAAGCGAGCTGTGCGTCGATCATTCCACTACCGCCAATATCGGTCTGCCCATAAAATGCCGGACTCGAAAATACCGAAATTTGAATCGTTTCTCAAAATCGACTGACAGCAAAAACTGATGGCAAAAAACAAGACAGCGATCACTCCAACTCGTGCTGAAGACTATCCCGAATGGTACCAGCAGGTCGTCAAGGCAGCCGACCTTGCCGAAAACTCGCCCGTTCGCGGTTGCATGGTGATCAAGCCATGGGGCTACGGGATCTGGGAAAATATGCAGCGTGAACTTGACCAGATGTTCAAAGACACAGGGCACGAAAACGCTTATTTTCCACTGTTCATTCCCAAAAGCTTTCTTGAAAAGGAAGCCGAACATGTCGAAGGATTCGCCAAAGAGTGCGCGGTGGTTACGCATCACCGTCTCGAGCCGGGACCCAACGGCGGGCTGGTTCCCGCGGGCAAGCTGGAAGAGCCGCTGATCGTACGACCGACCAGTGAGACTATCATTGGAGCCATGTTCGCGAAGTGGGTTCAGTCGTATCGCGATCTGCCATTGAAGATCAATCAGTGGGCAAACGTGGTGCGTTGGGAGCTGAGGACTCGATTGTTTCTGCGAACGGCTGAGTTTCTTTGGCAGGAGGGACACACCGCGCACGCGACCAAAGAGGAAGCGATCGAGGAGACGCTTTTGATGTTGGACGTGTACGCGGACTTTGCTGAAAACTTCATGGCCATGCCAGTCATCAAAGGCGAAAAAACGATCGGCGAACGATTTCCCGGAGCCGACATGACGGTTTCAATCGAAGCCATGATGCAGGACAAAAAAGCGTTGCAAGCAGGAACGTCTCACTTTCTGGGACAGAATTTCGCCAAAGCTCAGGAGATCTCTTTCCAGGACGACGCCGGTGGAGAATCGTTCGCATGGACGACTTCGTGGGGCGTGTCGACCCGTCTGGTTGGAGCTCTGATCATGACTCACAGTGACGACGATGGTTTGGTGCTTCCGCCAAAACTGGCTCCGAAACATGTGGTTATTCTTCCTGTTATTCGCGGAGACGAAACGCAACAGGTGGTCACGGAATATTGCGAAGCTTTACGCGACGAAATTCGCGGACTGACATTCGCCGGGCGACGAATCGAATGCTGGATTGACGACCGCGATTTGCGTGGTGGCGAAAAGAAATGGCAGCACGTTAAAAAAGGTGTTCCAATTCGATTGGAAGTCGGTCCTCGCGATATCGAAAAGAACAGCGTCTTCATGGCACGTCGCGATCAGGGGAAAGCTACCGGAATCAGTCGCGAAGAATTGATCGCTCAGCTGCCGGAAATTTTGCAACAGATGCAGGATGGATTGTACGAACGTGCTTTGGAGATGCAGAAAGCCAATACAAAAGAAATCGATAACCTCGAAGATTTCAAAGCGTATTTTGCGGAAGGTGCGGACAGTGGATTTGCGTATAGCCACTTCACAGACTGTGAGGAAATGGAAGAGATTCTGAAGCCTTTAAAAGTAACACCACGTTGCATCCCTTTGGCGGACAACGACACGCCTGGAAAGTGTATTTTTACTGGCAAGGATTCCAACAAGCGTGCGATCTTTGCAAAGGCATATTAAATGGCTCCGATTCGCCAGTTTCCTCCTGTGCTTCGCGTGATGGCGGTGTCCAGTCGTCATTCGGAGGCGTTTCCGTGGGCGATTGAGCGTGCACAGCGACAGTGGGGTCCAATCGATTTTGTCAGTGAAGTTTTTGATTTTTCAGAGACGGGCTTTTACACGAAAACGATGGGCGAAGGTTTGCAAAAACAGTTGCTGGCTTTTCGCGAACTGATGCCGCAAGAAGAAATCGTCGATTCGAAACACGACTCCAATGGTTGGGAAGAAGAATTCGAATCGATGCGTGGGTGGGAGGAGGAGCGACCCATCAATCTTGATCCGGGCTACATCACCGAAGCAAAACTCGTCCTTGCGACGACGAAAGATCGTGATCATCGAATCTATCTGGATAGCGGAATTTTTGCGGAAGTCACGTTGTTCTATCAGGGGTTGAAGTGGCAGAGTAGTCGCTGGACGTATCCTGACTACCGGCGCGAGGACTTTCACGAATTTTTTGAGCGTTGTCGACTGAGGTTGCGAGAACGTTACGCGGCGGACGATTTTGAATGGGCCAATAAATAAACCCGACCGGCATTCCGAAAAATGCCAGCCGGGTTCGACAAGGTATCGCTGAACCAAAAGATTCTGAATTAACGGAGAAGGCTAGTGTCATTGGAATAGCGTTCCCGGTTTTTGGATTCCGGTTTATTGGCCAGCGACACTTTTGGATTTGGCTTCTCGCAAAGCATCGTGCTCTCGTTTGAGATGAGCTTGATAGAAAAGGTAGCTGGTGCAGATTGCGGCTCCAACAAACGCGATCATCGCAAGCTTTGAATCGAAGTAATAAGCTCCCGCCGAGCCGACCACGGTTGCGATAAACAGGCCAGTTTTCGTCTGGACGCTGTCTTTGATGGATCGAGCGTTGCTGGCGAGAATGTCGCTGCGACTGCTGGAGTTCGCAATTTCTCGAAGCGTGTCAAAGTCCTCAACACGTCGTGCTTTTTGACGCGGAACAAATTCTTCTTCAGAGAGAACCTTTGGCGGTTCCTTTTTGGCAAGCTCGGCCTCTACCTTTTCCTGTTCCAGTGTCTCCTGCTTTTGCTGAGCGACTTCTTCATCACTCGAACGATTCAGAAGTCGATTCATGTAGGCCTGGATGTCGTCTGTTTCGGCGTCCGGTTCGGGAGCCGCAACTGGCGCGACGGGTTCAGGAGATTGCGTTGCGGATTCGACTGGCGTGGTTAGTGTTGCAGATGTTGATTCTTCGTCGTCATCGGTTGGAATCGAAAAACCCATGCTGCCAAGAATTTCAGCCACTCCGGGGGAATCAGTTGTCGCGGCGGGAGTTTCGATTTCAGTTGGAGTCTGCTCAGTTTCCAAGATCGCCTGTTGCGGGGCGGTGGGAGCTTCCTCAACTTGATTCAAAATCGATTCGGTTTCGTGAGGCTGCGGTGTTTCAATCGTCGCAGCTTCTGACAACGCTGCTTCCTGGGCTCTAAGCTCAGAAGGTAAAAACGACTGCAGCTTTTCTGTTGACGTTCGCTCTGTAAATCCGGGCGTCGGGCTGGAGCTCGGAGCTGGTTCAGGGAACGCTTCCTGTGCGGGCTCAATGGTTGGTTCAATGGAAGTTGCTTCATCGAGCGTTGGTTCGACGAAAGCTGGTTCAGCGGCAACAGGAGGCGTTGGCTGCAGGGCAGGGTACGGCTCAACAGGTTCCGGAGTCACATTCTGAGTCTCAGTTTCCGTCTCAAGCGACATGACCAGTTCTTTCAATTGGTCACGAAGCTCTGCAGGAAGCTCGTTCGATGATGGAATCGCTGGTGTGGCGGGCGATGGTGTGGCGGGCGCGAAGCTGTTGGCTTCGACCTGCATTGGTTCAGCTGTTTGAGTTTGTACCGGTTCAGCCGCCTGGTCGTTTACAGACACAAGGTCAGTTTCAGGTGTGTGAACGTCCTGTTCGACGAAGTCCCGCAAGTATGACTGAACGATCGAAGACTGAGGTTCCTGCGGCGCGTTCGCGCTGGGGGCTGGGTCGCTCAGTTCCGAAGCGTTGACTTGCGGATTGTTGACTTGCGGATCGTTGAACTGTTGAGCAGCAATTTCTGAAGTCTCGGCGGTCTGCTCCGGCTGAACAGGTGACTGTGGGTATGAATTTGACTGTTCAGCAACTTGTGGCGGATCGATGGTGTTCGGAGTTGCAGGGTCGGCCACGGCGGCAGCTTCATCAGACTGAAACGATCCGAAAATCGATTCCAGCTCAGATTGCTTCGCCGCGATCTGTGCTTGAACGTCTTCCGCCGACGCGGCGGTGGATTCCTGGTTGGTGGATTCCTGGTTCGCGTTCGAATCAGAGCTGACAATGGGCTGCACGGGCTGCTCGCTGACAACGTCAACTACGGGAACGTGGTTCACCTGAGGGACAACCGCTTCGGGTGTCTCAGAGACTGGTGGTTCAACCGTGGTTTCAATTGGGTGAGTTGCTTCCGGCTGCGCCACGGGCGATAAAGGCGGCACAGTGGCAGGGTCCTGTGAAGCGTCGTCAGCCGAAGAGGAGGCTTCGACGACCTGCTGTTCTGGTTGAGGCGGATTGGTCGCTTCCTCGACAGAGATGCCCAGGTTCGAGAACACTGATTCCAAAATTGCTTTCGAGTAATCCGATCTGTCGGTTGCCGTGCTGATCGGCTCGGGGTCCTGTTCTTGAATCACTTCGATGGGAATCGGTTTTGAGACAACCGGATCGATCGTGGCTGTTTCAACGTTCTCGATCGCTTCGGCGTTCTCGATCGCTTCGGCGTTCTCGTTCGTGTCGATAACGGAAGTTGGATCCGTTACAAAGACTTCTTCCTTGGCTGAGTCAGCCTGTGGACTGGCTGAATCGACCTGCGGATTCGGTGTCGCTTGAGAATCACGCGACTGCAGGATTTGTGACAGTTGATCAGCAACCGCTTGCTCGTCACGATCGATTTGACGGCTGATGGGTTGAACTTTGGTGGCTGATTCGACTTCCAGTTTCAACGAACCGGGAAGTTCAATTTGATCTCCCTCGTTGAGCCACTGAGTGCTGGTTACTTCTCCGTTTACCATCACTTTGTTCGAATAGGCGCGGATGGCGGTTCCATTGGAGCCGTTGTAGATAGCGCAGCAATCTGTGAACTGATTCGATTCAAGTGACCTGAGCAGGCATTTGTCGTCATCGATTCGGATTGATCTGCCGCCTTCGCCAGGGATCCGGAGAACTAGCTGTGATTTTTGATTTGTCATGATTGTCAACTACGTAAAACCTTGTCTGACGTCGAATGGAGTAGGCTGGTCTCGACGCTTGTAGCTTGATGTAGCTTTCACTCAGGGCCCGTGCAAGTTTTCGCAACAGAATTTCACGTTGTACCAACGCTATGCGCCAAATTGCTCGCAAGGCGAATCGTAAAATCGGAATGACCGGTACGACATGAATTGCAATCGGCTGCAGGGCAATGACCCTTTGTGCGCAGTACTGAACCGGAATTATTCACGACGACAGGCGTCCGGTTTGCCCTTTGATTCAATTCTCCAGAAGTGGCTACACGTTTTGCAAATTCGTTAATCTCACCTCGTGGGTGAACTGTCGAATCCACAAACATGAAACAATACCCCAACGAAACAAGCCTTCTCCATGTCGACGCCCACGCCTCGTGAATAATCCGGGCTGAAAAACGATTCGCGTTCGTGAACAAGTCGCTGGTCTGGAAGTTGCAAATAACCTTTTTAATGGGAATCATTGAAATCTGATTCTTGCTCGGGAAAAAACAACAAACGATGTCAAACGTCAGCTCCGGTTATTTGCACTAGAAACGGAAGCTGTTACGACTCTGAGCCGGAAAAGTTCCCGTGATTTGTTTTTTTGACAAAAAACGATTTTCCAATTAGCCGCGTACTATGTTTCCAGTGCCGTTGGAGGAATTCAAGTTGAGCCAACAACGCCACGAAATTTACGTCCCAGCCATTTTTGTGGGAAATCCCATGAAACGAAAAGACTTTATTACTTCCGTTCATCAGTCACTTTTACAGCGACGTGAATCCCTGCTTTCGGCGGTTTCGGATGAATCGGGATTGCTTGCATCTATCAGTTCAGCATCCCAGTCAGGCGACATTGCCGACTGTGCCAGCGGGATTGAGAGCGGGAAAATTGGTGCTCAACTGGCCGGCGTTGAGTTTCGTGAGCTTGAAAACATTGATTTGGCGATCGCCAGAATCAAAGATGGTAGCTACGGAAAATGCGGTGGCTGCAAAAAGAACATCCCGGTCGCGAGACTCGAAGCGGTGCCCTGTGCGAAGCTGTGTGTCGCGTGCAAACGGCTCGCCGAAGAAAGCGAATCCGCCAACGTCGAAGCTCTAGATTGGTCGGTGCTTCTGTCGGATGAGTCCATTGTCAGCGAAATGAACGCGAATATTTCCTGATTGGTACAATCCGTTCACGCTTTTGCGAAAACAGCTGTATCCCCACCTCAACACTCGAAAACGAATCGACGATTCGCTACATTCCAGAAAACTAAAGACTCATCATGCAAAAGCCCTGGTATTTGACTGTTCAATCAGACAACAAAATCAAGTCGACGAATTGTCGCCGAATCATCGCAGCGATTTTTTTTATCGTCAGTGGTATCATTCCGCTTTTGTGGTCAGCGTCTGTCGAAGCTCAAGTCAAAGCAGCTACGGCTCAGGGAACCTCGACTCAGGCGACGTTGACCTCTCGAGTCGAGCCGCAGCCTTCTCGCGAGGCGTTGTATCGTGATCTTGAAGTTCAAGCTGCCGCTCTGGAACAGCACTACAAACTGATCAAGCAGATCGTACGCACCGTGCAGCCAACTGTGGCTCACATCGAAGCGAAAAAACGTCAGGCTGCCAATTCAACAGACACCGCAGATTCCAGACGGCGTACTGTTGTCGTAGAAGAAGCGGGCGCCGGAGTCGTGATTCAGTATCGCGGCCGAACCTATGTGATTACGAACTTTCACGTGATTGAAAGTTCTGGCATCAATGACATACGAGTCGAATCTGACGGGATTGTTTATTACCCGACGCGTGCGATTCATGATCGTGCAACGGATCTGTCAGTTTTGGAAGTTGATAAACGAGGGCTCACACCGGCAAAGCTTGGCAACAGTCATGATGCCGAGATGGGAGACTTCGTCGTGGCTGTTGGAAGCCCGTTTGGCTTGAGCCACTCCGTCAGCTACGGCATCATCAGCGCACTTAATCGGCACGATCTGGAATTGGGCCCGCAAGGCGTGAAGTATCAGGACTTCATTCAAACCGATGCTGCGATTAACCCTGGAAACAGTGGTGGTCCTTTGATGAATCTGCGTGGAGAAGTCATCGGAATCAACACGGCCATCGCCAGCAACAGCGGTGGTAACGACGGGATTGGATTCGCCATTCCGATCAACATGGTGATGCGAATCGTCAGCGATTTGATCGATTTTGGGAAAGTGAAACGCGGCTTCCTGGGCGTGTCACTGGACGCTCGATACTCCAGCGAAAAAGCCCGTCAACTGGGACTGGATTTGTCCTATGGTGCTTTGGTGACCAGCATCACACCGAACTCACCGGCAGCCGTTTCAGACCTGCAAGTTGGAGACGTGATCGTGAAATATGCTGATCGCCGAGTCAACAATGATTCTCATTTGGTCACGTCGGTTAGTCTGACCGCGATTGGCGAGAAAGTGCCAATGGAAGTTTTCCGTCGCGGCAAGTTCCAAACCATGTTCGTTCAGATTCAGGATCGTAGCCAGTTCGAACGATAGAGCGAAGTTGCTGCTCTGCACGGCGAGGCTGTAAATTCATGAGCCGTTTGGGCGGATTCGGATTGCCCCGGTTGAGCCGCTCGCCATTAACCGCAGTTCGCTACGGTAGCTTTTCTGTTTCTTTGCCGGACCCTTCTTTGGTTGCGGCTGCGGGAGTCTCATCCGTTTTCTTGGCGCTACCCTGTTTGGTCGGCGTCGCATTTTTTGAACCGCTACCTTTTTTGCCGCTGCCTTGCATGGACTGGCTTGGAGGCATCAATTTGGAATTCAAATCGGCGTCCGATTTGTCTGTCGAAGTGTTGGCCGAATTGTCCGTTTTTGAATCGTCCGAGCCTTCCGCGACAAACTTGAGCGAAGCAGAATTCATGCAATATCGCAATCCTGTCGGCGCCGGACCGTCAGAAAACACATGCCCCAAGTGAGCATCACAACGACTGCAAACCGTCTCGGTTCGAACCATGCCGTAGGATCGGTCTTCGATATTGGAAACCGACTTTTCCGTTAGCGGTTTGTAAAAGCTCGGCCAGCCGGTTCCTGATTTAAACTTGGTTGAAGAATCAAACAGCGGCTGATCGCAGCAGATACATTTGTAAGTGCCTTTGGCTTTGTTGTCCCAGTACTTCCCTGTGAAAGCGCGTTCGGTTCCCTTTTCCCGTGTCACGTTGTACTGCAGCGGTGTCAGCATCGCTTTCCATTGAGCGTCTGTTTTGACGACTTTCTCTGTTTTCGACGCGTCCTTCGTTGGGGAGGCAGAATCAGTTTGCTGTTGACCGATGACGTTGCTCTGATTTGAAAAAGCGAAGGCAACGCAGGCTGCGATCGCGATAATTCCAAGAGCCGAATATATTTTTGTCGTTTGCATGTTTCCGTCTCAAAAAAAAAGGACTCAGGATCTGGGCTGCTGATTTCCAAAATATCGAATCGTCGCGAAGTAATCCAGTTCAACTCGGCTTCAGCGCCGTTCAATTGAACCACATCCAGCCGCTGGCGATTCGCATCCAGCTGAAAGAAAAAGGTGACTTGTTTCCTCGGCCGGCGGATTTTCAGTAGGATTCGAACTTCATGGTCGTCGAATTCTTATCCCGGATTATTCACGATGCGTGGGCGTCGACATGGGGAAAGCTTGTTTCACTGGGATATTGTTCCAGGTTTGTGGTTTCAACAGGTCACCCACGGTGTGAAATTGACGAATTTGCAAAAATTGCCTCCGCGTCCAAAGAATCGTTTCAAAGGACAAACCAGACGCCTGTCGTCGTGAATAATTCCGGCTTATCTTTCCAACGACTCGCGACGACTCGGCCTTCGCAACGAAGCTTTCAACCCATTGGATGAACCGCATGTCCGCCGAAACTCCAACTAACAATGGATCCACGACGAAAAAGATGGCGTTTTTTGCAATCGTCGTGCTGCTGGGGGTCGTCGGGCTGTTTTTGAGCCGCCAATTCCTCGATATCGATTTCCTCGCCAAACAGGAAGTCGCTTTGAAGACCATATATGACAGCCGTCCCGTTGTGGTGCTGATGATCGCGTTTTTGATCTATGCGTTCTCAACGGGGCTCTCGATCCCGGGAGCCACGGTTCTGACGCTGCTGTATTCGTGGTTTTTCGGGTTCACGACCAGCCTGATCATGATCAGCTTTGCATCGACCGCTGGAGCAACGATGGCGTTTTTGATCTGCCGCTATCTTTTTCGAGGATGGATCGAATCCAAATTTGGTAATCGATTGAAGGCGTTTAACGAGGCGTTGGATCGAGAAGGCGCTTTCTATCTGTTTTCCTTGCGATTGGTGCCAGCAGTTCCATTCTTCGTCATCAATGGAGTCATGGGGCTTACCCGGATCAGAGCGACAACCTTCTGGTGGGTCAGCCAGATCGGCATGCTGGCCGGCACGGCAGTCTATTGCTACGCGGGTTCCAGAATTCCGAATTTGCAAACGTTGAGCGAGAAAGGCGTCGGAGCCGTGTTCTCTGCCAGTCAATTGACTCAGCTGACGATCGCTTTCGCGTTGTTGGGAATATTTCCGTTGGTCGTGAAGAAGTTGATGCGAAGGATCGTTTCCAATCCGTCGGTGCAAAGTTCCTGACGTCCGGATTTGAGCTTTCACGATCTCGTATCGATAAAAATGTTCTCAATTCGAGACGTTGACTGCGTTCGGCGTGTCTTAATTTCAACGGAGGCTTTGCTGAGAGCAGCCAAGCTCGCAAAAAGCCGCCTATTCCGTGTAGTCAGCTTTTTCTTTGCGTTTGGCATACGAGTTGCTTTGTTGTTTTATCGTGAGCAGATGGCGACTCCCTCAGCGTTCTCATCCCATCCGCGGTCTCAAGGGACGAGTCTGCTCACATTATTTCCCACCTAATACGGTTGTCGACATCATCTCCCGTCGGCAGCCGTATTTTTATGCGCACGTCCGTCTTTGAAATCGGGAATGGCGCTTCTTGAAGCATTCGATCTGTTAATCCGGTGTCAAAGTCCCACTGTGCCCACGGGCGCCCTTGTGTATCCTAACGGCATGCAGGAACCACAAATTAATTCATCGCAGAACGATCCGGGAGATTTTGGCGTTTGGCCAGTACGAAAACGGAAGGTCGTTCTCCCGTCAGTTCTTTTCGTTTTGACATGTTTGTCGACCTTTTGGGTTGGCGTTGCCAAGTGGAACCCTGTCGCTGCGCTTTCTCCGCTGGACACGATGGCTCTGCGCGAGATGGTGGTGGCGAATTGGCAGATGGGAGTCACCTACATGGTGGCTGTTCTGCTGATCCTGTTCCTGCATGAGATGGGACACTTCGTCGCGACGCTGATTTACAAAGTGCCAGCTTCGTACCCTTTCTTCCTGCCGTTTCCACTGAATCCCATTGGAACACTGGGAGCCGTCATTGGAATGCAGGGGTATATCGCAGATCGCAAACAGATTTTTGACATCGGAATTGCGGGACCGATCGCGGGGTTGGTTGCTGCGGTGCCGATCGCGTGGTTTGGAGTCAGCCAGCTTGATTTGACCGGTCAGCCTTATGGTGGACTGGGGTTCCGGTTGCCGTTGGTGATGCAGTGGTTTGCACAGATGTCAGACGTGCCCGGGTATTCGCCCGAAAATGTTGTTTGGCTAAACCAGTTGAATCCATTGTTTGTGGCGGGCTGGGTTGGCATGCTGATCACGGGGCTGAACATGATGCCGGTGGGGCAACTTGATGGAGGCCACGTGACGTTTACGCTGTTCGGAAAAACAGCGCATCTGATCGCTCGACTGACACTCGTTTTCGCAATCGCGTTCATGGTTTATTACCAGAGCGTGGTCTTGATTGTGATGGTCATCCTTTTGCTGTTCATGGGAACCGATCATCCGCCGACAAGAAACGATTCAGTGAAACTGGGAGCGTTTCGTTGGGTTTTGGGATTGGTGTCGCTGGCGATTCCCGTTTTGTGCTTCCCGCCGCTAATTTTCAAAATGGCTTGAAGCTTTAAGTCACCACCGCTTTCGAGTTTAAAAATCGCTTGCGGGCTTGTCACCGGATTCGGGTTTCACGTCAGGTTCGCGCTTGTCGCCAGATTCGGGTCTTACATCGGAATGGCCAAGATCTTTGGCAGGAGCGATCTGATTTCGAACTCGCTGCTTCAGTACTTTGGCAGTCGGAAATCCGTCGTCGATCTTGCGATCCCAAACCGTTTCGCCAGCCGTGACAATGACGAAGACTCCAGATTCAGCCGGGATGAGGGCGACCTCTCCGATTTCGCTTTCGAAAGTCGAAAGCAATTCCTGCGCCAGCCAAGCCGCTCGAAGAAGCCATTTGCACTTGGTGCAGTAATGGATTTCGATGCGAGGCCGATTCGACGAGGGGTTGAATTCGCTCATTGGCGGATGACGCTATTTTTGGATCGCACGGGGTCTGACCTTGCTTGATCTCGATTGACCTTGCTTGATCTCGTTTGATCTCGTTTGATCTCGTTTGGATTTGCATCCGCTTATTCTATGGGATCGACCAATTCTGCGACTTGAGCCACCGCCCGCTTCAGCGATATGGCTGCCATCTGGAAGTTCGTGTGCGAAGAAATCTCAGGTTGGATCTCAAGGAACAGTTCCGTCGCTTCCTTTAATTTTCGCAGCTTCTTCTTCGCCTGCTTCAGATACTTTTTGTCGTCGCCGTCTTTTAATGGACCGCCCAAAGCCAGCATGTAGTCGTACAGCGTACGGTGAACTTCGCGAAGCTCATCGTCTTCTTCGGCTTCTTCGCTGTGCTTGAGAAACGTTCGCACCATCCAGACGTGACTCAAGATGATGTCGATTTCTTGTACTCGCTGACGATCAGAATCTTCAGGGCTCTGTGACATGGTGTTCGGCAATTAATTGACTGTTTAATCCGTAGCGGGTTCGGGAGACTTTTCAACGGACGGTTTCGGTGGCGCTTTTCGAGGAGCAAAAATCAAAACCAGAACCGCTCCGAAAATAACCATTCCCAGCGAAATAAAGAACATGTTACTGACACGTCCAAAGAGGTTGTCCGTAACGATCGCGGTGAAAGTGTTCACAACGGGAGCAAAACCAAACACCAGCGGCATCACGAACAGAGGCTTTCCACCAAAATTGAACGCATAAATGATGCCCAGTGCTCCAACGGCACCCGCGATACCGGCCCCCAGCGACCAGACAATTCCCATCACGTTGTTTTCAGGAAGCCAACCACCGGGTTCTTGAAAGCTGGACAGCATGAACAAAGGTGCAACGACAGCGATCGCGAAATAAGCAAGGCCAACGCACAGGAACGGTCGCAGTCTGCTGCCACCCATTTTCGCCTGGCCCTTGTGCAACACAGGGCCGTAAGCTCCCCAGCAGACGGCGGTCAAAGCGATGCTCAGCGTGACCCACAGCGTCGATCCGCTAACGGGTTCTTCCGACGTTGAATTTGAAACGTCTTCTGCTTTCAAAGAGACTCGAGCGTCCTGCAGTTCGCTTACCATGACGCTGGTTGTTTCTTTCTCAATTGCTGGTTCAGCGACCTTCTTTGGTTTGTTCATCAGAACACCAGCCGCCCCGATCGCCACGATCAGGATGCCGATGTAGAAAACGATGGAAGCCTGTTTAAACGTTTTCGCCATCGCCATCGTGACGAACGTGTTCACGATCGGTGCCAAACCGAAAACCAGCGGCATGACATAGGACGGCTTACCATTGAATTTGAAGGCAAGGATAATTCCCAGGGCGCCGATTGCCCCGACGGCTCCTGCGACGAAAGACCAGAAGAATCCCGTCCCGGACCAGTGGCCGCTTTCGCCCTTGGTCGCCAAGACGCCAATTGGGAAAAGGACGGCGATCGCGAAATAGGCGACTCCGACGCAAATGAACGGCCTCAGCATGCTTTTGCCTTGGCCACCGCCCATGATCTCCTGCCCGACATGTAATACTGGACCGTAGAGACCCCAGCAAATGAAGGTCAGGATGACAAAGATCAGGAATTGGAAGCCTTTCATGGGCCGCTTTCTGGAGTGCTGGACTCGGGTTGAACTGGATCGGAAATTGAGCCGTACTTTATCCGGAATTATTCACGACGACAGGCGTCTGGTTTGATGTTTGAGGCGATTCTTCTGAAGTGGCGATAGTTTTTGCAGATTTATCAATTCACGTCGTGGGTGAACTGTTGAAACCACAAACTTGGAGCAATACACCAATGAAACAAGCCTTCTCAATTTTGACGCCCTCGCCTCGTGAATAATCCGGTTTTTTTAAACTGCTCAGGCGATGTAAGCTGATCAGCGGGGCCGGCTCGATAGATGTGACCTGCCCCTACTTTTATACGGCAAATGGGAATTACCGAAACGTCGCCAATGGATTCACGAACAAGTAAACCCGCCGTTCGGCGTTTGGTGGCGATATGCATCAGTATTTCGTTCCTGAGTTTCACGCTTGAAGCGTTCTCGATGGTTCAGAACGAAGCGTTGGTTCAGGCCGATGATACGACCTATCGATGGGCTCAATGGCGAGGACCTTTCGGGACCGGGGAAGCAGCCGCCTCTGCCGATCCACCGTTGCGTTGGAGTGAATCCGAAAACGTGCGCTGGAAAACGCCGCTGCGTGGACTTGGCCATTCAACGCCGACCGTTTGGAACGACCATGTCTTTTTGACTTCAGCGCTTCCCGTCGGAGACAAATTTGCCCCCATACCGGATAACCGTCCAGGCTCGCACAACAACCTGCCGGTTTCCCAACGGCATCAATATTTGGTCACGGCCATCGATCGCAAGACTGGCAAACCATTGTGGGAAAAAGCCGTCCATGAAAATGTGCCTCACGAAGGCGGCCACGAATCGTCCAGCCTCGCAACCGCTTCTTTGGTCACCGACGGCAACTACGTTTACGCTTACTTTGGCTCTCACGGTTTGTACTGTTTGGACTTTGAAGGGAAGCTGGTTTGGGAACGCAAATTTGAACCGATGCATTCCAAGCATGGCCACGGGGAAGGAAGCTCACCCGCATTGTTCAATGGTTTGATCGCCATCAATCGCGACCAAGAAGAACAGTCGTATTTGTTGGTCCTGGATGCCAAAACGGGCAAGGAGAAATGGCGTGCCAATCGGCAGGAGGTCACTTCGTGGTCCAGTCCAGCGTTCGTGACGCACGATGAACAAACGCAACTGGTGGTCGCCGGCTCAAACCGCATTCGAGGCTACGATCCTGATTCCGGTGACGTGATTTGGGAGTGCGGTGGGCTTTCAAAGAATGTTGTCGCGACACCCTTGTACGCTGACGGCATGTTGTACGCTGCCAGCAGCTACGACATTCGTTCTTTGCTCGCGATCGAGTTGGACGGCGCGAAAGGTGACATTACCGGAACCGAAAAAGTCGTTTGGCAAACGGCTGAACGAACTCCCTATGTCCCGTCTCCGTTGCTATACCAGGGCAAGCTCTTTTTTCTGCGGCACTATCAGGGAATTCTTACGGCGCTCGATGCCAAAACGGGAGAAGAGCAGGTTGGGCCGTTTCGTTTGCCGGGCTTCAACGAAATCTATGCCTCTCCGATGGCGGCAAGGGATCGGATTTACATCGTCAGTCGAGGCGGAGCAACGCTGATCATCGACAGCAAAAACCTGCCAAAAGTCATCGGGCTGAACGTGCTTGACGATCGTTTTAGCGCGTCGCCGATCGCTGTGGGGCGACAGCTATTGTTGCGAGGCGAAAAATTTCTCTACTGTTTGGAAGAATCGAAGAATTGATTCCGGATCGTTCACGAGGTGTGGGTGTCGAAATGGAGAAGACGTCCTTTGTGGCGGAAGCATGCTGCCATTAGAATGAGGGGGCTTTGTCACATTCTTTAGGTGTCACGATGGATCAGGAATCAACTCAAACTTCAGTCCCGTTATGGTTTTGGGGCGTTGCCGTCGTGGCGTTGTTGTGGAACCTGTTGGGGATGATGATGTTTTTCATGGACCCCGGTGTAAATTCATCGATGATGGACCCGGTGTTGAACCTGTTCCCCGAAGAAAATCGGGAAGCAATCGGAAAGCTCTATGAGGCGCGTCCCATCTGGGCGTTGGGCGGGTTTGCCATCGCCGTTTTCGGCGGGGTGCTCGGCTGTATCGCGTTGTTGCTACGCAAGAAAGTTGCGACGGTGATCTTCGTGGTTTCAACCTTGGGAGTCGTTGTCCAGAACGTCTGGTTCTTTGCCATGACCGACGGTCCAGAATTGATGAACGCGACCCCCGCAATGCCAGCGACCATCGCGCTAATCGGAGTCGCGCTGATTCTCTTTTCCGCAAGAATGACCTCTCGCGGCGTCCTGCGATAGTTGTGGCGCGATTGTCGTTTTATTACAAATCGAGATTTTTAGGCCAGCCGTTCAGGCAAGTTTAGGTGTTAGCCTCGGTTAACGACACTTCAACCGGGTCTAACGCCGGCTATCGCCCAAACGGCTCATTAAATTGATAAGCTCTGGCGGTCTCGGCTAAAGTGAGGGAGGCTCACGCCGAATGAGGTCAGACTCACGCCGATGGATAAAGGCTTGTCGAAAGGTATCTTTCACCAAGGTCTGGCAGAATCACGACAATCATTTTTCCTTCGTTCTCGGGACGCCTTGCGACCTGCAGTGCTGCCCAAGCTGCGGCTCCACAGCTGATGCCGCAAAAAAGACCTTCTTTCGTTGACAGATCACGAGCCGTTTGCACGGCGTCGTCATCCTTGACCGTGATCACTTCATCGATGATGTCGACGTTCAGAATGCCCGGAATGAATCCGGCGCCGATGCCCTGAATGGTATGCTTGCCCGGCATCAAGGGATCGCCGGCTCGACGTTGGCTGATGACAGGACTGGTAACAGGCTCAACCGCGATTGATTTCAGGTTTGGGTTTTTCTGTTTCAGAACTTCGCTGCATCCGGTGATCGTTCCGCCAGTGCCAACGCCAGCGACAAAAATATCGACTTGTTCACCGCAGTCGTCCCAGATTTCGAGCGCCGTGGTTTGGCGGTGGATTTCCGGGTTGGCGGGATTGTTAAATTGTTGCGGCATAAAGTAATCGTCCTGTTCCGCCATTTCGGTGGCTCGACGAATCGCTCCAGGCATGCCTTCGGTGCCCGGTGTCAAAATGACCTCTGCCCCTAACGCCGTAAGCAATCGGCGCCGTTCGATCGACATGCTGTCTGGCATGGTGACTTGCAGCTTGTACCCTCGAGCCGCACAAACGTAGGCCAATGCGATTCCGGTGTTGCCGCTGGTCGGTTCGATGATCGTGGTTCCCGGTTTGATTTTGCCGTCACGTTCGGCCGCATCAATCATGGCACGACCGATGCGATCTTTCACGCTCCACAGCGGATTCATGTTTTCAACTTTGGCGATCACCGAAGCGCCGCAGCCCTCGGTGACCCGGCGCAGCCTTACCAGTGGCGTTTTGCCGATGCAGTCCGTGATTTCTTCGTGGATTCGAGTTGTTGGAGCCATGATTTGATCGAAATGATTGGAAGAATTTACGCCGCCAATATAGCAGAGCAAGCCAAAACTGGTCTGGCGTCAAAGCTCGGTTTTTTGGAAAACCGGGCATGGAAAATACGCTGCACCACCAACTAAAAGAAATTTATCGCGAAGAAGGATCCGAGATCGAGGTCAAGCTTGGCCGATACCGGATCGACGTCGTCAACGGTCGGCGGCTGGTCGAGATTCAAAGAAGTGGACTTTCGTCGATTCGCAACAAGATTCGAAACCTGTGCGATGAAGGCTACGTCGTCGATGTCGTGAAGCCCGTGGTGGCTCGCAAAAAGCTGGTCAAACTGTCTCGCAAGAACGGAAAAGTCACCGATGAGCGATGGAGTCCAAAGCGACGCACGGTGATCGATTTTTTTGAAGAGTTGATTTACTTCACTCAGGTTTTTCCACACCCCAACCTGACCATGATTGTGCCTTTGATCACGGTGGAGGAGATTCGATTTCCGGGGCAGGGTAGAAAACGCTGGCGTCGCAAAGGAAACTTCCAGGTGAAGGATCGAAAGATCCTGGACGTGTTGGATTCGCACCAGTTTTCTTCCGTTGGCGATCTTCAGAAACTGATTCCGGGTTTGCCCAGACAATTCGACACATCGGAACTTGCCGCCGCGTTGCAGGTACACCGTCACGAGGCTCAGAAAATCGCTTACGTGCTGCGTAAGACCGGTTGCGCGAAAGAGGTCGGCAAACGTGGCAACGCGATCGTTTGTGAAATGGTCAGTCGAAGCGAAGCGAACAAGGCGCTCAAAGAGAAAAAGTCGGCTCGCAGAAAAACGATTGCCGATGTGAGAAAATTTCTCAATGCCAAGAATCAAAAGAACCGTAAGACCGCATAGTGAATAGTCCGGGATAAGAGCAGTTCTGATCCGGTTTAAATTCTCGCGCACAAAAAAGCCTCGTCGGTTCGACGAAATACGTCGATGCCGAAGAGGCTTGTTTGGCTTTTGAATTTTAGCAAGTGTACAAATCAATCCGGCTTAATGAATGAATCCGACGAATCAATTCGATCACACATTGGCTGCCGCTGCCGCCGCCGCTTTCGCCCGATTCTCACGTAAACCACGGCTCAGGATGTCACGAAGCATCGGAGAATAGTCTTCGTACTTGGCTTCATCAGGTGCGCCATTTGCGTACTGGTAAATCGCGTCGCGAGGTTTCGTGCCGACCGCGATCAGAGTCGAGCTGACCGTACCGTAGTCCTTTTCGCGAACGACCATGCTGGGGCGGTTTGGAGCCAGTGGAGATCGAGCAAGCACTTTACTGGCGATGGCAAGGAATTTTACTGGCGAATCTAGCGTCTGCAGCGTCAAAAGTCGCTGAGCCATTGATCCTCGTGCGTCATTTCGACTGTTCACGTCTTTGTCCGTGATGATCGACAACCCTTGCTCCAGCTCACAGGCGTTCAAATCGTTTCCGGCATGAACGACCCAGCCTGAATCCGGGTCAGCAATCACAAAGTTCGAGCCCCGATATTGCCCAGTGTGAAGCTCTTCCTGAGCAAGCTCCAACCCTTCGCGGGCCGAGCCTGTTTTTAGGATCTCGCGAACCAACAATTGTCGCGATTTCATGTTTCCTTGGCGATCGCCGCGTTTCAGCCGGGAAGTCATCCCGACAAAGAGACCGTTTTGGTTGATACCGAGGCAGGTTCCACCGTTTTGATCTGTGCTGGCAAGAACTCTTGGTTTTCCTGATTGAATGGAGGGAGAGGGGAACGCTTGATCGAAGGGGGAATCGCGGTTGAACGCTACCAAGATTGGGGCTTCAGGGACGAGATGATATACGATTGCCAGAAGGCTCATGGGCGTCACTTTTCAAAGATCGGAGGTTTGTCGGTCCTTTAACTCAGAGGATTCGGAATCTTCTGATCACGAATCCCCTGCTACTGGTCTCCGCCAGCGGTGCAATCAATTTATCCGATACGCAACCGCCTGACACCCTAAAAAACCGGGCCAAGTCGCGATTCACGGTCATCAAGGGCTCATCATTCACGAAATTTGCCGTTAACGTTGCTCTAGCTACCCTAGTCCTCAGCCCGTTTGTCCGAGGTCGCAGAAATCGGCTTTTGCACAGCTTATGAACGTGTTTTGAACATGTTGGCAACCGGGGCGTGCGCGGGGGTTTTCTCGGCTGAAGTCGTTGTATTTCGAAGGATAAGTGGCCAAGCAGGCGACCAAGAAGTAACCGACGTCGCCAGACTTCGGAAGTGGTTGTTCAGTAGCCGATGTCGCCAGACTTCGGGCATCGTATTGCGACGCTCATCTCGGAAACGCGCGGCTTCGGGATCGCGAGTCAGGCTGCTAGCCGATTTTCCCCGTCAACTTGGCATCGGAGTTTTACACAGGTCTCGTTAGAGTAGCCGCTCCTTACCATTGCGAGACATGATGTCCAGCTCCATCCCACCCGACATTTTTCCGGCAACACTGCTCACAGGTAGCCGATCCCGATACTTCTCTGCAAGAATCAGCGCCGCGACGCGAGCCGGAATTTCAACCGCTCCTCCCCGTAAATCGCTCACCGGAATCAAAATTCTCGGAACCGGGATCGCAACGGGCTCAAATCAGGTCCTGAATTCCGATCTCGAATCACTGGGTTGCGACAGCGACTGGATTCTGCAACGGACAGGCATCGAATCCAGATACCACACAACAGAAGACGAAGCCGTCAGCGACCTGTGCATACGAGCGGCTAAACAGTGCCTGAAAGTCGCCAACGTTGACCCGTCGATGGTCGACTTGATCGTGGTCGGAACGATGACGCCTGACCATGCTGCTCCGTCGACCGCTTGTTTGGTGCAAGCCGAACTCGGATGTGCCGCGATGGCGATGGACTTAAACGCTGCCTGTTCCGGGTTTGTCTATTCGCTGATCACTGCCAGTCAGTTTGTGGCTAACGGAAGCTCGCGTTGTGCTCTGGTAATCGGAGCGGATGTCATTTCGATGCTGACTGATCCTCAGGACGTAAGAACCTATCCGCTTTTCGGAGACGGAGCAGGCGCCGTTCTGCTGACGGCGGATGCAAGTTCCTCCGAATCGAACCCAACTGGAATTCTTGATTTTCACCTCGCCGCAGAAGGCAAGCTTGGAAAATCGCTGTTGATCCCGGCGGGCGGGTCTCGAATGCCGCTTTCGCAGGAAGTGCTCGACAACCGGATGCAGTATCTGCAGATGGATGGCAAACCCGTTTTCAAATGGGCGGTTCGAATCATCCCAGCGGCCGTAAATCGATCGCTGCAACAGGCTGGTTTAACACTGGACGATGTCGATCTGTTGATTCCTCATCAAGCCAACATTCGGATCATCGACGCGGCTGTTGAGAGCCTTGGGATCGAACGGGAGAAAGTCTTTTGCAACGTTGACCGATACGGAAATACTTCGGCTGCAAGTGTGCCGATCGCACTTCATGAAGCCGTTCAGCAAGGCCGCGTCAAACGTGGCAGCAACGTCTTGATGGTCGGATTCGGTGCCGGACTGACATGGGGTAGCTGCCTGTTTCGCTGGTAGTCCGATCGCCAGATGCCTACCGATCAGGATTCGTTATCGATGCCGAATTCGTAATCGAAACCGCTCTCGCGAAGAAATTTTTCGAACGCTTCGTCCTCGGACGGTTCCGATCGTTTCCCGATGTTGGCGTCCCAGTACATTCGCGTCAACGAATCGTGCCAGTCTTCCGGGTCAAGGTTGTCGAGCAGATCTCGTTCTTCCTGGGGAAGCTGTTCGTAGAACGATTTCAGCGAAGCCGTTTTGATTGGGAAACGCGTCTTGTTCGCAGCTTCAATCCACTTCAGTACCAGTTCCTGTCGCTCTGCATCGGAATCGAGTTCATCAAGGATGTTGCGCGCTTCGGGCGAGATGATGCGTCGAAGGTAGTTGATTCCCGTTCCAACATGTTTTGGAGACGGCCGAGAAATTAGCTGTCCGAAGAAATCGCGATCTCTGAGCATCAGGAATTCGACCAATTGTTCAATCGGGCCTGAACGGATGCGGTCGATGTCTGACGGTCGCGGTTCCGGTTTGCCCTCGTTGATTCGCCATTGAGCCCAAATCTTTCCGGTGCGATCGCGAATCGTTTGCGAATGAGTACGAATCGCGTGATCGTACCACTGGTAGAACCAAACGGCGTCGTCCAGCGGCAGCTTCGTAGAGCCAACCATTCCAAACGCTTTTTCGGCTTGGGTACGCGTGATGTTCCTGATTTCGTGCAGCCGATTTTCCCACGGCATATCCAATAGGCTCGCTCGCTGATTCGAACCCAATGTCTTGAGCCAGTCGTAATAGGAAACCAGCGTCTCTACCAGTTCGGTGCGTTGCGGGCTTTGCGAGAGCAGTTCATGGAACTCGCGAATCGCCGTTTGCTCTTTCTTCGAAAGCGATTCAAATTTCTGTTTCTTCAGGAACAGTTCTTCAAACTGCTCTTCGGTCAATTTGGAAACCCGTTCGCTTCGGTCGCGGATCTTGTCCGGCGAAGGTGGTTGCGTTGCCGTTTCAAAGTCCACCAATACGTCGTCGCTAACCTCGGTCGGGAACAGGCCTTCAACTTCGGCGAAAAGACCGTTTCGATAGATCGATTTTAAAAACTGAACGCTCTGCTTTGCATCGTTTTCTGAAATGACGTTCTTGTAGCGATCGTAGTTTTCAATCAAAGGCAGGTCGTAAACCAGTTCCCGTTCAGGTTGCTCGATCGATTCTCGGGTCAACCAGAAACCAGCAGCGAACATCGAAACCGGAAGAAGAATCAACAGCCCAAGGATCGTTGGACCAATCCATTTTCCCTTGGTTGTCTTTGGCGCGATCGCCAATTCCAAAGTCGTTTGCACGAACGCGCTGTTCGGGCGGACCAGCGGCAGGCTGTCCAGCATATCCCATGCAGATTGAAGCTCTCGCATCTGTGCATGAAATTCCGGATCGTCAGCCAGACGGCGTTCGACTTCGATCGCATCCGCGTCGGCAAGCTCCCCGTCAAGGTAGGCGGTCAACAGTTCGCTGTCGCGTTCAGCCTGAGAAGCCTGAGGCTGGGGGCTGGAAGGGTTTTGATCAGGTTGGTTCGACATGACTAACCGTTTTGCGGTTCGTTTTTGGATTCAGACGATTGGATTTCTTCAGCCACCCCATCACTTAAACCACCGTTTTCGAAATAGGGTCTGAGGATATCTTTCAAATTGTTGCGTGCCCTTGATAGCAGCGACTTTACGGCTTGCGTGGTAAGCCCCATCGTTTCGCCAATCTCCAGGTAGCTCATGCCTTCAAACTTGGAAAGCATCGTCGCGATACGTTGACGCTCGCCAAGCTGTTCGATCGCTGCCAGCATGACTTTTTCCATTTCTGACTTCAGCAACTGCCTTGCTGGCATCAAGCCGCTTTTATCTTTAGCCATCATTTCCAGCGGGCGTACCGGAAGCGAGCCCGATGGCGAAGACACGAGGTTGATCTCTTTGCGACGGGAAGTTTTTCGCAGCGAGTTGCTGGCGACGTTATGAGTGATCGTGAACAGCCATGTCGAAAATTTCGCGGTCGGCTGATAGCGTTCTCTCGCGCGGTAGACTCGCAGGAAAACATCCTGTGCCAGGTCCTGAGCCAATTCCCGATCGCTGATCAGGTGAGTCAGGATTCCTACGAGGCGACTCTGGTACTTTTCGACCAGCTCCCGAAACGCTTTTTCGTCACCATCGCGAACCCTTAGCATCAATCGCACGTCCGGATCGGTCAGCTCGTAATGAGTTTTTGGTTCCGGTTCGGGTTCAGCCATTTTCAGCAGTCAGGGAAGGAAGGTTCAGCGGCGCTACCAATTTTAACCGCCAGTCGAGCCCGAAAGGCCGAACGAACCTGGAATATCCGACCGAACCGCGGACGTCGGTGATTGATGGATGCTATTTTTGTCGATCATGACGGTTTGTGAATGCCCGAAATGCCTCCGAAGCGAATTACCGTCGATGCAAACATCGAATTGATCGCTAAACTGATCCAATGAACTCGCCCCAGCCAGACGATGATTTGTGTCAGTGTTTCCACGTTTCGGCCCGGAAAGTGATCCGCTTCATCGAGCAAAATCGGCCTCAGGTCCCCAGTCAGGTCAGCGAATGCTACGGTGCCGGAACCGGATGTGGCTGGTGTCGCGGCTCGCTCCGAAAGCTGGTCACAGCCGCTCAGGCAATGCGGGCTCAGGGAGCCGCCAAGCTGGACCCGGAACAGCTTTTGGCGATGTTGCCCTCCGCCGCAGAAAGTATGGACTTACGGCAGGAGTATCTGGCAGATCGAAGCGGTGGCGAAGCTGCTGAAGGGGGCTCCGATTCCGCAGGCCTGTCTCAATAAATGCCAATTGTCCAGCTAGGCAAAATAGCCCAAACCAAATATACTCTGCGGTTCGCAATTTGCGTCCTTCCCTGGAATTGACGCCCTTTCAGTACCGACATTTTTCCAACTAGCGTTAGCGACATGGCCAAAAAGGCGACCAAGAAAAAAGCTTCCAAAGCCGCGAAGAAGGCAACGAAGAAGAAGGCGACAAAAACTGCCGACGATGAAGAAGTAGACGGCGAGGACGCTCCGAAGAAGAAAAAGAAGAAAAAGGCCGCCAAGAAACGAAAGTCTCGCGCCGCTGCGGCTGCTGAGGTCCGTCTGCGAATTTTCTGGGGCGTGTTCAACCACCAGATGAAACGCGTCGCACTGTACGAATTCAACCAGCGAAAAGCTGCTGAAAAAAGAGCCAAGGAACTCAGTCCCGAAGGCAAGCCTCCACACTTTGTGCAAAAAGTAAAAGAGGAAGTCGTTGACGAACCCGTTGCCGACGTTGATGGCGAAGAAGCGGCTCCAAAGAAAAAAGTCGCCAAGAAGAAAGCCAAGAAAAAGGCAACCAAGAAAACGTAGCGGTTCATTCGGTCGGAGGGCGTTCCTGTGTTCCACTTCGAATGTAGCTGGGCTCGCCAGAGCTCAGGCGAGGCATCAATGCACGACGCCACTTGGTCTATCGAGCCGAAATCGTATTCTGACAGATCCAACTGCTCAGCCATCGCAATCCAAACGTGACTGGAATGACCGCCATTGCGGCCGGCATCGAGTAGACGATCGAATAAACGCTCGCCACAGCCGGGAACACGATCCACGCCAGTGTTAGCAAAGCGCCAAACGGGACGACGATCCCAATCATGGCCATGCGTTTGACCGGAGGCGTTTGATGCATCTTGGCCAGCAAGAAGAGACTGGTCGCGAATCCGAAAATTGCGACCATCAGGATCGCTGCTCCAACCAACGCCATCAGCCAGACGCTGCGCGACTCTTCCGGGATCGTCCGCGACACCACCGCAAAAAGGAAACTCAGCGGCAAGAAAACTGCGAGCAGATCCGTCAGTTCGATTTGGTCGAACGTCCACTGCTGCAGATCGTCGAGTTCAGCAAACGGTGAAAAGATAGCCCAGCCGATCGTGAAAGAGATCGCCATGTAGGGCAGAATAATGATTTCCATGAACGGGTTGAGCTACTTCCTTGTCCGGCACGGATTCCATTTTCGATGGTTTGCTATCCGGTCGAAATCATGATTCAGGTTGTGTCGCGCTCAAGCCGTCGACTCGATCTGCTTGTTGTTTCAGGAACGTTTCAGGGTCCAGTTCGACCATCTTTGAACGCAATCGCACAACCGTGACGACCCACCACGCGAAAATCACAAACGGCATCGCCATCATGAAAAGAACGCTGACCGCATAGCCCAGTGCCAACCCGCTGTGCAGCGCGTTTTTGCACGTCGGGCAAGCTATCGCTGTATCGTTGCAAACCAGTATCAGCAGGATCGCAACGGCGGGAGCGAATTTTTTAGCGACGTTGTTCATGGTTGTATTATAGCTCGCCACGTCTGATGAGCGACAGAGGTTTTCGGGACGTCGATTTGCCGCAGCCAGTGCGATACCAAACCACAAACCTCCCGGTGTCAAGAAAAGTGGTCATCATCCATGCTGAGTTGACCAGCTGTGAGCCGAGACGCGTAAACGGCCGAGTGCAGAAACCCGGGAACTCACGTTCCTCGGCTCACGATTTCGGGTGCGGGAATTGGGATTCACACATTGAGCCCGGACTATTCAAGATGCGTAGGCAAAGGGCAAACCAGACGCCTGTCGTCGTGAATAATTCCGGTTGAAAACAGAAGGCGGAGCGAAGAAAATGCAACCAACTGATGATCGGTAGGGAACATGGAATTCGAATTGTTTGGACCTGTTAAATCAATCCGTGATGAATTTGTGGCTCAGGTTTTCTTTGACGTATGCGGTTAAATCAGACCGCAAGATGTTCATGAAATCGTTGAAATCTGGAGCAACACATTTCGCTCGATCATCCCAATCGTCATAGACATGGTCGTCTTCAAATCGTCCGCCGGCCAACATCAATATCTCACCTGTTTCACACTTTACAACGAACAGTTCTCCGCCTCCTTTTGACCCAATCATGAAAACGTCGGAGTAACTGCCATCTGCATTTTTGAGTCTGTTCGGGGTATATCGGTCTGAGACTATCCCGAGTTCACACGATGGCATCAAGAAGTATCCGTTGAATACATCTGTCCATTTCAGTCCATTGCAAACCGAGTAGAACGCCGTCAGTTGCTCAAGGCATTTCGACGTTAAATTCGCTGAGCCAAAATCAAACGTGTTCGCGTTTTCGTCACCAAGGCAATTTTCATTTGGTGAAAGGGAACGCTGATTTACAAACTCAACCAAAAGGCGAGAAACGTCTTTACGCCATTTTTTATAGTCCATTTTTTTTTCAGTTACTGTTTGGCCACCACCTTGTTCGAAGGCGTCACTTGTTAAATTTCCTCAAGCCATTCTCTCAAACCACCACGATCGTTGCTTGTACCCTCGTCTGGTTTTGGTTGTCGATGTCCGGCATGGATTATCATCCAGACGCTGCATTTCTTGGTTACAAAACTGCTGGAATGTTCCTTGTCGGAATTCCATTTTTACTTGTTTTTGCAATAATATTTGCTGCGATAGGCTCGCTTATTCACCGCAGATCCCCGCTTGCCTCCTGGCTGCTTACGGGCATGTTCGGATCTTGATTCCGATAACCGCGTACAGGACGCTGCCCGGTAAACGCCTCTCCGCTACGCTAAATATTGACGTCTCATCGGCTGAAATACTTCAATTGCGACAGAGCGATTCGTTCAATGATGGCATCACGACTGTTGCGGTGTTTTCTGGTGATGCAAAACTCTTCGAGAAAATCTGCAAAGCAAATCGGCTTACCCCTGCACCAAATATGACGCCCTTTTGGCTTGGCTGGCTTCGTGGTTACAACCAGACTGAAGACGCGCCGGTTACTGCTTTTGAGTCAGAGAAATTAACCTGTTATTACGACGCAGAGACTGAGGAAATCTTCTCGTACCACAGAAACCGGGCACTTCCGGGCGACTAAGCAGTTGCGACATGACGCTTTCGTGTTTTGAAGTTGCACAAATACGAGCCCGACGCGCGAGCGAGGGATATCTCCGAGGAAATCTGTATCCCTCGCTGGCCGGGCTGTTGATTAAGTTCGTTTTGCAAACGCAATCTCGCAATGGCAACCCGACGCGTCAGCGAGGCTGTGATTTTTTTAAAACAACCTTCAGCAACGTGAGCCGTTTAGGCGTTAGTCTCAGTTGACGACGTTTCAACCGGGGCTAACGCCCAAACGGCTCATTAAGTCAACAAGCCCTGGCGCGTCGGGCTTGTATTGAAACGCTTTGCATTTCTAAATTTACGAGTGTTCTGTCGCATAGAATGCGGGATTTCATCTCAAATGTGCAACTTCAAACTTGCGCGTTTGACTTCGCGGGATGTGCATTTCCTCGCTTTTGCTTTCGAATTTCGATTTGAGTCTTTGGTCCCGATGACGATTGCAGAGGCTGCAACTATCAGATGCCCCAAAGCCGTAAGCGATACCCTGGCGACGCTGTTGGCCCTCGAAATGGAAACTACCAGGGGCGTCTGCTGTTTCCGCTTTGTGAGAGCAGTTGGTAATTATTCCATGCCATGAAGCCGAAAAAGAAGGCGAGGAAGCGATCGCCACTGTTGAGTGAAATCAACGCGATAAATACGGCAACGGCCATCGAAAGAATTACGCTTTTGCGAACACCACCCCATGGATCGGCTTTCACAAAAAGTTGTCTGGCAATCTGACCGCCGTCGAGCGGAAACACAGGCAGCAGGTTGAAGACATTCAAAAAGATGTTGATCAAAATGCTGGCTTCAAAGAACTTCACAAGGGCAGGGTAGTCTGCCAGAAAAGTACCCGCCACACTGAAGCGAGGAACAGGAATTACATTCGCAATCCAGCCTAGCCGAACCGGGCAACCCATTGCAATCAACAGCAGTACAAAAACGCCGGCCAACAACAAGCCTGCGATTGGACCCGCCGCGGAAACCACGATTTGTTCGTTTGGCTGAAGCGATCGCGTGCGAGCCGACTTCCAGGGCATGGAGCTTCCTCCGCCCGGAATCGCCAGACCGCCCATCCAGTACAGCACCACATGCGAAGGGATACCGTAATATCGAAACGCCAGCGTGTGGCCGATTTCGTGAATCAAGACACCGATAAAAAACACTGCGATCATGATGATGATCGCGACGCCCGCGTTGACCTGTGGCGAAATGAAGCCCTGGCTGAACAGCACCGGCAAAATGAAAAACGCGGGGTGCACTCGAACTGGAAATCCCAGAAACGAGAACTTTAAATCGTAGGCGGTATGACCAGGTTCGGCTAAAAACACTTGTGAGCCCCGGAATGGTAAAGCGAAAGCAGTATGTCAGTTTATCACAAAACCGAGTTTTAAAACGACGCCTTCCAGTGCCTGTAAAAGGTCACCGCGCCATTGCTGCGGGTCTGGCTGCTTCAGGAACTTCGTAGTCCAACATTTTTTGCCGGTCGCTATCCTGCTGTTCAAGAGCAGCTTGTTCGGACTGGTCTAACTGATGGTTCATCAACCGCGAACATTTCGCTCGAGCCAACCAACCAAAGGTCGCTGGCACAAAAATGAGTGCCAAAATCGTGCAGCCGACCACGCCTCCCGCGATCGCGATTGCCATCGGAGGCCAGAAACCGCCGCCCGCCAAAATCAGCGGCATGAACCCGGCGATGGTTGTGAACGTCGTGGCAAGAACGTGTCGCGTTTCGTGCATGGTGACTTTCAGAATCGCATCAGCGTCCCCCATCGCGGCGTCGCGGTCTTCTCGCAATGCGGTCAATACGACAATCGAGTCGTTGATCGCGATCCCGATCAATCCCATGATGCCAACGATCGCCATGAATCCGAACGGAAACCCGAACAGGAATAAAGATGCTCCGCCAAAGCCAACCGCCATGATCGCGACCGCACCAATAATCATGGCTCCACGGAACGAACCGATCGACAGCACCAGCGTCATCACCATCGCAGCAACCAGAATACCAACACTGGCCATCAGGTTTCCGACGGCATCGTTTCGCTTTGACGCTTCACCGCCAAATTTAAGCTCGTACCCGGGAGGCAATTTCCATTCAGGTTCTTCCAATCGCTCGTTAAGCAGTTTCAATACCGACGACGGCAGCACTCCCGCAGAAAGATAGACCTGAACTTCCTGCATGCGGATGCTGTTCAGCCGAGCCACCATGGCAGAGGTCGGTTTTAGTTTCAAATCAGCGACGGCGCTAAGCGGTATGGATTTCGCGTCTCCCGATTCGCCCGGAAAGATCAGATCCATGTGTTTCAAGTCTTCGTAGTTCGCTCGCTGATCACCCGCGACACGGACTCGAACAGGAATCTGTTCCGTTTCCTGCAGCACAAATCCAGCGACCGCTCCTTCCAGTTGCGAATTCAGTTGCGAGGCAATCTGGCCCGGCCGAAGTCCAGCCAATTGAGCGTCCTCGGTCGAGACATTGACCTGAACCGTTGGCGTCGAATCATTGAGCTCGATTCGCGTATGCACGACGTCTGGAATCTCGGACAGCATTCGACGGGCCCGATCTCCCAGCTCACGCAGCACTTTCAGGTCGGGCCCAAAAAATCGCAGTTCGATCGGAGCCGTAAATGGTGGTCCCTGTTCCAGCTGTCGCGCCAGAAAACGAGCTTCCGGGAATTCGGATTGCAGTTTCTGTTGAACGCGACGAATCTCTTCGATCCCGTTCTCTTTGGAATCAAGCTGCACGATGCCTTGAGCATATTCTCGCGCCTGAAGGCGTCGTGTGATGACGTTGTAGTAAAACGTCGGAGCGCTCCGTCCGAGCAACCATGTGGTTTGCCAGACTCGAGGATTGTCGGAAAGACTGCTGCTAATTTTTTCGGTCAACGAAGCGAGTTCCTCAAAGGAGGCGTTGGTTGGAAGTTCCAATTCGATGTGAAATTGGTCTCGATCCGCTGGCGGAAAAAACTGGTCGGGCAGCGTCGAAAGACAAAAAAGTCCGGTGAAAGCCAGTCCTCCACAAGCCGCTGCGGTCAGCTTTGGAAAACGAATCGCCGAAAGGACCGTCGATTCAAAAAATGGTTTCAGGAAGCCCGGTGAAATTCCTGCTGCGCGTTTTCTACGATGATGGCTGCTTCCTGATTCCGTTTCGCCATCAATACGGTGCAGCAACGCCGCCAGGGGGGCGATGATGACCAGGCTGATGACCAATGAGCTACCAACGGCGATGATCACGTTGGACGCCATCGATCCCACGAACTCGCCGGCAGGACCTTCCATCAGGCAGATGGGCGCGAACGCGAACGCAGTGGTTAACGTTGAAGCCAGAAGCGGAATGGCAAGGATACGACCGGTTGCGGCGACGGCTTGCAGTTTCGATTTGCCTCGATTCAGCTGTGCACTGACCGAGTCCACGATGACGATTGCGTTGTCGATCAGCAACCCCAACGCGATGATCAAACCGGCGACCGACATCTGGTGGATGGGGATCGAGTTGGCTCGCATGCCCGTCAGCACCGCCAATGAAACCAGCGGCAGAGCGGTCGAAACCATCAGGGCGTTTCTCCAGCCCATCAAAATCCAGACCACAACCAAAACAGCCAGTGAACCCATCGCAAGGTTCGACAACAGTTCTCCCAATCGTCCTTGAACGTACTGGTTTTGGTCCAGCACCGTTGTTAAACGGATCGAAGGCGGAAGGTCGGCTTTGAATTCGTTCAGAACCGATTCCAAATCACTACGCCACAGATCAATTCGGCTGCGGCTACGAACCATGGCTCCCACCATCATCGCAGGTTTGCCATCGATCATGCCCAGTTCGTCCGGCGGGTCAGCAATTGAGCGATCGACGGTTGCGACATCACCAACGACGACAAAATTTCCCTGTTGACCGTTTGATTTAAGCGGCAATTGGCGAATTGATTCGACGGATGCCAGCTGATTTCCCATTTCGACCGGCATCGACTCCGACCCCGACCGAAGGAATCCTGCTGCGTTGCGAGCATCATCGCCGCTAATGGAACGAGCGACATCGGAAGCTGAAAGCCCGACGTTGGATAGCCTGGAAGGATCGACTTCGACAAGGATCTCTTCGTTGGGGCGTCCGAATTGATCGACATCGTCGGTGCCTGAAAGCGTCCGAATACGGTCTTCCAAATTTTTGACAAACCGTCCAAGGATTGCGTAGTTCGGGTCACTTTCGTCTTCCCAAACAAGGGCACCAATCCACGCGAAAGCCCTGACATCCAGTTCATCAAACTGTGGACGTGACGCTCCTGCTGGAAGCAACGCGATCGAATCTTCGACCTTGCCCCGAATGCGGCTCCAAATGGGACCGGGAACGTAGACGTCGTCGCGAAGTTCAATCGTGATCAGCGAAACGCCAGATCGACTTTGGGAGCGAATCTCTTTGATCTCACCGACCTCGCGAATCGCCTGTTCGATGCGATCGGTAACCAGCGTTTCAACCTGTTCCGCATCGGCGACAGGGTAACGCGTCGAGATCGTCGCTGCTCTCGCTGTCAGGACCGGATCCTCCATGCGCGGAAGGATCGAATAAGATGACAGTCCGCCAACGATCAACATCGCGATCAGCATGATTAGCAAGCGGGGTTTTCGGATCCCGATCGTCGTCCAGTGATCTGCCGAATCGCGTTGTTTTGAAAGCTCGTTCGCCGTCGTTGAGTTTTCGTTGCTCATTGAATCGACTCCTGAACGTTAACGGGTTTTGCGGATCCCGGTGAGTCATTGGAAGGTTCGGAATCAAGTCGAATGACAGAGTCTGCTTCCCAAGGGAAAGTGAAATCGCTGGATGAAGGGGCGACTCGTTGTCCGTCAGAAACGCGATTGCTACCTTTGACGATGATTTGATCCGTTGCCGCGATCGTGCCGCGAACACGACTCCATTCGCCCCATGTTGCAAGGACTTCCACGTCCCGCCTTTTGGCAATCGCAGACGTTTCTCCCGGTTCAGGATTGGCAACCAAAACAGACCATAGCCCGCGGACTTGCGGTTGCAGCGATTCTGATGGAATCCAGAACCCCGGCGTTTCGCTGCGTAGAGCAAATTGAATTCGGACCGTTTGTCCATCTACTAAATTAGCGGAGTTCTCTTCGAGACTTACAATCACGAGTCGGGTCCGGGTGCTGCGGTCGAGTTTCGGTTGAACCTGTTTGATCGTTCCCGAAAGCGATTGTCCATTGGCATCGAAGGTCAGTGATTGCCCAATTTTCAATTGAGCCGCGATTGAGGGCGCGACGCCGAAGCGGACTTCCAGCTGATCGGTTTCAACAAGTTCTAAAACCGGGCTGCCTCGCTGCGGAAGGCTTCCCTCATCGACAAATCGTCGTGAAATTTGACCCGCGAATGGCGCTTTGATTTCAGTCTGGTCCAGCCGCGTTTTTGCTTGAGCAACCGTTGCGTCGATGACTGCCAGCGCTGCTTTTTGTGCATCGATCTGCTCAACACGAGTCCCCGCAATCAATTCGTCCAGTCTTTGCTGAGCCGCGTTTACCGATGCGGTCGTCGCTTGCAGGTCGTACTTGGAGGCATCGTATTCCTGTGCCGAGATCGCTCGAGATTGTCTAAGCTGGGTCTGTCGCTTCAGCGTTACTTCCGAAAGTTTGCTTTGTGCGACAAGCCGTTCCAATTCGGCTCTTGCGGCTTCGATCGTTTCATCGCGAGGCCCTTTTTCAAGTTCCGCAAGAACAGCCGCCGTTTGATTGCGTCGCGCGACGGCGGCATCGTATTGGGCCTTGAGCGCCGATTGGTCTTGCCGAGCGAGAAGCTGACCGGCGAAGACGGTGTCGCCTTCGTCAACCAGAATTTCGTCGACTCGTTCAGTGGCTTGAAAAGCAAGTTGGCTGGTTCGGCGAGCGACAACGGTGGCCGTGTATCGTTGCGGTATGATGGAGGAATCTGTTCGCCCCAACTGCATTACGGCGACATCCTGTAGCTGGATCGAATCAACCGTTTCAGATTCTTCGGCGTCCCGCGCAGACAATGCGGAAGACCGAAACCAGATGGCGGCCAACAGTACAACAACGATCACTGAAGCCCACGAAATCGTGAACTTGTTGAAGACGTTGGATTTATTCAAGCGAAACATGGCGTATGTGGCTCGGAATTTGTGTGGATTGAAAACGGATGTCGGAGCGTAAAACAGAAGCGAGCAAGATTGTGTCAGCAGGGAAGCGGTGGCAGAGCGTGTTCGTTCGGGAAGACGGTTTGGCAAATTCTTTCGATGTGGTCGGCGTGCTCTTCCACTGTCCAAATCGGCTGCCAGCCAAATCCGTCGATCGTGCACTTGGCTCCAAATCGCACGGAGCGATGAATGGAGTCGACGCCCAGTTCCTGCAGCGATGGGCTGGTCGCGTTGAGCAAGTAAGATCCGTAAGTCAGTCCCCATAACGACAGTGTCATTTCTTCGGGCCGCATACCGTTAGGAAGTTCGAGGTCCCCGTCCGCGATGGCACTGCGAACGACTCCGGAAACGAGTGCCATGCAGCGATGTTCCTGCTTTCGCATCAGGTCCCGTTTGGCATCCGAACAACGTTCCCAGATCGCGGCGTGCCGAACGATGTTTTCCACCAGAAAATACTGCGGGTAACTGGACACGTAGATTTCGCAGGCGACGCCAATGGCCAGCATGCGTTCTTTCGAGCGACCTCGGCTTGTTGACGCGACGTCAAACATTTCTTGCCTTTTGTCGAGCGCCTGTACCGCCAGCGATAAAAGAAGCTCCTCACGGTTTGGATAATGGTTGTAAACCGTCCCTTTGGCTGTTTTTAGCTCGTCTGCGAGCCGCTCCATTGACAATGCAGCAAAACCCTCAGTCAACAAAATCTCCCCCGCTTTTTGGAGTAGTTTCTGCTCTCTGAGCTCAATTTCCTGCTTTTTATTGGATTTTGTGGCGTTCATAATTCAATTGTTGACTCATAGTCAGAAAACGTCAAATTGCAACTGCTTTTGTTTCGGTCGGATAACAGATAAAGTTGACAGTTCGTCAAATGTAATGGGTTTTGAGGGGCGGCGGTGAACTGTGGCCCGGCATAGAATCAGGCTTTCTAACGGGCCCTCTCGCACCAAGAGGGTCGATTCATTTAAGGCCATTCACTCCAGAAAGCGTCCGGATCCATGAAACCAAAGCAGAAAATCGACCGTCTTGAGATCGCTCGAGACTGGCTGCCCCGGTACACCGGTATGCCGATCGAAAAATTTGGCGACTACATTCTGTTGACCAATTTCGACAACTACGTGACGCGGTTTGCCGAGAAGTTTGACTGTGAGATTTATGGCATCGGAAAGCCAATGCAGGCCGCGACAAATTCGGCTGGCCTTTCGATCATTAACTTCGGGATTGGATCCGCGAATGCAGCGACGATCATGGATCTGCTTAGCGCTCGCGCGCCGGAAGCCGTTTTGTTTTTGGGGAAATGTGGCGGCCTGAAAGATTCAACCGAAATCGGACACTTCATTTTGCCGATCGCTGCAATTCGAGGCGAAGGCACCAGTTCGGATTACTTTCCGGATGAAGTTCCCGCGCTTCCTTCGTTCAAGCTGCACAAGTTCGTTTCGCAGTACCTCGTGAAGCGGGGATTGGAATATCGAACCGGTGTGATCTACACAACCAATCGACGGCTTTGGGAACACGATGATGCATTTCGCAAGAAGCTGGAAACGCTCACCTGTATCGGCATCGATATGGAAACAGCGACTCTGTTCATTGTCGGTCACTACAATTCAATTTCACGTGGAGCGTTATTGCTTGTGTCAGATGTTCCAACAACACCTGAAGGAGTCAAAACGGACGCGTCTGACAAAATGGTGACCGACAAGTGGGTCGATCGTCACATCGAGATCGGGATCGAAGCCATGACCGAGATTGGTGAACGGGGCGAACAAATCCGCCATTTCTGTTATTAGTGCTGGAAGTTGCAAATAACCTTTAATCTGGGTTAATGGGAATCATTGAAATCTGATTCTTGCTCGGGAAAAAGCAACAAACGATGTCAAACGTCAACTCCGGTTATTTGCACTAGAGGCTGATTGGTGGTGCGATCCTCGGATCGCCTTTAGTAGCTCGGCTCTCCGAGCCGTAGATCCACCCGAGACGCTTGAGGTGCCTCGAATGCCTCGGACAGGCGAGCCGCTTTCGCGCCGAGAGTCTGGCATCGCCAGATCACTTCTCACTGGCCCACGTTTCCAAAACCTGCTTTGTTGCAGTTGGTTCGATGCGAATGAAGTGATCGCGGATTTCAGGAAATTGAGCTTCCGATTCCGCGACAGTTTCCATTTTGATTTTCTGATCTTTCTGCTTGGGCATATGGCAGTCGATACAATTGGACGCAATGCGTTTTCCGGAAGTCGGGAACTGACCGCAGTCTTCCACTTGATGACACTTCATGCATCGTTGGGAAAACAGCTGTAGGTTGGCGTGTTCGTTTTGATGCGGGTTGTGACAAGTCGCGCAGTTCATCGAATCGGTCTCTGAATAGCACTTGCTCATCAGCAATCGCGGATGTTGGTTGGCCGTGTGAACGCCGCCGCCGGAGGTTGATTCTTTTGGAAATCGCTTGAAATCGTGAATGGAATCGCCAGGCCGAAAATTGAAAGGTGACTGGATCACCTGGCTCAACCCGGTATGGCATTGCCCGCAAATGTCGTTCATGCGTTCTCGTGGCAGATCGTTTGGATGCGTGATAAATTTCGCTCCGTCGGCATTTGGGTTCTGGCGGTGAAACGCGACATGCTGTTCGCCAGGTCCATGGCATCGTTCGCAGGTGACACCCAGAATCATGTTACTGCGATCAACAAGATTGACTCGTTTTTCAGCAAATTCGACCAGCGTGGCGTGGCAAGTCATGCAGTCTTCGCGAACGGGCCGAGCAAAATTGGCGAATCCGTCCGGGTATCCGGGGCTGTTGACCCATCCGCTTTTTGCAAACCACGAAACAGGGAGCTGGTACAGAAGGTCGTCTTCCCAGTACAGATGAGTCTGGCCATGGGTTCCCGATCCGGTAACGATATCGATTCGTTTTTTATGTTCGTAAGTCTTTCCATCGCGGTCAATTTTCAGCGTCTGGAAAAAGTCGTTTTCGCCTTGGCCGACTTCGTACCGGAAACCTTCAATTTTTGTTTTCAGAAGGTTGGCTCCAGGGGAAAGTTCTCCCTTGATCGTTTCCTTGCTGGGGACGCTGGAGGTTGTGTAGTGGGCGGTCTGAACAAAACCGTCATAGTATTCGGCGTGGCAATCGCGGCAGCTTTCCGGTCCGACGAATCCGGACTGTCGGTTGAAAGTTGGCTTGAGCCCAAACTCTCCAACGTCAAAAGGTTTGGGCAGCAGAACTTTTCCTTGCCCCAAGCCTGTGTTCTGAAGTTTGAAGGCTTTTTGAGTGACGTAATACTCTTCGGGAGCGATGAACTCGACAGTGTCATCAAGAGCCATTACGGAGCGGTCGCTACCCAGCAAAGTGACTGCCGCATAAACGGCGATCGCGATCAGTGCGATGAACAAAATTGTGAGAATGCGTTTCATGCAATTTCGTCGGGTAGTTCGTTAGGAAGTTCGTTCGTTAGGCAACTCAATACGGTCAGGTAGATCGAGCGATGGGCTTTTGGATTTGGATCGTAGGACAAACCACGATACGCAAACTATTGCCAAAAGCATTGCAAAAACCAGACACGTGACAAATATGCCCAGCTGGTCGCTCGTCGATTTAACAAGTGTTGATTGAGACACCATGACGAGGGGGCTTGGCTGCCCGTCAAGGCTGGACGCGTCGGTGCGTTCTGAAGGATAGACCCACATTCGGTAGAAGAAACCGTCAAACTTGAAAGTCTCGCCGACGATTGACTCTGCGTTGAATTCGCTGGGCAGTGTTGTCAGGCAAGCGCTAACTGGAAAAGCCTGTTTGTAGACTTCGACCGTTCCGTCTTTTCCGCTGACATGGATCGGTCGGCCGTCGAGGTCGGGGAACACGGTCAGTTGGTAGTAAGTGTCCGTGTTGAGCAATGAAACGACATTTGGATCGGTTGCTTTGACCGGCACGCACTGTCGCACGCGTCCTTGCACGGTCGCAGCCTGCCCGATGCTATCGAGTGGATCGCCGAGCATACTGGCGAACGAGATCCGTTTCTTGATTTTCGGATTTTCGGGGTCGAGCTTTTGACAGCCGGCAAGCATTTGCCAGAAACAGTCGGCCTCGGAAGCGCCGATGGGCTTGCCAGATTTCGAGCGAACGATATCCAGCAATCCAATATCAACGCCACGTCGCGCCAGTGCGATTTTTGAAGCGTCGACCTTCAGCGTCGAATCGGCTTGTTCAGGGAACCACGAAAAGCGTTTGGCAATAAAGACCGGCATGGAGTTCGAGGAAGTGACCGAACGATCTTCGCCCTCGGCCGGTTTGCCAGTCGCGAATCCTGTTTTCCGTTTTTCAATCTTCAGAATTGTTCGCTGGTCGCCGTCCACGCCCGATTCCACGTATCCGTAAAAGAATCCTTGAAACTGAATCGGCTGCGGTGATTCCAGTTTTGGCATTCGAGACCAACCGACGATGGAGGATCTTGAAACGATGGCGAACGGTGCGCCGTTTTCATCTTCGCAGATGACAACAAAGAAGCCCTTTAAAAAGTCCTTCGCGTCTTCTTTCGAAAAATCGAAACGATAGACGCGAGTCGCTTTTCCCGATCTGTTGAAGACGCGAAAACGTGCGCGACGCGTATCTGCTGCGAGTCCAGCCGCGTCGATTTCGGCCGAGTAATGTTGCCACTGCTTCAGGCTTTTGTTGGAGACCTGGCCGATTCGATAAAGTAATTTTCGAAAAGTGGTTCCGGATGGATCAAGCGGCTGAAAGTCATCGACTTCCCATGAATCGCTGGTCGACAACCCGGAAAGTTCAATCGCTTTTTCGTCTTCGATCGAGTCCTGCGCCGGTGTGGAGGCATTTCCCAACGTGGAATCCTGCCCCACGGCAACGTGCCCGTTCACCGCCATCAGTATTAAAACTACGGCGACGAGAAAGCCAGTGACCAATTGCCGCGCGAAACTTTCGAATTGAATTTGACTCATTTCAATTCCTCGAGCTGTTCGCTGATTGACTTGATGTCTGTGTTTTGGCTCAGAGAATCGAGGTGAGCGTTGATGGAATCGAGATGTTCGCCACCGGGTGAGTGAATCTTTTTGCGGTCAGCGTTGTTGATCCACATCGCGATGGCGAAAGCTAGAACTGCGATCCCGATGAGCCACGGAACGAATGCGCCGAACGTGGGTTGCCATTGGTTCGTGGCGGCAAGATTTTGTCGACCGATTGGCGAAAGGCAATTTCCGATGACCAGAGGGCAGTGATTGGTCTTTTCGAGATCGTCGATGTAGGAACGAATCTTGTAGAAAAAGCCGCTGATCTCGACCGGAGTATCGAAGGACGCGAACGAATTTGTTACTTCCATGCCTTCCGGTTTGTCGCTTGTGTACACGCAAAGCACTTCGGAACCATTTCGATTGCTCGCAATCCACCATTCATAATAGTGTCCCTGTTCGCGAAGTGGGCTGCGATCGCCGACCGATGTTCGCTTGCCGCCGAGCAGTTGGCCTTTGAGTCGAACTGGCTTGCCTCGCCAGATGCCGGGTTGGGTCCGAAGTTGCACTGCGGAAACAGATTCAGTTTCGTCGGACTTCAATTCGTTTTGCAGTACCCGATCCCAAAAGCGATGCCATGCGGCAAGATCGTCGATCCGTTTCGGCGATGAGAAATCCTGCAGGTCAGAAAGAATCAATCGATCCAACTCTGGAATGATTTGCAGGACTTTTCGCTGCTGAGAAATCGTACAATCTTTTCCGATGGCTGAACCAGCGAGTGCCGGTTCAAGGTTGTTGAGCCAATTCGACTCGAATGCTTCGACTCTTTTTCGTTGTTGCGATTTGACGTCGTCGGTCAGATTGGAGTATTCGATCTGTTCGCGTTGCTTGACGATGAATTTTGTGTGTTCGGTCTGCAGGCGAATCACCGTTTCGGCAAGGGTTGTCTTCCCTTTAGGAAGCTCGAATTCTGAATCGCGTATCCGCTGGATCAGCGTTAGCAGGTCGACTTTTTGGCTTGTTTCCAGTTCCTGCCATGCTTCTTTCCAGAACGCGGGTGCCAATTCGATCTGTTTTGTATCCGCAAAGTCGATGTTTGCGGATTGAGCTTCACCGTTTTCGTCCAGGTTCTCGATCGCGATCGTTTCGTTGGTGTTTGCCGCAGGGCTGTTCAGTTCCGAAAGGCCAACTTCAATCGCGTCGCCAGACGTCTTTTCGGAAGCCCGATCAAACCCCATCCACTCCCACCGCTCTGGCTTGGCCGCCTCTTTCATCAGAATCAAAACGACAACCAGCATCGCAAAAAGGAAATACAGTTTTCGACGCAGCGCACGAGTGTACGCCTTGGTCGAATTGTGTTGCCGCCCGTTGAGTGCGTCCGCAAAAATGTTATCCAGTTTTGGGTCTGGCATAAAAAAATGCTCCAAAGCCTCTTCTTGCTGAAAGTTTAACCCGTTGGCTCGTCTGATTAATTAATACGTGAACAACAAAACCGCCACGGGTGTTGGGCCGCGCTGACCCTAGCTTTTGTCCCGGATTATTCATGATGCGTGGGCGTCGAACTGGAGATAGCTTATTTCATTGTGGTATTGAGTGAGGTTTGTTGTTTCGGCAGGTCACCCATGACGTGAAATTGACGAATTTGCAAAACTTGCCTCCGCGTCTGGAGAATCGCTTCAAAGGACAACACAGACGCCTGTCGTCGTGAATAATTCCGGTTTGTAAGCCAACCGTCGTTGCAGCCAAAACAGCTGAAATTTTTATTGCCTTGTGATTAACCGGGGATTTATCGAGGAGTCACCGCGCCCGGAAGATCCCGCAAGTCAGTTTAAGTCAGTCGGTCATCATCTTATCACATCCCGACTCTTAACTTTCATCTTCCGGGATTTACAATACATTACAACGTTCAGAAATAGGTCTTCAGCGGACTTGGTCTTTATCGGACCTGGTCTTCAGAGTTGGCAGCACTGAAAACACGGACAGGTACGGAAAACATGGGCACGGGTGAACTATTTGTCGCGGAGCACCGTTTGAGTGAAACGCTGGGGCGCCACACGACGGCGGCTTTGAAGAAGCTGTCGTTCTTTTGGGTTGTCGCTTTTGCCGTCATTGCAAATTTTTCGAATCCAACATTTGTATCGGCTGAAGAACCCGCGGAAGAATTTCTACAGGCGCTGCGAGAGGTCGGATATTTTGATGTCGCCATCAGATATTTGGATGGTGCGGCCGACAGCGAACTTGTTAACCCGGAATTCAGGAAGAAGATTCCTTACGAGAAATCGAAGACGCTTTTCAACAGCATCAAAACGATTCGCGATCCTGAACTTCAGGAGAAAAGGCTCAACGAAGTCGATGTTTTGTTGACGCAATACGCTTCGACCGTTTCGGACAATCTTGAAGCCACAGAAGTCCTGAAATTTCAAAATGATGTGCGATACGTTCGAGGACGAAATTACCTGAGCCAGTCGAACTCAAAACTTGCTGACGAAGCGAGAAAAGCGGCTCTGGTTGAAAACGCTCGAAAAGTTTTCGGCGAAGCGATTCCTGGCTACCGTAAAGTCCGGGAACTTCAGGGCGATCAAATCAAGAACTTTCAGATCGATCCTGAAGATCCAAAATCGAATGATAAGCTTCGATTGCTCCGATCGAGCTTTGTGCAAACTCGATTACGAATTCCTGAAGTCATGGAAAAATTTGCGTCGACATGGCAGGAAGGCGAAGCCGAAAGAGTTGCCAGGATGGGAGAGGCCGGTGCTGAATACCTGGCCGTCGCCAAACTCTACGACGAATCGTATGACCAGGGGCGAATCGCAAAAGCATGGGCCGCGAGATGTTACCAGCAGGCGGGCGACTACGGCAAATCAGGTGACTTGTTGAATGAAGTGTTCAAATATCCGTCACCGTCAAAACGATTGTTGCGTGAGGCCCTTTCAGTGGGCGTCGAAACGTGGCCAAAGCTAAAACCTTACCCGACGGATCAGGTGCTCAAGGCGGCTGAGATTCCAGTTCAGCTGTTGAGCCGAGATCAGAAACGCGATCCCGTCTGGTTGAGGATCCAGCTGGAACTTGCGAAAGCCAAATACGAAAAATCGATCGAAGTTAAGGCCAGCGATTCGGCTGAGTCAAATCGATTGAAGAAAGAAGCGACGCGTCTGGCACGAGAGATCGCCCAGCGTCGCAATCCGCACAGTGAATTGGCGGCTGAGTGGATGAACTCATGGGGCATGTCGATGAGAGCTGCGAAAGCCGAACCTGAATCGTTTGCTCCGCCAGAAAATTTTGATGAAGCGCGGCAGCGCAGCAAAGAACAGATTGCTTCCATCGAAGCCATGCTTCGTGACGTTTCTGCTCAGTCACAAAAGATCTCGCGAATGCCCGAAGGCGAAGAAAAAACCTCGCAAACGCAGGCTCTCGCTGAATCACGCGAATCAATGAACGGCGCGATTGACCAGACTCTGTCGCTGTTGCAGTCAGGCATCGCAATGGCAGACGAAACAACGTCTCGATCGGATTTGAATAACCTCAGGTACTTGCAGGCTTACTGTTATTTTGCCAAAGAGCGATATCCGGAAGCTGCTGTCATTGGATCGTTCCTGTTGCAAAAGTATCCGACGGTGGATTGGAGTCAGCAGGCGGCCGGTTTGATGGTTCGCAGCTACGAGCGACTTTATGACGACGCCGACGACGATGAAAAACCGGCCGCGAAACAACGGGTTGTCGCGAGTGCGATCGGAATGTTGGATCTTTGGCCGAATTCAAAAGACTCCGCCGTTGCCGCGACCGCTGTCACCCGCGTCGCTGTATTGGAAAAGGATTTTGCGACAGCGAAACAGTACTTTGACCGGATTCCTGCCGGATCCCCCGTGCGAAGCCAGCTGGCCTCACGGATCGGCCAGGAAATTTGGGGCAGTCGCAAAACGGCCAATAGCGATGCTGAGAAAAAAGAAATCGCCAAACAGGCAAATCAGTTTCTGTCGGCGGCGGTTGAGGGCGTGGAGGTAAGCGCGATGGATTTCTCGACGGCGGTCGCGGCGCTCTATCACGTCGATGCTTGTCGCGAGCTTGGAGAGCTGGATCGAGCGATTTCGCAGATCGAAGTTTTGCTGCAAGGTTTGGACTCGAACGAAACGTTTGGCAAAAGTGTCAAGTTTCGTCAGTCGGCTTACAACACGGCTTTGAACACGTTTCTTGACGCCATGCGAACCAAGCCAGACACGCAGCAGTGGATTGATAAGTCGCAGGACGTGATCGCGAAATTGAGTTCCGAAGCGGCGGGAGATCCGCAAGCCGAAGCACTCGCAAACGCGGTCTTTCGAAAGGTCGCTGGCGAGCTGATGGGGCAGTTTGAATCATTGCCTAACCTTACGGCCAAAGAGAAATTTGCAGATTCGATGCAATCCTTTTTCGGCGGTATCGGAACGGTTTCCAAAGATGTAAAAACGCGTCTGTGGGCCGGTTCGACGTTGCTAAGTATTGCTGATTCGCTTTCCTTTGAAGGCGGAAAAGTGCGTGCCAGAGACATTTCGGTCGAGGCGATCAAGGCCCTCGACGCGGCAAAGAAAGCTGGTTTCGCTGGCGATGCAAAACTGGAACTGCGATACCGCCACCAGCTTGCGTTGGCTCAACGTGGCAGCGGGAAATACAAAGAATCGGTCGAGAGCTTTGAAAAGATTCTGGAATCAAGTAACGGTGTCAATCTGCAAATCGATGCTGCGAAGACGCTATTGATTTGGGGGATCGAAGCAAAAGACGGCACCGCGTTGACTCGTTCCATGAACGGCACCGGAGAATACAAAGACGCCAAGACAGGAAAAAAGAAAAAACGAATCTGGGGCTGGAAGACTCTGGTTGGATTGACTCGTGGAAATGAAAAATTCTTCGATGCGTTTCGCGAATCAGAATACTATTCAATCCTGTGCCGCGTCCGATACGGAGAAATCATGAACAAGCCCCAGGCGATTGTAAGTGCTCGCAAAGAATTGGGGAAAGTTATGAAGCGGTTTCCGAATCTGGCCACCGGTTCATGGAAAGCCAAATACGAACAGCTATCCAGTGATTTGAACGCTACAAAAAAATAGTCCAGCCCAACCGTTAAAAAAGAAGCTGCGAAGAGGAATCATGACAACAGATATTCATTCAGGGTGCCGCTGGTTGTTGAGCGGTTTGATCGCCGTTTCGCTGATGACGTCGTCGGTTTATGCACAGGATTCGCTATGGCGAATCAAGAAATCGGGGAAGGTGTCAAAGCTGTCTGGCAAAATTGAAGCGATCACGCCTTTGTCGATCACGTTCAAGTCTCGAACAGGTTCTGAAGAGATCCCTGCGTGGGAAGTTGAAAGGATCGCCTCTGCTGGTGAACCGCGAGAAATTCAACGTGCCAGGGATCGTATTGAATCGGGGCGATACGCGGACGCGATTGAGGACCTGGAATCAGTGGACGCTGGCGACAATAAGGTGACTCAAGCCGAAATCGCATTCTATCGCGCCCTCGCACAATCAAAGTTTGCCTTGAGCGGCGGTGACGTGACAGCCAAGGAAGCGGCTGCGACAATGAACAGGTTTCTGAAAGCCAATCCGCAAAGCCATCATCTTGTTCCCGCGACTGAATTGATGGGAAGGCTGGCGATCGCGGCTGGCGAGTTGAACTTTGCGTCCCAGCAGTTCACGGCGCTGACGAAATCCAAATGGCCTGAATATGTGGCTCGCGGGTTGTTTCAATCCGGGGAAGTGATGTTGCTGCAGGAGAAGTACGCTGACGCGGCGAAGGCCTATGACAAACTCATCAGTCTTCCCGCAAACGATGACGTCACGCAGCGATATCAGTTGTTGGCTCGTTGTCAGAAAGCTCGATCAGCCGCCATGGTCGGTGAGACGGCGGGTCCCATTGCCGAGATTGAAGCGATCATCAAAGCGGAAAATCCTGACGACAAGGAATTGTTCGCTTATGCCTACAATGCGTTGGGCGCGTGCTATTTGAAAGCCAATAACGCCGCCGAAGCTCAGGAAAAATTCCTGTTCACTCAATTGCTGTTTGACACCGAAGCGGCTCCTCATGCGGAGGCCGTGTTTCGGTTGGCAGAAATTTGGAAACAGGAAAAGCAGACGGATCGCGCGAACGAAGCACGAGAGCTCCTGAAGACACGATACAGAAATTCGTGGTGGTCATCCCGTCTGAATTGAACCGGAGTTATTCACGACGACAGGGCGTCTGGTTTGCCTTTGAATCGATTCTCCAGACGCGGAGGCAAGTATTGCAAATTCGTAATTTCACGTCGTGGGTGACTTGTCGAAATCACAAACCTGGAACAATATCCGAATGAAACAAGCTTTCCCCAAGTCGACGCCCACGCATCGTGAATAATCCGGGTTGAACGAAAACAACGATTGCGAGGTTAGTTCGCAGGTTTCGGTGCGGGCGGTCGATAACTACAATTGTTGTATCATGATGATGGCGGGAGACTCTCGGAATGCTCGTTCCCGTCAACGTCCAACTTTTTATTCCAACTTGTTTCGCTCGATGGAGAGAACAGTAATGCCGCGGATTCCGTTGAGTCTTTTCAGCCATCGAGTCTTGTCGATTGCTTTTATGACAGTGTTTTTTGTCTTTGCACTGTCGATGCTTGGTTTCGGTGATGCCACTTTGTTTGCTCAGGAAGCGGCCGAGGCAGCGACAGAAGTCAAGGAACCGGATTCGCTTTTGATTTGGTTGATCAAGAGTTTGGGCTTCGGCTACATCATCATCTTTTTGGCTCTCTCATTTATTCTGGTGGCGTTGTTCATTCTGAATATCCTTGCGGCCCGTCGAGAAAGCGTTTGTCCAACGGGACTGGTTGAGACATTTGAAGCTCAGCTGGACGGTAAGCAGTATCAGGATGCTTACGATTTGGCGAAAACGGACGAGTCTTTTTTGGGCAATGTTCTGTCTGCCGGATTGGCTCGACTGTCGAGCGGTTATCCGCAAGCCGTCGCTGCGATGCAGGAAGCGGGTTCTGACGAGAGCATGAAGATGGAGCACCGGCTGAGTCATTTGGCGCTCATCGGGACGCTCAGCCCAATGATCGGACTTTTTGGTACCGTTCACGGAATGATTAGATCGTTCTACGAGATTGCCAATGGTGGCGGCACGCCGGACGCGAACAAGTTGGCAGACGGTATTTCGACGGCTTTGCTGACGACGCTGTTTGGTTTGGCGATCGCGATTCCTGCCATCGCGGGCTACAACATTTTGCGAAATCTGATCCAGCGGCGGGTGTTGGAAGTTGGAACCACCAGTGAAAATCTGATGGGACGTTTCGAAAAAGTCGGAGACAAAAAGTAAGCTCCGCCGATGAAATTCAAAAACAAAAAAAACACTGAGATCCTCGAAGGCGACCTGACGCCGATGATCGACATGACGTTTCAGTTGATCGCGTTCTTCATGTTGTTGATCAACTTTTCAAAAGTCGATCGCGCCGAAGAGATCGTTTTGCCGAAAAGCGTTCTGGCGGCTCCACCGGAAGAACGCCCCAAATATCAGATGATCCTGAATCTGGATCCTGACGGTTCAGTTGTCTTCGCAGGTCAACGGATCGACCAGATTTCCGTGATGACGCCGATCCTGCAGCAGGAAATCAACAATGCGGCTCGCAGTGAGGAAAGCGTGCCGCCCGCTGAAATCGCGGTCATCATTCGAGCCCATGAAGACACGCCAACGGGTTTGGTTCAGGAACTGATTGCCAAATGCCAGACCGTCGAAATGGAAACGTTCAAGCTTCGTGTTAAAGACGAGGCCAACTGATGAAGATCGAAGCCAAAGAAGCGGAAGATATCAAACTGAACATGACGTCGATGATCGATATCGTGTTTCAGCTGTTGGTTTTCTTCATTATGACGTTCAAGGTGGCCGTTCAGGAAGGCGACTACAACGTTCGTATGCCGCTGAATTCGACTCAGGCGGAAACGATAGATATTGATCCGCCGGAATTGATTCGTGTTCTGCTTCGAGCCGGAGATTCAGGAGCGATTAGCTCGATCGAGGTCGATGACGATTTTGAGGTCAAAACGTTTGAGGGTCAGACGACCAAAGAGCTGTACTCTCAATTGAATGCCTACATCGAAGACAAGATTGCGGTGGGTGATAACCCGGAAGATGGGGTCGAGACGGAAGTCGAATTCGACATCGATTACAATTTGAAGTATCAGTACACCGTGACGGCGATCGAAGCCGTTTCAGGAACGCCACTTCCTGACGGCAGTGTCAAGAAACTGATCGAAGCGATTAAATTCAAAGACAACAGTGGCCAGCAGTA
>CAYZPA010000014.1:71032-93665 GCA_964479855.1 uncultured Pirellulaceae bacterium
GGATGAAATTGTTGATGCACTTTTTTGAGCCGCGACTGATCCACATGCGTGTAGATCTGAGTCGTTGAAATGCTCGCATGGCCCAGCATCTCCTGTACCTGCCGCAGATCCGCTCCTCCTGCGAGAAGATGAGTCGCAAAACTGTGACGCAATGTGTGTGGGCTGATCGAAACGTCGATGTCGGCTTCCAGAGCGTACTTTTTGACCAGCTCCCAGATCGCTTCGCGACGCAAACGTCTGCCAGACCGGGTTAACAGCAGCCAGTCCGTTTCGTCCGGGCGTAACGCCACCAGAGACGGACGCTGACGCTGCAGATATTGCGACACCGCCTCGATCGCTGCGTCTCCGAGCGGAACCATCCTTTGCTTGCTGCCTTTGCCCTGAACCTTGCAGAACCGTTCCTCAAGATGCATGTCTCGCAGTCGCAGGTCCGACAGTTCAGAGGCCCGGCAACCGGTCGCGTAAAGCAGCTCCAACAAAGCGCGATCCCGAAAATGATAGAGCTCGAACTTTCGTGGCGCCATCAGAAAGCGATCGACTTCCTTGGGAGCCAGCACATTTGGGATTCGTTGCCACAGCTTTTGACTTCCCAGCAATTCGACTTTGTTGTCGACAAGGATCCCTTCCAGCTGAAGGTATCGAAAGTACATTTTGACGGCAACGACAGACCGGGCGATAGAAGCTGGAGCCAGTTCTCGGGAACTCAGAAACGCGACAAAATCAGACAGCTCCGTTACGTTCAGGTCCGGCAAATGGCGCGGCCCCAGCCACTCGTTGAACCGTACAATGTCCCGTCGGTAGGCCATTACGGTGTTGTCTGCAAGATGGCACTCGCTGCGTAAATAGTCGACGAAAGCTTCTTGCCGTTGCGAATGGTCCGGCTTGGGTTTCGGTGGTTTTGATTTGCCAAGAAGTCGACTCTTGCTTTTTTTGAGCTTGCTCACGAGTTACCGAATCGAAAAAAGGACAGTGTCTGCCTGATAGGCATTTGCATTTCGCGATCCCGAAACGAACACGACGGTTTCGTTGGGAATCAGGTCTGCGATCGATCTTCCGCGAAGCGTGGCGCCGCGAAGTCCTAACGTGATGGGTAACTTTTGGTCACCGACTTGCAGCTGAGAAGTTTCCAAATCCAGTTTGCCTGCAATGACCAGCGAATTACCTTCCGGCATTGCGTCTTCGATGGGCAGGTCGCTGATCAGGTAGTTGTTGATTCGCAATGACGAGGCCGCCATGAGTCGATCGCGTTGTTCAGGCGAACGAAATTGAGCCAGTAAGTACAACTGCCCTTTCGGCAAATCGTAAGTGATTCGCTCGCGGGTTCCGTCTGGTAATTTCTTGCCGTCGACGCCAACCTTGCGATACTCTTTTTGAAACCACGGGTTATTCATCCGCAAGGCAAACTCAGTCGCATCGTCCGAAGTGATGCTGATTCTGGTTTTCTCAGCCGTCATGATTTCAAAACCGTATTTGGTTTTCGAGACGACGGTTCCTTTGAGTTCAAATCGGGCGGCCTGACTTTCCTGAGCGCAGCACCGCGACGAACTGGCGACGCAGATTGCGACCAGTGGAATCGTAAGCCTGAGAAGTTGCAATAGATTGGAGCAATGCATGACGATTATCAATAAGCAGGGGTTCCAATTGATAGATCGACCCTTTGGGCGAGTGTTCCGGACTAATTTGCAGCTGCGGTTGGATCAGTGAAAGTCAACGAAACCGGAAAAACCGGACAGGTTCGCTCTGACGATTGCGGTGTAGAATGCCAGTGGTTTTGTTTGAACCCGGATTATTCACGATGCGTGGGCGTCGAAATGCAGAAAGCTTGTTTCATTGGGGTATTGCTGCAGGTTTGTGGTTTCGACAGGTCACTCACGATGTGAAATTTACGAATTTGCGAAACTTGCCTCTGCGTCCGAAGAATCGCTTCAAAGGGCAAACCTTACGCCTGTCGTCGTGAATAATTCCGGTTGAATTACACTTTCAAGAGAAGCTCGATGCCCGGGAATCAGATAAAGATCGCGATCGCGCACGCCATGCTGGTGAGCTTGTTGATGTGGACTGGGCTGGCCACGTCCTGTTTTGCTCAGGTGGGTGACTCCGCACAAAAAGCAAGCCGTCGTCCCAATATTATTCTTGTCAATCTCGATGATTGCGATGTTGATTTGGTGTCCAAGTCACAGCTGCAGCACTACCCAAACCTGCAAGAACTGGCAGGCAACAGTATTCGGTTTACTAACTGCCACGTGACCACTCCGCTTTGCGGTCCGTCTCGAGCTTGCCTTTTTCGTGGCCAGTACGCTCACAATACCGGCTACCGAACCAATCGTGCAAATCTGGATGTCGGGAGCGGATTTGTCGGCGGAACCCAGTTCTTTCAGCAGAGCGGGCTTGCCGCAGATCAGCTTCCGGTGTGGATGGAGAATTCTGGCTACCACACCATGCTGGTCGGAAAATATTACCAGGGAGCCACCGATTACGTTCCGGTTCCAGGCTGGAGCAGGTTTTGGCCGTGGGGCGGCAATCGCTACATCGATGCCTACCGATTTAAATTTGGTACCGATGGAAAACTTGATCGAGGTAAAGTCGTTGGCTATCGAACCGAGCTTGAAACCGATGATGTGGTCGAATTGCTGGGTGAATATGACAGCGACATTGGTCCGGACAAACCGTTCTTTTTGTACTTGGCTCCCGTCGCACCTCATGTTGGCGCCAAAGGCGAAAATCCAATTCTGGACAAATGGAAGGATCGATTTTTGGATTTCGAACTTCCTGACATGCTGGCTTTCAATGAAGCGGATGTGTCTGACAAGCCTTCCTCCTATCGCGATACTTTGCCACTGACCCGTTCTGCCATCGTCAAAATCAAATCGGATCAGCGCCGAAGGCTCATCGCGATGCTGGGTGTTGACGAAATGATGTTGCGAATTCAAACGAAGCTAAAAGAGATCAACCAATCTGAAAACACGATCATCATGCTGACCTCAGACCATGGTTACTTGATGGGACAACATCGACAGATCGGAAAGTCATTGCCATTGGACCAGGCAACGCGAGTGCCGCTTTGGGTTAGTTGGCCAGGACGTATCAAGCCGCAGGATGCTCGAAACGCGAATCACCTGCTGGCTCACATTGACATCACGGCAACCGTTGCGGATCTTGCGGGCGCCAAAGTTCCAGATTTTGTTGACGGTCGTTCGTTCAAAAAACTGATCGACGATCCATCAATCGAGGACCTGACGGCCGTGCGGGAGGCAGTCGTGATCCAGAACTGGGAATCGCGTCTTAACTCGGCCGTTAATCAAAAGATGGTTTATTCTTCGATCCGTAAAGTCGATTCGCAGTATACGGAATGGGCAACCGGCGAACGTGAATTCTACGACTTGAAAACGGATCCTCATCAACTTGACAATAGCTATGTCGAATTGGATTCGGCGGAGAAGTCGTCATTGTCGGCAGAGCTTCATTCGGCTCGTCAGCGGTCGTCATCGCAGAGCGGAACCGTTTCGACGATTTCATTTCCGACGGTAAACCGAAAGTTCATTGGCCCGGACATTGAATTACAAGGATACGCAGAATCTGGTCAGTTGGTCGGCGAGATTTTCGTTTCGCTGAAACGCAAGCGTGACGGAAAATTTTGGGACGGGGCTCAATGGAGCGAAGATCGTAGCCTGATTCCAACAACCGTTCCTAACCAGCCCGGAGTGCTGAGCCAGTGGTGGCTAAGACCTGACATCAGTCGTGGATTGGAAACGGGTGAATCCATCACGATTCAGGTTCACGCGGATCAGAAGGCAGAAAATGGTTATTCGATCGATCAATTGGACGTCGTGTTTGACGATAAGCCGCCGGAGGTTGAAGTGTTGAGGCCATGGAACAATCATGCCTACCCAGCATTTTCAAAGTTTGGCGGCACCATCAAGGATGAGTATGGCGTTGCCGATGCCGAATTGTTTGTCCAAAACCTCGAAACCAAAGAGTACTTCGATGGCGTCGGATGGCGAAAAGAAAAAGTATCCGCTCCGCTGTTCGTAAACATCAAGACCGGCCTCTGGCATGGGAACTATCCGCTTCCAAAAGGCCGGTTTGAGGCTACTGTTGTTGGCAAGGACGCAGCGGGGAACTGGTCAGAACTTTCGCCGCCGCATCGATGCATCGTCGATCCTTCTCTCAAAGAGATCGTCAAGCTTGAAGCTCCGATTGAATAAAGATAGACGTCGAAGAAGAACTGTGATTGAAAGCGTTTCAGCAAGTCTACGATGAACGACGCCGGATCACTTTTTGATATCGACGTCAATCCAAACCATTCGATGATCCGACGCCTTGACCCATTCGCTGCCCGTCTCGCCTGGCAGGGGCCAGAAAACGCCCTGATTGGAAACGGTCAAATCCTTTGAGGGCAACACGTAGTCGACACGAACGTTGCCGGCGTTTTGATCATTGAAGTCGGCTGTGTCGTGACGCGCATCGCCCGTGTGTTTTTCATTGACCTTGCCATCCAATTTTGACTGGTGCGACCCGCCACGACTGTCCGGAATCGGTTCACTCGCAATACGAGCGTGATCGGTTAATTGGTTAGCGGCTTGGTCCGCACTGTCGCCATCGTTGGGATCCGCGTTCAAGTCGCCGGCGATGATGAAAGATTGATCTGCCGCAAGACCGCCTTTGTTCCCATGGTCATCGTAAAGGTAATCCGATTTTTGACTGATGTAGTCTGCCCACAATCGGATCTCGTCATGATTTCGTTTTCCGTTGCGGTCTTCTTCGGAATCGAATACCGGCGGGGTAGGGTGGCTGACCAGAAAGTGGATGTTTTGCGAACCGATCTTGATGGGCGCGTCCCAGTGGCTTTTGGATGACAACCGAAACTGATTGGTTACTTCTTCCGAATACCATGGTTTGCCAGAGACGGGATCCGTTGGAAGCAGCGCGTCGGGCATGTCCTTCCAAAGGAACTCTTGAAACGTCCGCAGTTGTTCAGTGTCGATGGGGTACTTTGAAAGGACCGCCATTCCGTACTGTCCGGGGAAAAAACCAAAGCCGAACGCATCGTTGGGGCCACCCTTTTTGCCGTCTTCGTCCACGTCCAGATCTGTGTCGACGCCAGTGTTGACCGGTCCTGTAAATCGATACTGGTATTGAATGGGTTTTTGGTCCAGTTGTGGTTTTGCCAGGAAGTTTTTTTCCAACGCCAGCAGCGATTTTCCCCCGTCGTAATCGATCTCGTTAAGCAAAATGACGTCTGGCCGTACTGCCTGAATGATCGCGGCAATCTGCGTCGCCTGTTCCGAAGTTCCGGATTCCAGTTCTTTTGTAAGTTGACCTTCGCTACGACGATTCAATGAAACATTGAAAGTCGCAAAACGAATGCTGTCCGGTTGTCGTTTCGTGTGAGGTGCATCCGTTGAATTGGACGCTTGCGCAAACAAAGCAGTATCAAAAGTTGCGACGCAAAACACCGCGACGGTGAAACTTAAAACGACGCGTTTGGAAAACGAAAGCGAGTTGGTTTGCGTGACAAAAGTAATTAGGTGTTTCATGAAAGTGAGTCACAAGGATCGCGAAAAGTAAATTTATGGAGCGACAACGATACTTTTGAGCAAAAAAATGCAAAAAAATATTGCGATGGAATTGTCATCAGGCAACACGCAAAAGTTTAACGGATGTTGCATCGAACAAATGCTACGACAACGCATTCTCAAATAGAGAACAGACTTTCGGAAGTACGTTTTTTCTTCGTTTGTATCTTAAATTGCGTATTGCGGGTTTCCATGTGCAGCGCGATCGCGTTTTCTGATCACGTTAACCATCGTAAGCCTTTGCAGCGAAGCAACAGGAATGAACAATTGAATTCAAAATCAAAAAACTCTTTTTACTCCGTTGGTTTTTTTCTTTTGCATTGCGATGTGCGAACAACAAAACATCAATCCAAAGCGCTTATCGCCATGAAAAATTTACACGTACTGCAAATCGTAAGGATGCGTTGAAAAATTAGTCGGTTGTTGATGCAAGAATCGCATTTTGAAATGTGTTTGCAGCTTGTTGCAGTTGAAAATGAACGTGTTTCTGACTGAGTTTCGCGATGCGACGGTTGCATCGCTTTCACGTGACTGCGAACTGAGTTGTTTGTGTCTTTCAGAGCGAGAAAAAAATTTTTGAAAACGCCAAAACAACATTGAAAAAGTCTGGCTGTTTTCTAAAACTTTATTCGTTGTCAACCCTCTGTGGATTGGTTTGCGAATTTTGAATTCATTCTTGTCGCGAGTCTTGAAGCTCTGGGTTTTAAATTCAAACCACTATGGTTTTGTTTTTTAATTGATGAAGTTGCGCAAATTGTTGCTCGACGTTCATCGGTCTATTTTTAGGAGGACGTCCTGTGGCCAAGAAGAAGAAAAAAGCTACCAAGAAAAAGGTAGGCAAGAAGAAGTCACCTACTAAAAAGAAAGTAGGCAAGAAGAAGGTTGCCAAGAAAAAGGTAGCCAAGAAGAAGGCAACTAAAAAGAAGGCAACTAAGAAGAAAGCTGCCAAGAAAAAAGTAGCCAAGAAAAAGAAGGTCGCCAAGAAAAAAGTAGCCAAGAAAAAGGCAACTAAAAAGAAGGCAACCAAGAAAAAAGCAACAAAGAAGGCTGCCAAGCGCAAGAAGTAAGCGTCTGGTTAATTCCTCTTTGGAATGAAACAACGAGAAAGGGCTGTTTTACGGCCCTATTTTTATGCGCTCACTTCGACCGGAATTGGCCTTCTCCAGCCGGAATTGCCCTTCTCCATTTCGACGCCCACGCATCGTGAATAATCCGGGCTAGCTAGAGGCAATCGACCATGATGACTCAAACTCATATTCTGGTCGCCGTTGGGCTTCTCGGTCGTCCCAAGGAGACGGGCAGGAACCTTGCCGCGATCGCTGGCGGGATCATTCCCGATGCGGCGATCTTCGTGCTTTATGCGATCGAAAAATTCAAAGGCACCGCCGAGTCTGTCATTTGGAGCGACGTCTACTTCAGCGACTTTTGGCAGGACGTCGTCGCATGGGGTAACTCGATCCCCCTTTGGCTCGCACTGCTTTTGTTGGGCGTTATTATTCGAGCGAGATTCGCGACCGTGTCAGCGTTGCTGATCGTCTTTTCGTGTTCCTGCCTCGCGCACATGGCGTTGGATTTTCCGGTGCATGTTGATGACGCGCATCGTCACTTTTTTCCGTTGAGCAATTTTCGATTTCGTTCGGCAGTTTCGTATTGGGACCCGAACCACTACGGCGCCATCGCCGCCACATGCGAAGCGGTCATGGGGATCGCGTTGTCGATCTGGTTGCTGCGAAAATTCAACAGCTGGATTGCTCGTTCAGGCATCGCGCTGTTGGCGGTTGGCTACCTTGCCGTTCCCGTTTACTTTGCGATTCAATTCTTTTCGTCGCAGAGTTAGATGTTGGTTTCAGAGTGGCTTGCCTGCGAGGCGTCGAATGAACCGGCTCGGTCAGCCGGGCTACTGACAAGAGCGTTGTGGTTCAAGCGTTGTGGTTCAACAGGTTAACCAAGTCCACTTGCCATGGTCGCTTAGCCAATCACCGGCAGTGTAGGCGTTGGTGGATTGGCCGCGGTTTTCTTTGCGAGCGTGGTTACCAGCTGGTGAGCGATCTTTTCAAAGTAAGGTCCAACATTGGGGTCGTCGAAGTTATCAGGCATCGCGCCGTCGTCGCCTCGTTGACGCAAGTTAATGTTGAGTGGAATCTCACCAAGGAATGGAATGTTGTCTTGCGTGGCGTACTCTTTCGCGCCGCCTTTGCCAAAAATGTCGTAGCTCTTGTCGCAGCCGGGACAGATGAAGCTGCTCATGTTTTCCACCAGTCCGATCACTGGAATTTTCACTTTGCGGAACATGCCAACCGCCTTCACGGCGTCAATCAAAGCGACTTCCTGAGGCGTGCAAACGATGACCGAGCCCGTAAGCGGTAACAGCTGCGACAGGCTCAGTGCGATATCGCCGGTCCCGGGCGGCATGTCGATGATCAGGTAGTCCAGTTCGCCCCAGTCCGTGTTGCGAACGAAAGTGGTGACGGCCGAGTGAAGCATTGGGCCACGCCAGATAACGGCTTCCCCGGGAGGCACCATAAACCCGATGCTCATGAGTGGAATGCCATTGAAGTCCAGCGGTTCGATCTTTTCACCGTCGCCCGCCCGCACTGCTTGTCCGCGAACACCGGTAAGCTGTGGAATCGACGGACCGTAGACATCGGCGTCCAGCAGCCCAACAGATGAACCGGCTTTCTTGAGTGCGATCGCCAGGCTGGTCGCGACGGTGCTCTTGCCGACGCCGCCTTTTCCGGCCGCGACAGCGATGACGGCTTTGCATTTAAGCCCGATTTGTCCCAGCGGCTTGGGGGCTCGTTCGAAGTCCGCGATTTTCACGTTGATGCTCTTGCCAGGAAAATCCCCCGTTAGCGTTCCTTCCACCTTTTCGCGAAAGTCGTTTTTTATGGCTGCGGCGTAGGACACCAAGCCAACCGTCACATTGATATCATTGTCGTTGGCTTCAACGGAAACGATTTGCTTTTTGAGCCCGCGTCCGGTTTCGGGGTCAAGAACTCTTCCGAGCGAAGCGTGAACTTCCGAGACAAGTTCGTTGGTTTCGTTGTTTTCAGACATGAAGCTGCTGTAGGTTGATTTTTCTGGGACGTAGAACGTTTCGGCTGGCTATTTTGCCTCAACCGCCTCGAGAAGGCTACCACGGTAACCGACTGAATATTTGGTTCTCAACTGACAATTCGACTGTGCGGTGCGAATTCAAATGTCGGTTTAAACGAGTCCACATTGGGGCGATGTCCAGCATTGAAAAGCAGCAGTCGCTCGCGCCGGCAACGGCGAGGGCGGTTCGAAAAGATTCGTCTTCAGGATGTCCAAAAAGGAAAATCGGGCATCGTTGCGGATTATTCTGGAATCTTGCCACACAATCAAGAATTGGGTCGGGATCAGAACAAAAGCTATCCGGGAGCTCGGCAAGCAGCGTGACACTGCCGTGGTTTCCAAGGCCGACGACTGTTCTGGAGGCAGATTCGATATCCATGTCCCAGTGAACCGAGGGCATCGGTTTCAACTGATCAAGGAATCGTTCGACTTGCGAACGCCAGAGAGCCGAGTGAACCACGACCACAAAGTTGGCGGGCGCGGCGGTTGCATCAGAATCAAACGCCATCGATCTTTTCCTCTTTGAAGACGGATTCGTCGACTTGCAGTGCCGGGTCGTTCTCTGGTTCTGGCGTTTCGAATTGTTGCAGACGTCTCGATAACTTCGCCCTGCTGATGCCGAGCAGTTCCGCTGCTTTCGTCTTGTTTCCTTTGGCTTGAGCGATGGATCGTTCTACAAGCTGTTTCTCAATGTTCAAAAGGAAGTCGTCCAGCTGAATTCGGACTTCCGGCTTGGCGGCAAAACGCTGCGCCTGAATGGCGTGATGAATCCGGTCCGAAAAGTCAGTCGCTTGAATGATGTTTCCGGTTGCCTGCGCTGCGGCGTTTTCGATTTCGGCTGTAAGTTGGTCAAGGTTCTGAGGCCAGTCGTATTCGCAAATGAGTTCGATGGCCTGGCGTGTGAAACCGGAGAACTGTTTCACATTTTTGTCGTTGCCAAATTCGAGAATCGCTTGGGCGAGCAGCGGAAGGTCCTCGCGGCGTTGCGTCACCGTTGGAAGTTCAATCGTCAATGTGCTCAGGTGGCTGGCAAGCTGTTGGTCAAAGCTGCTTTCCTGAGCAAACAGTTCTTGAGTGGCGGTGGAAATGGTGCGAATCGAGAACCCGGGCAATTGTAAGTAGCCGAGCACTTCCTGCTGCGATCGCGCGTCCAGTTTGTCGACTTCCAGCAGCAACAAAGTCGAAGTGGTTGCCGCAGGATCATGTTGACGCTTTTTGTTCTGGCTCGCCAACTCTTTCATTGTCGACTGAACTTGCATCGGATCCGTGATCGCGCAGTGAAGCGGAATCAGGTCTTCATCGTTCGTGTTGGCATGGTTGAAAATGGTCCGAGCCACATGTTCGCGCCCCGTGCCGAGCCTTCCGAAAATCAGAACGTCGCTGCGACTGTCGATCGCGGACTCAACCTGTCTTCGCACGCGGGCAGAACCGGAAGAGGTGCCAACAAGTCGTCTTAAATCGAAAAGCCTCCGTTGTTTTTCGCGTAGCGTGGCGAGGGCTTGATGAAGCTTGACAGGATCATCGATGGCTTCTCGAGTGCTGACGGCTTCCGAAAGTTCGTTGGGCTGAGTTGCCACAACAAGGAATCCGGACAGCATGTCACGGTGGTCATGAATCGGGCTGGCAGTCGCCATGTAAGCGACAGGCTTGTGCGTGTTGTTGGATGTAATTCGCAGCTGGACGCTGGCCTGGCTTTTTTCTTTCGCGACAACGGTGCCGGTGGCGAACAGGTCTGGAGGAAGTGCCAAGCCTTTCAAATTGTTTTGCATCGGATCGGACAGTGACTCTGTTGAGTACACAAGACTGGTGCCGATCATGGACTCCAGCTCCAGCCCCAGCCAGTCGGCGCAGCTCTGGTTGGCGTAAGTCATGGTCTGTTCGTCGGAAACGAGGTAGACGATGGATCGGGACTGGTCCAGCACTCGGATCAGAGCGTTGTTGATCTTTCTCGTTTTGGCCATCAGTGGTCTCTGTAATCTAAACGGGTCCTGTTATATTACTGCCCCTGCAGAAGTTCATGGAATCACGGATGGCTCGAGACGTCATTTTATCGAATAACCCGGCACCCGAGGATGATGATCCGCACTTGCGGCCCATCCGGATGGCTGAAATGGTCGGGCAGCGCGAGGTGATCAACCGGCTCGAGATTGCAATCGATGCCGCCAAGAAGCGAAATGAAGTGCTCGGCCACGTCCTGTTCGATGGCCCACCCGGGCTTGGTAAGACCACGTTCGCGACCGTGATTCCAGCTGAGATGGGGGTGCCGGTCGATTTCCTTTCGGGACCGACCTTGAAAGCGCCCAAGGATCTCGTCCCCAGCCTGACGAACCTTCGGCCGAAGCAGGTTCTGTTCATTGACGAAATTCATCGTATTCCCAAAGCGGTCGAAGAGTACCTCTACACCGCGATGGAAGATTTTCGAATCGACATGATTCTTGGCGATGGCATTAACGCCCGAACGCACACTTTTAAGCTGAAGCCGTTTACGCTAATCGGCGCGACGACTCGAGCCGGTATGTTGACCGGGCCGCTGCGGGATCGTTTTCAGATTCGCGAGCACCTTGATTTCTATTCGCTTGAAGAGCTAACCGAAATTGTGCGTCGCAATGCGTTGAAGTTGAAAATTGAAATCGATGACGAAGCTGCCGTGGAAATTGCAGCCCGATCGCGAAGCACTCCTCGCGTTGCCAATAATCGATTGCGTTGGGTTCGAGATTACGCTCAGAGTCGCGCCGACGGGCATATTTCGATGGCGGTTGCGAATAAGGCGCTCGAAGTTGCAGAGATTGATGTACTGGGTCTTGATCGTCAGGATCGAAAGTACCTCGACACTTTGATTCGAATTTGTCTTGGCGGCCCAACAGGAATTGAAACGATTGCCGCGACAATGAATACGGCGGTGGATACGCTAGCGGATGATGTGGAGCCGTTTTTGTTGCGATGCGAGTTAATTCTGCGGACACCGCGAGGTCGGATCGCGACGCAGAAAGCCTACGAGCACTTGAAGCTACCAGTGCCCAAGCCCAAAGATGGCGAAGCTTTGTTTTAGCGGCTCGGTTTCAAGGGCTCGGCTTCATGCAAGTTTCCTTTGCTCGTATCACCAGACCAATTTTCAAATCAGGTTTGAGCGTGCCCTTTTTCGTAGAAAAACATCGCGGGTGTTTTTGGTGGCTTTGCTTGGGTTGCTGATCTTGTTGCGATTCGCAAGCGAAATTATGGTGGTGGTCGTTTAGTCGCAATTGCGTCATAATCTCGACCCGAATTTCATCCGCCTCAAATGTGACGATCCATCCATGAGCAAAATTGCATTTCTGTTTCCAGGTCAAGGTGCTCAATCTGTCGGCATGGGCAAACAGGCTTTTGACGACCATGGCAGTGTTAAACAACTGTTCCAGCAAGCCAACGACATTTTGGGTTACTCCATACAGGACGTTTGTTTCGAAGGTCCAAAGGAAAAGCTTGATTCGACCGTGATCAGCCAGCCCGCCCTTTTCGTAACCAGCATGGCGGCGGTCGAAGTGCTGAAGCAATCGGCTCCGGATGTGGTTGAGTCGTGTGCGGGTGCGGCAGGGCTGAGCCTTGGCGAGTATTCCGCTTTGGCTTTTTCTGGCGCGATCAGCTTCGAAGATGGATTGCGGCTGGTGCAAAAGCGTGGCGAAGCGATGCAGGCTGCCGCAGATGCGACGCCCAGCGGCATGGTCACGGTTTTGGGTTTGGATCCTGATAAAGTTGCCTCGGTATGCGAAGAAGCTCGAGTGGACGGCGAAGTGCTTCAACCAGCAAACTTTTTGGGAGCGACCACGATTGTCGTTTCGGGTCAAAATGCTTCGTGTGAAGCAGTTCAATCTGTTGCAGAAAATGCGGGAGCCATGAAAGTGATTCCGCAGGCTGTCGCCGGAGCGTTTCACACATCGGTCATGGATCCGGCAACGGAATCTTTGAAAGCTGCTGTAGATGCGACTGCTTTTTCCAGTCCGCGAGTTCCCGTTTACTGCAATGTCGACGCCCAGTCGCATCAGGAGTCGGGTGATTTTGGTCCATTGCTGGTGCGTCAGATTTGTGCTCCGGTCCGATGGCATGACACGATGACGGCGATGCTTGCCGATGGCTACGATGAATTCTATGAAGTCGGAACCGGACGAGTGCTTCGGAGCTTATTGAAACGCGTGAATCGAAAACTGCCGACTCATGGGACGCTGGACTAAGACGCTTGATCTGAGTTTCGCTTGCCAATGAGCCGGAATGAGACGAGGGCTTATCGTGATGGATGAGCATTGGTTATCATCTTTGGCAGTGTTCGCTTCAAATAATTGCAACCACAAACAAAACATATTCTTGAGAAACTAATATGAGCCTCGATAAATTTTCAGTTGATCTCTCAGGTCAGACCGCCATTGTCACAGGTGCTTCGCAAGGGTTGGGCCGTGCGATTGCGATTGAGCTCGGTGCCGCTGGTGCTCAAGTCGCCTGTATTGCTCGCAACGCAGAAAAACTTGCTGACACCGTCAAGACGATCACCGACGCTGGTGGAAAAGCGGAAGCCATGCAGTGCGATGTATCTGATGGCGAGAGCATTCAGGCAGTGGTCGATAAAGTTGCTGATGACTGGGGCAAGCTTGACATTCTGATCAACAATGCGGGAATCACTCGAGACACGCTTTTGCCAGCGATGTCGGACGAACAGTGGGACGATGTCATCAACGTAAACCTCCGCGGGACCTTCCTTTTCACTCGCGCCGCATCGCAACGAATGATGCGAGCGCGTTATGGCCGAATCATCAACATCTCCAGCGTTTCGGGTCTGATTGGAAATCCTGGACAGACGAATTACTCGGCTTCCAAGGCTGGCGTGATCGGAATGACACGCTCTCTGGCGAAAGAGATTGCCAAACGTAAGGTCACCGTGAACGCTGTGGCTCCCGGATTTATCGAAAGTGAGATGACGGAAAAGCTTGGCGATACAATTTTGGGTGAAGTCAAAAAGCGTATTCCGGCAAACCGCATAGGTGTCCCTCAAGACGTTGCAGCTTGTGTCCTGTTTTTGGCCAGTCCGGCGGCGAGTTACGTCACGGGGCAGGTTCTTACGGTCGACGGAGGCATGACAGCCTGATTTCCGGGCGTTGGCGGGTTTATTTTCCTGTATATATGGGCAAAAAGCGGGCCGAATTTCGTTTGAGCCTTGACCCATTTTGAGGGAATCATCTATCTTTAGTCGCTTGTCCGGGGAAGAATTTTCGCCGGAGCTGTGCCCATTCTCTCGTAGAGCGAGTACGGTAGCAAAATTGAACGTTGTCCTGAGTTTATATAGAAGGAGGCCGATAAATATGGCATCGGTCGAAGAACGCGTAATAGACATTGTCGCTGAGCAACTTGGCGTCGACAAAGAGAAAATCAAACGAGAGTCCAACTTCGTAAACGATCTGGGAGCGGACTCGTTGGATACCGTTGAACTGGTAATGGAACTTGAGGAAGAGTTCGATATTAGCATTGCTGACGATGCGGCTGAAAAAATTCAGACCGTTGGTGAAGCTATCGCCCACATCGAAAAAGGCTCAGAGTAAAAACTCATTATGACAACCAAGTTCCGCCTGTTTGACCCGGTTCGCCGGTGCCGCCAGGCGGTCTTTTTTGTCGTGCTTGCGACCAGCCTTTGTGTTCAAGTTTTCTCGGCCATGGTCTCGGCCCCCGATTTTCTTCAATGCTGACACTGCAACTCATCGGATAAATCATGAAACGGCGAATTGTCGTAACGGGCTGCGGCATTATCACTCCACTAAGTTGTGACGTGAATGAATGCTGGGATAAAATTCTGAAATGCGAAAGCGGCATTCACGATATTCAGCTATTCGATACTTCTGATATCAAAGTAAAAATCGGCGGAGACGTTTACGATTGGACTTTCGGCGATTCTCCTGCTGCAGCCAAACGAGTCGATCGTTACTCGCAATTTGCATTGGTTGCTGCTGCCGATGCGATCAAGGATTCCAACTGGAAACTTGACGAAAATGGCAGGGTTGAATTTGCCAACCCGGCTGATGCGGCTCGATTCGGCGTTGTGCTCGGATCCGGAATCGGCGGCATGACGACCATCTATGATCAGATGAGCCGTTTGATCGAAAAAGGTCCCAACCGAGTTTCACCGCTCACCATTCCAAAGCTGATGCTCAATGCCGGCGGTGGAAATCTTGCGATTGAATATGGTTTGCGAGGCCCGAATTACAGTGTCGCAACCGCGTGTGCCAGCGCTGGTAACGCAATCGGCAATTCGATTTACCTCATCCGAGACAACGTTTGTGATCAGCTGATCACTGGCGGAACGGAAGCCGCGATGACACGAATGGCGTTGGCGGCGTTTGCGAATATGCGAGCCCTTTCGAATCGCGACGTCGATCCGACGGAAGCCAGCTGTCCTTTCGACAGTAAACGCGATGGTTTTGTGTTCTCAGAAGGTGCGGGAATCATCGTTGTCGAAGAACTGGAATCTGCGAAGGCTCGTGGAGCGAACATTCAGGCCGAACTGGTTGGTTTTGGAACCAGCTGCGATGCCGGGCATATTACTTCTCCGGACGAAGAGGGCAGGGGAGCCGCTCAGGCGATGCAAGCCGCACTCGATGACGCTGAACTTTCAGCAGACCAGATCGACTACATTAATGCTCACGGAACAAGCACTCCGTTGGGCGATAAAGCTGAAACACGAGCGATTAAAAACGTGTTTGGGGGATCTGCAAAAGATATATCGATCAGCAGTACCAAAAGTCAGTTGGGGCACTCGTTGGGAGCCAGCGGCGGGATCGAGCTGATTCTGTGTATCAAAGCCATTCTTGAAGGCGTGGTTCCTCCGACGAGTAATCTCACTGATCCTGATCCGGATTGCGATCTCGATTTCACGCCGCTCAAGCCCAAAGATCGCGACATCAATTACGCGATGAGCAACAGTTTTGGTTTCGGCGGCCACAATGCCTCAGTCATTGTGAAAAAGTTTGTCGACTAGCGGTGCTTCCAGGCTGAATTGACCGGTCAGGATTGTCCGGGGTTGTGATCAGAGGAAAATAAGTTTCCGGGGTTCTGCACCCGGCCGCTTGCGGGTTTTGAAGTTGCATATTCAGGATGAACTTCTTGTCCTACGCGACAACGCACTCGCTAATTTAGAAGTGCGAAGCGTTTCATACAAGCCCGACGCGCGAGCGAGGGATACGGATTGCCTCGGAGATATCCACTCGCTTGCGCTTCGGGCTTGTATTGGTGCAACTTCAAAACTTGCGCATCTCGGCTCACAAACCATGGACGAACCGACCAGCCAATTAATCGGTGGCTGGTTCGAACGATTCAAGCGCCATTGAAGCTGAGTGAGATTTCTTTGCGTTAGAACGGAGTTGGCCAGTTTGCCACAGCTGCGAATTGGTCTGGTCGCGAAACGTGTTGCCAGTCGTGGGCTCTAGCAGACCCGTCAGGCCAAGCAGACCCGACGAATTCGTGCTCGGCCGAGCCTTCTTGTGCTCGTTTGCATCCGATAGGATAGGATAGGGAAAAGTTCCTTTCCTTGGCTAATCCAAAAAGCATGACTCTCGCGATCGACTGCAAAGACCTCGTCAAAACCTACCCCGGAAAACCACCAGTCGAGGCGGTCCGTGGCATCGACTTTCAGGTCAAGGTTGGCGAGTGTTTTGGAGTCCTCGGTCCCAACGGTGCTGGTAAGACGACAACAATCGAGATTCTTGAAGGCTTGTTGCAAGCGACCGCTGGCCAGGCTTTTATTCTTGGCATGGACTGGAAATCAGACGCGCAACAGATTCGCGAACGCATTGGTGTTTCGTTACAGGAAACGCAGCTCAGCGATCGACTGACGGTCGGTGAAACTTTGACACTGTTTCGTAGCTTTTATGCGTTTGGCATTTCCGTCGACCAGGCGATGGAACGCGTTTCGCTTCAGGAAAAAAAGAACGCGTGGGTGAAGACGCTTTCAGGCGGACAAAAACAGCGGCTCGCTGTCGCGACGGCGTTGGTCGGTGATCCTGAGCTGATCTTTCTGGACGAACCGACAACCGGTCTGGACCCGACAAGTCGCCGCCAATTGTGGGACATTATTGAATCGTTCAAGCGTCAGAACAAAACGGTCATGCTGACGACGCACTATATGGAAGAGGCAGAACGACTGTGCGATCGAGTCGCCATTTTTGACGCGGGAAAGATCATCGCCGAAGGTAGCCCGGCGAGCCTGATTCAGTCGCTTGGAGCAAATCACGTCATTGAATTCTCAGTGAATAATGCAACAGGGCTTAAGTCAATCGAATGGATTGAGCGATTGCCTGCGGTAAACCATTGCGAACTCGACGATCAAACGGTCCGGGTCACGGTGGATCAACTGCACGATGTTTTACCCGCGATCGTGTCCGGGCTGGAACGCGAAAAGGTGTCGCTGACGGGTTTGTCGACTCGCCAAGCCACACTCGAAGACGTGTTCGTGAACCTGACTGGAAAAAAACTGGAAGATTGAAACGTGTGAAGTTGGCGTCGTCATGCAATCGGTTCGTTGCTCGCCATCACACAAAAAGCTTAGTACACACTTGGGAAAATATGTCTCATCCGATTGTTGCATTTACTGTCGCCCGGCTTAAAGAGTTCATTCGTCGTCCGGAAGCCATGTTCTGGGTTTACTTTTTCCCGGTCCTGATGGCCATTGTTTTGGGCGTCGCGTTTCGCAATCAGCCAGCAGAATCCATGATCGTCGATGTCATCGAAGGTCCGCGATCGGAAGCTCTGCTTGAACAGCTTTCCGCTTCGGAGATGCTGGCCCCAGAAATTGTTACCGCTGAACAATCCCGTCTGCGACTACGAAAAGGAAAAACACTGGTTGCTGTTCTTGGCAATGACTCAAACAGCGACCTCGTGTATCGGTTGGATCCGCAGCGGCCCGGCAGCGTACAGGCTCGCGACCTTGTCGATTCAACGATGCAATCGGCAATGGGCCGCAAGGATGTGTTTGATAGCGAGGAAGAAGTGTTCGAAGAAACTGGCGGTCGATATATCGACTTTTTGATTCCGGGCTTGCTGGCGATGGGCTTGATGGGTGGCGGGCTTTGGGGGGTCGGTTTCGCGATTGTCGATCTGCGGATTCGAAAGCTGTTGAAGCGGTTCATGGCGACGCCGATGCGAAGGACTCACTTTCTGCTCAGCATGCTTTTGAGTCGATTGGTGTTCATGATCCCGCAAATCGTGATTTTGCTTGTTTTTGCATGGTTCATATTCGATGTCAAAGTCTACGGAAGTCCGCTTGCACTGGTGGTCGTCATTCTGCTGGGAGCGTTCGAATTTGCCGCGATTGGGCTGCTTGTCGGGTCGCGAGCTCGAACTGCGGAAACGGCGTCCGGATTGATGAATTTGGTCATGTTGCCAATGTGGACACTGTCCGGCATCTTTTTTTCGTACGAAAGGTTTCCCGAATGGTCGCAGCCCATCATCAAGTTACTGCCTCTGACACCGGTAATTGACGCGTTGCGTGCTGTCATGTCAGACGGCAAATCATTGGGAGGTATTCTTCCTGAGTTGGGCGTTACGGCGGTGTGGTGTGTCTTACCGTTCTTTTTAGCGCTCGCGATCTTCCGTTGGAACGACTAATTCGACTGATATTGCATGAGTAAAATGTACCGATTTCGCGGGGATGCCGGGCTTGTCCGAGCGGGTAAAGCGATGACCTGTTGATTTTTGCGCTGGCCATAATGGCAGGCAGTGACTAACATTCCGACAGTGGAATTGAGGCGGACGAGTGAGTCCCAAAGCCAGACACGCAAAAGGTAGTGAACCTGATTGCCTGTTGTGCTCTCAACCACGACCAGCGACCAGTCTTCTCTAGCTACGGTATCTTTCTGTAGCGGCATGTGAACGAAGCGGCGTCGCACCTTTAATTGCGTACGCCCTTGCAGCCTCAGATTATCTGTCTGGCGGTTTGTCTTTTGCTTTCGCAGACTTACCCAACTCCAGAAACCAGCAGGAAATAGATGCCTACTAACGAATCTACGGATCCATCTTTCGAAACAAACACTGACAACCAAAACACGCAAAAGCGATCTATTCCAACGGTAGTCGTTGTCGATGAAGCCGGTAACGGCGAAGCGTCACAAATGTCCATCGTGGTCGAGACGCCTTCAGAAACGCCAGCTCCTGAAGTGCCTGTCGTCGAACCCGTTGCTGAAATCAAGCCCGTTGCTCCGGTAGAGCCAGTAGCTCCCGTTGAGGCTGTCGAAGCAGTCGAGCCACTTGAGCCCGTGAAGCCGGAACCCAAATTGGCTCCTGTTCCAGTCGTGGCAAAAGCCAAGAAAAAGAACAAGCAGCCTAACGATGCAGAGAAATTTCTGCCTGAGGAAAAGCTGGTTGCCGAATCGGTGAAGTCGGAACTTGAACGCGAAAAGAATCGAGTTCGGTTTAGCGATCTTCCATTGGCTGCCAATGTTCAAAAAGCAGTCGCGAATTCTGGTTACGAGTTTCCAACTGAAATTCAGGAACAGATCATCCCGCACATGCTAGACGGCCGCGACGTGATGGCTCAGTCTCAAACGGGATCAGGCAAAACGGCGGCCTTCGCGCTTCCGATTCTGACCCAGATCGACACCTCGGCCAAAATTCCTCAAGTCCTCGTTCTGGCTCCGACCCGAGAACTGGCGATCCAGGTTGCCGAAGCGTTCAACACTTACGCCGCGAACGTTCCAAAATTTTCGTCCGTAGCGATCTACGGTGGACAAGATTATGAAATTCAGTTCCGTCAGTTGCGGCGTGGCGTTCAGGTCGTTGTCGGCACGCCTGGCCGAGTCATTGATCATATCAAACGTGGAACTTTGAAACTCGATCAGCTCAAGACGCTGGTGCTCGACGAAGCGGACGAAATGCTCAATATGGGTTTCCTCGACGACGTGAAATTCGTGCTCGATCAAACGCCGAAGAATCGCCAAGTGACTTTGTTCTCTGCGACTTTCAATACGGAAATCAAAAAGATTGCTCAGCGATACTTGAGCAATCCAATCAAGATTTCAGTTCAACAGAAAACGGTAACGGCCGATTCGATTCGCCAGCGAGCTATTTTTACGCCGACGCGTGAAAAGATCGACTTGCTAATTCAAATGCTTGAGGTCGAAAAGACTGACGGCGTGCTGGTCTTTACACGGACCAAGGATTCGACCATCGCGGTTGCTGAGCAGCTTAATCGTGCTGGTCTGCGAGTCGCGGCGCTTAACGGCGATATGCCTCAAAAGACGCGTGAAAGAACGATCGAGCGATTGAAGGCGGAGCGTCTGGATATCGTTGTCGCAACCGACGTCGCGGCTCGCGGTCTTGATGTGACTCGGGTTAGCCACGTTTTCAATTACGATTTGCCCGAAGGAAGTGAATCCTATATTCACCGTATCGGGCGAACAGGTCGAGCCGGTCGCAAAGGCGAAGCCATCATTTTTCTGACTCATTCGCAGCGTGGTAAGCTTCGGATGATCGAACGAGCGACTCGTAAAACGATCGAAATTGTTGAGCCTCCTTCGGCGAAACAGCTGAACGAGTACCGTGTCGCCAAGTTTCGCGAATCGATTTCCGAAGCAGTGACGAAAGCCGATTTGAAACGCTTTGAAGCATTGATCGAAAATCATGCTCAGGAGACCGGTGAATCGATGCTCAAGATCGCCGCAGCTTTGGCACATCTGGGCCAACGTGGCGCCGAGTTCTTTTCTACCGACAAGCCCAAACGGCAACGTGCCGAACGAGGTGATCGCGAAGACCGTGGAACTCGAGGACGTCGCAAGCAGGGAGCACCTCCCGAAGACGGCATGGAACGATTCCGCATCGAAGTCGGTCATCGTGATGGAGTCAAACCCGGCAACATCGTTGGGGCAGTTGCCAATGAAGCTGGAATCGAAGGCAAACATATCGGTCCGATCCAGATTTACAGCACACACAGCACCATCGACTTGCCGGCCGGAATGCCAAAGGATGTTCATGAAATCCTGAACAACACTCGTGTCGTTGGCAAAGAATTGAAGATCCGTAAGGCAACTGCCAAAGATGAAGTCGCGTTTGATCGTGGGGCAGGTGGTGCTCGCGGTCGCGGTGGACGTCCTGAGCGAGGTCGTTTCGATCGGAATCGAGGCGGAGGATCTGGTGGCGGCCGCAGTGATTTCCGCAAGAAACGTAAGGGCGGTGGCGGAGGTGCTGGCGGAGGCCGCAGTTTCGCTCGCGTCAAAGGCGATCGCAAAAAGAGTTAGTGGTCCAATCGAGCTGAATTGACCGGTTTGAGGATCAATTCGGAGTCGATTTTGCTTGAAACCTGAGCCAAGTGGTTGGTCGGTTGGTCAAATCAATTTTGACGAGGCCCGGCCCCCAAGCCACGGTTCGGTTCTGCAGGGAAGTTTCTTTGCCTCCAACTGAATTCGCGCGAAGGCTCAAAGGCACTCAGGAAGACAGGTCAGGAGGCCGTTTTACGGCGTGAGCCAGTATTTCTTTTGGAAAATTGGGCCTCCTGTTTGGCATCGATTTTAACGAGATTATCGAATTCCAGACTTCTTGGCGAACTGAATTGGGTTTTGAGTTGTCCAGACGGTAGATTTGGTGAAAAGTTTGCGATTTGGCCTTCAGCCGTCGCGGTACAAACACCGAAATTCTCTCAGAAGAAGATCGATATTTGAGCTTGAATTTCAGCGGCAGGTTATGCAAAATGTGCCTCTATCAGAAGGACGGTCAGCGTCGATTGATCGCCCTGTCAAATTCAAGGCGCAGTAGCTCAATTGGTTAGAGTCCCGGACTGTCGATCCGGAGGTTGCGGGTTCGAGTCCCGTCTGCGTCGCTTTCAAAAGGCCCCCTGTTCTCTCCAGGAACATGGGGCCTTTTTCGTTTGGTGGCTGGGATTGAGCTGAATCGAGGTGGTTGTTTGCGCTACGAACGTTTAGGCCGTCCAGGCAATGACAATATTGAAGAATCGATCGCAGTTATTTCGTCAGGCCTCGAGGATGAGCTCGAATCATTCAGGGAATCGCCCTCTCAGTTTGGTTTGGAATGCTTGATCGCTGACTGTCTGGACACGGTCGTCTTTCACCATTTCGGTTTTGCCGTGCCGCGTTCGGTCGAAGAGTTACTGGCGATCGGTTGCGCAATCGCCACCCCTTACTTTTCGGGCGCGATGGCGTTTGCCGATCAACGGGATCTGGACCGGGCTCGCAAGGTTGATGGTAATTCAAAATTCAAATGGTTCGAGCTGTATCGAGATACCATGCAGCTTGCACTTCTTAGAAATGACACAGCATTACTTTCGCTGCTGGCAAAATATGCCCAACCTTGGTTTGGTACTGGCTGGCACTATCCTGAGGAGCTCAACGCGGACTACGCTTATTTTTTATTGAGCGTTGGGATTGCGATTGATGGCCGAGGGCTGGAAAGTTCAGCGTTCCTGAGAGGGAAATTGGAGGGCGATGAAGATCCTGTTTGCCGAAGCTTGACGAACTCTTGGCTCTTGTTGCTTCAAAACAATGCAGATGGATTTTGCAAATCTTTTGTCATCGCGATGTTGGAATTTGAGGCGCGACTAACTTGCAACATTACCAACAGTAGTCAAGCGATTGCATTTTATCATTCGATTGCATTCAACACCGCCCAGCTGATTGGAGTCGACGTTACTTCAGTCACGTCGGACCGGCTGCTAACAAGATCCTCCATTGGCATTTGAACCTAGGTGCCACCCACATTTATGTTCCGTCCAATTGCTTTGGGCGAACCACTGTAGGTGAACCTAGATGCCACCCACATTTATGTTCCGTCCAATTGCTTTGGGCGAACCACTGAATGCCAGTCGCCTCTTCAATTGGGCTGCTTTAGATCCAAAAATGTTGCGACCGAGTGACTTCTCAATGCAAATGACAAGCATTGGCGCAGCTGCGAAGCCAACACTGCTTTTTCGTCAGTGAGCCGAAAGTCAATTCAACCTCGCGGCGGTC
>CAYZPA010000015.1:0-88101 GCA_964479855.1 uncultured Pirellulaceae bacterium
AATCAAAACAGGCCTTCTCAATTTTGACGCCCACGCATCGTGAATAATCCGGGATTAAGAGCGGTCTCCATCTCCCGTGATTTATTCACGGCTCCTCGTCATGGCTTCGTGTTAACCGGAATTATTCACGACGACAGGCGTCTGATTTGTCCTTTGAAGCGATTCACTGGACGCGAACGCAAGTTTTGCAAATTCGTCGATTTCATGTTGTGGGTGACTTGTGAAAACCACAAACGTGGAACAATACCCCAATGAAACTAGCTTTCTCCGTGTCGACGCCCACGCATCGTGAATAATCCGGGGTTAAGAAAGACGAAGGATTTTCAGAGAAAGCCAACGAGATCACTGTCTTTGCATGACAAACGTTCCGCTGTTTCGTCGAGATGAAAACGAGCCGTTGAAGCAGGAATCGGTCATCGTAATGTGGTAGTTAAATTCGCCTCCCAGCGGCAATCGGCGACTGCCGGCCATCACGGTTAGCCCCGGTTGTTGGGCGACGACGTTCAATTTGGTCCGGTACCGAAAAGGAATCACTTTGGCGAACGTCCCGCGAAATCTGGCTTCGACTTGGCTGTGACTGGTTTGGCAGAACGTGGCTTCGATTTTCCCAGAATGGCCATTCGCAGAGCTATTCCAGCGCCCCGACCATTGCCCTGAAAGATCTTGACCATGACCGACACCAGTCATGAGTCCGAATAATAAAACAAGCCCAAGAAAAGGTGCGATACTGCGATGCATCATTGTCTGAAGTCCTGTTGAGAATGGAGAATGGATTGATTAATCCGGGTCAATGAGACGCTTCCAATGGGAAACGTTGAAGTCTGTTGCCACGCATGAAAAAGCGTAGCACGATTTTGATACTCAGCTCAAGTTGTTTGCACTTGTGTTGCGTTCAAGCTGAATTTACCGACCGAGATTGTGAGCCGAGGAACGTAAGATCCCGAGTTTCTGCACCCGGACGCCGACGCGTTTTGAAGTTGCACTCAATACTAGCACGACTCGCAAGCGAGTGGGTCTTTCCCGCATTCAAAACTCACTCGCTTGCGCGACGTGCTGATATGCTTAATATTGGTAAGGTTGAATTTAACCCGACGATTGCGGGAAACAGAAGTCAGTTTGACCAATAGTGTGCAACTTCAAAACTTACGCGTCTCGGCTCATAAACCGGTCAACTCAGCATGGATGAACCACGGGTGGTTCTATCTTCAGATTGCCGAAGTTTAAAAGGGACAGCGAGATGCCGGCAGCCAATTTGCTGCCGGAATCTAAGGTCTGATCAGGTACTTGAATGCAAGAAACATCATGCACATCTCAGTGGCCCAATCACTGTCCAAGCTGTCCTCCTGAACTGACGAAAGTTTTTGCAGATTCACCAATTCACTTCGTGGGTGAACTTTCGAAACCACAAACTTGGAGCAATGCCCCAATGAAACAAGCCTTCTCAATTTTGACGCCCGCGCATCGTGAATAATCCGGGTTTAAGTGTTGAGGAATTGATCGCATGCTTCGCAATTGAAAACGAGTTACTTGAAACCTCATTTTGAATCGCGACTGACGGCATGTTAACCGGAATTATTCAAGACGACAGGCGTCTGGTTTGCCCTTTGACGCAATTCTCCTGAACTGGCGGCAAGTTTGCAAATTCGTCAATTTCACGTCGTGGATGAACTGTCGAAACCACAAACGTGGAACCATACCCAATTGAAGCAATCCTCCTCCATTTCGACGCCCAGCCTCGTCAATGATCTGGACGCAAGAGGGCCACTGAATTTTTGGCTACTTTAAAAGTTCAGGAACAAAATTTACCTCGGTGCCCCAGAGGTCGCCTTCGCCTTTTCTTAAGACAGCCAGCAGTTGTTTATCGCTGTTGATCGCAGCAATTTTTTGACTCTGACCGGCACGGGGCAGCCGCAGCTTTTTGCCGTGTCGCAGATACTCAATTTCCCCCGAATTCATTGTGATTTCGTCGAATCCAAAAAGCATGTCTCGTGGATCCCTAAATTGAGATTCGATGTTTTCTGAAGTAAGCGTTTCCATCGCAATTGAGTTATCGATCCTGAAGTTGCCGACCTGAATTCGTCGCAAACTGGTCATGATCGAATCCGAACCGAGCGACTTACATATATCTCTGCCCAAAGTCCGGACATAGGTGCCCTTGCCACAGAAGATTTCCAATTCGAAATCAGGCGGATCAAATTCGAGCAGCTTCAAAGAGTGAATGTGCGTTGGTCGAGCCTTGATGTCTGCGTGTTGGCCTGATCGAGCTAACGCGTAGGCTCGTTTCCCATTCACTTTGACCGCAGAGTATTGAGGAGGCACTTGTTGAATTTCGCCAACGAAACTGGTTAAAGCGTCTTCCAACTGATGCCGCTTGATCTGATGAGCATTTTCCAGTTCTACGACCTCGCCAGTTATATCTTCGGTGTCGCTGGTGAAACCAAAGCGGAAACCGCCAACGTATCCTTTTTCTGCTTCCTGAGAGAATCTGATCAACTTGGTGGCCGGACCTATGCCGATGACAAGAACCCCCGTTGCCATCGGGTCAAGGGTGCCTGCATGGCCAACTTTGCAACGCTCTGGGCAAAGTCGTTGAACACGGTTCACGACGTCTCGCGACGTTAAACCAGAAGGCTTGTTGATATTTAAAACGCCGAACAAATGTTGGCTCTGCTTTTAACTTTTGGTTGCCAATAAAAAAAGCTGACCGTTGGAGGTCAGCTTTTCAACAACATGCCGCCGGGTTCTGCTACTCAGCGGTGGGCTTGTAAGCCTCATCCGGAATGTAGTTCCCTTTCTTCAGATCTTCGTACTCTTCGTCAGTACTGAACTCATGTACCTTGCCTCCAGATACGCCACACTGCCGAACGCCATCAACACCTGCGACTTCGAAGCAGATTGGATAGGCAGGAGCGAGTGGCGTTGAAGCGAGCGACCAACGGAATTCGAAAACTTCTCCATCACGACCAACCATGTAGTCATCGAACTTGGAAACGTCGATCGACATTCCTTCCAAGCGATCCTTGGCCATATCATTGGTGGTGACGAACTCTTTCATCTCCTCCATATTGGCCGGGCCTTTGTAGTTGTTCAGCGACAGATAAACCGTATAGATGATTGTCGCCTTTTGAATGTTCTCTTTGCTGTACTTCGAAAGTTCAGTTTGCACGGCATTGCCACCGCAACCGACGAAAAAAAGTCCGGCAAGCATTGCTATAAGAGTAAGGTATCGCATTTTTATTCAGGGGTTTAAGACACAAAAAAAGCTCTGCCCACATTGTGCGGGCAGAGCGTGTAATAAGTCAACCGTCTTGAGCAATTAGAACTCAGTTACGTTGAAAATTGTTCCGTCCGAACGGTGACCAGCCTGATGGATCACATCAAGATTCATTTCATTCGAGATCGCGTGAGTCGAACCATCGCCAAGAACAAAGTTAACTGTTCCTGGGTGAGGTGAACCAAAACCGGTGTCCTGACGGTAACCAGTGCTGCTCTGAATGGAGACGATCTCAGGATCGTTCTCGTTATCCGGCGTGAAGCCACCGATGCTCAACAATTGAGGCGAACGCATTGTTGGCCAGCCGTTGTGGATGAAACCTGAGTTTTCCCACCATGCTTGCCAACCGTCAGGAGAGACAGTTGTGTAGTTGAGAGCTGAAGCAGCTTTCTCACCGTACATGAATGTATTCGAAGAACCGTCCGCAGCGGCACCAAACCCAATGAATGGGAAGTTAGTGATGGTGTAGACAGGGCTCGGATTAGCTCCACCTTCTTGAACGTGACCGGCGCTGGCGATCAAACCAACCCATGTCAAGTTTTGCTCTTCTGGAATCTGCTCAGCACTGGCGTTGAACTGGAAGCTCTGACCACCTTGCTCAGCGAACGGGAGACCGCGATCTTGCAAGTATTCCCAACCAGCGATGAAACCAGCGTAGTCAGTACAAGGACGACGCTCACCACCATCAACAACGCTGATATTGAAACGCTCTCCACGTGAAGGACACGAGAAAACAGGAATGGCTTGACCAAAACCACGAAGAGTCCAGATACCACCCGGAGTCGCGCGAATTCGGCGGATATTTTCCTGCTCAACCATAGGCAGGATTTGGTAAGCCCAAGACAGGTTTTCGCGACCGAAAGGTGAGCGAAGACCACCACCCCAAAGGCTGCCTTCGTTGGCACCATAGGAGTCAGGAGTCATACCAGCAGATGGGAAGTGCATGTGCGCTGACTCATAGTTCAATGAACCGAGAGCAATCTGACGCAGATTGTTCATACACTGAGTTCGGCGGGCGGCTTCACGTACTTGTTGAACAGCTGGGAGCAGCATCCCAATCAGGATGCCGATGATCGCGATAACGACCAGAAGCTCAACAAGAGTAAAACCTTTTTTACTCGAAGATTTCACAATAAGACCTCTTGCAAAAGGGAAAAAAATAATCGGTTCCGGCTTTAACCGGTGTCTCATTGCCAGCGTCACAAGAATGAGGGAGGTGCCGGCAGCAGTTGGTTGATCTGTCGCCATATAATATCAGGTACTCTTGCCTAATCAACCTGATATTACCAACGATCCCCGTATTATAGACGTAATTGGAGCCATACGGGATGTTTATTCACATTAGCGGTAGAGCACCGCCATATTGTCCTAGCTATAACCCATCTTGCAGAATGTAACGCCAAATTCATGCCCACTAAGGCAACCCAAGTATTCGGAAAAAATTTTACGGAAAAAAGAATTCGGGAAGGACACTTGTGAAACCGGTTGCAAGAAGCGGGCTTCATGAGCTCTTTCAGCTTGGCTGTTTACCGGTTTTCCACTTGATATTGCATCCCAAAGAAGGCAGCTGCTTAGCCGCGACCGGAATATTGCTTAACACAGATTCGACTGCAGCTGCCAAGTCTTCTCCAGTGGCTGGATTGTCAGACTCGTAGACTCCTGACTTGATTCTTGTCGGACGAGTCGCATCGAAACGACCACGGTAGACCAGAGCATGCGACTTGTCGAAAAGAAAGAAGTCGGGCGTGCAAGCCGCCGTGAAGGAATGGGCGACTTCTTGCGTTTCATCATAGACATAAGGAAACCCATAATTTCGAAGCGTGACTTCCTCTTTCATTTTCTCAGGAGAATCAGCCGGATACTCCTCGACGTCGTTGCTGGAGATTCCGACAACCGCCACACCGCGTTCCATCCACTCGGCCGAAAGCTCCGCAATTTTTTCGGACAAGTGAATCACGTAAGGACAATGGTTGCAAAAGAACATGACCAGCACCGGTTGATCCGCGAGACTTGCAGAGTCCAACATTGAGTCGTCGACCGTGTTCAACAATCGAAAGGCCGGCATTTTTGAACCGAGCGGTAGCATGGTGGATTCAGTGAGCGCCATAAATTTAGTCCTCTATTTCTTTCTTGCTTTCAAAACAGGATCTGACTTCAACGGTAAAGATATCGCCTTGCCAGTTTCTGCTGCCTTGTAAATTGCCAATATGATTTCAACGCTGCGACGTCCTTCACGACCATCGATCGCAGTCGAACTGTTTTTTTTGATTGCTTTCAAAACATCGCGAAACTGTTTCGCATGAGCTGCGTGACCAATCGCAGTCGGATCCGCCGCACCTCCACCGGTGTCAGTAACTGAGTTGTACTGCTCAATGATTTTTTTGTCGCGAGCGGTCTTCTTTCGGAATTCCCAAACCTTGATGTCCTCTTCTTCGATGACCGCCGACCCGTCACTGCCATGAATCTCGATCTTCTTTAACATGCCGGGGAAAGCGGCCGTCGTGGCTTCGATCACACCAATCGCTCCATTGGCGAATTTCAAAGAGGCCGTCGCGACATCTTCGACCTCGATTCGGTCATGAGCCAGCGTTGCTGTTTGAGCAGAAATTTCAACGACGGGCCCCATCAACCACGTCAGCAAATCAACGCTGTGGATCGCCTGATTCATCAGCGCGCCACCACCATCGAGCTCCCAAGTGCCTCGCCACTGACCACTGTCGTAGTATTCCTGAGTCCGAAACCACTTGACGTAGGCATCGCCAAGGGTCAGCGTGCCAAATCGCCCCTTGTCGACAGCCTCCTTTAATAGCAGGCTCGATTGGTGAAAGCGTGACGGAAAGACGGTCGACAGAATGACGTTATTGTCCGAGCAAGCTTCAATAATCTTGTCGCATCGCTTCAGAGTAATTTCAAGCGGCTTTTCAATGATCAAATGCTTGCCAGCCTTCGCGGCCTTTAACGCGGGCTCCAGATGAGCTCCACTGGGCGTGCAGATCGTAACCACATCAACGCCCGGATGTTCCAGCATCGCATCAAGGTCATCGTAAGCCGCCGCTCCATATTCAGATCCAAGCTTCTGCGCCGATTCAAGTCTGCGACTATGGCAAGCGACCAGTTTGGCACCGGGTATCTCTGCGATTGCTCTGGCGTGAAAGTTGGAAATCATTCCACAGCCAACAATTCCAAATCCAATGGGCATGTCTCAAAAACCTGTCGTACAAACCTGTTACGGGAAGTAAATGCTCAATATGTTTGCGGTCGATGCCGGTACCAATTCCGGTTCGGCAGGAGCTGCTTCAGGATACATCAGCTGCAAAGTGAATAAAGTCAAAGACACGATGTTCAGCAGGAAATGCACCGCCACACAGGGTATCAACGATCCGGTCCGGCGAAGCAGATATCCTAATCCAATAGAAAAAAAGAACAGCGGGATGGGAGCCGGCCCCTGCCCAAGATGCACTACGGAAAACATCAGCGAAGTGATCACGATCGGCATCCAAAAGCAAAACTGTGACTGGTCGGGACTCAACGGCGTCTGGTCGCGGCCGCCAGCAATCGAAGTTTGATAGGTATTTGGAGTTCGATATGGATTTTCTGTTTCGCCCGCAGTGTGGCCCGCAAATTCGCCTCCCGTTTCCGTGAACTGATGACCTTGCGAAGTTTCAGATTCATCCAACCCTGAAATCTGTTCAACATCACCTCCCAAAAACAGCCGTTCCACCGATTCGGTCCGATCGAACGCTCGCTGCAACCATCCTTGGATCAACCCTCGAAAGAAAAACTCTTCCGTAACTGGCGCGGCGATCCCGGCGGCAAACCATGCCCACATCAACGGCACGATGGACGAATTGTCTTCCAGTGATCCCAAGGTCGGATGCTCGTATTTCACGTACTGAGTCACCAGTCCCTGAATGGCCATCGTCACAGGCACAATCATCAGAAAACCAAAGCCCGCGATTCGCAAATCGGATCGAAGCCCGCCAACGGTGCCAAGCCATCCAAGTTTTTTGTGCCGTACAAGCAGATAGACGATCGCGAAAACCGTAGCAAGCACCTGCAAAGCCATCAGCAAGCCGGTGAACTGCAGTAGGTCTGCTGCAGGAAGTTCGTTCATTGGTTTGCCGCCAACTCCGGTGAAGCTGGCGATCAAAACCGCTCCCGGAATTTGCAAGAAAATCCAAATCAGAACGGTGACTCCAATGTCGACAATTCCAACAGGCGATGGCGATTGTTCTCGTCGTGCCAGAAACGGCTCGCCTTGATACCAACCGCGGATCGCCTTGACCCACAAAGCAACGCAGGTCACAAACAACAACGCTTGAATCACGCCTATCGCATAAATCATTGGGCGTTCTCAGGTTCGACCTGATCAAGGACAAACTCGCTGGCGGCGATGACGTAATTCCAGCCCGATTGAAGCGTCGAAAGGACTGCCACCCAAGCCGAAACAGCGATCGTGACGATCAACCACAGCGGAACCGTTACCGAGGATCCTTCTCCCATCGCAAGCGCCAACAAACAGGCGACGACGACGATGCACTGGAACCACATCTTGATTTTACCGGCCATTTTCGCTGAAAAGTCGCCTCCACTGCCTTCGATCATGGATCGTAGAACCGTTACGAGGAGTTCGCGAGCGACTACCACGACCGCCATCCAGCCAGCGATTTTCCCGTACCATGGGAAGCCGTCATTCATTTCGACCGCTAACAGGATAAAGCTTCCGCAAATCAAAACCTTGTCGCAAAACGGGTCCAGGACTCGTCCCAGTTTCGTGACCATGTCATATTTTCTTGCGTACCATCCGTCGATCCAATCGGTGCCTGCCGCGATCAAAAACAGCACCAATGCAGCCCAGTAAAATTGCAATGGAATCAAAACGCAAACAAATATCGAAAGCACCAGTCGCGCGGCCGACAACTTGTTTGGCACGTTAAAGACTTTTGATCTGTCATACTCCATGTGACGCAAATCCTGTAAGAAGAAAGTCCTGTTGGGCGCGAAATCGGAACAGCTTTAGTCGTGCCAGCCAAGCAAACCAAAGCCAACCTTGAAACGAATCGAACTCAGGAAAGGATATTCAAACCACGAGGCTTCGGTGGCCGTTTCGCGTCTCGAGGCATCCCAACAGCCGCCGCGATCAAGTCGTAGCCCTGTGACGCAACGATCTCACAGGCAACGATTTGTCCGACCTTCAATTCATGATCCGTCTGAGTCACAAAAGTAACGCCATCGACGTCAGGAGCATCACAAGAACCTCGCCCGATCCATGCACCCGGCTTATCGGCGACAGGCTGGTCAAGGATGATGTCGACCGTTCTGCCAATTTGTGAGTTGTTGTAGTCGAACATGACCTGTTGCTGAACTTGCATCAATCGTGCTCGACGATCTTCTTTCGTTTGATCATCAATGTGGTTCGGCAGTTTTGCAGCAGGAGTATCTGGCTCAAACGAATAAGTAAACACACCCATGCGCTCAAATTTATGCCGCTGCACAAACTTGACAAGCTCTTCAAACTGCTCGTCGGTTTCGCCCGGAAAACCCGTGATGAAGGTCGTGCGAAGAATCAAATCAGGAATGATTTTTCGCATCAAATCGATCTGAGTGTTCATTTGCTCCTGATTGACTCGTCGTGACATGCGACGCAGCATCGTATCGTCCGCGTGTTGCAACGGCATGTCGATATAGGGAACGATTCGTTCGCATGCCGCGATCGTGTTCAGCAATTTTTCGTCGATGTACATTGGATAAAAGTACATCAACCGAATCCAGTCAATTCCCTCGACTTCATTCAGCTCCGTTAACAGTTCAGCAAGCCTCGGTTCGCCGTACAAATCCATTCCATAGTACGTTGTATCCTGAGCAACAATGATCAGTTCGCGAACGCCGTTTTGAGCAAGCTGTTTGGCTTCTGCGATCACGTTTTCAATCGGCTTGGTGGCGTGCTTGCCTCGCATTTTTGGAATCGCGCAAAACGTGCACAATCGATCACAGCCTTCGGAGATTTTCAGGTAGGCAAAATGGGAAGGCGTGATTTGCAAACGGTCTTCGTCGGGCAACGCACGAATCGGAGCCGGCTGAAAAACTGTCCGTTGCTCCGCAAGGTTTCCGACCAACCGATCCGCGACCTCTGTAATTTCCTCTCGACTGAAGACGCCCACCAGCGAATCGATGTCGGGTCGGGCTTCGAGCATTTGAGCTTTCTGACGCTCGGCCAGACAACCGGCGACGATCACGCCCTTCGTTTTACCTTCACGTTTCAGCTCCAGCATCTCATCGATCGCGGAATACGATTCGGTTCGAGCTTCCTCAATAAAGCCGCAGGTGTTGATGACAACAAAGTCACTTTGTTCCGGATCGGCGACCATTTGATAGCCGTCAAGCCGTAACAGACCCATCATCCGTTCGCTATCGACGGTGTTTTTAGGGCAGCCGAGACTAATGAAGGAGTACTTTCCTTTAAAGTCTTTGGATTCCGGTAGGGATTGAAAGTCGGTGGCCAAGAGGTCGCTCGCAACAGGTTTCTAAGATCAATTTTCACGTTTAACCGTGGATACAGATCGTAAACCAACGAAAACAATCCAGCGAGTCCCAAAATTGCCGGCTCAATCGCGATTCTCGATGTCAGGACGAGAAAAAAGAGATCGCATTGTCGATCACGTCCTCTTCCACCAACAGCACCGCAATGTCGCCCGCGACGATCGTGTCGCCCGCACCGGGAACGTGAACGATTTCCTGCTTAATCAAAGCCGCAACCAGACATCGCTCAGGCAGTCCAATTTCGGCAAGCGTCCCAACTGTCGCTTGCGATCCTTCGGCGACCTCAAGTTCAAGCACGCTAATCAATCCGCCAGGTAATTTGGCTCGAGACAGCAAAACTCCGTCATTGAGAAACGCACTGATCTGTTTCGACATCGCCTCGCGTTCGCTAACGGCAACATCGATTCCAATGCGATCGATGATCCTCGAATAATCCGGTCTTCCGATCACCGCGAGCACTCGATTTGCTCCGACGTCCTTCGCACCAACGCTCAGCATCATGTTGGCTTCGTCGTCACCTGTGCTGGCGACGAACACGTCGGCTGATTCAACGCGTTCTTCTTCAAGGACTTCCCGCAGCGTCGCATCATCGTTTACGACCGAGGTAGTTTCCAACAACCCAGCCAGAAACTGGCATCGGTCTTCGTCTTTCTCGATGATCATCACCTTGAAAGACTCTCGCTCGAGCATTCTCGCAAGGTGCAGTCCCGTTTCGCCTCCACCGGCAATGACGACTCTTTGCGGCGCCGTTTTCTCGATTTTGAACAGCGAACGAATCGCCTCCGCGTTTTCCGGACTGCAAAAAACCGTGACGCGATCGCCGACTTCCAGCTGATCATCCGCCGACGCGATCCACATTCGATGAGCCCGCTGAATGGTGCCGATGCGTACTTTCGCGGGAAGGTTTAGTTCGCGGACCGGTTGCTCGGTAACTTTTCCGGGCTGCCCAATGATAAGCTCGAGAACCTCAAGACCGCCTCGAGCAAATTGTTCGACCACGACCGAGCTCGGCATTCTGATGCATCGGGCCAATTCCATCGCCGTAAGATGTTCCAGCGAAAGCAGCCTGTCGATGCCGAAGTGTGACTGATAGTCGAAAGTGCTTAGATCCCGAAAAACCGCGCCGTAGACCCGGGCAATCGAACGTCGAGCTCCCATCGATTTTGCCATGCTGGCGGCCACAATATTGACCTCGTCCTGCCCGGTCACGGCAAGGCAAATGTCTGCGGAAATGATTCCCGCCTGAAACAGCACACTGGACTGCGACGCTGAACCCGTAATCGCTCGCACGTCGTATCGCTCGTTGATCGCCCGAACGCGATCGGGATCCTGATCGACGACGGTGACGCTATGGTGAGAGCCGCAGAGTTGCTCGGCAATCGAGGAACCAACCGTTCCTCCGCCAAGAATGACAATATTCACAGAAGGTCTGCCAGAGAATTAAATGGGAAAGCAATCAAAATCGAAACGGGATTTTACCGTCTTTTGATCGACCTGTATCCCAACCGATGTGCATCCTTGACAGAAAAAATTGACCCTAAATGGAGCGGAGAGCACGCGAAGTCACAAGGACAACACGTACTCTCCAACCACCATTGACCACTTCGTACAACTCAGCCAGAAAACTCTGGCCGAATCGTGTTTCAATCCCAAACGGCTCGTGGCCCGAAACCGCTTCGGTTAACTCGCTTCGGCTCGACCGCCGTTGCGAACTTTAATTTCCTACAGGCTGTAAGCCCGAATTCCGTGCTCGCCCAAGTCGAGGCCTTCCTGCTCTTCTTCCGCACTGACTCGCAGTCCGAGTGTGAATTTCAGGATCAAGCCCAGAATCAGACAGAAGACGACGGTGAAAAGACCAATCGAAACGATGCCGCAAAGCTGAGACATCAGCTGCCCGTAACCAGCAGACGCTCCGAAGAGACCAACCGCCAACGTCCCCCAAATGCCGCACACAAGGTGAACGCTGATCGCACCAACCGGATCGTCAATTCTGATCACGCTATCGATGAAGATCACAGCAATGTAGACCAGCAAGCCAGCAATCGCACCGATGATGACCGCCTCAACCAAGCTCATCTGATCCGCTCCTGCCGTGATTCCAACCAGACCGGCAAGGATTCCGTTGAGCGTCATCGACAAGTCAGGCTTCTTTCCGTGAACGGTCGACACAAGAGCAGCCACCAAGCCGCCTGCCGCTGCCGCCATCGAAGTAGTACACAGAACCAAAGAGATCAATCCCGGATCGGCTGAAAGAACAGATCCGCCGTTGAATCCAAACCAACCGAACCACAACAAGAATACTCCAATGGTCGCCATCGGCATGTTGCTTGGCTGAATCGCCATAGCTTTACCGTTAACGTACTTGCCAGCACGAGGGCCAAGCAGAATCGCCATGACCAAAGCTCCCCAGCCGCCGACCGAGTGAACCAACGTCGAGCCCGCGAAATCTAGAAATCCTACACGGTGCAACCAGCCGAGCCCCCATTTCCAAGAACCGGTTAAGGGGTAGCTGAATGAGACGAAAAACAGACAGAAGATCAAGAACGTGGATAGCTTGATTCGACCGGCAACTGCACCTGAAACGATGGTGCAACAAGTCGCTGCGAACATAGCCTGAAAGAAGAAGTCAGTATATTTGGTGAACGGCAGTCCATAATCAGGTGTACTGCTGCCATTGAACTCTTTGATGTCTTCAGGCGTCGCATCATCGGCAACGGTCGCTTGCTTGCGACCGTTGAGCATAAAGTCCCAACCCGCGAACCCGAGATAACCTTTTTTGGAAAGTGAAGTCTCACCGCCGAAATCATGCTCCGCCTTTTCTTCAACCGTCATGTCATCCCAGTTGGCAGGAAGATCGTCCCACCCCGGGTACATAAGATTGAATCCGCAAACGCCGTAGGTGATCAAACCGAGGCAAACGATGGCGGTGTTTTTGAACAGGATGTTGACCGTGTTCTTGGAACGAGTCAGTCCGCTTTCGAGAGTCGCAAAGCCGAGGTGCATGATGAAAACCAGCATGCCGGCAATCATGATCCAGAGGTTGCTAAGAATGAAGCCGTCTGGGACTTCGCTGGCCGTGACAGTTTCCGCTGTCTCGGCGGCTTCCTGAGCCAGAGTCGGCTGCGTTACTGCAAACGAGAACAAGAGGGTGAGAAGTAGAAGGAGAGAGAGACGCCGATTTGTTGATGCAATCATGTGGCAATAATCCTGATAACGATTTCAATGATGGTGACTTCTGAAGCAATAATGCAGCCGGCGTACCAGGTGACTCGGTGTGATAGCATTTTTTCTGGTTTTGGCTCTGAAATGCCCGGTTTTTCAAGGCTGATAATTTTTTGCTCCAAAAACAAGCAATCATTGTAATGGCTAATGGTTGCCATTTTCACGGGCATAGATTTCGAAGCTCAAAAAGTCAACGTTTTAACGCGACTGTTTGGCTTAGAAGTGGGATCCGTTCCCTTAACTGTTTTTTCCGGAAAAGATCCGGCCGGTCAGTACAAGCACAAATTTTGGGCATTTTTTGAAAATTGTTCGAAAATCAAGTCTGGCAGGACTTTGGCCACGGAATTTTGGCTTGGCCGATCGTCTTGGCTCGCCGATGACTGTTTGCCCGAAGTCTGGTGACGTCGGCTACCTGTCATCCAGCACGTAGCGTGGACTCGCCAGAGTTTGTCGTTTTATTGAGCCGTTTGGGCGATAGCCGGATGGCACTTACTTTAAAGCGTCTCTCTCGAAAATTCTGTTAACGCTTGACCAAATTCTTCGAAACCCGACGCGTTAGCGAGGAACCGGTTGACGATTCCTCGCTGACGGGCTTGTTGATTAAGTTCGTTTCGCAAAGGCAATCTCGCAATGGCAACCCGACGCGTCAGCGAGGCTGTGATTTTTTAAAACAACCTTCAGCAACGTGAGCCGACTAGGCGATAGCCTCAGTTAACGACGCTTCAACCGGGGCTAACGCCCAAACGGCTCATTAAATCAACAGCCCGGTTAGCGAGGAACCGGTTGACGATTCCTCGCTGACGCGTCGGGTTACGATTCAACGCCACCGACTTTTTCAAGCTGGAAGCTTCTGAGTCCGAATTTTCGGGAGAGGGGGAGTTCGGTTGATGTGGTTTTGGTCGATCGGCGAATCAAAATTTTTAAAGTAAGTGCCACTGGGCCATAGCCCGATGGCACTTATTTCAGATCATTTCAGCCACGAAGTGGCGACATGAGTTAGCCTCGGGCTCACGCCCCAGGAATCGTTTCGAACGTTTTAGAAAGTCCCGACGGGACGAAATGAGCTTAGACTTAACGGATTCCTGTCGTCCCTTTGGGACTTTTGGCGATCGAATCTGTTGGTCCGCTCCGACAACGCAAAATCGAAATCAGGAAGAAACGTTCCGCAGTTTCGTTTTGATGACACGAGCAAGCAAAGAATCCGCTTTATCTCCACCGAAGGTAAAAGAGTGGTTGGAAAACTCGCTTCGGTCTTCGTGCAAGAAAGTGAAAGGCCGATTCACTTGAGTCAGGTTCAGGCAAATGAAGCTGTTTTCCGGCGCGTATCGACCGGTTTCTCCTTCAGGAACCGAGCCCCGCCACTCAACGATTTGCGGACTGGCATTGTATCCGCTGGAATCAAAAGTAACCCGCGGAACATCGTCGCAAATATCCATCCTGGTCGTCAATTCGACTCGCCGAAATGCAGAATCGCCGGCGCCGTGACCGGACTTGTGAGTGATCATGGTGGAAACATCGAACCTTACGATGTCGCGACGGTGAGCGAACAAATAGCGCACGTTTTGCCAGTGTTCACCAGAAAATAAATTGGCTTCGTCCTGATTGCCAAGCGTGATGAACGTTCGGTTTTGCCTGGCATCGTGAGTCGCTTTTCGAAACCGTAGAAAACCCGGCTCTCGATATTGCAGAATCAGCTTGTCCGCCGAACGAAGTAATTGCTCCGCATGCTCCATCCAGACCGGCTCCGATTCGTTCACCTCGGCGGAACGGAGCTCAATCGGTGCCTGAGACGGATCGACGACGATACGATCTTTTTGACTGGCTTTCATATCCGAATCGATGCGCTGAAAAGCCCATGGATTGTCTTCCCGAGAGAAGTCAATCCTCCCGGTTTCGAATGCGTATCCAATCAGTTTCATGGCAAAGCTGGGGTTGAAAATCAAAAACGTCTACGGCAACGTGAGCAGTGGCACGTCGCGCCATTCAATTAAACGCTGAATCAACCTTCGAATCAACATTCAAGTATCAAAGATCAGTCTCGTTCGAGCTGGATTTCTCCGATATCTGCGTGCTCAGGAGCACCCGCGCTGACGCGTAGTGCGTGCTCAACCGTCAACGGCCGATATCCGCGAGCCGCGATGACCATGCTGTACGCATTGCCTTTGGGAAGTTGATCGGGAAGTTTGAAGGATCCATCGTCACGAGATTCCGTCGAGCTTTGGACGTCCCGTTCGCTTCGACTCGAAAGAAATTTTCTCATCGCGACATTTGGCTTCAACGCAATGACCAATGCGTTTGCGATTCCGCGTCCGGTACTCGCGTCAACAATTTTGCCTGTGATTTCACTGTCAGATTCATCGACCATCGGGCCAACATGCATGTCGCCTTCGAGTGCGACTTCGCCTTTAATTCCAACAACCAGGCGATATTCACCGTTCGGGACGCCGTTTTGATTTGCGATCTTGACCGTCTTACGGCCTTCTTCACCATCGTCCCAGTTGTCTTTCTGTTCGATGATGACTTTGCCTTCATTCATCCAAACAACGCTCCAAGGAGTCCCGTTTTGTAAGTTATCGAAATCGAACGAAGCGTAAACTTCATCGACTCCCGCCGGAATGCTGGAAGTCGGGTAGATCGGACGCCCGTCTTCTGTAATGCGAGTCGAGAAAAGCAAATTCGAAAACTCTGGCTTCTCACGTACCAGATCAAAATCGAATCCTCGGATTGGAGTCGGTTTGTGATCCGGCATGTCGTGAGCCTCGCCGCGATCGCGACTTATTCGCATTCCAGATTTCTCCAACAATGGAATCGCAAGATTTACCGGCCGCAAACCGTTAATGAATCCGCCAATTGCCATCGGGGTGTCGCGTTGATCGACTCGTCCGTCGCGATTGGTATCCAATACTGGACGAGCGTCGACGGGAGTGATTCCTGTTCCGGCCGCCGCTTGAGTCGGAACGCCGATTAAAAAACCATCCGGGCAGACTGCCGTTCCACCACTGTTTCCGCCTGAAATCGTCGCATCCGTTTTGATCCACGCTCGAGGAGATCGCACTCCATCTTCTTTTGAAAATCCTGAAACGTTGCCCGAAGTAAACGTCACCGTCTCTCCACCGATACCAGGGTATCCAAAAATGGAAATCCGGTCTCCCAAGTCCATCTTGTCGCTGTCTCCGATCGCGACCGAAGGCAGACTGAGCTTTCGAAGCTTTCGTCCTTTGACGTCACAAACAATTCGCATCACTGCCAAATCCAAATCGGCATCGTAAGCGACGACTTCGGCGAAGTAGGACAGTGCCGGGGCGCGATCTGATTTTTCGGTGATTGCGATTCCCAACCGATCAGCAGGAGGCGAGGACATTCCCATCGCTCGCGGGTTGGCGACGTGGCAGTTAGTAAGGATGACTCCCTGAGGATGTACGATGGTGCCGGACCCCGTCCACGCGGACGACATGCCACCGCGAAAGCCTTCCCGAAGTGCCACAATTTGCACAACCGAATGCATCACATCACCAATTCCACCGCTGCCGGTCTCGGGCAATGGATCAAGGTTCGGGAGCTTCACACCTGGTCGACTGGATCGCGATCCGCTTTGGCGTTGTTTTTTTTCAGGTTGCAGGATGGCTTCGAAGATGTCCAGAATTCCCATTTTTCATCTTTCAAACAGGAGGGATAGGGTGCGAGGGTTTAGGTGCAAAGGTTACCGGTTCGCGTCTTGATTTTCAAACGAGTTTCCCCGTTTGGCGGACTTGAAGGCCAAGAAATCCGAGTAGTGCTGCAAGTTGTTGAAAATTGCAGGTCGTGCGTCCGAGCTGCATTGACTGGCCGAGATTTTGAGCTGAAGAACGTGAGTTTTCGGATTCCGCACCCGGCCGCTCACGCGACTCGGCTCACAATCCGGCTGACTCGGTTGACTCAGCCTATTCGCACGACTCGACATCGGACTCAATTGAACGGATCCGCTCGGCGAGTGATTCCGCCTTCTTCTCGATCGCGTCGTCATTGACTTTCTGTTTCAAAGTACTCACCAGTTGAACGGTTTTGCGAAGGTACTCCTTGGGCGTCGCTCCTGTCGCCGAAATGAGCTCGAGTGCGGAATCCCGTTTCTCTGGATCGGCTAACTGTTCTAGGTAGAAGACACGTTTTCGAAGCAGCTTCAATTCCCAATTGTTCCCGGCCAATTCATCGTAAGAATCCAGCTGTTTGTCCGACTCGCGAATCCCACCCCAAAGAGATGTCCGTGTCGGTACAAACCCAACCACTTTTGAGCCCGCAACGTAATCATGCAAGCAGCGTTTGTCGTCCCCAAGGATCCACAGGACATTCCCGATGGTGGCTAAGTTAAATATAAAAATGGCGACTTCCAGGGGCAAAAAGACGTAAACCAAAAGAATCGGTACCGTCCAAAAGTATCGCAGAAGAATGACGCGGAAAATCGGCAAAAGGCAATTTGAGGATTCGTCAACGATCTGAATTTTCAGCAACCACTTTCCAATCGTTTGGCCTCGAGCCGCAAGCATGTATCCCTGCAAGAGCAGCCAAGAAAGGGTGCTGAGCATCATGACCGCGAGAATTTCAAGCAACGACAGTTGCCCAGACCGCATCTTTTCGGGCAGACCGGTCGCGAAGATGACCGGGAACGTCAGGCCATTAAGTAAAATGCCATCGACGAACACTGCAAGGAGTCGAATCCTTCGTGACGCCAGTTCTACTTCAGTTGGTTCTTCGTAGCCGCCATTTTCGGCCAGCTCGACTTTTGGAGCAGCGTAAGGATTTTCTGACATGCGAAACGCTCAGTTCTGGTATCGACGTTCGCAATTTTTAAACTCGTTGGACGAAGGCCTCAAGACGGCATCGGAACACCACAGTCTGAAAGAGCGCTGTCGAACGATGAAAATTACAGTCGCTTCACGGGTTCGCTCAGCTTGCAATCTCTTTCGAAGGTCTTGCTTTCGCCGTCGACTTCGAACGTGATCGAAGAACGTGTCACAGAAGTGGCTTTCCAGTCCCGGTCATCAAGCGTGATCGAATCGCCCTCGAAAACCCAATGAGTTTTAGCAGTCGGCATTTCGTGAATCAGCGCTTTCCAGCGACCGTCTCCACCCATGAAGCCGCGAACATAGGTCTCGGTAGCCATTAAAATCGGTGGCTCTTCCGGTTTTTTCGGTTTCGCTTTTTCTTCCTCGAAAACGATCTCAAATTCCAGCTCGCTGGATTTCGGCGGCATGCCGCTATCTTTGACAAGGAACTTCATCGGATACGAACCCGGCTTCATCGGCGGAATGTCAAGAACGATGTTGCGGACCGAGGCCGTCGCAGGCTGTTTTCCCAATTCCGCACCATCGATCGAAGATTCAACCAGCTCGAACGAAAGTAGATCTTTCTCATCCGCATCCGTTGCCGAAATCTTGACCGATTTTGTTTGGCGACTGGAAACGAATTTCCATGGAAGGTCCTGCGAACCGGTAGACGCAGACTCTTTGTCTGACGCTTGAGTCACTTTGAAGACGAGGCCACGCGGTTTGTCGATCGAAGGAAGGTTGTTGGCTGGACCAAAAATGTTTCGAGCCAAAATGGACTGTTTGTAATCATCCAGGGAAGGCATCTCTCGCGTCCAGGCTGGAAAGGATTCCATGTTCCGCGGACCGTCCGTTAGCGACAGGACTTCGATGTCGAGCGTAAGCTGAAGCTGCCCTGTCAAAACGGTTTCTTTGCCGCGAACCTGTTTCTTCAGCGGCTTGATCGAGAGCGAGTTGATCCGGTGGAGATGGTCCGCCGAATAAAACGCATGCAAGAAGCTCAGCAGTTGAGGCAAGGTTGCTTTCGGACGCAGTTTGAATGTATCGCGAGTCGCGATCAAATCGCCTTCATGTTCCAGACGACCGGCATCACTGGACGAAATCTGAACAAGGCCGAATTCTTTCTGCGTGACATCGGCAAGCCAACGTTTGTAAACGCTGCGAGCTTCACTTTTGCGTTTCGGCAAACTGGCTTTGCGGTAATACCGTTGCCGTTGAGCCGCAAGGATTCCCTGTTTCGTTTTTTCTCTTTCACGCTCAATCTGTCCCGTCAAATCATCGATGGCTCGAGCGTTCGTATCGTACTTGTCAAGAAACCAGAGGAACGTCAGACCAAACAAAAACAGTGGCACAACAGCAGCCGCGATGATCGCCAATTTCTTTTCGCGTTCGTTGAGGCTATCTAACATCAGTTTGCCTCCAATTCTTGGGACGCGTCAATGGATCCGGGTTTTCGGCTGTTGAATTCGCGGGCGTGATCGTCAATCTCTTTGAGCCACGCAGTACCCTTTTGCTCCAAAGCAATGTTTCCGATAAAGGTTAGCGGATAGTCTGGATCTCCAGAGACCTCGGTTCGTTCAGGAGTCACAACGTAAGGTCTTGTTCCAAGAGCAGACGTCAAATTTGATTCCTCTTTATTGCTGACCACCTTACTGCGAAGGTTCATCGCCGGCGTTTCGGTGCGATTGAAGGCATCAAGGCTCTCAACAATCGCTTCGTCGGCGGTCAAAAAACGTTTGCTCATCGCATCCAGTTCGTCCAACCAATGAACGCTGCGTTTTTTCCACTGATCAATCTTTCCAGTCCTCGCCAAAATCGTATCGACTCCCGGGCGAACTCCATCAGGTTCGTTGACCTTGGTGGCTTCACGATATTGATCAGTCAGCATGGCAATCTCGGATGCCTGACTGCTAAGCGTCCACCACCCGAATCCAATCGTCAGCAAAGCCGCCAATCCTGCCAGCCCACCGTACAAATAGTGTCGGCTTCGGTCGACCGTTTTTTCAATGCGTCGACTCGGATTCAAGAAGTCAATTCTCGCTCCGATATCATTTGACTGACCATTCAAGCTTCCCAGCAACGGCGTAAACTGCCATGGGTTTTGCGCATCCGGATCGGCGCGAAAACTCTTTGGTGGATCAACAGAAAGGAGTGAAAACGGATCGACGGGCTGAACATCAATCTGCAAACGCTGAGTCAAATTTCCGATGAGATGTTTGTTCTCTTTTTCGTTTGCGAGTAAAACGACTTCTGTGATCGCGGTTCCGTCAAGCTGACGTTTTGTCGACGCAAGTGTGCGACGAACTTCGCTGACCAGCAAGTCATTGCGTTTGTCGTTTCCAAGATCAGGAGCGATTCGCACCGATCGAGTCGAAATGGGTTGGCTTCCTTTGGCGACAATGATGTCTGTAAATAGATCGCCCGGATTGACGACCAAACGAATCGTTTCACTCGCTTCGTTTCTGGCGAACAGGCTCATAATCGCCAATGGACGCAACACCAATTGTTTTAATTTCAAACCAGTCGGTTCAATGATCGATCGAATCCGATCCGAAACCGCAGGAGCAATCGCTGCGGCGAGAACACGACGCGGAATTCCCGGGTCCTCATTCAGAACAACGTAGTCGAGAAGCCAGCGATCGTTAAACGAAGCGAAATCGCTTTTGGCTTTGAAACGTACCATGTCCGGTAGTTCATCATCGGGTGCCGGAGGAAGGTCCAGCTCTCGTAGTTCCGATTCTGACCGCGAAATCACCACAATGGCTTCGGCTCGAGCGAGTCCATTGCTTTCGACGGCTTTCTTGAGCAGTTCAGCGATGCTCGCGTCGTTCGAGCCGCTTTCAAATGGGATCTCGATCGCGTGAGTGACTTTGGAACCCGCGCCCTTCCACGCTGTCAGGAGGATGCGATTCGGGTTGATTTCCAGTGCGACGGTTGCCATTGGCGATCTGTATGAAAAAAGGCCGGTCAGAGTGTTAAATTATAGATACGACAAAGTCGTGCGGACGAGTCAAAGTCCGATTAGTTGCGTCCATTCGCATTTCCACCGACGGCTTCCAGTTCCGATCCGAGGGCTTCGACCGAATAACCCGTTTGTAAGTGGCTTTTGTCCCGCCACAACAAGATTTTTGGTACGGGAACGGTTGTATCGAACACCACTTCGGACCTCGAAGTTCCTCTCCCGTCTCCGAAATAGCCCACAATTTCAGCGCGGTAAACGTCTCCGCCCGCGCAAAGGTAAGGCATCAATACCTTCATTCGCTCCAACGCCTCCGGCCCGATTCCCAACAAGCCCTCGGCCAGAATCCATGTTTCGAAATTTCGATTCAGGTCCAAAAACTTGGGATCGTCCAGTTCGTATTCGCGGCGTTGAATGATTTCTTCCAGTAGATCCTCCGTCATGCCGGGAACGCCCTCAAGAATTCGTCTTGGAGCCTGCATCAAGTTGATGCGGCCGGGAATCGAAGGCCCTTCGTAAACCGTCATCGACCGCATCACCAGCGGCAATGTCGGCCCCATCCCAATGAAGGTAAGCGGTGATTCGACGTAGACCTCGTTGCCTTCAGAATCTTCAGTGACCACAAACTGATCCATCAAATCCAGCACCGAAGCGAACTTGTTGTCACCGGTTGCATCTTCCGGAATCTCAAACGGGATCGCGGCGCCTCTCACGATGGTGTCGGACTCGGGATCCGGCACTGCCGAAGGGCCATTGATTCTCATTAGCAAAATGAAGTTCGCCCAATCGTCGTCGAATACGGACTTCAAATCATCGTACAACTGATCGAGGTCGTCAGCGTTGATGTTCACGCGAGGAACACCTTCCGGGTTCAAGTTGGTTTCTTTGCTGTACAAAGTCAGAAAGTTAGCCCAGCCAAGAAACAAATCTGAATCAGAAAGCGAAACGTTGCCCAGCGAAGCTTCTTCGTCGTCGAGCACACCGTTTCGGTTGATGTCGAGCCCAAAAAGTAGCTCAGGCGTAATCCCGTTAACCAAAAGCAATTCGTCGAGGCTATCAAGCGGACCATTCTTGGCGTTGTAGGGCGGGTTTAGGCCGTTGTAATATCCGCTCTCTGTTCCGTATTCGCGCTCTTCGTCGTCCGCGTCAACGAAATCAAGAATCGCATCGGCGATTTCTTCGGTCATGTCAGGAAGGCTCATCAGCAAATCGCGGCCACTGTTTTCAACGTAGAAGTCAAAATACGGCAACGCGTTGATGTTGATTTTGCTGGACTCATCCACCAGCCCATAACGACGCCCCTCCAGAAGTCCATCGTTAAGGTTTGGAGCAACCAACGTGAAACGTCCGACTGATTTTTCGTCTCCCTGATCGTTCACATCCGCAACGACCGGCACGCCGCGAAATCGTCCGGCGTTATCCCAGCGTCCGCCACTTTCAAAAATCTCATCGTCTGATTTCGCAAGGTACAGCCGCGTGTACTCGACGCCCGACGCGGTTAGGTACTTTGACTGAATTCGTCGCGTCATAACGCGAGCCGCTTCTTCTTCGACCAGCATCATTGAAGCAAAGGAGAAAACCGTTAGCGCTAAAATGGCAACCGTCACCAATACGACCAGCAACAACGATCCGTTTCTATTTACGATCGGGCGGGCGTGCTTACGAAATCGTTGCCGAAATCGCGGTCGTGACAGGCATTTATTTGGATGCAAACAAGGCTCTGTGGCAACACGACTGGAAATCATTCGTCTTCCTCCGATGGCAGATCGGACATGGGTAGATAGACGACAAGGCGATGACGTTCCATCAACGCTGGATTGAATCCGGGATACTGGTAATTCGTCGTGCCGACAGATCGAGCCGGATCAACAACGATCGCGATCTCAACCGCGCTCGGTAAACCGCCCTGCTCTTCCGAATCCCAATCGTTTTGCCAGCCCTCGCCGTCGAAGTATCGGAATTCAAGTTGAGCGACTTCTCGCGCGACAAGCTCCGTGAACTCGTCAGGCGTTTGCATCAGCGACTCTTCTCCGCGATAGTTCGCGACCGCACGATCAATTTGTCGCCGGTAAACCCCGCCCGTAACCGTCGATCTTTGCATCGATATCGCAGGGTCAATTCCACCTTCGATGCTGCTGGCGAAATAGGCGACCGATTTGATATCCGAAGGAGTCGAAACCTGATCAGTTGGTCTTTCGACAAGCGGGTTGTATTGATCCAGCCGAGGCAAACGGCTGATATCCAGCATCACCGTGTTTGCCGATCCAAGCAAAGTAGGACGAAACGAAACGGCCATTTCATCGCCCACCGGGTCGTCATCATTTTGGCCCGATTCTTCGTCTTCTTCCTCTTGCGCTTCAACCTCTTCTTCGGTGATCGTGCCAGCGATGAGAGCTTGTGTTTGGAGCAGGTTGTTCAATCCCGAATAGTCATCCGCACGATACTGCAACGCCGATCGCAAATCGTTGGCGATCATCGTAAGCACACTTCTGGCAATCAATTCGCGTTCGACGCGAGCCTGCTGCTTCGAAAGCTGTTTCATGTAGAGGTGAATCGCAGTTGCCATCCCAGCGGCAATGATCATCGAAAGCGACATTGCCAGAATCAATTCCAGCAACGTATAGCCGGCCGTGCGTCGTTCTCGAAATCGACGTACGCGGGTCAGGAACAAGGACATCAGTTTCCTCCTTGCGATTCGAACGGATCGTACTCAGGATCCACCATCAAACGCATGATCGTTACCGACATGGGGCGCGGTCCAGTGTTTTGAACCGTGACTCGGGCGGAAATCAGACCGGGCTGGGACGATCGTCCTATGGCGACGCTATAAGTCCAACCTTCTTCATCTGCAATCGGCTTCGCCGAAACGGAAGTCGGCTCGATGACTCCTGCGGCCAGCCCCGCCATCGTCGAATCGGCCAGCCGGTTGGCTTGGCTCACCAGTCGTGCGTTTCGAACGCTTCGAAAACCCTGATAGAACCCATGGCCAATCACGACCATCGATCCACCAAGAATCGCAATCGACAGGATGACTTCCAATAGCGAAAATCCGCGATTCCTTCTTGCGCTTCGTTCCGATGTTTGTCTGGCACTTGATTTGGAAATCATCGAGCACGCCTTTGCTTTAGCCGAACCGATTTTGAAATGCCAGTGAGTCCTCGAAGCTGCACCTCGATCAAACCACCGGACTCATTTTGAACGATAACGCTGGCGTCCTGCGAAGTTCCGTCAGGATAAAACAGAACTTGCTGAAGCCCGTTTCCTTGTGCGCCGTATTCTGCGATCAATTCTTCAGATCGGGAATCGGAAGCCGCATCACTGCTCGCGAAAGACACGCCGCGCGGAAGCATGTTGTCTTCGAAGCTGGAATTGCCCTGCCGTTCTACAAACGCAACGTCTCGTTGGGCTCGTGCGATCTGAGTTTGAGAATTCGCATACGGCCCGACGTCGTACCAGTTGCCACCGCGAGAAATAAAGACGGCGTAGACATCCCCGTTTTTGATCGCAGAGATTCTGGCTTTCCCCATCGCCGCGCGAAGCCGGTCGGCTCCGCGGTCCAGTGCCTGTCGCTGAAACATGCGGTTGATAGAAGGAGTCGTAACCCCAATCACGATGATCAGCACCGCCATCACGAGCAAAAGCTCGACCAACGTAAACGCTGGTCGCGCTTTAAAGTCGCTGTATTGCCGGCAAAATCGAATCATGAAACATTTCTTGAGGTGTGCAAAACGAATTCAATCATTTTTTAGCAAGAGGCAACGGATCCAAAGCTTTCTCACAGCTCAATGAGCCGATCGGGCGATAGCCCCGGTTGATGCGTCGTTAACCATGGCTCACGCGATAATCAAATCAACCTTGGATCGCTTCAGTCGGAACAATCGAACGAACGATTTCCTTCGCGTTCGACGATCTCTAATTCTCGTTTCTTGGAACGTCGTCCGCCGTATTTTTAGCTCCGTCGGGACCGTTCGAAGTGACAAAGACTCGGTCTTGTGCCGGAACAGCGCGATACTGATAGTCGTTGCCCCAAGGGTCTTTTGGCAAACGGCCATCTTCGAAGTAAGGACCTTGCCATTCCGCCTGAGTCATTCCGCTTGGCAACGCGACAAGATCATTGAGAGCTCGCGGATAGTTGCCGACCTGTAGTTGGTAATTCATACACAGGTTCTTGATGTTTTTGGTTTCAAATCGAGCGGCACGAATCTTTTGCTGAGTCCCGATTCGGTTGTAAGCGACGGTGCCAATCCCGGCCAACACGACAAGAATCGCCATCACAAGGATCAATTCCAAAAGCGTAAAACCCTCACGACGAACTTGAGCTCGTCGAGACATCTTTCCAAAAGTAGTCATGTTTAGTGTCCTTTATTTAGCAGTTATTTTTTAGGGATGATTCAAAATCTGATTTGCTATTTGTTAGTCGGTGGTCGCTCGCTGCACGATGGTCGATCGCTACTCGATGGTCGAACCCATTTTCATGATCGGTACCAGCAATGCCACTACCACAAATAGTACGACGACCGCCATGATCATCAACATGAAAGGTTCGATCATTTTGACGGCCAAATCCAGCCGTCGCATTGTTTGTTTCTCCAGACCGTCTGCAACGGAGATCAAAACGGTATCCAGAGTGTTTGATTCTTCTGCGACGCTCAACATTTCTGTCACGTTGGTCGGAAAGTGCCCTGATCCCGCCAAAGGAACTGACAGCGATTCACCCGACGTCACGTTTTCCGTGGCTTCCGCAACCGCGAGCGACAATACTCGATTTCCGGTTGCTTCGCGGCTGATTTCAAGCCCACGCAAAATCGGCACTCCGTTTCGCATCAACGTGCCCAGAACGCGGCAAAATCTGGCCACCGCAAGGCTCAGCAAAATCGGCCCAACGACCGGCAATTTAATCTTCATGCGGTCCACGAACAGTTTCCCGGCTTCTGTCGCCAGTCGATTTCGCACCAACAGGTAAGCTCCGACAAACGCGCCAAGCAAAATCAAACCGTACGCGCGAAGCGTCGCACTGATCCACAATAGAATCTCAGTTACTTGCGGAAGCTCGCCTTCTTCACGCAGTTGCTTGAAAACTTCGGCGAATTGCGGGACGAAATAGACCACCAAAACCGTAACAATCAACGAACCCATCGTCGCCAGAATCATGGGGTAAACCATCGCTCCAACGGTTTTTGCTTTCAGGTCTGCTTGCTGTTCGGTGAACACGCCAACGCGGCTGAGAGCATCTTCGAGAAAACCGCCTTCGGCACCAGCGCGAGTCATATTAACGGCCATGTCGCTGAAGACTTTTGGATAGCGGGCAAAACAGGTTGCCAGTTCTTCTCCGTCTTCCACTCTCCCGATGACATCGGTCAACGCTTCTTCAAGTGGTTTAATATTGGTCTGTTGTTTCAGCAAAGTCAGCGACCGAATCAACGGAACGCCATTGCCCAACAGCGAAGAAAGCTGCTCGTAGAAGACAGCAATTTTCTGATCGCTGACCCCGCCACCAAAGCTCAGTTCCAGCTTAAAGGAGCCCTTCTCGGCTTCGTCGGCGTTGGAGACCTTGATCGGAAAAAGTGACTTCGTCGAAAGTCGATTGATGACGTCGGCTTCCGAGCCCGCAGACATCGACCCTTCGATCTTTTCACCGGAAAGGTCACGAGCGATATAAGTAAAATCTGGCATATGCAATCCACGAAACTGTAATCCAAAATGAGATTACCCGATTCGGTCTCCCTTGGTGATTCGCATAATCTCTGCAACCGACGTATCGCCAGAAATGACTTTTCTCCAGCCATCGTCGCGGAGCGTTTTCATTCCTTCGGCTAGGCAAGCTTTCTTGATTTCCCAAGTACTCGCTCTGTCCTGAGCCAATTCGCGAACCGCTTCGGACGTGACCAGCAATTCGTAAACGCCCATCCGTCCTCGATACCCGACGTTTCGACACTCGCGACAGCCAACTGGTTCGTACAGCCCATCAACAATTTGCTCCTTCGGGAAATCGTTCGGCAGATCGACCGTGCTGGCATCCACTTTTCGTCTGCAATGCGGGCACAAACGGCGAACCAGTCGCTGAGCCATAATGGCTTCGACGGTACTGGCGACAAGGAAAGGTTCGACTCCCATATCGCACATTCGCGTGAATGCGCCAGCAGCATCGTTCGTGTGAAGCGTGCTGAAAACAAGGTGCCCGGTGAGCGAAGCCTGAATCGCATTTTCCGCCGTCTCAAGGTCTCGAATTTCACCGACCAGAACGACATCGGGGTCGTGACGAAGAATACTTCTAAGCGACGCGGCAAAGGTCAGCCCAATTTTTGAGTGCACCTGAATCTGATTGATACCCGCCAATTGATACTCAACCGGGTCCTCTGTCGTGATGATCTTCGTCGACGGTTCATTGATCTCGATTAGCGAACTGTACAGCGTCGTCGTCTTTCCAGAACCCGTTGGACCGGTAACCAGCACGATGCCGTAAGGAATCTTGATCAGATCGCTAAAAGTTTTGTAAGTGTCCGGAGCCATTCCAAGGCTCTGCAATTCAAACACCATTGAACCTTTGTCCAAAATACGCATGACGAGACTCTCGCCATGGATCATCGGAATCACCGAAACACGAACGTCGACTTCGCGACCTTTGACTTTAAGCTTGATTCGCCCGTCCTGAGGAAGCCGCTTCTCCGCAATGTTCAGCTTCGCCATAATTTTCAGGCGGCTAATAATCGCGGCGCGGAAATGATTGATCTCTGGTGGAATCGGCTGCGTGTGCAAAATTCCGTCGATTCGGTATCGGACGACAATTTGATCCTGCTGAGATTCGATGTGAACGTCACTGGTCCGTGATTCGATCGCTTCCAACAAAATTTCGTTTACCAGGCGGATAACGCTGGCTTCCTGAGCCATTTCCGCCAGTTCGCTGCCGTCGGTTTCGATGTCACCCAGCAGCTCGACGCCGTCTTCGATTTTCTGTTCAATCAGCCCTTCGATCGTTTCACCGCCGACACCAAGATGCGTCTTGATCAGCTTCGCGATCTCTGATTTTTCAGCAAGCACGGGCTCGACCGTCAAACCAGTCGCGGCACTGACCTCGTCCAGCGGGTACAGGTCTCCGGGATCTGCCGTGGCAACAACCAGCACTCCATCCTTGCAATGGACAGGGAAAATGATTTGCCGGTAAATGACTTTTTGAGGAAACGTATCCAAAAGGCTTAGGTCGACATCGACGTTGGCAAGGTCGATAAATTCGACGCCAAATTCCTCCGCCATCGCGTCGTAGGCAGCACGGCGTTTGATGTAGTCCTTGCGGTCCAGTTCCGTCAGAAGCGACTCGCCATCAAGCTCACGGCCCGGATCGATTTGGCTGAGCTGCATATCGGATATCAATCCGCGTTCAATAAGAAGTTCGCCAATGTTGTTCATGGAAGGGATCGATAACGGCAAGGATGGATGGATCGTGCTTTGCCCAAGCGACGGTTGCTACGCGGCATTCTCCGTGCAACGGAGATTCACGATCCAATTTAGATGAAACAACATTTTTCACCAAAGCAACATGGCGTTTACGCGAGGAATTAGTGTATTCGACTGGCTTAAATCCTGCCTTCAACGCTAATTCCGGGGTGATGATCCGCTTGTGCCAAAGGTTCGGATTTTGACGATTTTAGACCAGCCGAATCGAATCACTCTCAAGAAACGCACTGCTGTGTTGGGGTGAGGGAACCGCCGAAAACGACGGCCAGAGTGCGTTTCTTGCGAACGATTCCAATCAGGACGGTCGCAACACCCTACATAACCCCAGCTTTAACGACAGGTTTCGAGAATTCAGCAAATTCACCTGAAGCGATACCGGCCAGATTACGACACCGCACAGTTTACGACGATCGTCCGAACGGATCCTCGTTCAGCCGTTCCAAGCATTCGCCGGTCTCGGCATCAGCCAACTTTTGGCACGACTGGATCAAGTCGCGATTACTTGCCGCGAAGCTCGTCAATTTCAGCCTGAATCGCTTCGATCTGTTTTTCCAGCGTTTCGATCTCAGAAGGATCGTCCGTTTGAGCGCGAGCGTCTTTGAGCAGTTTCTGGTTTTTGGCGAGCTTACCGCGAAGGACTTCCAAACGCTTTTTTGACTTCTTGTCCATCAGACTTGTTCCCGAATTCAATAAGTTCGACAGTTGGGCTCGTATCAAAAACGAATATGAAGGTGTCCGAATGAAGAACGGACACTCCTGCCGAAAACGGACAACGCTAAAAAACAGACACCCCTGCCGATTGCCACAGATCGTCGATTATAGGCGGTATTTGGATAGATGCGACCGACCCAAAATCCATAGAGCATGATCGCTCCTTTTTGCCATCGCGCAAAAAAAGCAGTCTTCGTGTCCACAAGGGACAGTCCAACTGCTTGAAGCTTCGCTGATCAATTGTTCAAACGCCTACAAATGGCACTAACGAGGTTTGATCTCGGGAGTGTTTCGCAGAAAGCCGATCGCGGCGAGCGACTTGTAGACTTCTTCCAGAGTCTTTTCGCCGAAGTTAGAAATGCTCAGCAACTCCACGCGAGTCGTGTTCAGCAAATCCTTGACTGTGAAGATGCCTTTCTCTTCAAGGCAGTTCGTGGTTCGTACTGTCAGGCCAATCTCAGCGGTGCTCAGGTCAAGCTTCTCACGAAGGTCACGAGCTTCTTCTTCTGCGGCGCTGAGCGGAATTCTTGTTCTAGCCATTGGGGGTCCCTCCCTAAAGTATTTGTCGATTACCTGGACCAAGTATCGCGGGTGATCCTTGTCGTCCTTGTTTCAAAGAAGCTTCACTATAACATTAGAGGCTCGAACCAAAAAGCACACGCGACACGTATGCCGGTTTTTTACTGCCAGATGCTAGCATTGCTGGCGATGTTTCAATATTGCTCATTCACGGATCGAAACGCTGAATACTGATCAAACCAAACAGGCTTCCGCTTCGGCAGATCTACTCGCCGGACTTAACGATGCGCAACGTTCCGCCGTCCAACACACCGAAGGTCCACTGCTGATCATCGCTGGACCAGGCAGTGGAAAGACTCGCGTGATCACGCATCGAATTGCATGGATGATCGCCAACGGAATTCCTTCCTGGCAAATCGTCGCGCTGACGTTTACGAACAAAGCCGCCGATGAAATGCGAAATCGACTGAATCGTCTTTCGCCGGGAAATTTGACATGGGCCGGAACGTTTCATCGATTCTGCTCAAGGCTGCTCAGACAATACGCTCCGATGGTCGGAATGCAGGAAAATTATTCGATCTACGACATGAAGGACAGTAAAAAAGTCCTCAAGCAAGCGATCGAAAATGCGGAAATCGACGTCAAACACTATTCCGCAGACAAACTTGGAAACGAAATCAGCAATCTGAAAAACGATGGTGTTTCCGCAGAGCGATTTATCCCTCGACCCGGAAACGCGCTCGATAAAGTCGTTTCAAAGGTGTACCCCGAATATCAAAAACTGCTGCAAATGGCCAACGGCGTCGACTTCGATGACCTGTTGCTCCACTGCGTCGATCTGCTTCGCGACAATCCCGAACTGCGTGAAGGACTGGATCTAAAATACGGCTACATGATGGTCGACGAATACCAGGACACCAACCGTGCTCAGTATCAGTTAATCCGTTTGTTAAATCACTCGGTGCAGAATCTGGCGGTCACCGGTGACCCCGACCAGTCGATCTACGGCTGGCGCGGCGCCAACATCGCGAACATTCTGGAATTCGAAAAAGACTATCCTTCGGTCGATGTGGTTCGGCTGGAAGAAAACTATCGCAGCACCAAATCGATTTTGCGAGTCGCAGATCAGCTGATCGAAAACAATATTCGTCGCAAGAAAAAGTCGCTTGTCACTGCAAACGATGAAGGGAAACCGGTTCGACTGGTGGCCTACCCTTCTCCGCAGGATGAAGCTGCTGATATCGCGGACTCAATCGCACTGGCGATCCAAAAAGGACAGCGTGAAGCAAAAGATTTCGCCATTCTTTATCGCACCAACTGGCTTTCGCGAGCGTTTGAGCACGCGTTTCGCCAATGCGGCGTGCCGTACCAGGTTCTGAACGGGCATGAGTTCTACCAGCGAAAAGAAATCAAGGACGTGATCGCCTATCTGCACCTGTTGAACAATCCAAAAGACAGTGTTGCGTTTGAACGAGTCATCAATGTGCCTTCGCGAAAGATTGGCAAAGTCACACTTTCACGACTGCAACGATACGCTCGTGAAAATTCAGTCTCGATGATGGAAGCGGCTCGGGACTGTGAAAAGAACGATGCGATCAAGAAAGGCGTCGCCAATCGCCTATTGGCTTTTGTGGAACTGATCGACGGTCTGGCTCTGGAGGTCGGCGATGAAGTCGAACCCGTCATTCGAAACGTTTTGAATTCGACTTGCTATCGCGACTGGCTTACCGACGACGGCACGGAAGAAGCATTCGAGCGAGCTGGAAACGTCGACGAGCTAATTGTGGCGGCTCAGGAATTTGACAATGAACATCCCGAAGACGGCGGCCTGTCCAGATATCTTGAGCAGGCAGCTTTGGTGTCGGACACCGACGTGTGGGAATCCGATGCCAACTACGTCACGATGATGACATTGCACGCAGCGAAAGGGCTTGAGTTTCCATGCGTTTACGTCGTCGGACTGGAAGACGGTCTGTTGCCTCACGAACGCAGCACCGGCAACGACGATGAAGTGGAAGAAGAACGTCGGTTGCTTTTCGTCGGCATTACGCGAGCCGAACAAGAGCTGCAGTTTTCACGTTGTCTGAACCGTTTCCGTCGAGGCAGCTATTGGCCAGCGATTCCGAGCCGATTCTTGATGGAGCTTCCTCGCGACGAGATGGAAGTGTTCGGAGCTCAACAAGCGAGCACTCCGATGACGGAGGATGACCTCCAGCGTGCAATCGATGCGATGGATGTCAGCCATGAGGAATCTCCGATTGAGTTTCCAGTGATCGACATTCACGCCAGCGATGCGGTGAAGTCGATGTCGCCAGACCTGTTCGGTGATTCAGGTAACTCGGAAGCACCGCCGAGTGAAACCGAAATTGCGAAAGCGAAGACTCCCGTCAAAAAGCCGACGATGGCCAGTTTGATGACGGCTTCAGAGCTGAAATCGAAGCATGATTCGATGTCGTCGGCAGAGCGTTTGGATCCTGAGAGTTGCGTGACGGACATGGAAGTCGAGCACGTTGACTACGGGATCGGTAAGGTGATCGCATTGACAGGAAAAGGAAAAAAGTTGACTGCAACGATCAACTTTCCCAAAGTCGGCAACAAGCGAATTTGCCTTGCATTCAGCAACCTACGGAAGGTTTGACTTTCGGCAATCATCCGATGGATCACGCAACGGCTCAGAACCGATCGGTGCCAAATTGTTTTGTGGGCGGTTCCAACTCTATAGCATGGCGCACAAGACACCTGTCGTCGTGAATAATTCCGGTCAAAGACCTTTAAAAGTCTGGCGGATGAGTCCTGCCTGAAATCGCGATCTTTCCCGTATCGGTCATGAATGTTTCCAGTTCGATGTAGCTGCCGTCATCAGACTTGACGAGCTTTTCCGGAAGCTGGATCATCGCGACCGGATCGCCTTCGATATCTTTCCATTCGATTTCAATGCCTGATTTTTGAGCGATTGCAGTGACCTGGTCCGCGAAAGCAGCGACGGGAACTGGAATCAGGCCAGATCGAACTGATTTGAATTTTACACCGACCTGATTCAGCACGTCCGTCATGAAGATCTCTGTCTCGATGATGGCGATGCCCTTGAACGGTTTGACCTCGCAGCGAAATGCGAGCTTAATGGTTTGGTCTTTGATCGAAACGCGCGGATCTTTGATGCCGTTGGGCACCAGTTCCGGAAACTTCTTTCGCAAATCAAAAGCCATCCAGCCGTTGATCTGTGGCTCGGTAAACTCTGCTGACCACGTTTCGGAAATCAGTATGGAATTTCGCAAGTCCAGCAACTTCGTTTCCATCTGGCTACCCTGTTTCCGTTGTTCAAGCGAATCCACTTTCAGCGCCTGAACGTAAAACTCAGGTTCTCGCTGAGCCAGCTCGGACAGCAAATAGACCGCGGCGCCGGCGAGGCAAACCAGAACGATGCCAGTGATAGCGAGCCGCTTAATCCATTTGAGCAAACCCGTGCGACTTTTTGCGACCGGAGCTTCCAAATCGGGTTCGTCCGGAAAGTGCTCAGACAGATCGTACTCATCAACATCCATGGTCATGGCTCTTCCTGCAATCTTGCGTTTTCGGATTGCTCCGAGCTGGGGCGAATTGTGTCGATTTTGAGTCGTCTTTTCAGCCGTAATTATTCACGACGACAGGCGTCTGGTTTGTCCTTTGAAGGCATTCTCTGGACGCGGAGGCAAGTTTTGCAAATTCGTCAATTTCACGTCTTGGGTGACCTGTTGAAACCACAAACTTGGAGCAATACCCCAATGAAACAAGCTTTCTCCATGTCGACGCCCACGCATCGTGAACAATCCGGGTTCAGAATCGAGTTGGTGCGACAATTGGCACCGAGCCATCAAGCGACTATCCTGACGTAAGTTACATTTTTTATAGCGAATCGTGCCGAATTATGAACCGTCAAATCTCTGCTCTATTGATCGCATCACTTTTCATGCTGGTATTTTCGAGCGTGGGTTGTGATTTGGGCACCTACAACAAACGATTCAAAGAACGCAGCAAGCCTGCGTCTGAAGCGACGGAGACTCCGGCAGACAACGCTGACGCCAGCAGTTCCACGGCTTCGAAAAGCAAGGTTTAGGGACGGATTTACATTCAAACGGCTGTGAAATTCGACACTTGGTCCGTCATGAATTTTCGACTCTCAACATTTTTGTTGCTCGCGACTTCAGTTTGCCTTTTGTTTGGCTGGCTCTGGGAACGCCAGCGTTACGGCGTCATACTCGACGAAAAGATTTACGCGCAGGTGAGTATTGAATGTGCTCTGTCTTCAGCGCTTTACAAAAATATCTTTTGCCTGCGAATCGACGAGCTCGAGAATGGCCAGTTAACGCAAGATCAATTCAATAGTTTTCGCGATCGTTCGCTTGTTGAAAACGTTGTCTACCTTTATTTAAACCAAGAATATATTGCAGAGCGGTCGTACGAAATTGGCGAAGGTCAGGCATTTCACACGGCTCAATTGGATCGAAGTCTCGACTTTGCCGGCTGCTCATTGAGCCTGTTGAGCTTTGCTGACGCAACGCACTTGCAGCAATACTTTGACGACCATCCAAAATTGATTGAATCATTTACTGAAGACCTATTCGACTCGAACGGGCAGATGGAACCTGATTTCGTGAAATTTGTTGAGTACGCCATTGAGCACTATCAAAAGGTGCGAGACGAGAATCAATAGAAAGACTGATCGGCGATCCTTTGCGACCTCGCGTCTCGAATGCAGCCGACCCAATCGGTAACGTGCCGAAATAGACGACCGTGTTAATGTCGCGAGCACTGTGATCAGCCAAACTTGTTCAACGACAAGCCTTCACTCGGTAGTCGCGTCATGGACTTGGCTTCCTTAATCGCAACCCTCCAGAATTCGTCCGCAAAATGTTTTGATTTGCTGTCGAAGCAAAGGCGAAGCTCACCTAGCGGATCGCCCGTGTAATCACCAAAAGCATATCTGCAAACGCTCCCTCGGTTATTGCTGACAGGCCCTTCGTAGTCCAAATATTCAGCCCTGTGATTCTGCAATCGGGTGATTGTGACCGTCTCATTGACCTCGGGTAAATGATCCGAAGCGAAAGTGATCAAATCTGGACCCGCATCCGTTGCAAACATCAAATCGAAATGCCGCGACGACGTGCGCAATTGCGATGTCGAATCGTCGGGAGGAATATGATCGAGGATGACGAAGCGCATCGTTGGAGTCCGAACTTATTGAAAACCGAAACGTTGATCCGTTCCCATCGATAACGATGTGACTTAAAAAAATTAAGCGGCTTTGGCGACCGAAACGTTTTCCGCGACATTTTCTCGCTTCGCTGGCGGATGCCAGGGAAGAAAACGCCTCAACTGCGGCCAGAGCAGCAAGCCATTGGCTCGTACATAACGGGCTCTAAAATAGTATTTTTCAAAGCACTTTCCATGCAATTCCGCGACTTCGTCCGAAGTAAGGTTTTGATACTTCATAACCGGACGATACACCGAGTATTTTGAGTAGTCGTGATCTTCGATTTGATCTTTTACTTCCTCGTAAAAACCGGTTCCCGGGTACGGCGTCACGATGTTGAAATTGGCGTAGGTCGGATTCACGGTCCGGGCATAATTCAGCACGTCATAAATATTCTGACGAGTGTCCCCGGGGAATCCGATCATGAATCCGGCAACGGTCCGAATCCCAAGTCTCCGACATAGCTCGACAAAATCCCGTTGACGATCATCGTTAATGGCGACTCGCGAGTACTTTTTTAGCGTGGCCTCGTTGGGAGTCTCGATTCCGATCGTAATGCTGGTCAGTCCCGCATCTTTGAGTTCACGGAGAGTGTCTTCTCGCATCAAATCGACGCGTGTTTCGACCGAGAACTGAATCTTTTTGGGCAGTCTTCGAATTCCCTCCGCAACCGCCAGAGCTTTTTTTCGATTCAGGCCAAAAAGCGGATCTCGAAATTTGAATGACTCAAAACCATACCGCTCGATGCCGTAACGCATTTCATCGACAACGGCTTCCGAGTCTCTGAATCGAGTCTTGCTCTCGATCATGATGTAGGGGCAATAGTTACATTTAAATGTGCAGCCGCGACTTTGCTGAATGTAGGCTGTCGGGAAACGCCAAAAGTCGTAGTTGATGCGAAATTTTGAGTACTTGAATTGCGACCAATCAGGAATAGGCAACGAGTCCAAATTTTCGACGCTGCCGACCTCGACAATTCCGTTTCCGCATTGGAGAACATCATCCCAGCGAGTCAACAGTTGTTCGACTTCACCTTTGACGATCGTAACGTTCTCGTCGGCAAGTGACTCTGACAGAGAATCAGCCAGCGCAAAAGCGACTTGCCCGACGATCAGAATTTTTGCGTTTGGGTTTCGCTTACGAACGTTCCGAATGGTCTCGATTTCGATTTCTAACGTAACCAACGCCGGGTTAAAAATGTACACGTCGGCGGTAGGCGGTTTCTCCTGATCCAACACGTAAATCGGCGTGTGGCCAAGCCGCTTAATGATGGCGACAAGGTACGCGAAATTCAGTGGCGTTGGGCGATAATCTCGAAGATACAAATGCCGTACGATTTTGCCTCGCAACCCGCCCGTTCCGGGATGCATGCCCACACCCATCCCGCCGGCGAAGTCTTTCTGCGCATCGTTTTGTCTTGTGTCCCAAAGGACAACATTCATGGAACGAGTCATTGATTCTGTAGTTGGCATTGAAGTTTGATTCGAGCACCGAAATCGTGCTTGGTGATGAATGGAAAGGTCAGGTTTTTTCTGCAAGTAAGCTTTTTCCACTTGGATCACGGGCTGTTGATTAAGTTCGTTTTGCAAAGGCAATCTCGCAATGGCAACCCGACGCGTCAGCGAGGCTGTGATTTTTTAAAAACAACCTTCAGCAACGTGAGCCGACTAGGCGATAGCCTCAGTTAACGACGCTTTAACCGGGGCTAACGCCCAAACGGCTCGTTAAATCAACAAGCCCATCAGTAAAGGTTATTTGCAATTTCCAGGACTAGGAATTCGTCAATTGGCTGGTCTGCTTCGAATGATTCGTCTTCGGAAAGTGTGGTTTTGCGTTTTCTGGCATCGCTGTGTTGCCATGCTCGAGTTCCTTTTTGCGTTCTGGCAGTCGGACTGGCCATTTTCTTTTGTCAAGACTTCGACCAAGGACCACGATGCGTCCGCCTTTAGAAATGTAGTAATGAATGTTGCTCCACGTGATTCGATGTCCAACGGAGGACAAAACGAACATGGCCAACCCGAAGGCACCTGAAATGGGGCCCAGCCAAAGGTCATACCGTCGAGCACGCCCTTGCTTTCGCCAGTCCGGGACAAGTCGTCGTCCCATGCTCTGGCGAATCGCTGATCGAACCGATGCTCCGGCGTAAATTAGTGCCGCCAAAGCGATCGCCCAGGTGCCTGTCGAAGCCGTCGAGTTTCCGAAATTCATTATCGCAATCATTAAGCTGCCCCAAAACGCGACTTGAGCACTCGCTGTGTTGATGAAACCCAGCCACCATTGGCGCGGCGAGTACATTCGTAGAATCCGCAACTGTCGACAAACGAATTCGAAAAGTGAGCTCCACGTAAAAGTAATTTCTGTTGGGCAGAGGCATTGCGGTTCAAACTGAACTTTCAAATTCGCAAGTTGAATCGTGCGGCTTGCGACGAGATCATCGCTAAGTGTTTGAGTCCACGCTTCTCGAATTCCAAGGTGCTCGAAAACTTGACGATGGATTGCCCAAGAGCCACCCCAAACAAGGCCTCGCCGCCCTCGCCCCAGGCAGGTTGCAACCGCATTGTTCAGCGAAACGCCGATCATCGTCGGCATGGTTTTGTCACTGGGAACCATCCAGCGAAAACCCGTTCTCGCTCCAACGTTTTCGCGACCAACTCCAGCAGTTAACCACCGCAACCAAGTCGGTTTCGGAGTTATATCTGCGTCAGCAAACGCAAGGATGTCGACGTCAACGGTTAGTCGCTCCACCGCGGCAATTAAATTGTGGACTTTCTGACCACTGTCCGTTGATTTGCCAGCGATCACCAACACTGAATCCACGTAGCGATGTTCGGACTGTAGTTCGCGAATCGTATCAACACAGGGATCCTGCCATTCCTCGGCGACAAATGTTATTTTGAAGTTCGGATGATCCTGAAAAAGGAACGCTTCAAGATTCTTTCTGGTGTTTGCGTTGGCCCCTTTGCAAGGAACGATCAGATTTACTTTAGCTGCACCATTTTCGACAGGAGCTGAACGACGCTGATGCACTTTCCAGAATCGATGATTCTCGACCAGCAATATTAGATGTGCCGTACCGGTTACCAACGCGGCAAACGCGAACAGCAAAAAAATTGTCCAAAACGCAAACGTCATTCATCGTCCTTGACGACCGGGTGCATCGATTTCTCCCACGGCCAAATCGCTTTTCTTTTTCGAGAAAAGCCCTTGTGCCGCCGAATTGCTTTGCGACAGCATCTTTTACTTTGCAATATCGAGTCAACATCACTTTGGCCAAAGTTGCGATTGGCGGCCAGAAATCCAAAAAAACAATCGTCTCAAAAAAGTCAGTTCGCTACGAAATCCGGCAGCATCAATGTTGGCATTGAGACCCGAATTTGATATTTTCCATTCGTCGCAGACACCGCGTGGTTCCAGGGATTGAACCGGTTGAAAACGGTCTGCCACGTTTCAAATTAAAAAGAGACAAAGGATGTCACTGATGGGAACGGATTCTGAGTTCGACATGAATGTTCATATTCGCTGGATGATTCGCCGCGATATGCCCGAAGTGCTCTCGATCGAAAAGTCCAGCTTTGAATTTCCGTGGTCGGAAGAAGATTTCATTCGCTGCCTGAGACAACGTCACTGCATTGGCATGGTCGCCGAATACGATGAACGAGTCGTCGGATTCATGATTTACGAACTGCACAAAGACCAGCTTCACGTGCTCAATTTTTCAGTACGTCCCGACGTTCGCCGCCGCCACGTGGGCGAGCAAATGGTTAACAAACTCATCAGCAAACTTTCGCAGCAGCGACGCAATCGAATTCTTCTTGAAATTCGGGAAACGAATCTTGCGGCTCAGTTGTTCTTCAGAAATCTTGGCTTCGTTGCGACGACCGTGCTTCGCGATTATTACGACGACACCGTCGAAGACGCGTACGTCATGCAGTATCGATTCCAGACCGAAACAGAGAAACAATTCACGCCAGTCAATCGAATCGCCAGACGCCTGGCTGGCTAGTGCTGGAAGTTGCCAAGTCTGAAAAATTTGATCAGAAAATCTGCCGATTCGAGACGCATTGTCTCGAGCCGGCTTTTTTTTTCGCGCTCTGGATTCTCTTGCTGTCGTTTTGATTCAATTCGGCAGCGTCATTCTGCCCGAATGGCCAACAAAGCTCGATGTAATCCCTACATTTTGAATTTGTGATACCATATCCCGCAGTTTGGCCCGCCACTTCAGGAGAATCGCCTCAAACATCAAACCAGACGCCCGTCGTCGTGAATCATTCCGGTTGATAGGATTGAGTATTTCGACCATGGGAAATTGCTGCGAAATGCCGGCGAGCCTTTTTAGATTTTGAAGCTCTGACTATGATTAAGTGGTGTGATTTTCACACCCACTCCACTTCCCAACCAAAATCAAGTCTTCGCTCAGATGGATCAGGAATTCGATCCGTATTTCGAACTGTTAGGCATTCCCAAATCGGAACAGCCCGCTAACTGTTACCGCTTGCTCGGTATTCCGGAGTACACCGCAAACAAACAGGTCATCGCAAATGCGGCGTCTCGGCAGATGCAGTTTTTGCGTCGTGTGGGAGGCGAGCAATATCTTTCCGCCGTTCAGAACATGCTGAACGAAATTTCAAAAGCCCGATTGCTTTTGCTCGATGACGAAAAACGGGCAATTTACGATCGGCAGCTGAAAGATCGCGAAAGTTCAAGGAAAGACGGTGGCAAAGTTTCGGATTCGATGTCGGCCGTTCTACATGACTCGACTTTTTCACTTTCCGCTCCTGCAGCAAAGTCACTCGGTCGAATCACGGCGGTTCAGTTGTTGCATCTTTCTGGCTTCAACGCTGGAGACTCAATCGAATTACATGCTCGAGATATCACCATCGGATCAAGTTCGAAGCATGATATCATGATCCCGACCAAAAATGGTGCGGTGTATCGGCTTGAACATGAGATGGACCAATGGGTTCTGCATGCTCCCGATTTAAATTTTGCGATCAACGGCCGATTGGTAAATGGGCTTTCGGTTGTGAAAGATGGAGACATCCTGCGATTTTCTCCCGATGGACCGGATCTTCAGTTCATTGAACAGGTCGATCTTCAGCGTCATCTTGAAATGCTGGATCAGTACGAAAGCCAAGTCGTTCGATCAGCTTCGCCGACAAGGCCAACAGCCATGCCATCTGGATTTTCGAACCCGGTAACGTCGGGCTCTCATTTCAGATCTACCGCTTCTCAAGCTCGTGCGTCGCGATCTCAATCATCGTCGCGAGTTGGCAGCCGCACTTCCCGAACTTCATCGGCCAGCAGCATCCCACGAGGCAACGCCCAGCCAGCCAACGTTCGCCCTCAGGTCGAATCCAAATTGGTCAAGAAACCGGCTTCGATGACGAAAACCTGGTATTCGCCGGTGGTGGATTTGGCAAACCGTGCGATTGGTCGCAATCAATCGTTCGAAAAGAAAACCGGGGTGACTTTCGATTGGCAAATCGCGATTTTTTGGCTGGTCGTCGGCAGTGTTTTGGCTGCAATTTCCGCAGGCATTATCTTTGGATGGAGGTGGTAATGAACGAAGTCGAAAAACAACTTCCAATCGGAATCGATTTAGGCACCACCGAGTCCGTGATGGCTTATGTGGAACCGGATGGAACGGCATCGACCTGGCGACCGAAAGGCGGAAGTGCGTTGCATGCCAGTGCGGTTCTGGTGAAAGACGAAAAACTGTTCGTTGGCGACGATGCAATCCTGGAAGCGGATGAAAATTCAACGCTGATCGACTACTTCAAACGTGACATGGGCAAAGGGCACACTTCGATCGTCGTAAACGAAGTCAAAGTGCCCCCGGAAGTTCTTAGCGGATACGTGTTAAGGCACCTGAAACAAAGAGCAGAAAAATTCCTTGGCCCAATTTCGGATGTTGTTGTAACGGTTCCCGCTTACTTCGACTCCAAACGTCGACAGGCGACTCACGAGGCTGGTCGGCTGGCCGGTCTGAATGTCGTTTCGATCATCAACGAGCCTTCCGCAGCGGCGATTGGCTACTGTGATCGCAAGGGATACGTACGCGGAGGCGTCGAATCAAAAATGGAAACACTGCTGATCTATGATTTTGGCGGAGGCACTTTTGATGCCACGTTGATCACTTGCGGTAACGGAAAGTTCACGACGCTGGCAACCGATGGAGACGTCTATCTTGGTGGCTTCGATTTGGACGAAGAACTTGCGGATTGGCTTGGTGAGCAATTTCTGCACCGCGAATGGTTTGATCCGCGAGACACCCCAGGCGGCTGGAAGTCCCTAATGGTGATGGCGAATGCGATCAAACATGATTTGACCGAAGAGCCTTCGACGACGGTCAACATGTTTTATGACAATCGGTCGCTGGACGTCGAAGTGACTCGCGAATTTTTCAACAGTCTCATCGCGCCCTACGTCGAACGTACACTCGCGACCTGCGAAGATGTTTTGTTTTCGGCTCGAAAGTCATGGGAGGACGTTGATACCATTTTGCTTTGCGGTGGGACGAGTCAAATTCCGTACATCAATCAGCGATTGAAAGAAACTTCGAAGATTGAACCAACTCAGATTGACAACCCGCAGGAACTGGTTGCCAAAGGGTGCGCACTTTACGCCGCAACGCTGTCAGATAATCCACAGCTGAACTTTAAAGTCGCCAACGTCAATTCTCACAGCCTTGGGATTCGGGGCCGTGACATCGAAACGGGCCAACCAACGAACCGTATTTTGATCCCTCGCAATTCGACCTTGCCTCGCACCGTTGTGAAGAAGTTTGTGACGTCGAAAGATGGACAGGATCACGTTTTTCTGGTGTTGCTTGAAGGCGAAAGCGTCAATCCAAACCTCTGTTTCGAAGTCGGCAAATTCAAAGTTGCACTCGATTCTGGCGTTCGCCGTGGCGATGTCGTGGAAGTTTTTTGTCGTTACAACGAAGATGGACGCATCGATGTTTTCGCAAAATCCAGCAACAATCCAACGCTGGGTCGACTTGAAATCAAACGCAGCCACATGCAGTTGGAATCGCTCGAAGTTTGGCGGAACAAGATTCTTTACGGAGTCGATTTTGAAGTCGCAGAAGACGATTCCTTCGAGGGCCTCGACATGTTCGGCGGCGACGTTCCATTCGGCTATCGTGAGATCGCTCAACTGGATGAAGTATTGCATTCGGTCGGCCGCATCGCAAAGGATCGCGCACTGCCTCAGGAAATGACGATGCAGCAGGATTTCGTATTGAAGGTCGAACGCGAAATCGAAATCCTGACCCATCTGATCGAACAGGGCGAAGAAAAAGTTGCCCGTCAACAAGAATTGCGTCGTGAACGAAAGCTTCGGCGGCACGTTTACGAACTGAGAGCCCTAAGGTTGCAGCGGCGAAAAGCATACGATCACGCGATCATGTCGCTTGGACGTCAATGTTTTCAACAGAAAGTCCCCGATTCGGTTGTTCCGCTACCGTTTGAACAAATTCAAGGAAGTTTGAATCAGTTGAAACAGGTCTGGTTTTAGTTAGATTTCCAATGGAGCGTTGAGCGGCACGAATAAGGCAGGGCGGTCAAGGTACTACTCATAGAAGCGTTCAATGATGGGTCCTTGCATTCTGCGATCTTTCATCGTTCGGCAATGATTCTTCCCACGATAAGCATCTACGATTGGAGTCGGTTCCAATGAAACATTTAAACACGCAGATCCAAATCAGCGATCCGAACTATCAAGGTTTGCCAGAATTGCTGGGCACGCTCGTGATGAAATGCGCCAACCATGATGCGACGTCCAACGTCTTTGTCGAATCAGGAGACGATAACGGTAAGTACTACAATGTGACGGTTGAGTCAGGCGACGTGGCGTCACTTTGGCCAGAATTAAAAGAGGTGGTTTGCGGCTCGCACGAGTCCGACGTTCGCTGCATCGTGACCTGCCAAGGCGAAGACGAATGGGATGACTACCGCTTGCTTTACCATTTTGATGAATCCGAAATCATCGACGCAACGGGCTTTTGACGAATTTTAAAACCAACACTACACATTTTATTTGAACAGTACCAAATGGAATCAATCGTGAAATTCTTTCGATCAATACTTCGTACGAGCCTTGTAGCTCTCGCGTTTGCCCTGTCATTCCCAGCTGTCGCGGAGTGTCAGGAAGAGATACGAACGTGGACCAGTGCCAATGGAAAATTCAAAGTGGAAGCGACGTTTGAGTCAGCTGACGAAAAAACGGTAACGCTGAAAAAGCCAAACGGGAAAACGATCGAAGTGCCGCTGTCCAAACTGTGCGATGCCGATCAAGGATACCTTGCTGAAAACGCGGCTTCTGAAGATGACTCCGCCGAAGTCGATTCCGGCGCGACTACGATGCGCGGATTGTGGCGAATTGGAATCCCGGAAGACGGCTTCGTGTGGGGCGAGGTCAACGCTTCACCCGAGGAAGGTGGCTTGGTCATCGACTCTATTTGCAACAAGGAAGGCTCGAGCGATTACGTTCATGCGATACTATTCTCGCAGAAGTGTTCCAAGCAGGAAGAAAGGATCCAATTCGCCAAGGAGTTTATCGAAGAGGGCGTCGAGGGGCTTGTTGAGCAAGGATTCCGCAATCCCAAAGTAACGGAACCATCGCAGGACAAAAGGAAAAAAGACCTCTACCATTTCACGATTTCTGCGTCCACAGGCGGCGGCGTTAATGTACATACCGTTGGCGTTGTCAAGTTTGGTGAAACGTCTCTGGTGATCACTGCGAACAGCCACTCGCCTGACCGTGCTGTTGAACTTGGTCGTATCGTGAAGACGGTGAAAGAGTTCAAAGGCAAGGACTTTCAGAAAGCGCTTGATACTTTTCGACGTTTTCAAGCTACCGATCTGGGACTGTCGATCGAAGTGCCACTCGATCTGGAACATGTTTCACAGGATGACACGCATATCGCTTTCAGATCGCCCGGCGGAGCCTACATTATGATCCGCGCATTTGAGATTGATGGCGAAATTGATTTCGACAAAACATGGCTGATGATGCAGCGAATGGCCATCGGTCCCGACGTAAAAGTCACCGATGAAGGAAAGTCGAAAGTCGATGGTGCGGAATGCTCGTTCCAATCCTACATCAAAGCCGACGGCGGCGAAGAAACATGGTCTTCAACATGGATGGTTCCCAACGAGACTCGATTCTATTTGGTGACCGGCAGATGCCAGAAAAGCAAAAAGGCGACTATTGGAAAGGCCCTTCTCGAAAGCATCAAAGGAATCAAATTGATTGCCGATCAGGCCAAGTAGGCCAATGATACCAAAGTGGTTTTAAGTCGCGACAATTTGATCGTGTGTCGAACTGCAATCACTGGGCTTGTTGATTTAGTGAGCCGTTTGGGCGATAGCCCGGGTTGAAGCGTCGTTAACCGAGGCTAACGCCTAAACGGCTGGCATAAAAATCTCGATTCGGAATAAATCAACAAGCTCGCCCTGCATCAGCACGGTAGCCTTAACGCATTCGCCAGATCTGCCTGTCCGCGATTTCCAATCGGCGCTGAACCTCCGCGATCTCCGCTTTGAATCGCTTCGCATCCTGAGGATAGCCCTTGGTCGGTTTTAGCTCCGGAAGATGTTGTTGCCAGAAAGAATTCCACTGCCGCATGAATAACTCGCGAGTGTACTTTGCGACCATCGAAGCCAATGCGACTGGCAAAAACGATTCGCCTTTGGCGCAGAAACAGATGTTCGATCGCGAATCGTTAAAACGGTACCGGCTGACTGGCCTCGATTCTTCAATGGTCTCAACATCGGACGCACGGAAATGCGAGCCAATCGCATCCGCGTAGTGATTGCGGCCTCCATGTTTGTCGCAGTGAATGTCGAAACGTGGCCGACCAGCCGCTTCCCGATCCATTGCCGCTGAAATCAAATCCAGAGACGTCGCCGTCAATAAAGAGGCCTTATTCTGAAACGTTTCGATGCCACAATTAAATTGCTCAGGAAAAACGGCTGCAACGCCCACTTGTCGGCAAGCGACACCGTGTTCGGAAAGCAAATGTCTAATCTGCGACCCAAGCTCTACAGCGTCATCAACATCTGCCGCTAACGGGAACGGGAAATCCAGATTCTCGAAACAGGTCGCTTGCTGGAAGTCGGTTTCGTCGATGCCCACCATCGACGCGAATTCAATCGCCGACGTTGGGACTCGTCCGTAAGCCGCGCACAAAAAAGAGAGGACACCTCGCTCAAGCAGCTCAATCGATCCAGCGCTATAGACCGCTTTGGAATCGGCAACCATCAGGAACGGCTTGTCGTGTTTTCGTTCATGCTGGCGAAGTTCCGATTTGGTCGCGAACGAAACGTCTTTTAGCGCTGCTTGAAAATCAAAATCGAATTCTGGCGATTCCCAGCAAGTCGCACCGACAACCAGTGGGCCAAGGTTAGGCCCATATCCGGCTTCATCGGTCGCGATCACATGAACGGAATCCATGAGCTACAGTTTTGCCGCCGCTTCCGCCGCCGCGTCGCAAAGGGCTTGAGCTTCTTCCATCGTCGTCGCCTCGGCGATCGCGCGAACGATGGGTTCGGTGTTGCTGGGTCGAACCAGCATCCACTTGTTGGGCCAATCCAGTCGCAGTCCATCCATCGTGCCGAATTCCGCGTCGGAAAAATGATTCTTGAGAGCATCGTAAAGCTTCGGAACTTTGTTTCTTTCAATCTGCACTTTCGTTTTGCAAATTTCGTAGGAAGGAATGTCGGCCACAAGTTCGGCGACAGACTTGTTTTGCTCCGCCATCGCATCAAGGACCTGAGCCATCGCCACAAAGCTGTCTCGAACGTAACCGACTCGAGGATCAATTGGCCCACCATTGCCCTCACCGCCATAAACCGCGTCAAGCTCGATCATCTTTCCAGTCACGTTCGCTTCGCCGACTGCACTCAGATGTAACGTGCTGTTGTGTCGATCGCACAAATCAGCCGACATGCGGCTGGACGAACAATTGATGACGACGTTGCCTGGCTTTTTTGAAAGCGCGTGATTCAACGTAATCGCAAGAGTGTACTCTTCGCCGATATACGTTCCGCTGGCGTCGATCACGGCAAGCCGATCTGCGTCGGGGTCCTGGCAGAAAACGACGTCGGCTCCAAAAGCAACCGATCGCTTTACGGTGTCTTGAAGATTGGCTTCGGTCGGTTCGGGCGGATGTTCAAATTTGCCGTCAGGTTCCGCTCCAAGGCATTCGAACTGACAGCCCAGCGATTCCAGTAATCGCTGACCGAGCACAGATCCGGCTCCATGATGACTGTCCAGGACGACTTTGAAACCCTTGGCCCGTATCGCTTCGACGTTGACGGTTTCCAGCACGGATTTCAGGTGCGAAGTGGTCGTGTCTTCGAGGTCGATTATCGTGCCTACTTTGTCAAAGGGAACCGATTTCAATTCGTAATCGCGGTAAGCGTCGATGACTTTTTCACCTGCCACTGCATCAATGACTCGACCAGCGTCACTGAAAAGCTTGATTCCGTTATAAGGAGCCGGGTTGTGGCTGGCAGAAATCTGAATGCCTCCCGCTGCCTTGTGCTCGCGAACCAGAACTCCGGTCGTGGGAGTCGCCGCAACGTCGCCGTAAACAACATCGCGCCCAATGGAAGCCAGGCCGCTACAGATTGCCTGAGCCAACATTGGGCCGGTCGTCCTTCCGTCGCGAGTCACAACGATCGGGCCATCCTGTTCCAACAACTGGACGTAGGCGGTCGTGTACTTGATCGCAAGGAGAGGGTCGAGGCTCTCGCCAACGATGCCTCGCAGACCAGAAACGCTGATGATGGGTTCGCTTTTAGTGGAGCTCATGGAAGAAAATGGATTGAAGGTCAAGTGAAGTTAAAATTTGCCGTGCTGCGGCTGAAGGTTGTACACCTCATTGTAATCTATGGCTAGAATCTGCAGTCTAAGGATCCGTTACTTTTGCCCAGCCCCGTTGAACACGGCGGTAGAAACACATGTCTGAACCAACCAATTCTATTGACGTAAACCAGTACCTGAAACAAGTTCAATCCGCTTGCGACGCGGAAAAGCTTACCTCCAGCGCGGTCGAAAATATCAAGTGTTGGCTCACGGAAGATCGGTACGCCGCCTACGTGCCCCAAATCGTAGAACATATTGAATCTGAGAAATGGCAGAAACTTGATGACGCGTTTTGGACCGTCATTCCTTTTGGCACCGGTGGTCGCCGAGGAAAAATGTATCCTTTCGGAAGTAACTCGATCAATGAGCGAACGATCGGTGAAAGTGCACAAGGGTTGGCCGACTACGTCAAAGAGGTAAAGCCAAACGGTCCGTGGAAGTTTGCGATCGCTTACGACACACGTCATCGCTCGCGAGAATTTTCCGAGCTCTGCGCCAGCATCATGGTTGCCAATGGTTTTGAAGTTTACTTCATTGACGACTATCGCAGCACGCCTGAGCTTTCGTACCTGATTCGTTATAAGGAATGCGATTGCGGGATCATGGTGACGGCTAGCCACAATCCGCCCAGCGACAATGCGGTAAAGGTCTATTGGTCCAATGGGGCTCAACTGATTCCGCCTCACGATAAAGCCGTGATCGCCAAAGTTGCCCACGTGGACCAAATTCCAAAAGTCGACTTTCAACAGGCGGTCGCGGATGGCAAAGTCCACATGGTTCGCGAAGAAACGGATGCGGCTTTGATGCAAGAGCATCTGAAAGTCAGCTTCGACGGTCCTCGCGATTTGAAAGTGATTTTCTCTCCCCTGCACGGCGTCGGTGAATTCAATGTGAAGTCCCTTTTGGAGACCGTTGGCTTCAACGACTTGGAGATTTACGGTCCGCATCGCGAACCGAGCGGAGACTTCCCCAACGTTCCCGGCCATGTATCCAACCCGGAACGGGCTGTCGTCTTTGAAGCGATTATCGCGCACGCAAAAACGACGGGAGCCGAACTGATTTTGGCGTCCGATCCGGATTGCGATCGCATGGGAGCCGCCGCGCCGCTGACGCTCGATCCGGCAGGACCATGGAAAACGTTTAACGGGAATCAGCTTGCCGCAATGCTTGCGGAGTTCGTCATTTCGCAGCATCAATTGGCGGGAAATCTCACGCCGGACAAGTACATCGTTTCGACTCTGGTGACCAGCCGCATGTTGCGACGGATTTGCCAATCTTTCGATGTGAAGTGCTTCGATGAGAACCTTGTCGGGTTCAAATGGATCTGCAACGTGATGGACGAGAAAGGTCCTGAGAACTTTCTGTATGGCAGCGAAGAATCTCACGGTTACCTTGTCGGTCAATATTGCCGGGACAAGGACGGAGCCATCGCTTGTCTTTTGATGTGTGAACTTGCTGCATTGGTGAAATCAAAAGGGATCTCACTTCATCAACATCTGGAACAGCTCTACCAAAAATACGGTTTCCATTCTGAGCGATTGGTCAACATCGCGATGCAGGGCTCAGATGGAATGAAAAAAATGAAATCTCTGATGGAGCTGTTTCGAACGGCGCCGCCAGAGTCACTGGGGGGATTGAAAGTTGTTTCGACGATCGACTATTCATCTGGAAAGCGAAACTTTGCGGACGGGACAAGCGAAGCGATCGAGGGACCTACGGGCGATCTGATTTTGTTTGAAACCGAAGTCGAAGGAAACTACGTCGCCGCGAGACCATCCGGAACCGAACCGAAGATCAAGTTTTACATGTTTACTTACATGCCGGGCGAGGATTCCGCTGACATTCCGGCTTGCGAAGTCGCGATGAACAAAAGGCTCGACGGTTTCGCAGCGGACATGGAAAAATTTGCCGAGTCGGTTTAGCCCGGAAAGATTATGGTGCAGAAATGAGCAAGCATCAAACGAGGGCGTAAGGATCCGTCGATTTAGCCTTCGACGGCTTCCTTTAGTAGCTCGGATCTGCGAATCGTCGGATGACGGACAGGCCTCGGGCGCCTCGGGCCTCGGAGAGGCGAGCTCGCCAGACTCTCGTCACGAACAATTCCGGCCAGAGCTTCTTGATTTATTGAGCCGTTTGGGCGACAGCCAGCGATAGCCCCGGTTGAAGTGTCAGTAACCGAGGCTAACTCCTAAACGCGCCTAAACGGCTGGCAAAAATGCACCAGCCAGAGAACAACCGTCTTCATGAGCGAATGTGAAATTGAAATCCAGTTGAACTCGGAAAGCGAAACCGAATCGTTCGGAATGAAGCTCGGTTCTTTGCTGCAGCCAGCCACGGTGATCGCACTGAACGGTACGCTCGGCAGCGGAAAGACTCGGCTCACTCAGGCGATCGCAAAGTCGCTTGAGATTGCTGAGCCCGTGGTCAGCCCGACCTACACGATTTGCGTTCCGTATGCCGGTCGGCTTCGACTACTGCATATGGACGCCTACCGAATTGCTCATCCTGAAGAAGTGGACGAGCTGGACCTGTTTGATCGAGTCGATTCTGGTGAAATTTTGATCTGCGAGTGGGCGGATCGGGTGGCGGAGCAGCTTCCGGAGATCGATTTGACGATTTCCATGGTCCCGGTGAGCCAATTTTCCCGCACGGCTTCGATAACTGGCCATTCTGCGGCTGGACTGAAATTGATTGCGGGACTTCGGAAAGATTCACTCTAACGAAGCATGCCTGAGCAAAACAGGCGCCCTTATCGGACGCAAAACCACGTATTTTCAAGCAAAAATGGCAATTTTCTTGCTGGAATTCTGCTCTCCGACTAATCTAAAAAGTTGTTTTTGGCGGACGGTCTCCATCTCCCAAAATTCCTTGCTATTGCCATTTTTAGTCGCACGCGTTTCTTGATGAAATCGGCCCCCAACGGAATCCTGATGAGCTTGATGGTCGCGTGCGCGCTGACCGTTGGCGCGTCTTCATGGTTGGAAAAAATGCAAGGGCAGGACGCCGTTCCAAAGCCTGCCTTGTTCGATGAATTAAGTCGCGTTGAATCGCCTAGCGACAATTCACGTGGCGAGGAATTGCCCGGCCGCGACCAGTCGGCTGCTCCAGCATTGTCCCAAGGATCGGCTGTCACTCCGTTTTCGCAAATTCCTGATTTGCCTGCGGGGCTGACGAACAGCTCGGACACGAACGGCGATGCAGAAACGACTGACGCATCGGAACCGCCCAGAAAGCTTTCGCAACGCACGCTTCGACCAAGTTACTCGGCGCCGCCTCAAGTCGGTGGCGATATTGAGCTTCCAAATCGAATGCAAACTTCATCTCCAAACGCCGCGTCATCGGTCACTGATTCCAGTCCAATGAACGAGCCGAGTTTTCCTCAAACTGGGACTCGATCCGGAACCGTCGGCCCAGAAAGCATTCCGTTTTTTGGATTGTCACCGCAATCGATTGGCCCGACGCTTGCCAGTCCTACGATCAACATGCCATTGCCGCAAATCGGGCGACAAGTAACACCAACAATCGCTCCGTCGCAAGCGATCGACCTTAATCAGATTCAAAACCGCTCCGTTCCTGTTGGTAACTTGGCCCTCGGAGGCGAACCCTGCCCCCATTGTGCGTCGACAACCTGCACCATCTGTTGCCAACCCAGATGTATCACTCGAACGATCATGGTTCCGCAATGGAGCACGGTCTGGAATTCGGTTTTTGAAACTCGTTACCGAACAGATATCAAAGAGGAAGCCTACACCATCGAGCAGGTAGTCGAGCATCAGGTTCCCGAAATCATTCAGGAAACGGTGATGGTGCCGGAACCTCGCATTCGCACGTTTCAGGAATTCCGTTCGGAAGAATTTCAGGTGCCCGTCAAGGAACCGTACTCCGTAACGGTCAGAAAACCCAAGCAACGCATGGTGCCCGTTGATCGCGAGGAAACATTTAAGGTTCCCTTTGAGGAAAAATACACCGTCATGGTGCCTCAGGAGAAAATTGTCAGCGAAACGAAATACAAAACGATCACAGACAAAGAACCTCGCGAGATCAAATACACTGTCGATGTTGAACGGGAAAAGAAACGTTTTGTATTGGACTACGAAGACAAGGAATTTGTCCTCAAGAAACAGGAACGCTTCATTCGACCGGTGCAAAAGACGCTGACCCGAAAGAAGCTTCGATACGAAAACGTCACCGCCACGCGACCGGTCCAGTATGAGGAAATCGTTTACAAGGAACGTTTTGTTGATGTCATTGAAGAAGAGCTTGAAGACGGGAAAAAGCAATCGCCGATTCGCGACGAGGAAGTTGTTGAATACAAACCGCTCGACAGGAAGCCCACCTACGACCAACCGGTCGTCGTGCAAACCGAAGCCAAAATCAAAAAACAACATCCTTACACCGTCGCTGTCCCTCAGCTTGTAACGGCGTACGAAAACTACACCGTTAGCAAACCTTATGAAGAGGAAGTGACGATCTCATGGAACACGCGCCGACAAGTGCCCCGTGAAATTGTTCAAAAGTACGATGTCCGAATTCCCTACATCGAAAATATCCCTCGCCAATACAGAATCAAAGTTCCACACCAGGTGATGAAGAAGGGAAAGCGAACCGTTCCGAAGCAAATTCCTCGCACGCGGTATCAGATCGTTAAACGGGACATGGGTCGCTGGGAGACCGAAATTTGCACCCTGCCGACTTATGAAGTCAGTTTAGATCTTTGTGGATGTTCAACCTGCTGCCCCAAAACACGAACGGTTCGCAGAACGGTTTGGAAACCCAATGTGGTGACTTCGAAAATCCCATACACCGTTTTTGATACCGTCAAGCAAGAAGTGGAATTCGAGTATCCGGTTCTTGAATACAGCTATGAAACGCGAGACCGAATGGAAGCGATTACGAAGTACCGAGTCGAACCGCGCGAAGCGAAGCTTACCGTTTATGACTTTGTGCCCGGTGTCGAAACGAAAACGGTGAAGGTGACGAAGTACGAACAGGTTCCAATGCAGCGGAAGATCGAAATTCAAAAGTTCACCGAAGAAAAACGATTTCGCGAATACGAATTTAGCGACTACAAAACAAATCGCACCGTCAAACAGATTCCGATCGATATCAACGTTCCAGTTCCTGTGATTGCCAAGAAGACAGTGGTCATCGACGGAGAGCCAAAAGTCGTTCCCAAGCGGCGAAAAATAAAGATCATTGAACCGGTTCCTGTTACGCGAACTCGAATGGAAACCTACGTCAAACGCGTTCCCGTGTTTGACACGGAGACTTACACGAAAACAGTCGAGATCGAAGACTCTCGCGAAGTCAAAAAGGTCGTGAAGGTCAAAATGCCAATCCCTCGCATCGAGACCTACATTGAAAAAGTTCCTGAAATTCGTACTCGCATTGAGTACGTTGACGTGAAAAAGCGAGTTCCCGTCGTCGAGACAAAAACGGTTACCGAGATGGTCCCTGAAACCCGGTCGCGGACCGTTTACAAAACAGAAACGCGTACTGTCGCGGAACTGAAACCTGAGATGTACTTTGAAGATGAGGTCGAAGTATTCGAGCGTACCGTCTACAAGAAAAAGGTCAGAAACGTCCCCGTTAATCGAGCCGAAATTTATTGGGTTAAGGTTCCCAAGGTTCTAAAGAAAACCGTTTTTAAGACCGTCAAAAAGAAGATAAAACGCCCTGCTCTTCGCCGAGTTCCGATTCGTGTGCCTTACCAACACGAGGAGCGAATTCCTCGACGTGTCTGCACCATGGTTGCTCAAACGATCACCATCCCAATTGAAGAGTGCTGTGAGCATTGCGTTGTTCACCTGCCCGGCGTTGCGGCGGCCAACGAAGCCTATTCGGAATACGGCAACATCTACTCGGCCAACTTTCTTGACTGGGTGCGGCAAGGCGCGACCACTGCGATGCCTGTGGTGCCTCTACCCGCCGTTGTCGAACCGCGTTCAATCGAAGCTCTTCCAGCCCGGTAATGCAGGGCTCGATTGAAGCTTGAACCATCGATTGAAGCTTGAACCATTCACGAGTCGATGGCATTCAGCGGACAAATTTTCATAGTGCCGTGTGTGAATGTATCGTAAGTTAACCGAATTCGGCAAAAGAAAAAATCAAGCGGACGCGGTTTGTTTGACTCAACCGACTGCAAGTGGTTCACAAAGCAACAGCCTTCAGAGCCAATTCAGGTTTCTTGAACCACGTGTTCGAATTCTGGCGGGACTCAAGGAGCGACCCACCACGTCATATTTTCGCCTGTGATCCGCCGATTTCGCTATGATGAGTCAGTTCTCATTTTGATTCACCGTAATAGAGTCGGTAGAGCCGCTATCGATTGCAGAATTTCGCGGTATGTTTTTTTCGTTTACGATAACGTGCGGCCGTAACAGCTCCAGTGTTTTTGGGCCGATCCCGTAAACGTCGTCGAGCTGGTCGACGTCGCTGTATGGGCGTCCGGTGATGATTGCAGTTGCAAGTGTTTCATTCACACGTGGCAACAGAATCAAATCGCCGTAAGGTGCCGTATTGATGTCAATCGGCGATATTTGGGTAAGTCGTTCGTATCGGTTGTATTTCGGGACACTGGCAATAGGCGGATCATAGAGTTGCCTATCGTGTTCGCTTGAGGAAAAAGTGGCCATTCGTGGAGTCAACATTCTGGGGAGCACGAAAACAGCGACAAAAACTACAACTCCGATCAAGCCCAACGTAAAGTTGGAAATCCCCAGTTCCGAATTCGATCCACCATTTCGGTTCGGTTCGGGCGTGCCCATGTAGTCAAATTCAATCAGCGGCATTGACGGTTTCCATTTTTATTTGACGAATACAGTGGTTGTCTCAACGTCGATGGTCACAGATCATTTGACCCGTTTATTTCGGTTTGCAGCTTATTGAACGAAGGGAGTAAAAGTTCATTCACGTATCTGACATTCAAATGCTGGAGGTCGCCACTGTAAACCAAGCTCATGCGTGCGTGCGGACGCTTCCAAGTCGTAATATGAAATGAAGCAGCTGTATAGGATTCTGATTCATCGCTAAGTGCCGCATAAAGTTTTGGTAATAGTTCGACGTAATTTAATTCAGTCACGTCGGCCGGCGCAAGAGAGATTGTTGCAAGCACACCGTCAAGAAAAGTGAAAACACCCAGTCTCAATTCGACACCAACGATAGTCATTCGTGAGCCGGTAACAGAGTATTGCGTTATGCGTGGGCATGATTTCATCCAGTCTTCAAAGCCGTATTCGTCATAAGAACCGGTGGGCGCGTTTCGTGAATTGATCAGCTTGAATTCAATGCTATTCGGATCATCGTGCCGATTCAGGAATTCACGCTCGGACATTCCGAGAAAGTCTCCCTTAAATGCGAAGGTCAGCGATTCATCGAACGCATCATGTTCCACCAAAACGATTTCGTCAGGTTTAACTACGGTCTTGTTCTTGCACTTGGGGCAAATAGCACGCTTGCCCTGCCATTCATCTGGCGCATGTTTTGAAAAGCCCTCAAGTTTCGCATTCAAAAGCTGCCATTGATCATGTTCTCAAAGTTAGGCGACATAACGAATTGCGATCTATCGGTGAGCTACGAGGACACGTTCGCAATTTGGGTTGGTCGGAGCACGGATAGATCGTGCGTTGAACTCTGTCGCTCGAAGCGACTTAGTAAAACTCAATCGTAATCGATTTCAGAACCGGCTGCCAGATTTCCGTGGCAATCTGAAGGCCAGATGTTTCGTCAGTGACGTTGATACCAGCCAGGACGGTGACTTGAATCCATCTCCCTCGACCAGCAGGGCTTTTCGGTGATGCTGTGCGGAATCAATGAACAATTGCATCGCCTGGATGCCCTGACTGGCTTGCTTCAAGAAGCTTCGTTTTCATTGGTTTCGACAGGACACTCATGACATTCACCTTCGCGGCGAACATGCTGCGTTCTGGCTGAGCAAATTTGAATCGGTTAACTTATGCGGGTGCGGTCAGTTTACCTGCCGTTTAAAGATTCAAATTTGTTGAAACGATTCACTATGTCCTCAGAAACAATTTTCCGTCATCGATTCGAAAACGTCGAAGACTATCTGCATCATCGTGCTCCTTACCTAATGGTGGATGAAATTGTCGAGATCGGAGAACGTTCGATCAAAACGCGACACACCGTAAAAGAGGAGGCTTTTCATATTCAAGGCCACTTTCCCGGAGCTCATATTTTGCCGGGGGCGATGATGGGCGAGCTTTCGACTCAATCTGCCGGAATTCTGATCGCGGCTAATTTCAATCCGATGGAAACTTACAACACACATGACCCGTTTTTTAACGAGTACGCGTTGGGAGTGCTGGTGAAAATTAAGCGGGCTCGTTTTCGCGGGTTCGCTCGGCCCGGAGACGTTCTGGACGTCGAGGTCCAGATTGATGAGCAGCTCGGACAGGTCTTTGATTTCTCTTGCACGATTCGAAAAGATCAATCCAAAATCATGCAGAATCAATTCCAGCTGTCCAACATCAAATCGGCCACCCTACAGGGTGAATCTGACACATAATCACCGCAAAAACGGGGTTTCACTTGCCAGAATCTGTAACTTCAGCTTAAATGAGATGGCACTTTTACTACAAAAATTTGGAGCAGTTACTCAATGTCCATGAAACCAAGCCGACGTGGCTTTATGCAAGCTTCTGCCGCATCTGTGGCGGGCGGATATCTTCTTTCAAGCGGTACTTCAACATCGATGGCAGCGGGTTATCGAAGTGCCCTTGAGCAACCTGTTGTTGGATTCATTGGAACCGGCATTCGCTTCCATACTTACCTCGGAAAAGCGGCCCTTGAGTACGGTCCTTGTGCTTCGCTGGCAGATGTTGATTCGCTTCAAGCAGGTCGAGCCTTGCAAGTCGTGATGGACCAGCATCGTGCAAAAAATCTGCCGCTCGACATGCGAGCCCATGAAGACTATCGCAAAGTCCTGGACAACAAAGACATCGATGCCGTCGTCATCGGAACCGTGGATCACTGGCACTCCAAAATTGCCATCGAAGCCATGTTGGCGGGCAAGGATGTTTATTGCGAAAAGCCGCTGACGCTGACCATTCGAGAAGGGCAACAAATCCTGCAAGTACTCGAAAAGACCAAGAGCGTTTTCCAGGTCGGTACTCAGCAACGTTCTGAATTTGAACACCGATTCGTGAAAGCCGCCGCGATGCTTCGAGAGAACCGCATCGGCAAAGTCAAACGGCTGACAGTTGCACTGGGCCCATCACGAGAATGTGATGCCCTTCCAGCGGTTGATCCGCCGAAGTCTCTCAACTGGGACATGTGGCAGGGCCAGTGTGCGGTTAAGCAATATCGTGAAGCCCCGACCATGACCGACGTGACGGGTTGGGGAGCCGGTCACAACTTTGGACGTGGACACCGTTACTATCGATGGTTCTATGAGTACTCGGGCGGTAAGCTCACTGACTGGGGCGCCCATCACGTTGATATCGCGATGTGGGCGATGGACAAGCTTGGCGAGGACGCTGGGAAAGTCAGCATCAAGCCTATTTCATCGTACCACCCGGTGAAACTGGACGAAAAAGGAATGCCGACCGAAGAAGATCGCTTCAATTGCGCGGTGAACTTTCAAGTGCTGCTGACCTTCGATGATGGCATCGAAATGCTTGTTTGTGATAAAGCCGAAGGCAAGGGCTTTGACAACGGCATCATGTTCGAGGGCGAAAAAGGACGTTACTTCGTCAACCGTGGAAAGCTTACCGGCAGACCTGTCGAAGACCTTGCGAAAAAGCCATTGGACGAAGGCAAAATGCGAGCGTTGTACGCCAGCGAAGATGTGCCAATGGGCAAGAACGATAAAAACGATGGGGCGAACATGAAGTGTTTCTTCGACTGCATCAAGTCAAGAAAGACTCCAAGTTCCGATGTTCGGACGCACCACAAAGCAATGAACATCTGCCACGCGATCAACGTTGCACTGCGACTCAACCGAGAAGTCGTTTTCGATACCAAAGCAGAAGACTTCGGTGACGACGCGTTAGCTAACAGCTTCGTTGAACGTGAGCAAAGAAAAGGCTTCGAGATCAATGTAGGTTGATCTTACCCAGGGTCGGTCTCCCAAAACGAGCGCCGCATGCTTGGAGCGAGATCTATAGAAAGCTGAAAATTAGCCTGCTTTCCCGTTTGGGACTGCAGGCTTTTTTCGTGTTGGTGCTGGGACGGAGAGTCGCTGAAAAGAGACCAGCGTTCATTCAATGTGCGAACGAACCAGCGAGTTTGCGCTTGCTCGGGTGTTGGGTTGCCGCGTTGTTGGGTTTGTCGATGCACGCAACACGTTCGTTATTCAGCATTCGGTTCGGGATGAACCCACTCGGTTTCGCCATCGGCCCAGACTTCTTTTTTCCAGATGGGAACGACTTTTTTAAGCGTATCCATAATCCACTGAGAAGCCTCGAATGCGTCAACGCGATGTGGGCTGCTGACCGCAACGACAACACTGGCCTGAGATTTTTCGACGACTCCAATGCGGTGAACGATCGAACACGCGTGAAGTGGCCATTTCTCCATCGCTTGTTTTCGAAGCTTTTCCAATTCAGAAATCGCCATCGGGACGTAGCAATCGTATTCCAATTTTAGTGTTTCGCGCCCCTTGGTCATGCGACGCGTGGTGCCAATGAAGACATTGATCGCTCCACAGTCTTCGGACTCCACACTGGATCGAATGGAATCGATATCGATCTGTTCTTTCACGATTTCTATCACGCTACCCTCCACTGACCGGCGGAATCAAAGCCACTTCGGCTCCGTCGTCAATCGCTGTTTCGTCCTGGGCGTATTGTTGGTTGACGGCGAAAGATGATCGGGCAACTAGGTCGGCCATTTCTGGAAACTTTTGGCAAAGCGATACTTTCAATTCACCTACCGTTTCGTTTCCACACACCGGCAGTCTGATTGAATTTGCGCCAACGATCTGTTTCGCCTGCGCAAAAAATAGGACTGAAAATTCCATTACGTCACCACCAGTTCTTCACTACGTCTGGCCATTAAGTCTTCCAGTTCCGGCATTAGACCGTAAGCTTTTGCGAGGATCTTTATCGGGTGGATGGTCGGCTTGTAGGTGCCTTGTTCCATCTGAATTTTGCACGAACTGCATTCGGTGGTGCTGGCGATCAAATTCGGCGCTCGCACCGCTTGCATCAGAGGCACTCCGATTCGCAACGATCGGCGATAGTTCTTGGCTTTCAAACCAAAGGTACCGGCCATGCCGCTGCACCCTTTTGAGAGGACTTCAACCTGCAATCCAGGCACCAGTCGCATCAGTTTGACGGCGGGAATATCTGCTTCGGCGGTGTTTTTAAGGATCGCTTTTTGATGGCACGGCAGGTGATATCCGACAAGTGCGGTCATTGGCTTAAAGTCCAATGCAAGCTCACCGTTTCGATGAAGCTCGTTCAGAAACGAACAGCAATCCGTCGTCTTCTCTGCCACCAGAGAAGCATCTTCGTCGTCCATCAACGCAAGGTACTCGTGTTTCAAGGCCAATGCTGCCGACGGTTCCGTTGTCACAATTTGGTATCCTTGGCGAACCCATTCGGCCAGCAGTTCGACGTTGCTTTCCGCGATTTTTCGTGCTCGGGAAATCGCGCCGTCAGATATCAAGGACATGCCTGAAATGCCCTGGTTGGGCGGAATCAAAACCTCAATGTTGTTATGTTTCAGCACCTCAACAAAGGCTCGGCCCAGTTCAGGGTCGTTCCAGTTCACATAAGCGTCAACGAAGTAGACCACTTTTCGCGACTGTTGTCGGGAAGGACGTGTCAGTTGGTTGCGTTGAGCCCATTTGGTGAATGTTTGATTTGAGAACAGAGGAAGTTTTCTTCCTTGAGCGATTCCGAAAACGCGATGTAGTGTCCAGCGCCAAAACTTGCTGCGGATCATGCGATTGGTTGTGCGCGGCATCTTTCCCGCCAAGCCATAAAGCCAATCCAATCGGGTCAGGATCCAGTCAGAAATTTTAAGCCCGTTGGTCGCGAAGTATTGCGCTTTTGCTTCAATCATCAGTTTGGGGATATCCACCGATGCAGGGCACTCGATGCGACACTGATGGCAATTGAAGCAAAGGTCCGCGATGTTTTTGAACTCATCTGTCGTTACATCGTTCGCTGAAAGGTTGCCGCTGATCACGCCTCGCATCAAATTGGCTTTTGCTCGCGGCGAAGCTTCCTCACGCGGAGAAGCGCGAAAAACGGGACACATTCTCTCGGTCAGCATGTTGGTACGACAGCGTCCGCAACCGTTACAGTTTCGTGCCGCTAGACCAATTTGAGTGACCGACCAGTCGAGCTGCGGTTCAAGGATTGGCAATGTTCCTTTTGTTGTTTTTCCGTTCGCCATGCCATTCGTGTTGCCATTCGCTTTTTCATTCGATGTGCCATTTGAAATCTGAGGGCTACTATCGGAAAGCAAAGTTTCAACATCGGAACCTGCGGAACCCTCGGCCAGATCGCTGTTCTCATCCGCTGGTGGTTCTGCCTGAAAAATCCGTAGATGATCCGTCAGGTCCGAGTACGGCAGCCCGACGATCTTACCGGGGTTTAGCACATTTTGAGTGTCGAATGCATTTTTAATCTCGGAGAAAACAGGGTGCAGCTTTCCATATTGAGACCGCAAAAACCATGTCCTGCCCAAGCCGTCACCCTGGCTTCCGCTGATCGAACCTTTCATTTCCAACGTCAGCCCAAACACCGCTTTCGCTAACGGCTTCATGCGGGCGATGTCTTTTTGATCGGCAAGGTTTAAGAACGGTCGAATGTGAACCATCCCTTGCGGAGTATGCGAAAAGATCGACGCTGTGATGTCGTGATCGTTCAAAACAGCATGGACGCGCTTCAAAAACTCCGGCAAGCGGATCGGATCGATGGCGATATCTTCGATGAAAGGCACCGCTCGTCTAAGTCCGCGAAGTCGATAAAGCGAAGGCACGACCCGTCGTACCAGATGCCAAAAGAAACGACGCTCTTCCGGTTGGGTCGTTGTACGTACTTCAAAAGCAAGCTTTTTTCGCCGCTGGATTCGATTGGTTAAGTGTTGAAGTTTTTCCCGCAATGCTCCATCATCACTCGCGTTAAACTCAACCAGCAACATTGCCTCCGCTTCCATCGGCAACAATCGTTGGTATTTGGCATCCGTTTCACGAGCCAGCGTTAGCAGTCGGCGATCCATCAGATCACAGGCCGTGATGCCCATTTTTCCAATCTCAACCGCCGCGGTCGCTGCGGTTTGCAATTGGTGGAAAAAAAGTAACGCCACGCCGCGATGCTGCGGCAACGGATCGGTCTTCAAGACTGCTTCTGTGATGATCCCCAGAGTGCCCTCGCTGCCGACGACCAGCCGCGTCAAATCGCATTGCCCCGACTGCATGACCGTTTGTAGATGGTAACCGGCCTGATTCAATTTCGTTTCAGGCGTGTACTCTTTGACCAGTTTTTCGTTGTGCTGAAGCAGGTTGCCGATACGGTTTTGTAAGTCCCGAACGCGATCGTTTGATTCTAGAGTCTTTACATTGGAACTTGCGAGGCTCTGATTGGCTGCCGAATCCAGACGCACAACGCTACCGTCGGCCATGACCATTTGCAATTCAATCAGTTTGTCTCGGGGCGTGCCCGAATCAACCCAATGGCTGCCAGTTCGGTTCATCGCCAGCGCCCCACCGATCGTTGTCACCGAACGGGTTGCCGGATCGGGGGAAAAGAATCGTTGATGCGGTTCCAGTTGTCGGTTCAAGTCACGAATCGCGACGCCAGGCTGTACTCGAGCTGATTCTCGATCAATCCCGATGACCTGCCTCATTCCAAAAGAGAAATCCAGAATGATTCCGGCGCCGATCGAACCTCCGATGACGTTGCTACCTGAGCCACGCGGAACGACCGAAAGCTGATTTTCACCCGCGTACTTTACACAGGAAACGACATCTTCAAGCGACCGAGGGCGGACGACAGCCAGCGGCTTGATTTCGTAAAGACTGGCGTCCGACGAATAGGCTTGCAAAAATATGTCATCGCATCGAATCTCGCCGTCGAGCACTCCGCTCAGATCTGCCAAAATTCGTGCTCGATCCGGATCCATTGATGGTTAGCTTTTTTTGAACTGGAACGGCTCCGGACGCTGCTGCCCGGAATCTGGATTTTGAAGTTGCTTATTTGAGTTGTTTTCGCATTCTAAACGATAAAACGCTCGTGAATTTAAAAATGCGAAGCGTTTCAGTACAAGCCCAAGTACAAGCCCGACGCACGACGACTTGTTGATTTTATGAGCCATTTGGGCATTAGCCCCGGTTGAAGTGTCGTTAACCGAGGCTAACGCCTAAACGGCTAAAACAAAGATCTCGATTTGGACTAAATCAACAAGCCGACGAGCGAGGGAGCAAGCGAGCGATACGGATCTCATCGGAGACATCCACTCGCTTGCGCTTGGGGCTTGTATTTGTGCGACTTCAAAAACTCTGGATTGGGGCAGGCGAAGCGTTTTGTACTCGGTTATTTTAGCAGAAATCTAAAATTAGACTTCGCCTCATTTTGTCCTACGCATGAAACCTGCCGAGAACGCGCAGCGGGCCGGAATCGCGGATCGATGGAAGCAATCTGCCAAAGCTTCGCTTTCCAGAATGGTTTTGTCGACCCAAAATTTCCCTTTGCCGATTTCGCCCAACACAGGAAAGCTCAACCCTTGCCGATCTTGTAAATTATCACTTGCAGGGCGATCATGTGGGCTTCAAATCCGCCAATTCCCTACAACCAAATTTTCTGGAAGTTAAATCCTCGATGCAAGAACACGGTTCCCAGCTTGACGCTCTAAAAAATGGATGTGGATTCGTAGAACTATCGCTTTCGCTGGTTCGAATTAGCGGAGGTGACCGCGAAAAATTCCTACACAATTTTTGCACTGCGGACATCAAAAAACTGCAGCCCAATCATCGCTGCGAAGCATTTTTTCTCAACAGCAAAGGCAAAACGATTTCGCACGGAATCGTGATCAAACGAGAGATCGACTTGTTGATCGTGTCAACTTCCGAATCGGCATCGGTGCTGATCGAAAACCTTGACCGTTACTTGCTAAGCGAAGACGTCGTGATCGAAGACGTTTCGACATTGTGGCGAAGTGTGTTTGTGACAGGGGAGAGAACTCAAGATGTGTTTGCGGCAGCTGAAATGACGTGCCCGTCTGAAGACATGGTGATCGCCAGCGGTTTTGAGGTTGCCACGACAGCGGATCTGGCGGGACAGGGGGTTTTACTGCTGGAACCGCTCGCCGGCGACGTAAGCTCGCAGGAAGCTCTCGGTGAGCAAGGAGCGACGAAGTGCTCGTTGGAAGCATTCCATCAACTCCGAATCGAAAAGCAAATCCCTTGGGTCGACCTAGAAATCAGTGACGCGAACCTGCCACAGGAGTTTCGCCGTGACGAGGTAGCGATTTCATTCAACAAGGGCTGTTACCTTGGACAGGAAACGGTCGCTCGACTGGATGCGATGGGCCACGTCAACCAATTTTTCGTCGGGCTAGAAATTGTCAGCGGCGAGACAAAAGTTGGTGATGAATTGATGAAAGACGGCAAGAAAATTGGCCGCATCACGTCAATGGTTCAACATCCAGATTTCGAAAATCCGATCGCTCTGGGATTTCTCCGGTCGGCCCACGCGAAAAGCACCGAACCAGTCACCGCCGAATCTTGCATCGTAAAAGTGCGATCATAGTCGCGGAGTTTCGCGGAAGACTGGGGTGGCACAGCCTATCGCACCAAACGCTTAAACGTCGCCCGTTACGGCTGGCTATTTGATTGCTTTTCCTGACGCGTCGCAGATACGAACCTGAAAACTCCACTCCTGAGCCCACGGCTGAGTTTGCTCGTTCTGGCACAGCTTGATGACGATCTCGTTTTCGCCTTTCTTCAGTGAAATCGGTGCAGAGAATTTGTCGATCGATGAACTGTTGTGGTAAATCTCATTCGACATAAACAGCGTTCCATTGATCCAAATTTTGTGCGCGTTCCATGTGCCGATACGAATTTCCGCCGGACCTTCGATCGGGCTTTCGAACGTTCCGACGGCGTAACCAATGACCCCCTTTTTCTTTCCGATGAGTTCATTGAGATTAACGATGCCGGTCTCATGGTCGGTCGTCGTTTCTATCCAATCCACCGTCTCTTCGTCGACCGAATATCCTTTGGAAGTATCGATGTTCTCGAGATCTTTTTCAGGGCCATAAACCACATCGAATCCGGATTCGTCTTTGTTGTCGAATCCTGCAATCAGCTTCCACGTTGGAAGAAAGCCCAGATGCTCTCGTAGATTAATTTCCTTGCCAAGCTTTGACGAAAGTTTCGCGATCTCCTGAATTTGACCGACGTCAAGAGCATGCTCGAAGGCTGAATTCAATATCGCCATTTTTTTTGCTTTGGCATCGTCATCACCATCGTTCACTTCGATCGCACGCGCCTGTTCCAACAGATGCTCGATCCCAATTTCGCGAAGCGGTAAACTTGGGTCCATAGCCAACGCATCGATGGTTTTCTCGCGAAACCCAGCTTCGTTTTCGACAATCACCTGATAGGCAAGCCACCGCCCTAATGGGTCTCCCGATTGATCGTTGAAATAAGCGGTCAGCTCCGCCACAGGCACCGCGTCAGCTTTGCCGATTGCTTTTTGAGCAGCTGCGCGAATCCAGTTGGCGGATAACTTGTTGCATCCTTCCATCGCTTCGAAAAGCAACGGTAGTTGATCAACCGAAATGCGATTCAAAACCTGCATCGCCTGTACTGCCTCGGGATGCCCGACCCCGTTGAGCGAAACGCTCTGCACCGACTTGATTGCGTTCGCGACGGCTTCAGCGTCAGGAGCCTCTTGAGCGATCGTTTGCGCCGGGCAACAGAAAGAATTCACGATCGAGAATACGATTACAGTAAAGGTCGAAAAACGTTTCATGATGATGCAAGGCAACTGGGTGGTGCGGAATTACTTCTAAACACGATTGTATCGTTTTTTGACGCGATGAAAGGTCGCTTTGAAGCTATTTCAAAAACTCAATCTTCTCGATCGTGAATGACCCCGAGTTGAAACCGTGCGAATACTCAAACAAGGAAGGCACCGTTAAATCGTCGTCTCTTTCATAGTCTGAAAAACGCAGCAAGCACGGATCTGAATCTGATTCGGGAAAGACCTCGATCGCGACGAGTCGCTTGGTAGTGTCGTCGAAAAAGAGATTGCATTCGATAACGCCTCTGGTCGCAACGAGAATTTGAAGCCGGTCACCACCCGGTTCCAATGGAGCCGACCCGAAATACTTTACTTCTCCAAATTGATCAGGCCCCAGAACCAAAAACTGTCGCCATAGATGCAGTGCAATCAGAAGCCCACCTGTCTGTTCCGGCACCAACTGCGTCGCCAAATCAGACTCCGTATCGAGAACCCATGCTTTCCTGCCGATTTCGATACCCGATTTGTCATCCGCCAAAACGATTTTGACCGACTTCTTCTTTTGGTCCGCGCCCGTTAGTCGCCAGCGGTTCGATTGGCGGAAGTCCCCCAAGGCCGTCCGGGAATCGGCGCAGATTTGGTCTCGATAAAAACGGTTGAAATAAAAGTTGGTATAGCCGCGACGCTGAATATACAAGTCAGACCATGGATTGATTGCAGATTCATCCGGCGCCGATTCCTTCTGCAATTCGTCTTGGTTTTGATCGGGCTTTGAAGGTTCTTCATCGGGCTTTGAAGGTTCTTCAGGCGAAGGGGTTTCGGATCTAGCCGGCCCCTCGATCATCTCCGTAAGCTTTTCTGCGGAGTGAACTCCCGTCAGCTGCACCATGATGTCGATCGTGTTACCGTCTCGTTCGAAAGACAAGGGAACCCGGTATCCTTTCGGAAAAATTCCCAACACGTTTTTGAACTGGTTCACGGTTCGAATGGTACGACCTGCAAATTTTAAAATTCGGTCGTCGTACCGCAAACCTTTTCGCCACGCATCCGAGGACTCAAGGATATCCGACACGCGAACGTTGCCTTCATCGTCACTGGCCACCGTAGAACCGATCGTAGCATGATCCACGATGCGACCGCTTTTCAAATAGTCCAAAAACAGCTTGGTTTGGTTAATCGAAATCGCATATCCAACCCCGACATTGACTCGACCTCGTTTTTCAAAACTGCCCCTTCCGTTGATACCAATCAAGTCTCCGTTCGCGTCGAACAATGGCCCGCCAGAATTCCCCGGGTTGATCGCTGCATCTGTTTGAATGCAGTCGGCGTATTCCAACAGTGTTCCCGAAGGATACTGGTAGCGATGAGTACCAGACACGATCCCCCACGTTACCGTTGGCTGAAAATTCGTCGCCAGCAAGAACGGGTTTCCAACCGCGAAGCAATCATCCCCTTGTTCAACCAGGTCGCTGTCGGCCATTGTCGCTGCCGGAAAATCATCGCGCCCCAGCAGTTTAATCAGTGCGACATCGCCGACCGGGTCGATACCCACAATTACCGAATCGTATAGAACGCCATCGTTCATGCTGCACTTCATGAACGCACCGTTGCCGTCGACAACGTGGTAGTTAGTCAGTGCGAATCCGTCTGGCGAGATTATAACTCCGCTGCCACCGCCTTGACTCTGCGGACCAAAAACACCGATCGTACTGCGAGCCCCTTTGGCGACTGCTTCGATACGAGCCATCTCGCTCCTGGTGACAACATCCGGGACCGTCAATGGCGTTCGCTGTTGAGCCGCGAAGCTCTCAGAATTAACCATCGCGCCGAAAACTATCGGCAGCACGAACAATTGGGCCAGCGATATGGAGCGTGCAACTATTATTCTTAACACGAACAAGTTCCCGTTGAGCGGAAAACGAACAGCATTCAATTTTCTAAATCCGTTCACACGATTGCTCAGGTTGCACAGGGACAGGAGACACAGGCAGGGCCTCAATTATACCGAACTTTCTTTCAGTTTCGTCCCAACGTTGAATCAAAACTCACTTCCACGACTGGAAAACGTCTCGAGCCGCTTCGATCGTCTGATCAATATGCTCGTCAGTGTGAGTCGCCGAAATGAAAAGCGCCTCAAATTGACTGCATGGCATGTACACGCCGCGATGGATCAAGCCCCAAAAATATTTTGAGAACTTTTCGGTGTCACACTTCGACGCGGAATTCCAATCCGTCACCGGTCCAGCTTGAAAGAACAGCGTCAACATGCTGCCGACTCGATTCAGGCAATGTTCGATCCCGCTTTCGGTCGCCGCTGTTCGCAAGCCGTCTTCAAGTCGTTTTGCGATCGACTCAAGATAATCGTACGGAGGATCATCTCGCAACGAAGTCAGCATCGCGATGCCGGCGGCTGTTGCAATAGGGTTTCCAGAAAGAGTTCCCGCCTGGAAAACCTTTCCAGCCGGCAAAACATGTTGCATGATTTCACGCTTCCCACCGAAGGCACCCAACGGCAGTCCTCCACCGACAATCTTGCCCATGGTTGTCATGTCGGGAGTAACCCCAAAGATCGATTGAGCACCACCAAACGCGACTCGAAAACCGCACATGACTTCATCGAAGATCAAAACGGCTCCGTGCTTTTCCGTCAGGGTTCGCAGCGAAGAAAGAAATTCTGCGGTTGGAACAACACAGCCCATGTTGCCGCAAACCGGTTCCAGAATCACGGCCGCGATTTTGTCACCATGCGATTCAAATGCTTTTTCCAAACCTTCCACGCAGTTGTAGTCCAACACCATCGTGTCCTGAGTCGTGCCCGCCGTGACACCGGGTGAATTGGGAACCGCAAGGGTCGCCGCTGCACTGCCGGCGGCGACCAGCAAACTATCAACGTGCCCGTGATAGTTGCCCGAAAATTTGACGATGATTTCGCGGCCGGTGTAACCACGAGCAACTCGAATCGCGCTCATCGTGGCTTCGGTACCTGAATTCACCAGGCGAACCATTTCGACCGAAGGAACCGCGTCGATGATGAGTTCGGCAAGCTTATTTTCTGCGACCGTTGGAGCACCAAAACTTGTGCCACGATCGACCGCCGTGTGAACAGCTTCACTCACGGCCGGACATTGATGTCCCAAAATCATCGGCCCCCATGAACCTATGTAGTCTAAATATTTGTTGCCATCGATATCGTGAAGCCAAGGCCCCTGACCTTTTTCAAAAACGATGGGCTCGCCACCGACGGCTCCGAAAGCCCGAGCCGCACTGTTGACCCCTCCGGGCATCAGCGACTTCGCTCTGGCATACTCACGGTGACTGTTTTCGAGGTTCAGATTGATCACGCGTTTCTCTTTTTCTATTCTTGGGAGCGGTCGAAGCGGACCACCATTTGGGTCAAGCTAGGAAGTGAACAGGTCGTCGGATTGAGTCGTCTTTTCATCCGCCTTTTGTTCCGACCCGAATTTTACACTCATGTCGCGAACCTGAAAGAGCCGCGACCAACTGGCATCCAGCAATCCATCGGCATTGGAAAGCGGGACCGCTGTCCAACGTCCCTGTTGATCAACATCGGCTAAACCAAGCCTCGCCAATTTGCCCAGCGAGTCAAATATTTCGAAATCGATATCGATCTGAGTCAACTCAGTCAAATACTGTTCGACTTTGGTATCCATTTCTGTGCTGGTCAGTCCAAGGAACTCTTCGCCCGCTTTTCGAACTCGCTCGCCTTCTTGCCAGAGGATTGCATAGCCCAAAATCGTCTCGAGTAGTTCCTGCTCCTCGGCTTCGTTCAAAATTCGATAGAGAACTCCGGAGTTATTCCCAAGGTTCTTCAGATACAAACTCTTCGTCAATCCGAACTGATACTGAGCCTTCGTTCGAAAGTAGCTCAGGACCGACTTCATGAAGTAGCCAATGATGGCTCCGCTCAAGATCATTAACGCCAACAGGTTGTCGTAGGTTGCGGCAACAAACACCGCTGTCAGCACAACGGCCAGTCGCGAAAATTTGTACAAAGCCATGGCCGTCGGCAATAAAATTTTGCCTCGATCCAGCATCGACAAACGCACTTTGCTGCCGGGAAGTAATATCTCGATGTCAGTTTCAGGGATATTCTTGAAGGTCTTCAGATAAACGTGGTTCGCATCCATCGCATCATCATCGTCACCGGCAAGCAATTTCGAGATGCGGTTCGTAATCTGTTTTCGACGACTCTGTTTCTGGGTTGAATCGTTCTCGATTCTCGTCGGCGCGCGAACGGCACTTTCGTTCAAACGAAACGCCATGATCAATCGCTGAAATTCAGGAAGCTCAATCGTCTCCAGCCGAAAAAAGTTTCGCCAACGTCGTCGCTCAATGGTCGTCACACGATAACCGCGAGCGAAAATTTCCAGACGTTGGTATAGGTCAAAGTTGACCTCCAACCTGACTCCCCAGTGCGACGCCATCTCAACCGCACGCTCAAGATCCGATCGTTGAAGCTTTTTGTAGTGAGCGCTGAACAGAAGGCCTGACACTCGATCGAAGAGCTGATCAGTAAGCAGATCCCTTCTTTCCGAATCGCTGTCTTCCAGTTCAACGACTTGAGAATCTGGATCCAGCGGACTGTAGATCTCTTCCAGCAACAGCAGTTGCGAAAGGTGTTCGGAATGAAAAATTCGCTGCAGCTTGTCACAGAGCGCAGTGAACTGATGTTCTTGCTGTATCGACAGCGATAAACGTTCGATCAGATCCGGACGCAGATCGTTATGGCGTAGCGGGATGAAAGTCGTTCGCGAATTGAGCGACTGGGCGATCGGATCTTCTTCGATCGAAGCAACTAGGTGTTCATCATCCCGATCTGACATCAGTGGATTGGCTCCGTTTGAGTCGAAATTGGCGAACGGTGATCGATTGGTGGAAGCGTTTTTCATCGAAAGTGCATTCGACGGCTTCCCTTACTTCTTGCCCGAAAACACAGCCAAATTGAAATCGCGATTTGACGGGTCGACATCGGTTGCTGCTTCCTTGCCGACCGAACCGTCCGCCAGAAATCATTAAACGACAAAACCGGGCCGTATGACCCGGTTTGGACAAATCCTGATTGTTGGGAACGACTAACTAATCGCAGTCGCATCCTCATTCTTGTTGTCGACGACTCGGCCCATGTAAGAGCCACATGTTGGGCACATCACATGAGTCGGAAGCCGTGTGCTGCACTTTGGGCAGACGGTGAGGTTCTTTGCCTTAACGCGATCATGAGATCGACGTTTTCCGGTGCGAGAGTTTGAATGTTTGCGCTTTGGAACAGCCATTTTTTCGGCGACAGGTTAGGAGTTAATGTTCAATTTGAGGGCGAATCGTAGCCAATCATCGACTTTTAGGCAATGGCTTGGCCTCGAATTCAGCTGCGAAACAGTCCATTTTTTCTTTTTTTCCTTCGATGCGAAAGAGAATTGCATCTTTTTCAAGTCGAAAAAATCCGGCTATTAGTATGTTTTCCCGACCATGAGTTCAAAAGTGAGGGCTTGACAACAGTTGGTAGCACCAATTAATCGTGTCCGGTCGTAATAAACAGTATCGATCAAGAAAACGGGAACAGATGCCCGATCCCAGACAGCGATCACTGTTTTGGCTCAGATTGGCCCGCCAGACACAATTCGGCCTGCCGAATGCAAAACACGCTATATAAAACACGCCAAAAAATGGCCGGTGCCATCCACCGCCGCCGTACGGAGAAATAATGTCCAAAACGCTCATCATTGCCGAGAAACCCAGCGTCGCCACCGACTTGGCCAGAGTCCTGGGGAAGCTTCCTGAGTTTGGCAAATTCGAGAAAAAGAAGGACTACTTCGAAAACGAAAATGCTTACATTTCGTCCGCGATTGGGCACTTGGTCGAACTGAAAATGCCCGTCACGCCGGAAGGCAAAAAGCTTCCCTGGGGCATGAAGCATCTGCCAGTTCTACCGGATCGGTTTGAGCTTCAGCCGATCGAAAGAAGCGAGTCGCGATACAAGCTTTTGGTCCGTTTGATCAAAAAGAAAGACGTCGATGTCGTCGTAAACGCTTGCGATGCCGGGCGTGAAGGAGAGCTCATTTTTCAATACGTGCTGAAGCTTGCGGATCTGAAAAAAGACTTCGAAGTGAAACGCATGTGGATGCAATCCATGACGGATGACTCCATCATGGACGCGTGGCGAAATCTGCGCAGCGGCGATGAGATGGCGCCACTCGCCGACGCGGCCATGTGTCGCTCAGAAAGCGACTGGTTGATCGGGCTCAACGGTACCCGCGCGTTGACCGCGTTTAACTCCAGAAACGGCGGATTCAACGTCACGACCGCCGGTCGAGTCCAAACGCCGACGCTGTCGATCATTTCGGAACGCGAGCTCGAGATTCGCAGCTTTGTCCCGCGAACGTATTGGGAAGTCCACGCTGATTTTGCCGTCAAGGCAGGCGAGTATCGAGGACGCTGGTTCCGCGAAAACTTCAAGAAAGACGAAGACGACGAACACAAAAAAGCAGAACGAATCTGGGATGTCGCCGACGCCGAAGCGATCAAAGTTCGTTGCCTCGGGAAAGAAGGCATCGTTGAAGAAAGCGTCAAGCCTTCCAAATCCGCTCCGCCGCTGCTGTTCGATCTGACGTCACTGCAACGAGAAGGGAACTCGAAACACGGCTTCCCTGCCCGTCGAACTTTGCAGCTGGCTCAGGCCTGTTACGACCGCTACAAGATTTTGACTTATCCGCGTACCGATTCGAAATGCCTGCCTGAAGACTACGTCGATACGGTCAAAGAGACGATCGCGAAAATTGCCGCCAGTGACGCCAAGACCAAGAAAGACGCTTCCAATCCAATCACGGCCGACATTCAGGCGTGTGCTAAATGGATCCTGTCCAACGATCGCGTGATCCCGACGAAACGGGTTTTCAATTCAAAGAAAGTCACCGATCACTTTGCGATTATTCCGACAGGAAAAATGCCGCCCGCTTCGCTCGATGACGGAGCCGCAAAGATCTACAACCTCGTTTTGAAGCGGTTTTTAGCGATATTTTATCCGCACGCCGAATATGAGATCACGAAACGAATCACTCGAATCGGCGAAGACTCTTTCAAAACCGATGGTAAAGTTTTGATCGTTCCGGGCTATCTGGAAGTATACGGTCGCAAGCCGGGAATCGCCGCAGAAGCTGACGAATTGGTCGCGGCTCAGGACGGAGAAACCGCGACGAACACAGAAGTCGAAGTCATCGAAAAAGAGACTCGTCCACCCGCCAGATTTACCGATGCAACCTTGCTGTCGGCGATGGAGACCGCCGGCAAACGAGTCGAAGACGACGAACTTCGTGACGCGATGAGCGAGCGTGGACTTGGGACTCCCGCAACCCGCGCCGCGATCATCGAAAATCTGATTCGACAAAAGTATCTTTTCCGAAACGAGATCCGAAAAAGCGAACTTGTTGCCAGCAACAAAGCGCTCGCCCTGTTTGAACTGCTGAAGAAAATGGGCATCGAATCACTTGCCTCGCCAGAGATGACCGGAGAGTGGGAGTATAAACTCAAGGCCATGGAGCAGGGTAAGCTGGATCGCGAAACTTTCATGAAAGAAATTCGCGACATGACGTGCACGATCGTTGATCAAACGAAAGCCTTCACTGACGAAATCGTGAACCGACAGTTTCCTGACTTGCACGCGAAATGTCCCGAATGCGGTGGCATGGAACACCATCAAACCGATGGATTGTTTTCCTGCAAAGATCCTGAATGCATTTTCAAGATCAAGAAACACATCGCCAGTCACGAGATCACTGAAGAAGAAGCAAAGACCTTGCTGACGAACATGAAAGTCGGTCCGATCGAGGATTTCAAGAATCGATTCGGTCAGCCATTCACCGCAGAACTGGTTCTCGAGAAACCTAAAAAGGTTTGGAAGCTGAATTTCGTCTTCGAAGGAGACGAGGAACGCGAAAGCGAAATCGAAAACCTGACTGACGAACAGATCATCTGCGAATGCCCGATTTTGGATGGCTCAACCGAGATGGTGAAAGTCTACGAAAACGGTCGAGCCTTCCTCGCCCCCGACATGGCCAAAAAGAAGAACGAACGGGGCGTGCGAATCAGCAAAACGATCCTGAAGAAAGAGATTCCGACCGACCAGGGAATGAAGCTTTTCATGGAAGGGAAAACCGACCTGATGCCGGGCTTTTTATCCAAGAAAGGCCGTAAATTTGCGGCTCATCTGACGCTCGATCGCGAGACCGGTAAACTCGGTTTTGAATTTGCTCCACCCAAGAAAAAGAAAGCCAAAAAGAAGGCTGATGATGGAGCGGAGACTGTCGAAGGCGAAGACAAGCCGGTGAAAAAGAAGGCTGCAAAGAAGAAGACGACCAAGAAAAAGGCAGCTAAAAAGAAGACCACGAAGAAGAAAACGACAACGAAGAAGCCTAAAAAGGAAGTCGAAGCGAAATCCGACGAATCTTGATCGGCTGGCTTTCGCGTGGTGAATTAAACGCGGCGTTTGCGAGTTGAAGTTTTATGAAATCAATCTTTAGATTCTTCGCTCGCCCTCGGCTGATCCAGCATCCGGATTCGTTCGCTTTAACGCGTGACGCCCTTTGGAAATCCATCGCGGGCGCGATAGCGCTGCAGCAGTCACAAAACCGCTGCGTCTGGTTGGTCGCTCATTTTCCCGATACTTTTCACCGTAGCCAATCGATGTTGGAAACAGCCGGCATCCGTTATCGAGTCGAGCAGCGTCCCGTTACGCTTGACTGGTTCGATGAACATCGTGACGATGCCGTTTCAGACGTGCACCTGATTTTGGCGGATTTGTTGCAGCCACTGAATGTACAGGATGAATCGCAGGTAGATTTCGCGCATCGTGTTTCGCTGATGATCGCCGAGCGGCATCCTTACGGTCCACGTGACGAACGGATCGTCTCGTTTGCTGCATCTTTACCGGTGACAATCGAGCTTGGTCATTTTCTTTCGCTCGACGATGAACTGGTCACTCGACGCATTCCTCCGCAAGCGATTGAGATGCTGAAGACGCTCGGGTTGCAGGAAAGCGACCTTATCAGCAGCAGCGTCATCGCGAAGCGGCTCAAAAAATACATACGCAAGGAATCTGCGATGCAAGACGTGGTCGACGAAGCTGACTCAGCGAAGCAATGGTATGAAATGCAGGCATCGTCCAAAGAGTGAATTGCGGGAAAACGCCAATAGCGTGTGAATCTCTTACCCGCCTAATCGTCCTATCACAGTGCGGTTGTAGTGATTGCCAAACGGAGCCAAATCACTTTAGAAAGTGCGCCAACCTGTTACCATGGACGAATAGTTCATTGCATCGCATTCCGCGAATTCATTCGGCCAACGAGGTGGGGGTTTTGAAAGTGGAGTGCTCTCAGGTATCGAGGGCTTGATGGATCCTGATCAGACATCGGAAGATCGTACGCTAGCGCGGACACCGCCAAAAAGAATCGGTCGATATAGAATCGTTCGATTGATTGGAAGTGGCGGGTACGGCAGCGTTTTGCTCGCGAACGACGAAGAGCTTGACCGCGAAGTGGCGATCAAGATTCCCAATGAAGGCATGGCCACAACCGCCATTGGCGACTACCTCGACGAAGCTCGCATGGTTGCCAGACTTGATCACCCCAATATCGTTCCGGTCTACGATGTCGGCAAAACGGAAGACGTGGATTACTACATTGTTTCCAAGTACATACCCGGGCAAGACCTGCGGCAACTACTGAAACAACATCGTTTCGACTTTCTTGAAGCCGCAAATCTGATCGCGACGATTGCCGATGCGTTGCACCACGCTCATAAACGCGGGTTGGTGCATCGCGATATCAAACCCAGCAACATTCTCATTGACCCCGAAGGCACGCCATACGTTGCCGACTTCGGTTTGGCATTGCCCGAGCAGAAACTGGGAAAGGGTCCTCGATTTGCCGGAACACCGGTATACATGAGCCCGGAACAGGCACGGGGCGAAGGCCATCGAGTCGATGGGAGAAGCGACATCTTCTCCCTTGGTGCGGTTTTCTATCAGCTTGCATCTGGAAAGCGTCCGTTTCGCGCTGAGACCAGATCCGACTTGCTCGAACAAATTGAGTTTCATGAGCCCCGACCTCTTCGACAACATGACGAGCAAATCCCCAAAGAGATTGATCGAATTTGCCAGAAGGCGTTAGCCAAACGTGCCAACGACCGATATTGGTCAGCCCATGACCTGGCCGAAGACATTCGAATCTTCATGCGCCAACATGAATCGAGCGTCGACGATCCGGACCGCTTCAAGACCTCCAATCGAAGTTCACGAAAGGCATCCGGCACTCGTCCAGGCCTTTTGGAAACCGCAACGGATCATGGACAGAGTTCAGCGCGCGATCTGTCAGAGCCTGAAACCGCACCATTTCCCCAGCGGGATACTGATACTGACAGCCAGTCGGTTAATGTGATTCCCAAAGGCTTAAGGCCCTTTGACGCTCAAGATGCAGACTTTTTCCTGGAGCTTCTGCCGGGGCCAAAAGATCGTGATGGGCTTCCCAATAGTTTGCGTTTTTGGAAGAAAAGAATCGAAGCGACGGATGTCGATGAATCATTTTCCGTCGGCATGATTTATGGACCTTCGGGTTGCGGCAAGTCTTCTTTTGTCAACGCTGGGTTGATTCCGAGGTTGTCGAAGTCGATCACTCCTGTCGTCGTCGAATCTTCGGCTGAATTTACAGAACAACGAATCCTCAACAGGCTGCACAAATCCTTTCCTCAACTGGATTCTGAACTTGGCTTAAGCGACGCCGTTGCTTCCATTCGGCTTGGACAAGGTGTACCGCCGGGATGCAAAGTCGTTTTGATCCTTGATCAATTCGAAAGGTGGCTTCACTCTCACGAACCAGGGGAAGGACGCGAACTGATAAATGCGTTGCGTCAATGCGATGGCGAACGGGTTCAAGCTATCCTCATGGTTCGGTCAGATTTCTGGATGTCCGTCACCCGTTTACTCAACGATTTGGAAATCGATCTGGTTCAGGGGAAGAACTTTGCCGCGGTCGACCTTTTTCCACCGCGACACGCAAAGAAAGTCCTGATCGCATTTGGCCGTGCTTTTGGTGCCTTGTCGTCTGGCGAAGAACTGGAACCGGACAATCTTGGGTTTGTCGACAAGACCGTTCAGAATCTGGCCGAGGACGGTAAGCTCATTTGTGTCCGATTGGCACTCTATGCCGAAATGATGAAGAACAAGTCATGGACCCTTGACTCATTCAACAAGATCGGAGGCACTGAAGGGATTGGCGTCAGTTTCCTGGATGAAAGTTTCGGACCGAATGCGAATCCAAAGATTCGTCTTCATCAAATCGCCGCACGCCGAGTATTGAAGTCTCTCCTGCCTGACTCGAGCACGACGATCAACATTCAAATGAAGTCCTACGACCAGCTATTTCATGATTCAGGTTACAGCGATCGCAAACAATTCGAAGAACTGATTCGGGTTTTGGACAACGAAATGCGACTGATCGCCCGCACAGACCCCTCGGGAATTGACCTCGATTCTGAAAACATGGAGTCCGTCGCGTCGCTTGATCCTGCCAAAAAATATTTTCGCCTTTCTCATGACTATCTCGTGACCGCATTGCGGAAGTGGCTGAATCGGAAACAACGCGAAACCCGACGCGGACGAGCGGAACTTTTGTTAGCCGAACGTGCAGCGTTTTGGAGTGCGAAACCAGAAAGCCGATACTTACCATCTATCCCGGAGCACTTCAGAATTCGATTGCTGACCCCTAAAGCTCAGTGGAATGAGAATGAAAAAGCGGTCATGAAAAGCGCCGCCAAATCGCATGGGAGATTCCTTGCTATTTCGCTCGCTGTCATGGCAGCTTTGGCTCTGGCCGGAGTTGGCTTGAGCAATTCCATTCAGGAACGAAACGCAGACCAGCTGGTCGACAATGTACTTTTGGCCGACACTTCGCAAGTCCGCGATGCCGTCGCAAAACTTGAATCTTATCGTTCCGCTTCGACGAAGTTGACAGCCGCTTTTAACAACAATCCCACGAAATCACGCGAGAAACTCCACGCAGCGATGGCTCTCGCATCTGACTCACCCGAATGCAGAAGCTATCTACTGGATCAAATTCCAGTGATCAGCGCCGATCGTCTGCAACCCGTTTGCGATTCTCTCAACGGTTCACCTGGAAAATCAAATATTGAATTGACTGACAGGCTTGTCGACATGCTCAACGACAATTCGGCTGCAGCACAATCTCGATTGCAAGTCGCCTGTGCGATGGCGCAGCTTGATGCGAAGCATGAAGTCTGGGAGGACTCCAATCTTCGAAAGTTTGTTGCCGAACAACTCACTCAATTGTACCCTTCCGATCTTTCGCCACTTCGCAACGCGTTGAGTCCAGTTGCATCCAAAATCACACCTTATCTTCGCGACATTTTTCTTGACGAGGAACGTGAACAGCAACAACGATTATTTGCGACGGAGTCATTGGTGGACTATGCATCCAGTTCTCCGAAAACCCTATATGCACTGTTGGTCGATTGTGACCAACGACAATTCCCGCTTGTGTTTCGAGCTTTGGAAAGCGAGTCGGACGTCGTGATCGAAATGGCGAGACAAACGATCGCCAGGGAAATCCCGGCGCTGGGCACCGATGCCGAAATCAGGTCTCGCCTTGCGAGAAATCAGGCCAATGCAGCCGTGACACTCTATCAGTTAGGCCAATTTGCTGATGTTTGGCCGTTGGTCGAAAAAATCGGCACCGATCCAACCGTTCGAAATCTGGTCATTCATGGAATTTGGAATCGAGGCTCCTCGCCAAAACCGCTTCTTGAAAAACTGTGTTCAAAGACTTCCGATTCAATGCTTCAGTTTGCAATGCTCGCGATTGGAGAATTTCCGATAGCGTCGTTCAATGAATCTGAGTCGAACCGATTGGTTTCGCGCGTGACTGACTTGTTGAAGGATGCCAAAACCGCAGAGATAGCTGCATCGGCGCAGTGGCTATTGCGAAAAATCGGGCGCGAACAGATCGGCGAAGCGTTGGTGCAAACGGAAACAAAACTTCGAAAGGATCAAAGACAGACCGAAATCAAACAGATGCAGGAAATTCGTGCTGGCAAGGACCGCGACGAGTTCGCCAACCGGCAGGTCGCGGAAATCCTCAATCAGAAAAGGAACTTTTACTTTACCGGCGAAGGTCAGATGATGATTCGGCTTGAAGCTGGATCGTTCATCATGGGCGGAGTCAATGACGCTCAAAGCCAGTTTGATTATGCCTACGTACACAAACGAAATATCAGTCGCGTATTTGCCATTGGCGCTTTCGAAGTGACTGTAAAACAATGGAACGCTTTTCTTGATGATCCGTCTTCGAACGTCATTTCTCCCGAGAAATTCAGTTCTGACAAACAGAGTCATCCTGATCGGCCTGTCATCAACGTTTCGTGGATTGAAGCCGCTCATTACTGCAACTGGTTGAGCCAGCGCGAGGGGATTCCGGAAAGCCAGTGGTGCTATGTCCCCAACCAGAAAGGTGGATACCGCATTGGTATGAAAACGAAGCCGAAGTTTTGGGAATTGTCGGGCTATCGTTTGCCAACTCAGGCTGAATGGGAATACGCTTGCCGCGCCGGCACACACACCGATCGGACACATGGAGATTCGGAGCATCTTTTGGACAAGTACGCCTGGTATCAAAAGAACACGGCAACTCCGAGGGACGTTGGGCTTCTGAAGCCGAACCAATGGGGGCTCTTTGACATGCACGGAAATGCCATGGAGTGGTGTATCGACCTGCACGAGCCTTTCGCCCGATTGAAAGACGGAGCGCAGGACTTTCCACGTTGTGATGGTGCTGTCACATCCAAAAGCCGGGAGCTACGAGGCGGTGCCTATTACGATCTTCCGATCTACATTCGTTCTTCAAATCGCTACTCACAGCCGCCAGAAGGACATCTTGCTTCAACCGGCGTTCGAATTTGCCGTACGTTGAAGAACCTCGATCCATCAACCGCGAATCCTGAGCAAGATTGAGCGCGAATCAGGATTTTGCGAAGTAACGTTTGCGATGCCAAAGATCGAAAATGCATCATTCACGGGGATGTCCGATTTGGTGTAAAAAGTCTCAATTGTTCTCACGTAAAACAGGCAACTGAGTGTTAGCCAAGCGGCAGGCGAGCCCGAAAGATAGCTCGCGTTAAGCCGCTGATATCTATTCAAACTGCACCATTTCCTTGAGAGTGAACCACATATAGGCTGAGGTTCCAATTTCTATGGCCGCGCCAGCTAGTGCTGCAGATGGCAGCCAAGTGTTTTGGAAAATAAAGAGAGCAAGCCCTGTATAGATGAGCAACAAACCCAAGACCCAATAATGCTTCAGCCCATAAACCGTTTGAAACACTAAGTATCGAACACCAATGACCACCAACATCGTATTGAAGAAATAGCCAGGAGATTGAGCACGTCCGATGTAGGCGAGGAACAAACCTGCAAATAGTAGAGCAGTCGATTCGAGAGCTAAAAGATCGAGTGGGTTTTTTGATTCCGTCGACTCCTGCGATACCTGTCGATGGCAAATCAAAGCAGAGAGTGGATAAATCGCCATACCACCAACAAACAGCACGGCTATCGCGGTGTTTTCCGTAAGAAAAAAACAAGTAAGACCAGCGACTAGCCAAACGATCCCTGATATGAATATACCGGGAATTCCGAATACATTTTTCCGTTGAAGCGCTCGTTGATTTTCATGAATGCTCAAACCAATCTCCAGATGAAAAGTAAACAGGAGTTCGCTGTTCGAAGGCAAATATTGAAACTCATCGCGATATTTTCAAAAAAACGTCCCAAAATTTTCAGGCTTTAGATCTGCTCTGTAAGTCGACCAATCTTTGGCGGAATTCGGCAACTGCCAACCAGCGTTAAGAGTGAAATGCCTCAGCAGCATTTCGGATTCACGCAGATGCTGAGGAACGCGAAGAGGTCCAGCATCAATGTTAGAATCAGCAAGTACATTTTCGTCGAGTTCTTGAACAAAAACGCACTCGCGTGACCACCCCTGTAAGGATCTGTCGACGCACGTTCATCGCCTTATTGGCGACGGCAAGAGAGTTTTCATTTGACGCGTAGTACTTCGTCAGGCTTGGTAGGTCCTGAAAGCCTTTCCACCAATGGGTCAGCTTGACTTCCAAAATAGTCCTCAGGATCCAAGGCAACTCGTCCGTTTTTTTCTTTCGGAAGCACTTTTTTGAAATAGTTGACCAATCTGCACATTCCTTGGCTGACTCCCGCAAAGCAAAACATTCGAGGAATCAAAGCCAATATGAGTCTTTCTGAAGGATCCTCAGCCACGCTTTCCAATTTCAGGACTTCCGCATTGCTAGCCGACGAAGACAGCCATTTCTCCAGTTGCGCTTTCAAGTCGCTTGTATTACAGATCTCGCCCACTTCGTTAATGCTTACTCAGCGGATGAAACATGCAGGCGTTCGAATGCTTTGGACTAGCCCATGATCTATTGGATACCATATTCCTAAAAATCCAGCGACAGCATTGGCGTCCCATCTCCAACAGAATTCTATTCGAATCGTTTGCTGTAGAAGCGATGGATCAAATCGTGGCGTCGGAAGGCGTAGGCGACACCAACCGCGTATCCGCTCTGCAACACACAAGCACATGCTTGCTCAACATCTAACAGCGGCTGGTTTTCGTGTTATATTTTGTTGGCACCAACGATTGTGTAGTCATTGTTTTTTGAACGACATTACTCCCCACGCCAAAGACATGAATTCAAATCTCCTGCAAACTCTTCCGGTTTTTCTGCTAATCTTTTCTCTCGGTTGCGGCTCGGAAGGGGCGAAAAAGGCGACCAGTTCCAGCGAAAGCCAGAACGCACCCGTTGGTCAAAAGGAACTTCTTTCACGAACCCTGCACCCGTCGCTGAAACTTAAATCGGCCAGGTTCGGACCTTGTAAGAAGAGCAATACGGCATGGAAAGTTCAACGTGGCGACCACGAATTGGTGTTGGTTTTCGAGAAACCTGCGACACCCGAGGGAAAGAAAATACTCGAAGAGATTGTCCAAGCCGAATTTGTGGCCAAGGGACGCGGCATTCCAATTTTGATGGATGGTGAGTGGACCAAAAGTGGACGCCTGCGATTTGAGGGCGATGTGTTTGTGCCGGGACTTTCAGAAAAAGACGACTGCGAGATCGTTATCTATTCCAACAGCAGTGGCCCTGATGGAACGGTAGTCTTTTCAAAGAAGATTCAAGTAATCGCTCCTCCACCGCGACCTCCTGTTGCATCAGTCTTCCCGCAGTTCAACCCGAAACGACTAATGTTTCCGCCGGGTTGGCAGGCTTTTGAATCAACCGCAACCAGCTTTAACGACTACGATGAAGCCGACATTCCAAAGCACCTTGCGACTGCAAAAAAATACATCACATCGTCGGAACGTCCGCACCCACATGACCTCGAAAAAATTGGAATGACGTTTATCAAGTGTGCCGCAGTCAAAATAAAGCTTGGCAAAAAAGATGAAGCTTTGGATATTCTTGAAGAACTGCAATCGGTGGGTGGAGTTCTCTACGACGCGTTTGATAACAACAAAGCGTTTGACACGATTCGCGATGATCCACGATTCAAGGCTGTCTACGAATTTGGCAAAGCCGAAACCAATGAAGAGTACTTCGGTCGATACCTTATTCGCCAGCCGCCATTGCTAACCCTTGATGATTTCGAAAAGATCAAGATGACTCCACCTCTACCTGATCTGAGCGGCAAGGTTTTTGTGATTTCGACAGGTGGTCCTCACATGTTCGACGATACCGCTCTTGAAGAAAGTGTCAAATGTGGCGTCGAGGTACACGCGATCGTTTCGAAAGGTATGAAGCTTAAGGTTCCTGATGGTGTCGTTGTTCACCAGACGGATCTTCAACCCGATGCACTTACGTTTCAACGGACTCCGATCGTTTGGTTTGGAGGTAAAGACGGAAACGTTGTGGCTTTCCTGCGCCCTTTCAGCGGTAGCACAATCGCAACCGGAATTGTTGAGAAGTTGAAAACGGACTAATGCTGGATTTGTCAAACAATCGGTTTTGATGGAGGTTGAAGGGAGAAGCTGGAAACTGGTTTTGACTCGTCAAAAAGCGTTAAACAATGTTCAACTTTAACTCCATTCATTTCACCACTAGCCCGAAACAGCGGCAAATCCGGTAGCCGCCTCGGCGACCTCAAATGCAAATTGCTTCGCGGGTTGCGTTGTCTTTTTACCAAGATTGAACTCAACTTTCTCGTGCGTTTCGATGAACTCGATCGTCGACGTCTCAATTGCATTTCACGCGACCAGGACGCGATGCTTGAGCAGAAAGACTTCGTTTGGAAGCTACGCTACTTTTTCGATTTGGATCGATTGCGAAGTCGGCTCGCTCTGCTTTGCTGGGGAGGCGGATTCCGATTTCGCTGAGCTGATTTTTGGCTACTCGCTTTTGCGCGGTTGGCCGCGTCACGTTGGGACTGCTGTTGTTTGGACCGCTGAGCAGCTTGTTGTCGTGATCGCTCTTGCTGAGCCCGACGTGCCTGCGCCTGCTGAGCCCGATGGGCTTGATCTTGCTGTGCCCGCCGAGCTTGATCCTGTTGGGATTTTTGCTGTGCTCTTCTCGCGGCGTCCCGTTGCGACCGTTGAGCCGCTTTTCGAGCGAGTTCCTGTTGGGCTTGGCGAGCCGCTTGTTCATGTTGTTGTCTCGATGGAATGTTTTGCATTCGCATCTTGCCGCTCGTGTTGCTTGAACCAGAGATGCGTTTCGGTTGCTTTTGTTGCTGGATGCGCCGAACCTGTTCCTGAGCGCGGCGGGCATTGTCCTGTTGCGTCCGACGCAACTTATCCTGCTGGACCCGCCGAGCCTGATCCTGATGAGATTTTTGGCGTGCTCTTCTTGCGGCGTCCCGTTGCGACTGTTGAGCCGCTTTTCGAGCCTGTTCCTGAACGCGGCGTGTATTTGCCTGTTGGGCTCGACGTACCTGGTCTTGCCGAGACCGACGCGTCTGTTCCTGCTGCGCCCGTCGAGCCTGATCCTCCTGAGAACGGCGTGTTCGGTCGATTTGAGTTCGACGCTCTTGATCTCGTTGAGCTACTCTGCGCGCTAAATCTCGACCACTTTGCTGGCGTGCCGATGGTAGCTGACCCGCAAGGCGTCCCTCTTCCTGTTGAGCACCACGTGTCGACTGATCGCGACGTTCTCCTTCATTCGTACGCTGCTTATTCAGATCCCAGCCCGCCCAGAAAATGCCGGATTCCGGGATATCGATTGAGCAACTTGTCGTCGTCGACGATTGGCATCCATTGCAACCCGACTCGCCGTTTCCCTTGCCCGTCGCAGTTGCTCCTGATCGCGCTGGCGAGATGGTGAAAGGTTCTGCGTTTTGACATTGCCACCTCTCTTGCGAGCGGCAGTTTGTTTCCCAAAACGTTCCTGTTGTTTTCGCTGGCGTTGAAGATTCGAAAGTTGCTCAACATGGCGACGCGTGTCACGCAATTCATTGCCCGCGACCTTGTGATGCTTTCTGGATTTAGCTTGTTGCTTGCCACGATTTCGAGCATCGACAGTTTGCCCGCGTCGTCGATCATCGTGCTTTCGCAAATCACTGTAGGTGCGAACGTAGCTGGACTTGCGAAGGTAGTCCTCATGCAGCCTTCGATTCCCCTTCGAACCCGAGACGTGAAGATGCTTGATACTGTTGGCGTGTCTGCGTTGTGACTGATACGTCGGGCGTGGGCGATAGTCGCGGTTGTTGACATAAAAATTGTGCTGACGATTCAGGTACTGTACCACGTTGTAACGGCTGTCGAACGATGAACGCCGACAACGGTAGTACGCCAAAAGAGGATCGTAATTTCGAAAGTGACTGCTAAAAGAAACCCAAGGTCGGTAGCTGACATTGTTGAAGTTCGATGCGTACCAATCACCATAGAAGTAGTGACCACAGCGCGGCCGAACGAACAGGTGCGTCATGAAATCAACGTTCAGATTGATTGCGAAAGATGGGCGATAGCTATAGTTGTTCGCGAGGTATACGGGCTGAGTGAACTGCACGGGGGCGAAGCATGTGCCGCGACTTTGAATCTCGTAGTCCCAATAGCCAGCCTGATAAATGCAGCCATTGGGTGTCCAAATATAGCGAGCAGGAATCCAGATCCAGTTCTTTACGACCGGTTGCCAGTGACCGGCAAGCCAGCGATAGTTGCCGTCCCGATGAGCCCAGTTGCCGGGCACATAAAAATATTCCTCGCCCGGAGCAGTCGTTGAAGGCCCTTGATCGATCGATGCGGGAGGCTCGGGAAGATAGCCGAGTTCCATTTGCGTCTCTTGCATCCAGATTCCCGATACCCAACGGTATCCGTTTCCTTCAGCATCCCAGTAACCGGGTATCCAGCTTCTGTTCGGTGGCACATCGCGCCAGATTCCACTGATCCAAATGAAGTCAGATTGCGCATCGTCCCACGCCCAGTATCCGGAAATCCACTGAACATTGTTGCCGTCCGGTTTGTACTCTGGTGGAAGTTCGTCGATCAATTCGGGTGGCGTTTTGAAGACCAGAGCCGAAGGTTGTGGATCGGCTTGATGCGCCGATGCGAAAGCTTCGTGCAGCGGCCCACGTGCCAAGACATTCAGATCGTTTGGCACATCGGAACGGTCTGGATAGTCCAAAACCGATTGAGATTCCGGTGCTGAATACGAGCCCAACAACTCTTGGGCAGAAGCGGATTGAGAGAGCAACGACATTGCAAACGAAAACACAGAGACTGTCGCGACATTGCGACACATCGTCATCAGTTTGATCATGGCTTACTTTCTTTGGGTCCAGTGGGGGGCGTGGAAAGCCGTGTTTTTGCGGGATTTTGAGCCAAAAGGCTTTCTGTGGACCAATAAACAGCAACGGACGTGCCACGATCTGGGTTGGCACAATCGCTCGCGTTTGATGAACGCGCTTCGCAAGGAAAAAGGCAGCCGTCTTTCGTCGCCGACAAACCGACGACTCCAAAAACATTCACCAACAGTTTGCGTCTGCATCCCTCTGGATTGAACTCCTGTCGCGTGAGGAGACTTGTGAGTTTGCTTATGAGCCTAGTCAGAAGTTAAAGCAAAGCGTGACAAGCTTGTTGATTTGATGTATTCTCAGAATTCAAAGTCTGCATCGGATAGAGGGGCATGCGAGCAGACGTTTGCAATAAGGATGATGTTGCTATGCCAAGGATCCAACCCAGAGTCCTGGTCGCATTGGCGTTTTTGTGTTTCGTTTCGCAACTGCTGACGTGTCACAATTTTCGAAACGCGGTTCTCTCGGCAGCGACGATTGCTCAGTCGTCCAGCTCTCGCGAAGGCGTTCAACAAGCGGACGATGCCTTCGATCAACAGAAGTGGTCACAAGCAAGAACGCTCTATGATTCGATCACGGATTCTGACAGCCAGACCAAGCGGCACATCGCGAGTCGAACAATTGCCTGTTCGTTAGCACTCGAAGATTGGAACGACGCGTTAGGTCGAGCCGTTCAGTTTAGAAAGTCGCAAAAGCTTAAAATATGGTCGGACTACTATTACTGGCCTAAACGATCTACAGAGCTTGACAATCTGTTGAGCTACATCGCACATCTTGAAGTGTCGCGCGATTTGTTGGTCGCGATCCGTGAAAAATATAATCCGAACGAAGGAGAAGCGTTTCAGGAGCGGTTGGATGAAGAAACGATTTCACTCAACTTCGAAATGCTAAGAGTTCTCGATCCAGACAATATTCGTCCTCTGCATTACGGAGGTTGGTACTCAGGCTACGACCGGATCGACTGGTGGTTTGACGGGGTTCGATCTGATGATGATTCGAGTAACCGATACTATCGCTACGGGAAAGGGATTCCGGAAAACAGCGACAAAGGACCGATGTTTTTATCGCTGCCACCGCATTACAAATCGGAACTTACCCGCGCAAGAAAAATACTGTTTCTGCTTAAAGAGATTGAGGTCTTTGACCACACCAAATCGAAAAAACACACGGCGCGGGCGCTTCTACATCTCGCTGACATCAATCGTCGGCTGTACGGGCCAATTAACGATCCTGCATGGAATGCTGCAGTTTTCTACTACCAATATGCCAATCGCCCAACCTTTGGTGAACGTCACGACGACGCAAATTTAAAGCCATTGCGAAAACTGGACGACAATGAATCGCGATTGATTGTCAATTACAAGTTACGCGTCATCACTTTGCCCGAATCGGAAAGTCCTGTTTCGATATGGCGTCGGATTGAAACGATGTACCCGGAAAGCGGAATGGCTGGCGAAGCCATTTATCGACGAGCCCAGTACCACCAGAATCGCCGACAGTATTCAAAAGCCAAAGAGCTCTATCGTCGAATCGTAAACGACTTTGGGAAAAACAAACGTGCCAAAGTTGCGAAGCTTCAGATCAAAACGATCAATAGCTCTGATGTCTTGCTGGGTGATACTGGCGTCTATTCTTCGGGCTTCAAACCGACGCTTTGGTTCGCAGCTCGTAATACTTCAAAAATCGAATTTACTGCTCGCAAAGTTGATCTCAAGGGATACGTAATCGATCGTGAAAAGTCTGGCCATTGGTATGACATTGCCTACCTTGGCTATGACATTTTCCATCAATGGGAAGACGACAGTGAAGAGCTACAGCCTTTTGTTAGCCACAAAAAGTACGCGCAGTGGGTTGAACCGGTACCCAATACCGATTTGGTAGAATCCCATGCGACTCAGGCGCCATTAAGCGAAGCAGGCACTTACATCGTTGAGGCTCGAGTTCCCGGATCAAAACGATGTTCGCGAGGCCTTGTCGTCGTTTCAGGCGTGACCATCATCCAAAAGCAATTGACTGAAAAAGTCATGCTTTGGTTCCTTGATTCTCAATCGGGAAAGCCGCTCGCCGACCAGCAATTTAGCATGGTCAACTCTGGAGAACGTCACTCCTGGAAGACCGCGTCGACCAATGCAAACGGCGTTATGTTTTTCGAGGACAAACACGATACATTCTGTCTTTTGGAAACAGATAATGGCGACATCGCGTTTGCTGGAGTCGACGGCATCGGCAAACCCTACCAAGAAACAGTAGAGCACTCGGAGTTTGCGATTACCGACCGACCGCTGTATCGGCCTGGTGACGAGATCAATTTTCGGGCTTGGTCACGTGAAATTCTGAATCGAAAGTACTTGCCGGCTAAAGCAGGAGCCGAGGTGCTGGTTCACGTTGAGGGTCCAAATTATGGTGACTGGATCAAAACCTTCAATCTTGCGACCGACAAATCCGGAAGCGTATCAGGATCGTTTCGCCTCAATAAAGAAGTACCTTTGGGCCAGTATCGTTTGAAGGTTGAACGAACCGGCGATCGTCGTCCAAAGATAGCTGGCGAATTCCGAATCGAAGAATACAAGAAACCAGAATTCAAAGTTTCTGTAGAACCGTCTGCCGAATCAGTGCAACTTGGAACGCCGTCCAAGGCTTTCATCAAAGCCGAGTATTACACAGGTGAGCCCGTTTCAAGGGGCAACGTTCAATATCGTGTACTGCGTTGGAAGCATTCAAGTCAATACTCCCCGCCAACAAAATGGGACTGGCTATACGGTGCCGGGTTTGGTGATTATTCGTGGCTGTACCCATGGTTGGGTGACCAGACGAAAGCGGCAGACAGCGATGATCACGAAGTCAGTTGGCGATGGTACTACGATAAACCGCCCGGCGAACTGGTCGCGAAAGGAACTGCTCAATTGAGTCGGGAGGGCGTTGCTGAGATCATTGTCGACACTTCCGAGTTCAGTCAAGATTCATCTCATCGCATAGAAGTTATCGCCGACGTAACCGACGATAGTCGCCGCAGCATCAAAGGTACGGGACAAATCGTCATTGCACCGCAACCTTTCTTTGCCTTTCTGAATCTGGATCGAGGTTGGTATCAATCAGGCGACAAAGCGACGGTAAACATCAATACGCGAACGGCAAACGGATTTGGCGTGCCAACAACGGGCGTCCTTACGCTGTATCAGGTGTCGTCGAGCACGGACACGTCCGAGAGTTCAGTTTATGAGAAAAACGTCGTCCAAAAATTAAATATCAAAACGGATCAACTGGGAAAGGCCACGGTCGCATTTGATTTGCCGAAGGAGGGCCTATACCGATTGAAATTCAAATCCGCCAACGGTGAACAGGACTCGGTTACAGTTGAAAAAACCATTTGGTGTCATGGTCCCAAGTTCGACGGAAAAAAATATCGTTTTGGCGGACTGGAAATCACTCCGGACAAACGAATGTACAAGGTTGGCGATACGGCGCGATTGTTGATCAATACATCGCAACCAAACGCTCGACTCATGCTATGGGACTCAATGGACAACAGCAGTTTTGTCGATGTGCCATCGCACAGTAAAGTCATCGAGATTACCATTGAACCGCATCATGTTCCAAACTTTTTCATCGAGGCGACTCTTGTTCATAACGGTGAAGTCTTCAATGAAGAATGCGAAATCTACGTTCCTCCCGTTGACGACATGCTGGCGATCGAGCTAGGTCTGGACCGAAAAGTCTACAAACCGGGTCAAACGGGCAGTGTCAACATCAAGGTCACCGATGCGGACGGAAATCCGGTCTCAGGTTCGTTGGCACTTCGAGGATACGACAAATCACTGACCTATATTCAACCGGAATCCACGCATCCGCCAAAGTCGCTCGTTGCAGAACGGCGAACGCAATACTGGAACGACGGAGTTACCTCGACGTTGGGTTCGCAATTGTTCGAAGTCTCGGGCCGGTTCACGTGTCCGGAATTCCATTTGGAAGATGGGTCAGAGCCCACAGCTGGAGGGCTGGGAGGAGGGGCTCCAAGTGGAGGCGATCCAGCCGTTTCGAGCAGTAGTTCGACAAGTTCACGCGCTGGCGGAGTGAATGCGTCGACGGAGGGCTATTTTGACAAGCAGCTTAAAGAACCAGAAGTGCGATCAAATTTCGCCGACAGTGCGATCTGGCTACCGAATCTGATGCTTGACGAAAATGGTGCTGCAAAAACTGAAATTAAATTCCCCGAATCATTGACGACCTGGCGCATTCAGGGGTTCCTTGCAACAGGTGACAAGACGCAAGTTGGCGAAGCGGTTTGTGAAGTCAAAACCAAAAAAAATCTGTTGGTCAGATTGCAATCGCCCCGGTTTTTTATCGAGGGTGACGAGGTGGTTCTTAGTGCAAATGTGCACAACGATCTGAATGCAGATAAAACAGTCTTTGCCGAGTTGATTATTCCCGAATCAATTTTCGATGCGGGCACGATCGCAGGGCAAGACACTAAATCGGACGGAAAAGGCAATCGGGTTCTTACCGCGACCCATCGAATTAAAGCGGGAGAGCAATTTCGCTTCGATTGGCCCGTGAAAGTTCGCTCCAGTGGTTCGGCCTCCATCGTTGTTAAAGCTCGAACGGACATCGAAAGCGATGCCATGCAAATGGAGTTCCCGGTTTACTCTCGAGCGATTCGCGAATCTCAATCGCAGACCGGGTTCTTCGCCGCTAACGAAACGGGTAGCAAGGAATTGAA